>NZ_JBFBBT010000001.1:525751-1258059 GCF_040682815.1 Amycolatopsis sp. NPDC051102
GTGATAAACAAACACACCCCCACGACCCGCGTTCCCTCAGCCTCAAACCCACCAACCCCCGCGCGCGCGGTCCTCGCCCGCAAGAATTCTTGCGCCTGTCTCGCCGGCGGTCGTTAGACTGCGGCCGTGGCGAATCCTTTCGAAGACGAAGAAGGCGTTTACCTCGTCCTGGTCAACGACCAGAACCAGCATTCGCTGTGGCCCGCGTTCAATCCGGTACCGGCCGGCTGGAAAGCGGTGCACGGCGAGGACACGCGGGCGAACTGCCTCGAATACGTCTCCACACAGTGGACGGACATGCGGCCGGCCGGCCTGGTCGAAGCCATGGCCGCCGAACAGTGACGGAGAAGGGCCGGGACATGACGAGCGACAGCGAGTTCCGCAACCCCATGGACGCCCTGGTGGTCCGCAGCGTCCGTGAGCTCACGGGGAAGCCGGGCATCGGTCTCGAGGACGACTTCTTCGACATCGGCGGCAATTCCATCATCGCCATCCGGCTCGGCCGGGTGCTGAGCGAAGAGCTGGGGATCCCGCGCACCGTCCGCATCATCCTGAAGAATCCGGTGCTGGGTGAGCTCAGCGACGCGCTCAGTGCCCTGGCCGCCGAACCGGCGTGAGGCCGCCGGGCCAGGTCAGGAGCCGGCGGCCGCCCGGCGCAGCATCTCCGCCGCCCAGGTCTCGACCGGCTCGCTTTCCTTGCCGGCGGCCCGTTTGAACATCTCCAGGTCTTCCGCCGAAAGCTGCAGGGCGAGCAGCGGCGCTTCGGGTGCGGAGCCGGCGAGAACGGCGTCGGCCGGCGCCGGTTCGATGCTGTCCATTGGCCCACCGCTCCCGGTTTCTGCCTGCGTGATCTCACCCTCGCGGGCGAGTTTGCTGCTGCGGATCTGCCCGCGGAGCCGGTTGCGGCTCCAGTTCGCCTCTTCGGCCTTCCGCAGCCAGTAGTCCTGTTCGGGCCGGTCGAGTGCCACGACTTCGAGGTGGTGGCTGAAGCTCAGGCCCTGCCGGCGGCGGGGCAGCGGGAACCGGCGGGCGACCCAGGTGTAGTTGCGAAGCGTCTGGTAGCTGAGCGACGTCCGCTGCACGGCCTCGCGGTAGCGGTCGTGGAACGTGGATTCGCCGTAGACGAGCCAGTCGGCGATCCACCAGGTCGAGGAGTCCGCGAAGGAGAACAGGTTGCTGCCGACCTTCTCCCACATGCCGAGGCTGTGCTTGGCCGTGAACAGCAAGCCGGACTTGTGGAACTGGACCCCCGGTTCCGGCAGCCGCCCGGCGGTTTCCGCGGCCGGTCGCGGCACGGCCGCCTCCGGGCGTGCCGGGATGGAGCTTGTACGCATCGTTACCCCCAGGTACGCATCGTGCGTGTTGCGCCACCGACTATAACAGCGGGGACTCGGTCCGGAAGGCCCTTTATCGATCTTGGTCCGCCCGCCCGGGCGGCGCCTTCGGCGGCCCTGCAGGGGCCGGTGACCGGGGCGTGAAATCCGGGTCAAGCAACGAAGGGGCACTGCGCTCCACGGCCCGCCGTCGCTGTCTCGCCGGCGGGACAAGCGAGCGGGTCGTGATTTGTGTTCAGTGATCTTCGGCGTGGATTTCGGGTACGGTCGGGCTGTCTGTCCGCGCGTGGACATGGCTGATCGGTGGGAGGGCTTTCGTGTCACGAGCGCGTCAAGCGAATTTGCACGACACGCCGGATTCAGGGGGTGGCGGTATCGCCGCCGACGGCCATTCACGAATTGTTCCCGCCTCGTCCGCCCAGCGCCGGATGTATTTTTCCACGGTGCTGCGGCCCGGCAGTTCCGCCGATACCTGGGGAACCGTTCTCGCCGTCGAAGGAAATCTGGTATTAGACCGGCTGGAACGGGCGCTCACGGTGCTGGGCGAACGGCACGAAACACTGCGCACCACGTTTGCCGAACGTGGTGGGGAAGTGCTCCAGGTGGTGCACCCGGCCGGAACCGTCGCGGCCGGCTTCGCCGTGGCGGCAGGGGATTCACCGGACGAACGCCGGGCGTGGGCGGAAACCGAGGCGAGGAAGCTGATCGGGCGCCCGTTCGACCTCACAGCCGGGCCGCTCTGGCGAGCCGGCGTGCTCCGGGTGTCGGACGCGCTGCACCTGGTGGTCTTCGCGTTCCACCACATCATCATCGACGAGGTCTCCGCGCAGGTGTTCGCCGAGGACCTGCGGCTCGCCTACGCCGACCCGGACGCACCGGGCTTCCCGGCGCCGGCCGCGCAGTACGCCGACTTCTGCCTGCGGGAAAAGGCGATCGGCGTCGACCGCGCCGGCCTGGACCACTGGCGCAACCGGCTGGCCGGTGTCCAGCCGACGCGGTTGCCGGAGGACGCCGGCGAAACCGCGGGCGGGCTCGCCGGCGCCCGGTTGCCGATCGCCCTGCCGGAGCACGTCTCCGCGGAGTTCGAAGCGTTCTGCCGCGACCGCTCGGTCACCCCGTTCACCGGCCTGCTGGCCGTCTACTTCGTCCTGCTGCAGCGCTGGACCGGAACGGCCGACCTGGCGGTCGGGACACCGGTGCTGAACCGGTCGCACTCGGAGTTCTTCCGCACCATCGGGTTCTTCGCCAACACGGTCGTGCTGCGCTGCCGGGTGACGCCGTCGCTGACCTTCGACCGGTTCCTCGACACCGTGGCCGACACGGTGCACGACGCGCTGGAGTACCAGGACGTCCCGTTCGAGGTGGTGGTGGACGAGATCGCGCCGCACCGGGACGCCGACCGCAACCCGCTGTTCCAGGCGGCCATCGGCTACGGCTCGCTCGACCCGGGCGAGGTGTGGGCGCTCGACGGCCTCCGGGTCGCGCCCCTGCCGGACCCCGCGGAGGTGCCGGCGATCCAGTTCGACCTGACCCTGGACATCCAGCGGCTGGCCGGTGGCACCACCTGCACCGTCGAATACGACCGCGGCCGGTTCTCCGCCGGAGCCATGCGGCGGTTCGCCGCTGCCTACGCGGACCTGCTCGCCGCTCTCACCCGCTCGCCCGGCGTCCCGATCGGCAGCGTCCCGCTGCTCGGCGGACCGGCACTGGCCGAAACCCTGGCCCTCGGCGCAGGCAGCGAAGCGCAGGACGAGCCGCCCGCGGACCACGCCTCGGCGTGGGACCTGTTCGCGCGGACCGCCGCGGCGGCCCCCGATCGCGAGGCGGTCACCGCGGACGGCGAGGGGCTCACCTTCGGCGAACTGGCGGCCCGCGCCCGGACGATGGCCGCGGCCCTGCGGGCCCGGGGCGTGCGGACCGGCACGGTGGTGGGCATCGGCCTGCCCCGGCGCGGCGACCTGATCGCCGCGATGCTGGCCACCTGGTGCGCCGGCGGCGCGTTCCTGCTGCTGGACCCGCAGCAGCCGGTGGCCCGCCGGCGTCTGCTCCTCGAGGAGCCGGCCGTGTCCCTGGTGGTCGCCGAGGAACCCTTCGCGGACGTCGAGACGGTCTCGGTGGCCGTGCTCCTGGCGGACACGGCGAAGCCGGTCGACGAGTTCGCCGCCCGCCCCGGCGCCGCTCCGGCGTACGTCGTCTTCACCTCGGGCTCCACCGGGCAGCCGAAGGGCGTGCTCGTCGACCAGGCGAGCGTGGTCGCGCTCGCCACCACCCAGCTCGCGCCGATCTACGCCCGGCTCCCCGAAGGCCGCCAGGCGAACATCGGCGGGTTGAGCTCGGTGACGTTCGACGTGTTCGTCAACCAGTGCCTCGGGATGATCGCCTTCGGGCACCGGCTGCTGCTCATCGGCGAAGAAGAGCGGATGGATCCGGTGCGGCTGCTCGCCCGCGGGGCGGACCCCGCGTCGGCGATCGACCTGCTGGACTGCAACAGCAGCCAGCTGGAGGTGCTGGTCGACGCCGGCCTGCTGGCCGTGCCCCACCCGCCGAAGATCCTGGTGATGGGCGGCGAAAGCGCGTCCGACCGGCTGTGGCGGCGCCTGCACGAGCAGCCCGGGCTGGTCGCGTTCAACATGTACGGCATCACCGAGTGCACGGTCGATTCGGCCGTCGCGGAGCTCGGCGAGCACCCCCGCCAGGTCGCCGGCCGCGCGGCCGGGACGTCACGGCTCTACGTCGTCGACGACCAGCTCCAGCTGCTGCCGCCGCTGTTCGTCGGCGAGATCTGCATCGGCGGCCTCGGGGTGGCCCAGGGGTACGTGGGCCGCCCCGCGCAGACCAGCGAGCGGTTCATCGCCGACCCCTTCTCCCCGGTGCCCGGGCAGCGCATGTACCGCACCGGCGACCGGGGCCGGCTGCGGCCCGACGGGCAGCTGGAGTTCTGGGGCCGCGTCGACGACCAGGTCAAGGTGCGCGGCCTGCGCGTCGAGCCCGGCGAGGTGGAGGCCGCGCTGCTCGGGCACCCCGCCATCGCCCGCGCCGCCGTCTTCGCCACCGACCCCGGCACGCCGGCGGCCCGGCTGGTCGCCTACGTGCTGGCTGCCGAGGGCGGCCGGGCGGAGCTGACGCCGTCCGCGGTCCGGGAGTTCCTGCGGGGCCGGCTCCCGGCCGCGCTGCTGCCGGACCGGGTGACGCTCCTCGACGAGTTCCCGGTCACCCCCAACGGCAAGCTGGACCGCAAGGCGCTGGCGGCGATCGAGGTCCCGAGTGCCGAACCGGATCCGGCCCCGGCCGCGGCACCGCCGGCGGACCCCCGGGCCCGGCAGCTGTGCGAGATCGTGGCCGAAGTCGTCGGCGTGCCGCAGGCGCGCCTCGAGGACAACTTCTTCGACCTGGGCGGGAATTCGCTGCTCGCCATGACCGTCATCGGCCGGGTGCGCACGGCACTGGGCTGCTCGCTGCGGATCCGCGCGTTCTTCGAAGCGCAGTCGATCGGGGACATCGCGGCGCAGCTCGACGCCGGCGACAGCGCACCCCGGCCCGCTCTGCGCCGGCGAGGAGACGCCTGATGGACGGACTGCTTTCGCGGCTGGCGGAACACGGCGACGCCGAGGCGATGGCCGGCCACGGCGGCCAGGTCACCTACCGGGAGCTCGCCGCGCGCACCACCCGCTGGCTCAGCGAGCTCGACCGGCTCGGCGTGGCCGCGGGCGAGGCCGTCGCGGTCGTCGGGAACGCCTCGCCCGAGGTCGTCGCCCTCGTCACCGCCCTCGCCGTCCGCCGCGGTGTCGTGGTTCCCTTCGCGCCCACCGATCCGCCGGCCGAGGAGCGGGCGCGCCGGATCGCGACGGCGCACGTGACCAGGGTCGTCGAGTTCGGCGGCGACGGCGCCGAGTGGACCGCCACGGCCGTCGCGGCACCGGCCGAGCCGCGGCCCGACCTGCTGGTCAAGCTCGCCGAGTCCGGGGAAGCCGGCCTGCTGCTGTTCTCCTCGGGCTCGACGGGGGAGAGCAAGGCGGCCCTGCTTTCGCTGCCGCGGCTGCTCGGCGGGTTCGGGGCGGTCGCGCGACCGCGGCGGACGCTGCAGTTCATGGCCCTGGACCACATCGGCGGCGTCAACACGCTGTTCCGCACCCTCCTCGGTGGCGGCACGGTGATCACCGAGCCGCGGCGCACCCCCAAGCACGCGTGCGAGGCCATCGAACGCCACCGCGTGCAGGTGCTGCCGACCACGCCGACGTTCCTCAACATGCTGCTGCTCTCCGGCGCCCACGCCGACCACGACCTGTCCTCGCTCGAACTGGTCACCTACGGCACCGAGCCGATGCGCGAAGTCACCCTCGCGCACGCGGCGGAGGTGTTCCCGCACGTGCGGTTCAAGCAGACCTACGGCCTGACCGAGACCGGCATCCTGCCCACGCGGTCGGTCTCGTCGGACTCGCTGCGGATGGACGTCGGCGGGCACGGGTTCCGCACCGAGGTGCGCGACGGCGTGCTGTGGATCAAGTCGC
Organism: Amycolatopsis sp. NPDC051102; assembly: GCF_040682815.1. Taxonomy (NCBI): domain Bacteria; kingdom Bacillati; phylum Actinomycetota; class Actinomycetes; order Pseudonocardiales; family Pseudonocardiaceae; genus Amycolatopsis; species Amycolatopsis sp. NPDC051102. The sequence goes on from NZ_JBFBBT010000001.1 coordinate 531,594, forward strand.
CCAGCGCCATGCTCGGCTACCTCAACGCGCCCAGCCCGTTCGACGACGACGGGTGGCTGAACACCGGCGACGCGGTCGTGGTGGCCGAAGACGGCACGCTGCGCGTGCTCGGGCGGCTGTCGGCGCTGATCAACGTCGGTGGCGAAAAGGTGTCGCCGGCCGAGGTCGAAAACGTGCTGCTGCGCGCGGGCAACGTCGCCGACGTCGTCGTGTCCGGCCGCGCGAACGCCGTCACCGGCGCCATCGTGGTGGCCACGGTCGAGCTGGCCGAGCCGGAGGAGCGGAAGGCGCTGAACCGCCGGCTGCGGCAGTTCTGCGGCGAACACCTGCCGCCGCACAAGGTCCCGGCCGTCATCACGGTCTCGGACGGGCCGTTGCACGGCGAGCGGTTCAAGCGGAAGGGAAGCGCACTGTGACCGACGAGCGTCCGGTGGCGGTGGTCAGCGGCGGCAGCCGCGGGCTGGGACTGGCCCTGGTGACCGACTTCCTCGACCGCGGCTACCGGGTGGAGACCTTCAGCCGGCGCGAGTCCGCCGAACTGGCGGTGCTGCGCAAGGAAACCGACGCGCTCACCTGGTCCGAAGTGGACGGAACGGACGCGGCCGCGGTGGAAGGGTTCGCGCGGGCGGCCGTGCGCCGCCACCGCCGCGTCGACGTGCTGGTGAACAACGCCGCGATCGGGCTCGAGGGCCTGCTGACGATGACGTCCCCGGCCGCGATCGACGCCGCGCTGCGGACCAACCTGACGCTCCCGGTGCTGCTCGCCCGGGCCTGCCTCAAACCCATGCTCGCCCGCCGGGACGGCGTGGTGGTCAACATGTCGTCGATCAACGCGTTGCGCGGCCAGACCGGCGTCGCGGTGTACGGCGCGGCGAAGGCCGGGCTCGACGGGCTGACGCGCGGGCTCGCCCGCGAGGTCGGCCCGGCCGGCGTCCGCGTGGTCAGCGTCGCCCCCGGCTACTTCGAGAGCGAGATGACCGCGGGCATCGGCGACGACCAGCGACGGCGGATCGTGCGCCGGACGCCGCTGGGCCGGCTCGGCTCGGTCGAGGACGTGCTCGGCGTCATCCGGTTCCTCACCTCGCCCGCGGCGAGCTTCATCACCGGCCAGACCATCACGGTCGACGGCGGCTACACCTGCTGAACGGGAGTGTGAATCGCATGAACAGGCGCGAGACGGTCATGGCCGCTCTGCTCGAGGTCGTGACCGAGGTGGCCGGGCCGGTCGAGCACCTGGACGAAGACCAGCTGCTCGTCGACCAGCTCGGCCTGGAGTCGCTGCACCTGGCCCGGCTCGTCGCCGTGCTGGAGCTGGAACTCGACACCGACCCGTTCTCCGACGAGGTGCCGATCACCAGCGTCCGCACGGTCGGGGACCTGCTGCAGGCCTACGACCCGGTCGTGCCGCCCCGGCTCGGGGCCGGCGAGCCGGCATGACCCGGCCGGACCCGATCGCCATCGTCGGTCTCGCCGCGCGGTTCCCCGGAGCCGCCGACGCCGGCGAGTTCTGGGACGCGATCCTCGCCGGGCGCGAGGCGATCCGCGACCTCGCCGACGAAGAACTGCTCCGCGACGGCGTGGACCCGGCGTGGCTGGCGGACCCCGACTACGTCAAGGCGGCCGCCTCGATCGACGACGTCGACCTCTTCGACGCGGCCTTCTTCGACATCTCGGGCCGGGAAGCCGCCGTCATGGACCCGCAGCAGCGCGTGTTCCTGGAAACGTGCTGGCACGCCCTGGAGCACGCGGGCCTGCGTCCGGCCGACGGCGACGCGGCCCCGGTCGGGGTCTTCGCCGGCAGCGGCGGGGTGCTCACCGGCTATCTGCCCGAGGTGCTGACCCGCACCGGGATGCCGGCCGACCCGACGGCCTCGCTCGAACAGCTCGGGTCCGACAAGGACTTCCTCGCCACCCGGGTGTCGTACAAGCTGAACCTGACCGGGCCGAGCCTGACCGTGCAGACGGCCTGTTCCACGTCGCTGGTCGCGGTGCACCTCGCCTGCCAGAGCCTGCTGCGCGGCGAATGCGAAGCGGCGCTGGCCGGTGGCGTGAACATCCGGCTGCCCCGGGCCGCCGGGTACTGGCACCGCCGGGGCGGCATCCTGTCGCCGGACGGCCGCTGCCGCCCGTTCGACGTCGCATCGCGCGGGACGATCTTCGGCAGCGGCGTGGGCGCCGTGGTCCTCAAGCCGCTCGCCGCCGCGGTGCGCGACGGCGACACCGTCTACGCCACCATCCTCGGCACCGCGATCAACAACGACGGTGGCGGCAAGGCCAGCTACGGCGCCGCCAGCCTGCCCGGCCAGCTCGGCGCGATGCGCCAGGCGCTCGCCGCCGCCGGCGTCGACCCCGCCACGATCGGCTACGTCGAGGCGCACGGCACCGGCGTGCCGCTCGGCGATCCCACCGAGATCGGCGCGCTCAAACAGGTCTTCGGCCCGGACGCCCCGACCGCCATCGGCTCGGTGAAGGCGCTGATCGGGCACATGGAGGCGGCGTCCGGCATCGCCGGCCTGATCAAGGCCACGCTGGCCCTGCACCACGGCCGGATCCCGCCGAGCCCGTACTTCACGGCCCCGAACCCGCGGCTGAAGCTGGACGGCTCGGGCCTGTTCGTCAACGCCGAGCCGCTGCCGATGCCCGGGACCCCGCGGCGGGCGGCGGTCAACTCGCTGGGGATCGGCGGCACCAACGCGTTCGCCGTGCTGGAACAGCCGCCGGACCGGGCGGCGGCGGACCGCCGTCCGGGCCACGACCTCGTCACGATCAGCGCCAAGACCGCGGACGCCCTGCACACGCTGGCCGGGCGCTGGGCGAGCCGCCTGCGCGAGCCGGACGCGGACCTGACGGACCTCGCTTACACCAGTCACGTCGGGCGGCGCCCGCTGCGGCACCGCCTCAGCGTGGTGGCCGACACCGGGGAGGCGGCGGCCGAGCGCATCGAGTCGTGGCTGCGCACCGGGACCGGGCAAGCCGACGCGGGTGAAGCGGGGAAAACCCGGCCGAGGATCGGGTTCCTCTTCCCCGGCCAGAGCTCCGAGTACGCCGGCATGGCCGTCGAGCTCCACCGGGAGCACCCGGCCTTCCGCGCGGCGCTCGATCGGCACGCGGAGGCCTTCCGCCGGCTCACCGGTGCCGAGCTGCTCGACGTGTTCGCCGACGCGCAGGCGCAGGCGCGGGCCGAACTCCTCCAGCCCGCGGTCTTCCTCCTGCAGGTCGCGCTGGCCGAGTTCTGGGCGTCCTGCGGGGTGCGGCCGGACGCCGTGCTGGGGCACAGCCTCGGCGAGTACGCCGCCGCCTGCGTGGCCGGGGTGTTCAGCGCCGAGGACGGGCTCGAGCTGGTCTGCGAACGCGGGCGCGCCTTCGCGGCCGTGCCCGGCGGCGGCCGGATGACCGCGGTCGCCTGCACCGACGTGGCCGAGCTGGAACGCTTGGTCGCGGCGAAGGGCGGGACGGTGACGGTGGCGGCGTACAACGCACCGGAACGGGTCACCGTCTCGGGCCCGGACGCGGAGCTGAGCGAGCTGGAAACCGAGTTCCGGCACCGGAAGTGGGGCACGATCCCCCTGGAGACGACGCACGCGTTCCACTCGTCGCTGGTCGCCCCGGTCGTGCCGGCCGTGACCGCGGCGGCGGCCCGGATCACCCACCGGCCGCCGTCCGTGCCGATGGCGCTGAACCTGACCGGCACCTGGGCGAGCGGGCTCGACGCGGACTACTGGGGCCGTCAGCTCACCTCGCCGGTCCGGTTCGCGGCCGGGCTCGGCGAGCTGCTGGCCGGCGGGTGCACGGTCTTCCTCGAGGTGGGTTCACGCCGGACGCTCACCACGTCGGGCCGGGCCCAGGCCGGCGACGACGTCGTCTTCCTGCCGGGCCTCGCGCCCCGGAAACCGGAACGGGCCGGCGTCCTCACGCACCTCGCGCGCCTGGAACGGGCCGGGATCCCGATCGACTGGACGGGGTACTACGGGCCGCTGCGGGCGGTCAAGGTGGCCGCTCCGCTCTACCCCTTCGCGCGGACCCGGCACTGGCTCGCCCCGGCGCCGTCCCGTGCCGAAGCCGTGCGGCCGGCCGGCGGGCAGCCGCCGGCCCTGACGCGGATCGCCCTGCCGCAGTCCCCGCAGCGGCGGTACGAGACGACCGTGGCCGCGCACGCTCCGCGCGTGCTCGCCGACCACGAGATCGCCGGCCGGCTCGTCGTGCCCGGGGCCTACCACACGGCCTGCCTGGTGGAGGCGGTCGGCGGCGAGGCCGGTGTGGTCGTCGAAGACCTGGTTTTCCCGCGTGCGCTGGAAGCCGGGGACGAGCCGCGCCGCGTGCAGCTCGTGCTCACCCCGGCCGCGGACGGCCGGTTCGTCGCCCAGTCGCTCGGACTGTCCCGGGTGGACGATCCGCTGGCCGAGGACGCGTGGCAGGTCCACGCGGAGGGCCGGCTCCAGCGGGACGGCGTCGCCGCGCAGCCGGCGGATCCGGCTGCCCACCGCGCCGGCCGGCCGGTTCCGGAGCTCTACGCGCGGTTCGAGGCGGCCGGCTTCCGGTTCGGCCCGGCGTTCCGGTGGATCGACCAGCTGCGCCTGGACGGCGACGACAGCACCGGTGACCTCACCTTCGCGGCCGCGTCGCCGCGCGAGCGGACGATGGCGCTGCTCGATTCCGGCGTTCAGCTGGCCATCGCGGCGCGGATCGCCCGGCAGGCGCCCGAGGACGGCGTGCTGCTGCCGTTCCGCATCGAACGCGCGGTGTTCCACGCGTCGACGGCCCAGGCGGGGGTCGCGCGCGTCCGGCACCGGGTGGCCGAAGCCGCCCGGGCCGTCGCCGACGTCTCGCTGCTCGACCACGACGGCAACCCCCTGCTCGAACTCTTCGGCCTCGAACTGCGGGCGGTCTCCTTCCGGCCGCCGCCGTCCGCCGAGGCGCCGATCCACGTCGAGGAATGGGAGCCGGTCGAGACGGCGGGCGCGCCGGCCCCGGCCGGGACCTGGCTCGTGCTCGCCGACCGCCAGGGCCACTGGCGGCACGCGGTCACGGCGGTGGAGGCGCGGGGCGGCCGGTGCGTGGTCGCCGAGGTGAGCGCCGCCTTCGACCCTGCCGACCCCGAGCACCTCGCGCGGCTCCTGCGCGAAACGGAGCCGGCGCACGTCCTGCACTGCCTCGGCCTGGACCAGGACACGCGCACCGCCTGCGGCAGCGTGCCCGCCCTCGTGCAGGCCGCCGCGAAGGTGGGCCGGCCACCGGCTTCGATGGTGCTGCTGACCCGCGGGGCGGTGGACGTGACCGGCGCCGTCGGCGACCCGTACGGCTCGATGCTGTGGGGCTTGGGCCGCACCGTCGCGCTGGAAGCCCCGCAGCTGGGCGTGCGCCTGCTCGACCTGGACCCCCGTGACCTCGCCGGCGCGCTGCGGATGCTGCCGGACGTGCCGGGGCCGGAGGCCGCGATCCGCGACGGCCGCGTCCACCGGCCCACGCTGCGCCGCGCGTCCGTGCCCGCGGCGACCGGGGGCCGCCTGAGCGGGTGCTACCTGATCACCGGCGGGACCGGGGCGCTCGGCCTGCGCACCGCGGCCTGGCTGGCCCGCCACGGGGTGCGGCACGTCGTGCTCGCCTCGCGCCGGGCCACCGAAGCGCGGATCGAGGACGTGCCCGGGCTGAAGATCACGCTCGCCGACCTCGACGTCACCGACGAAGCGGCGGTCGGCCGGCTGGTCGAGCGCGCGCACCGGGAGTGGGGCGGCTTCACCGGCGTCGTCCACGCCGCCGGCGTGCTCGACGACGCCGTGCTGCCGCAGCTGAGCTGGGACCGGTTCGAGGCGGTGCTCGCGCCCAAGGTGACCGGCGGCTGGCACCTGCACCGCGCCACCCTGCACCTCGACCTCGAACACTTCATCCTCTTCTCGTCCACGGCCGCGCTGCTCGGCGCGCCCGGGCAGGCCCACTACGCGGCGGCCAACGCCTTCCTCGACGGCCTCGCCCGCTATCGGCGGGGTCTCGGCCTGCCCGCCCTCAGCGTCGGCTGGGGGCCGTGGGAGGCGGGCATGGTGGCGCGGCTGAGCGAGCGCCTGCAGGCCCGGCTGTCCGACGGCGGGTTCACCCCGCTGACGGCCGAGCCGGCCTTCGCCGCCCTGGACCGGCTGCTGACCGCGCCTGGTGCCCAGTACGGCGTCTTCTCCGTGGACTGGTCCCGCTACCTGGCCCGGTTCCCCGGCGGGCGGGCCGTCGCCACGGAAGCGGGGAGACCCGCCCCCGACGCGGCGGAGCCGGTCCGGCGGCTGCGGCGGGACTGGCCGGCGGCCACCCCGGACCGCCGCCGCGAGCTGGTGCTCCGGTACCTGCGCGGCATGCTGGCCACCCGGCTCGGGATGGCCGAGACCGCGGTCGACGAGGAGCTCCCGCTGGCGGAGGCCGGGCTCGATTCGCTGGTGGCCGTCGAGGTCCGCGGCCAGATCTTCCGCGACCTGGACATCGACCTGCCGCTCGGCGGCCTCCTCGAAGGCAAGGCGCTGCGGCTGCTCGTCGACGAGCTGGCCGACCGCCTGGTGCTCGACGGGCCGGCCGCTCCGGCCGCGTCCACGGCGGCGGCTGCTTCGGCCGGGCCCGCCTCGCCGGAGGAGGCGGAACGGCTCCTGGCCAACCTCGACTCGCTGACCGAGGACCAGCTGGAGGCGCTCCTGCCCTGGCTGGCCGAGCAGGACGGAACCGCATGACCGACTACGACGTCCGCAAGAAGCTCGAGGCGGCACTGCGGGCCCGCGCCGCCCAGGCCCGCACTTCCCACCCGGTCTCCCACGCCCAGCGCCCGTTGCTGCTGCTGCACCGGATGAACCCGGACAGTGCGTCCTACCACGTCGGGTTCACCGCGCGGTTCACCGGCGGGTTCGACAGCGCCGCGTTCCACGCGGCGGTCCGGTCGCTCACCGGGCGGCACCCGGCCCTGCGCACCACGTTCAGCGGCGTCGACAGCCAGACGGTGCACGGCTGGCTCGAGCCGGAGTTCGCCGAGCTCGACGCACAGGGGTGGAGCGAGCAGCAACTCCTCGACACCGTGCGCGGCGCGTACCGCGAGCCGTTCGACCTCGCGGCCGGCCCGCTGTTCCGCGTGCGGGCGTTCCCGGTGGCGCCGGGCGAGGCGCTCGTCCTGCTGGTCCTGCACCACGTGGTCTGCGACTTCTGGTCGCTCGGCATCGTGCTGGCCGAACTCGAGCAGCTCTACCTCGCCGAGGTGCAGCGGCGCCCGGCGCAGCTGCCCGCCGGCAACGCCCCGTACCACGACTTCGTCACCCACCAGCGTGCGCTGCTCGACGGCGAGCCGGGTGCCCGGGCGCGATCCTATTGGCACCAAAGGCTTTCCGGCCGCCTGGAACCGGCCGAGTGGCCCCGGTTCGACGTCGATCCCGAAGCCGGCGAGGGCGGCTCGATCGTGTTCCCGATCCCCGCCGAGCTCGCCGACGGCGTGTTCGCGCTGGCCAAAGCCGAGAGCGTCACGCCGTACGCGGTGCTGCTGACGGTGTTCCAGGTCCTCGTCAGCCGCTACACCGGCCGGCGGGACGTGCTGGTCGGCTCGCCCTTCGCCGGCCGGACCGATCCGGCGCTGGCCGGGTGCGTCGGCAACTTCGTCAACCCGGTCGTGCTGCGGGCCGACCTGGGCGACGCGGTGTCCTACCGGGAGCAGCTCGGCCGGACCCGCACCGCCGTCGTCGAGGCGCTGGAGCACCAGGACTACCCGTTCGAGCTGCTCGTCAGCGAGCTGGCGCCGCGGCGGGTGGACGACCGCAACCCGATCTTCCAGGCGATGTTCAGCTACCAGAAGCCGAGCCGGTACCCGGCGCTGGCGGGCCTGTACGTCGCCGACGAGGACGCGGCGCCGGTCGGCTGGGCCGGGCTCACCGCGGTGCCGTTCCGGCTGGACCAGCAGGACGACCAGCTCGAGCTCGTGCTGGAGGTCGTCCACGACGGCGACCGGCTCGTCGGCCTGCTCAAGTACCGCCGGTCCGTGTTCTCCGAACGCGCGGCCCGGGAGGTGACCGCGAACTACGTGACGCTGCTGCGGGCCGCGCTCGCCGACCCCGGCCGCGGCATCTCGGACCTGCCGCTGGCGACCGAGGTCGAGCCCGGCGGCCCCCGGCGCAGCGCGCCCGTTCGCGGGAGCGCGGGGGCGGCCCCCAGCGCCCACGTCGGCCGGGTGACCGCCGTCTGGCAGCAGGTGCTCGGCCGCGGCGGCATCGGGCCCGACGACAACTTCTTCGACCTCGGCGGCAATTCCCTGCTGCTGATGAAGGTGCACGAACTGCTCGCCGGCGAGAGCCCGGACCGGCCGCTGCAGGTGCCGGAGCTGTTCCGCTACCCGACGGTGGCCGGCCTGGCCCGGCGCCTGGCCGGGACCGCGGCCGTCGCGGACGCCGGCCGGGGCCGGGTGCCGAGCCGCCGGGTGCAGCTGTCGGACGGCACGGCCCGCAGTGCCCGGCTGCGCGCGCGGGAGCGCCACCGTCCGGAAACCAACGGGGGTAAGGATGTCTGACGGGGTCCGCGCGAACGACGTGGCCGTGATCGGGATGTGCGGCCGGTTCCCCGGCGCGCCGGACCTCGACCGGTTCTGGCGCCGGCTGCGGGCCGGGGACGACCTGCTCACGACGTTCACCGACGCCGAACTCGCGGCGGCCGGCGCGCCGGAGCGGGTGCTGCGCGATCCCGCCTACGTCAAGCGGGCCGCGCACCTGCCGGACGCCTACGACTTCGACCACGAGTTCTTCGGCTACACCCGGCGGGAAGCGGAACTGCTCGATCCCCAGCAGCGGCTCTTGCTCGAGGTGGCGCAGGAGCTGCTCGAAACCGTCGGCTACGCCGGGGGAGCGGGCGACCAGGCCGTCGGCGTCTTCGCGGGCGCGTCGATGAACACCTACCTGACCAATGTCGTGGCCCGTGCCTGCGACCCGCTCGGCCACGCCGGCACCGAGCTCATGATCGCCAACGACAAGGACTACCTGACCACCAGGATCTCCTACAAGCTCGGGCTGACCGGGCCGAGCGTCAACGTCCAGACCGCGTGTTCGACGTCGCTGGTCGCGGTGCACATGGCCGTGCAGAGCCTGCTCGCCGGCGAATGCGACGTCGCGCTGGCGGGTGGGGTTTCGGTGATCGCGGCCGGCTACCCGGGCTACTTCTTCAGCGAGGGCATGATCCTCTCCCCGGACGGCCGGTGCCGCCCGTTCGACGCCGAAGGCGCGGGCACGACGTTCGGCGACGGCGTGGGCGTGGTCGCCCTGAAGCGGCTCGCCGAGGCCATCGAGGACGGCGACCGGGTCCTGGCTGTGGTCAAGGGATCGGCGATCAACAACGACGGCTCCGACAAGATCGGCTACACCGCGCCGAGCATTTCCGGGCAGCGAGCGGTGATCACCGAGGCGCAGGCGGTCGCCGAGGTAGACAGCGCCACCGTCTCCTACGTCGAGGCCCACGGCACCGCGACGACCCTGGGTGACCCGGTCGAGTTCGCGGCGCTGACCGAAGCCTTCACCGAGGGCGGCGCCCGGCCGGGCGGGTGCACCCTCGGCTCGGTCAAGGCGAACGTCGGCCACCTCGCCGCGGCCGCGGGCATCGCGGGCTTCATCAAGGCCGTGCTGGCGCTGCGGCACCGGGAGATCCCGGGCCACCCGACGTTCACCCGGCCGAACCCCCGGATCGACCTGGCGGGCAGCCCCTTCGCCATCAACACCCTGCCGATGGCCTGGCCGGCGGGAGAGACACCGCGGCGAGCCGGCGTCAGCTCGTTCGGCATCGGCGGCACCAACGCGCACGTGGTGCTGGAGGAGGCACCTCCGCGGCCGGCCGCGCCGGAGACGGGCGGCCCGCAGCTGCTGGCGGTGAGCGCGAAGACCGAGCCGGCGCTGCGCGAGCTGGCTGCCCGGCTGGCGCGCGCCTTGGAGGAGCCGGACGCCCCCGCCCTCGCCGACGCTGCCTACACCCTGCGGCGCGGCCGGCGCGGGTACGCCCACCGGTTCGCCGTCGTCGCGGAGGACCACGCCACAGCAGCGGAAAGCCTGCGGGAGCTGGCGGAAAGCCGGCCCGTGGCGGCCGCCGCGGATTCGCTTGCTTTCGACGGCAGCCGGCCCGCGGAGGCCCCCGCCGTGGCCTTCCGGTTCGGCGAGATCTCTGCCGAAGAGTTCCGGATGCTGGTCACGCAGCTGCCCGCCCTCGCCGACATGGCCGAACCCGTACCGGAACTGGCCCTCGCCACCTTGTGGACGGAATCCGGCGTCCACCCGGTGGCAGTCGGAGGCACCGGGGCCGGGGAGGTCCTCGCGGCCTGTTTCGCCGGGGCTCTGGCACCGGCCGAAGCGGTGGCGCTGCTGGACTGGCGGGCCGGGCGACGCGATCGTGCGCCCGAGCTGCACCCGGCCATCCCGCGGCTGCCGGTCCTCTCGGCCGTCACCGGCGGGGAACTGCCGCCGGAGCGGCTGCTCGACCCGCGGCACTGGACCCAGGACGTCTGGACCGGCGACCGGCACGCCTTCGCCGGGACGACCGTGCTCGAGATCGGCGCCGGGGAATCCCCGCTCGCCACCGCGGGCCGGCTGTGGGCCGCGGGCGTCCCCGTGGACTGGCCGGCCTGGTCCGGCGAGGACCACCGCCGCGTCCCGCTGCCGGCGCACCCGCTGCACCGCACCACCCACCGCCTCGCGCCGCCCCCGGCCGCCGATCGGCCGGCGGCGGCCGGCAGCCTGCCGCCCGACCACGAGGAGAACACCGTGGAACCCCTGCTGGCGGAAGTCCGCACCCTCGTCGGCGGCTACTTCGACGTCCCGCCCGCCGACCTCGACGCCGGTGTCCCGTTCACCGACCTCGGGGCCGACTCGATGGCGCTGCTGGGCATGCTGCGGCTGATCGAAGACCGCTACAGCTGCAAAGTGACGCTCCGGCAGGTCTTCGGCGACCTCCAGACCCCGGCCGAGCTGGCCGAGTACCTCCGCACGCACGCCCCGGCCGGAAAGCTCCCGGGCGCGCCGGCCCCCACGCCGGCCCCGGCACCGGTCGCCGCAGCGCCGGCGACGGGCGTCTCCACGGCGGTCCAGGACCTGATCAAGGAACAGCTCCTGGTCATGCAGCGCCAGCTCGAGGTCCTGGCCGGGAGCGAGCCGGCCGCGCCGGCGGCGCCGGAACCGCCGGCGCCCGCGACGAAGTCCGTGGTGCCGCTGTGGCCCGGCTCGCGCCGCGCCGCCGACACCGTGGAGACGGCCCAGCGCACCCGCTACCTGAAGGTGCTGGCCGAGCGGCTCGGCGCCCGGACGAAACGCTCGAAGGACTTCGCGCAGCGGTACCGGCCGATGGTCGCCGACAGCCGGTCGACCGTCGGGTTCCGGCCCGCCACCAAGGAACTGCTGTACCCGATCGTCGCCGAGCGCGGCCGGGGCGCGCGGCTGTGGGACATCGACGGGAACGAGTACGTCGACCTGACCCTGGGCTACGGCGTGCACCTGCTCGGGCACAACCCGCCGGTCGTCACCTCGGCCGTGCGCGAGCGGATGGACGTCGGCTTCAGCCTCGGGCCGCGTACCCAGCTGGTCGAGGACGTCGCCGCCGGCCTGCTCGAACTCACCGGCATGGAACGGGTCGCCTTCCTCAACAGCGGCACCGAAGCGGTCATGACGGCGGTGCGCCTGGCCCGTGCGGCCACCGGCCGCGACAAGATCGCGGTCTTCTCCACCGCCTACCACGGCCACTTCGACGGCGTGCTCGCCGTGCCGTCCCGCGAGAACGGCGTCTTCGGCACGAAACCGCTCGCGCCGGGCATCTCCCCGGGCGCGGTGGAAAACGTCTACGTCCTCGAATTCGGCACGGAGGAGGCGCTCGACTTCCTCACCCGGCACGGCCCGGAACTCGCGGCCGTCCTGACCGAGCCGGTGACGCTGCGGACGCCGGGCGTGCAGAAGCCGGAATTCCTGCGCCGGCTCCGGGAACTCACGCACGCCTCCGGGACGAAGCTGATCTTCGACGAGATGGTCACCGGCTTCCGCTGCCACCCGGCCGGCGTCCAGGGGCTGTACGGGATCGAGGCCGACCTGGCCACCTACGGCAAGATCGTCGGCGGCGGCCTGCCGCTCGGCGTGATCGCCGGCCGCGGCGGGGTCATGGACGCCATCGACGGCGGTGTCTGGAACTTCGGCGACGACTCCGGCCCGACGGTGGAATCCACCTTCTTCGGCGGCACGTTCAACCAGCACCCGCTGACCATGGCGGCGGCCAAGGCGGTCCTGGACCACCTCCGCGCCGAGGGGCCCGGCCTGCAGCGCGACCTCGACCGCAAGACCGAGGTGTTCGCCGAGCAGCTCAACGCCGACTTCCGCGAGCTCGATCTGCCGATCGAGGTCCGCCGGTTCTCCTCGATCTTCAAGTTCGAGCACGAGCAGAACATGGACCCGTTCTACTTCAACCTGCTCGACCGGGGCGTGTTCGTCTGGGAGCTGCGCAACTTCTTCCTGTCCACCGCGCACGAGCAGGCCGACCTCGACCACATCCGCGCCGCGGTGCGCGACTCCGCCGAGGAGCTGCGGGCCAACGGCCTGCTCGGCGAACGGCGGACGAGTTCGCGGCCGGCGCCGCTGCGCAGCACCCTCGCCCAGCGGCAGCTGCGGGACCTCGACGAAGGCGGCGTGCCCGCGTTCGAGATGTCGCTCGGCTTCCGGCTCGACGGGCCGCTCGACCACGACGTCCTGCGCGGTGCCGTGCGCGAACTGGCCGACCGCCACGAAAGCCTCCGGACCACGTTCGGCGCGGACGGGGAGACGCTCGTCGTCCACCCCACCCCGCAGACGGTGCTGACCGAGCACACCTGCGAGACCGAAGCCGGCCTCCGGGACTTCCTCCGGACCTGGGCCGAGCAGCCGCCGGAGACGGCGTTCCGCGCCGCCGTGGTGCGCACGGAACCGCAACGGCACCTTCTGCTCCTCGCGGTGCACCACGCGCTGGTCGACGGCTGGTCCTACAGCGTCCTGCTCGACGACCTCGCCGCGCTGTACAACGCCGGGTGCCGGGGCACGAGCCCCGGGCTGCCGCCCGCCGTCCAGTTCCGGGACTACCTCGGCTGGCACGAGCGGGTCGCCGCCGGTCCCGCGGCCGCGGCCCACCGCGACCACTGGCACGCCCTCCTCAAAGAGGCTCCCACCCCGGAACTGCCGTCCGCGGGACAGCCGGAAAGCTTCCCCTACCGCGCGGTCCGCCACAGCGTCCGCCTCGACCCCGGCTTCGGCGACCGGATGCGCGAGGCGGCCCGCGCCGAGGGCGTCACCGTGTTCGCCTACCTGGTCGCGGCCTGGGGTGCCCTGCTGCACCGGCTGACCGGGCAGGACGACCTCGTCGTGCCGGTCGCGTCCGCCCGCCGTCCACCGGAGCTGGACCAGGTGGTCGGGTACTGCTCGAACCTGGTGCCGCTGCGGCTGCGGGTGCCGTCGGACGTCCTGGTCGCGGACTTCGTGGCCGAGGTCCTGGACCAGCTGGTCACCGGGCTGGAAAGCCAGGACTACCCGTTCGCGGCGCTGCTCGCCGACCTCGCCCCGCCGGGGGCCGGGCTGCGCAGCGAGCTGTTCACGACGTCGATGTCGTTCTACCGCCAGGTGACCGTGCCTGCCCTGGACGGGCTCGTGGTCACCGAAGCCGAGCCGCTGCCGATCCGGCACCTCGGCCACCCGCTGGCGCTGAACGTCGTCGACCGCGCGGACGGCTTCCGGTGCGACTTCGAGTCCGCGGCCGAAGTCGTTCCCGCGGACCTCGCCGAACGCATCCCGCAGTACTACCGGAACCTGCTCGAGGCCATGGTCGACGGCGGCGACCGGCCGCTGGCCGAGCTGGACCACGAGTAGCCGTTCACCGAATCCGAGCAACGATTCCGCCGCGGCCGGTGCGGGCACCGGCCGCGGCAAGGGGGAGCCGACATGTATCCGTTGTCGTTCGCGCAGCGGCGGTTGTGGTTCATCGGCCAGCTGGACGGCCCGAGCGCGGTCTACAACGTGCCGTTGGTGCTGCGGCTGTCCGGGCCGCTGGACCGCGGTGCGCTGGACGCGGCGGTCGCCGACGTGGTGGAGCGCCACGAAAGCCTGCGGACGGTCTTCCCCCTGGTGGACGGGGAACCGGCCCAGCGCGTCGTGCCCGCCGGCGAGGTCGCGCTGCCGGTGTCCTGGGTGGCCGCCTCCGACGGCGAGGTGGCCGGGCTGACGGCCGAGGCCGCGGGGTACGTGTTCGACCTGACGACCGAGATCCCGATCCGGGCGCAGGGGTTCTCGGTGGCGCCGGACGTGCACGTGCTGGTGCTGCTGGTGCACCACATCGCGTGCGACGGCTGGTCGTGGGGGATGCTCGGCCGCGACCTCGCCACGGCCTACGCGGCGCGGCTGTCGGGGACGGCGCCCGGCTGGGCCGAGCTGCCGGTCCAGTACATCGACTACACGTTGTGGCAGCGGGACCTGCTGGGCACCGGCGACGACCCGGACAGCCTGGTGTCGCGGCAGGCCGCGTTCTGGCGTGACGCGCTGGCGGAGCTGCCCGAAGAACTCCCGCTGCCGTTCGACCGGCCGCGGCCGGCGGTCGCCACCCACCGCGGTGCGGGCGTGCCGGTGTTCCTGGACGCGGCGACGCACGCGCGGATCGAGGAACTGGCCCGCCGGAGCGGTGTCACGCCGTTCATGGTGGTGCAGGCCGCGCTCGCCGTCCTGCTGTCGCGGCTGGGGGCCGGGACCGACATCCCGCTCGGGACGCCGGTGGCCGGCCGCGCCGACGAGATGCTGCGCGAACTGGTCGGGTTCTTCGTGAACACCCTGGTGCTGCGGACCGACGTCTCGGGCAACCCGACGTTCCACGAGCTGCTGGCCCGCGTCCGCGAGACCGACCTGGCGGCCTTCGAGCACCAGGACCTCCCGTTCGAGCGGCTGGTCGAGATCCTGGCCCCGCCGCGGTCGCTGGCCCGCCACCCGCTGTTCCAGGTGATGGTGGCCTTCGACGCCGACACCGGGACGTCCTTCGCCATGCCGGGCCTGCGGGTCGACGAAGTGGACGTCACGGGGTGGGACTCGGCGAAGTTCGACCTGAACTTCGAGTTCCGCGAGCGGTACGAGCCGGACGGGCGGCCGGCCGGGATCAGCGGCGTCGTCGAGTACGCCACCGATCTGTTCGACCACGCCACGGTCGAGGCGCTCGCCGCCCGGTTCACCGCGCTGGCCAGGCAGCTGATCGCCGATCCCGGCCGGCGCGTCGGCCTCGTCGACGTGCTGACCGGCCGGGAGCGCGAACTGCTGCTGAGCGCGTGGAACCCGGGCCCGCGGGACGTGCCGGACGCGACCTTGCCCGTTCTGTTCGAGGCGCAGGCCGCGAAGACCCCGGACGCCGGCGCGGTGACCTGCGGGGCCGTCTCGCTCACCTACGCCGAGCTGAACGCGCGGGCGAACCGCCTCGCGCGGCTGCTGGTCGGGCACGGCGCCGGTCCGGAGCGGTTCGTGGCGATCCGGTTGCCGCGGTCGGTGGACATGATTGTCGCGGTGTTAGCGGTCTTGAAATCCGGCGCCGCTTATCTGCCGGTCGATCCCGGGTTGCCGGCGCAGCGGGTCGAGCTGATGCTGGCGGACGTCGCTCCGGTGTACGTCATCACCGAGGACACTTTCGCTGTCTCGTCGGGAGAACCGGCGGGGAACCTCGACGACGGTGACCGGCTTTCGCCGTTGCTGCCGTGGCACCCGGCGTACGTCATCTACACCTCCGGGACGACGGGCAACCCGAAGGGCGTGGTGGTCCCGCACCGCAACGTCGTCAGCCTGATGCGCTCCACAGAGGACACTTACGGCTTCGGGCCGGACGACGTGTGGTCGCTGGTCGCCAGGCTGGCCTTCGACGTCTCGGTCTGGGAAATCTGGGGCGCGCTGCTCTACGGCGGCCGGCTGGTCGTGGTTCCGCAGGACGTGACGCGGTCGCCGGCGGAGCTGCTGGACCTGCTCGCCGCCGAGAAGGTGACAGTGCTCAACCAAACACCGTCCGCCTTCTACGAACTCGTCCGCGCCGAGCCGCGGGACCTCCACCTCCGCGCGATCGTCTTCGCCGGTGAGGCGCTGTCGTTCGAGCGCGTCCAGGAGTGGTACGCCCGGTATCCGGAGAGTGCCGCACGGCTGGTGAACATGTACGGGATCACCGAAACCACTGTGCACGTGACCATCCTGGAACTCGACCCCGCGCTGGTGGCAGGCTCGCCCGCGCGCAGCCTGATCGGCCAGGCGATCCCCGGGCTCGCCCTGTACGTCCTGGACGCGAACCTGCAGCTGGTCCCGCCGGGCGTCGTCGGGGAGCTGTACGTGTCGGGGCCGCAGGTGGCGCGGGGGTACTCGAACCGGCCGGAGCTGACCGCGCAACGCTTCGTGGCGTGCCCGTTCGGCGCGCCGGGCGAGGTGATGTACCGCTCGGGCGACCTCGCGCGCTGGCGGGCCGACGGCAGCCTGGAGTACCTGGGCCGCGCCGACGACCAGGTGAAGATCCGCGGCTTCCGCATCGAGCTCGGCGAAGTGGCGGCCGTGCTGGGCGCTCAGGAGGGCGTGGCGCAGGCCGCCGTCATCGTGCGCGAGGACCGGCCGGGCGACCAGCGGCTGGTCGGCTACGTCGTCCCGGCCCGCGGCGCGTCCGTGGTGCCCGCGCAGGTGCGCGAGGTCATGGGCGAAACGCTGCCGGAGTACATGATCCCGGTGGTCGTCGAGGTCGGCCGGCTGCCGCTGACGGCCAACGGCAAACTCGACCGCCGGGCGCTGCCGGCGCCGGACTACGCGGGGGCGGCGGCCGGCCGGTCGCCGCGGTCACCGCTCGAGGTGCTGCTCTGCGGCGTGCTGGCGGACGTGCTCGGCGTCGACCGGGTCGGGGTCGACGACAGCTTCTTCGCGCTGGGCGGCCATTCCCTGCTCGCGACGCGGCTGGCGAGCCGCGTCCGGTCGGTGCTGGGCCTGGAACTGAGTGTCCGCCAGGTGTTCGAGTTCCCCACGGTCGCCGGCATGGCGCGGTGTCTCGACGGCGGCGGCGGGCAGGTCCGGCCCGCGCTCGTCCGGGCCGGCCGGCCCGAGCGGGTGCCGTTGTCGTTCGCGCAGCGGCGGCTGTGGTTCCTCGGGCAGCTCGAAGGACCGAGCGCGGTCTACAACGTGCCGCTGGTGCTCGGGCTGTCCGGGGCGCTGGACGTCGATGCGCTGAAGGCCGCGCTGGCCGACGTCGTGGAGCGCCACGAAAGCCTGCGGACCACCTTCCCCGTCGTGGACGGCGAGCCCGTCCAGCGGGTGGTGCCGGCGGCCGAAGCCGTGCTGCCGGTGGCGTGGGCCGACGCCGGCGCGGATCGCCTGGCGGAGCTCGTGGCCGGGGCCACGGGGCACGTGTTCGACCTGGCCACCGAGCTTCCGGTGCGCGCACAGGGTTTCTCGGCCGGGGCGGCCGAACACGTGCTGGTGCTGCTGGTGCACCACATCGCGTGCGACGGCTGGTCCATGGGGCTGCTGGCCCGCGATCTGGCGACGGCCTACACCGCGCGCCTGGCCGGGGTGGCGCCGGAGTGGGCCGAGCTGCCGGTCCAGTACGCCGACTACACGCTGTGGCAGCGGGCCCTGCTGGGCTCGGAGAACGATCCGGCCAGCGTGGTGGCCCGCCAGTCCGCGTTCTGGCGTACCGCGCTCTCGGGACTGCCGGAAGAGCTGACGCTGCCGTTCGACCGCCCGCGGCCGACCGTGGCCGGCCACCGCGGTGCGGAGGTCCCGGTCGTCCTGGCCGCCCCGGTGCACACGCGGATCGAGGAGCTGGCGCGCCAGGTGGGCGTGACGCCGTTCATGGTGGTGCAGGCGGCGCTCGCGGTGCTGCTTTCCCGGCTCGGCGCCGGGCCGGACATCCCGCTGGGCACGCCGGTCGCGGGGCGCGTCGACGAGGCCCTGCACGACCTGGCCGGGTTCTTCATCAACACGCTGGTGCTGCGGACGGACGTCTCCGGGAATCCGACGTTCCACGAGCTGCTGGCCCGGGTGCGTGAGACCGACCTGGCGGCGTTCGAGCACCAGGACCTGCCGTTCGAGCGGCTGGTCGAAATCCTCGACCCGCCGCGGTCGCTGGGGCGGCACCCGCTGTTCCAGGTCATGCTCGCCTTCGACACCGCGGACGAGCCCGCGGTCGACCTGCCGGGCCTGCGGGCCGGCGAGCTGGACGTGTCCGGACGGGACTCGGCAAAGTTCGACCTGAACTTCGAGTTCCGCGAGCGGTTCGAGCCGGACGGCCGTCCGGCGGGGATCGCCGGCGTCGTCGAGTACGCCACCGACCTGTTCGACCACGACACCGCCGAGGCACTGGCCGGCCGGCTGGTCCGGCTGGTCGAGCAGCTGGCCGGGGCGCCCGGCGAACCGATCGGTCGCGCCGAGGTGCTGACCGCCCGGGAACGGCGGTTGCTGCTCGAGGAGTGGAACCCCGGCGCCCGGGAGGTGCCGGGGGACACCTTGCCCGCGTTGTTCGAGGCGCAGGCGCGGCGCACGCCCGACGCCGTCGCGGTGACCGACGGCACCGTCTCGCTGACGTACGCCGAGCTGGACGCGCAGGCGAACCGGCTCGCGCGGCTGCTCGTCGAGCACGGGGCCGGGCCGGAGCGGTACGTGGCCGTGCTGCTGCCCCGCTCGGCCGGGATGATCGTCGCGGTGCTGGCCGTCCTCAAGGCGGGCGCCGCCTACCTGCCGGTCAACCCCGCGCTGCCGCGGCAGCGGATCGAGCTGATGCTGGCCGACGTCGCCCCGGTGCTGACCATCACCGAAGACACGTTCGCCGCGGCTGCCGGGAAACCGGCCGGCCCCCTCGACGACGGCGAGCGGGCCGCACCGCTGCTGCCGTGGCACCCGGCGTACGTCATCTACACCTCCGGGACGACGGGCCACCCGAAGGGCGTGGTGATCCCGCACCGCAACGTCGTGAGCCTGATGTCCGGCACGGAAAGCACGTACGGCTTCGGGCCGGACGACGTGTGGGCGATGGTCCACTCGCTCGCCTTCGACGTCTCGGTCTGGGAGATCTGGGGCGCGCTGCTCTACGGCGGCCGGCTCGTGGTGGTCTCCCAGGATGTCACCCGCTCGCCGGCGGACCTGCTGGAGCTGCTGGTCACCGAGAAGGTGACGGTGCTCAACCAGACGCCGTCCGCCTTTTACGAGCTGGCCCGCACCGACGCCCGCGGGCTCAGCCTCCGCCTGATCGTCTTCGCCGGCGAGGCGTTGTCGTTCGAGCGGATCCGCGATTGGTACGCCGGGCACCCGGAAAGCGCGGCGCAGCTGGCGAACATGTACGGCATCACCGAAACCACCGTGCACGTCACCATCCTCGCGCTGGATCCCGCCCTGGTGAACCGATCGCTCACCCGCAGCCTCATCGGCACCGCGATCCCCGGGCTCGCGCTTTACGTCCTGGACGAAGGCCTGCGGCCGGCCCCGCCGGGCGTGGCGGGCGAGCTGTACGTGTCGGGGCCGCAGGTGGCCCGCGGCTACCTGAACCGGCCGGAGCTGACCGCGCAACGCTTTGTGGCGTGCCCGTTCGGCGCACCGGGCGAGGTGATGTACCGCTCGGGCGACCTGGCCCGGTGGCGGGCCGACGGCAGTCTCGAATTCCTGGGCCGCGCGGACGACCAGGTGAAGATCCGCGGCTTCCGGATCGAACTCGGTGAAGTCGAAGCGGTCCTGAGCGCGCGGCCCGAGGTGGCGCGGGCCGCGGTGATCGTGCGCGAGGACCGGCCGGGCGACAAGCGCCTGGTCGGGTACGTGGTGCCGGCGGCCGGGGTCGCGGTGGATCCCGCGCGGGTGCGGGAGTTCCTCGGCGAGTCGCTGCCGGACTACATGGTCCCGGCCGCGCTGGTCGTGGTCGACGGCCTGCCGCTGACGGTCAACGGGAAGCTGGACCGGCGTGCGCTGCCGGCCCCGGACTATTCGGGGGCGGCCGCCGGCCGGGCGCCGCGGTCACCGCTGGAGGCGTCGCTGTGCGACCTGCTCGCAGAGGTCCTCGACGTCGACCGGGTCGGGATCGACGACAGCTTCTTCGACCTCGGCGGCCATTCCCTGCTCGCCACGCGGCTGACCAGCCGGGTGCGGTCGGCGCTGGGCCGGGAGCTGAGCGTGCGCCAGGTGTTCGAGTTCCCCACGGCCGCCGGGCTGGCCGGCTGCCTCGACGGTGCCGCCGGGCAGGCCCGGCCCGCGCTGGCGGCGGCCGACCGGCCCGAGCGGCTGCCGTTGTCGTTCGCGCAGTGGCGGTTGTGGTTCATCGGCCAGCTCGAAGGCCCCGGCCCGGTCTACAACGTGCCGCTGCCGCTGCGGCTCTCCGGGACGCTGGACGTCGCCGCACTGCGGGCGGCGCTGGCCGACGTCGTCGGGCGGCACGCGAGCCTGCGGACGATCTTCCCCGTGGTGGACGGCGAACCGGTGGCGCGGGTCGTGCCCGCGGACGAGGTCCTGCTGCCGGTCGAGTGGGGCGACGCCCCGGCGGACCTGGCGGCCGAGGCCGTGTTCGACCTGACCACCGAGATCCCGGTGCGCGCCCGGGGGTTCTCGACCGGACCGGAGGAGCACGTCCTGCTGCTGCTGGTGCACCACATCGCCTGTGACGGCTGGTCGATGGAGGTGCTGGGCCGCGACCTCGCGACCGCGTACGCGGCGCGGCTGGCGGGAACGGCGCCGGGCTGGGCCGAACTGCCGGTCCAGTACACGGACTACGCGTTGTGGCAGCGGGAGCTGCTGGGCTCGGAGGACGATCCGGCCAGCGTGGTGGCCCGGCAGTCCGCGTTCTGGCGCGAGACCCTGGCGGACCTGCCGGAGGAGCTGGCGCTGCCGTTCGACCGGCCGCGGCCGGCCGTGGCCAGTCACCGCGGCGGGCACGTGCCGGTGCGCATCGGCGCGGACGTGCACGCGCGGATCGACGACTTGGCGCGCCTGGCGGGCGTGACGCCGTTCATGGTGGTGCAGGCGGCGGTGGCGGTGCTGCTGTCCCGGCTGGGGGCGGGGACCGATATCCCGCTGGGTACGCCGGTGGCCGGTCGCGCCGACGAGGCTCTGCACGACCTGGTCGGGTTCTTCGTCAACACCTTGGTATTGCGGACCGACGTGTCGGGCGACCCGACGTTCCGCGAGCTGCTGGTCCGGGTGCGGGAGACCGACTTGGCGGCGTTCGAGCACCAGGACCTGCCCTTCGAACGGCTGACGGAAATCCTCGACCCGCCGCGGTCCCTGGCCCGCCACCCGCTGTTCCAGGTGATGCTGGTCTTCGACACCACGGCCGGGGTTTCCTTCGCCGCGCCGGGCCTGCGGGCCACCGAACTGCAGCTCCCGGGCCGGACTTGGGCGAAGTTCGACCTGAACTTCGGCTTCGGGGAGGTGCGGGACGACGGCGGACGGCCGGGCGGGATCACCGGCGGCATCGAGTACGCCACCGACCTGTTCGACGACGACACGATCCGGACCCTCGCCGGCCGCCTGGTGCGGCTGGTCGAGCACCTGGTCGCCGGCCCCGACCGGCCCATCGGGCAGGCGGAGGTCCTGACCGGCCGGGAGCGCGAGGTGCTGCTCACCGAGTGGAACCCCGGCGTTGTGCCGGTCCCCGAAGCCACGATTCCCGCGTTGTTCGAGGCCCGCGTCCGGGAAACGCCGGGCGCGGTCGCGCTGGTGTCCGGTGCGGAATCGCTGTCGTACGCGGATCTGAACGCGCAGGCGAACCGGCTGGCGCGGGTGCTCGTGGCGCAGGGCGCCGGCCCGGAGCGGTTCGTGGGCGTGCGGCTGCCGCGGTCGGCCGAGCAGATCGTGGCGGTCCTCGCGGTGCTGAAAGCGGGCGCCGCCTACCTCCCGATCGATCCCGCACTGCCCCCGCACCGCATCGGTTTCCTGCTGGACGACGCCGCCCCGGTCGCGATCGTCACCGAGGAGACGTTCGCCGCCGCCGAGGCGCAGGCGGCGGACGACCTCCCCGACCGCGAGCGCGTCTCACCGCTGCTGCCGTCGCATCCGGCGTACGTCATCCACACGTCCGGGACGACCGGCCGTCCGAAGGGCGTGGTCGTCCCGCACCGCAACGTCGCCGGCCTGCTGAGCGCCACCCGGGCTGCGTTCGCGTTCGGGCCGGACGACGTGTGGGCGATGGTCCACTCGCTCGCCTTCGACTTCTCGGTGTGGGAGATCTGGGGCGCGCTGCTCCACGGTGGCCGGCTGGTCGTGGTGCCGCAGGACGTGACGCGGTCGCCGGCGGAGCTGCTGGACCTGCTGGCCGCCGAGCGGGTGACGGTGCTGAACCAGACGCCGTCCGCCTTCGCCGAACTGGTCCGTGCCGAACCGCGCGATCTGTGTCTCCGACACGTCGTCTTCGGCGGTGAGGCGTTGTCGGCCGAGCACGTCCGGGCGTGGTTCGCCCGCTACCCGGGCAGTTCCGCGCGGCTGGTGAACATGTACGGCATCACCGAAACCACCGTGCACGTCACGCACCTGACCCTGGATTCCGATGTGGACGGTCCGCGCATCGGCATCGGCAGCCCCGTCCCGGGGATGGCCGTCTTCGTGCTGGATTCCGCGCTGCGGCTGGTCCCGCCGGGCGTCGCCGGGGAGTTGTACGTGGCCGGCCCGCAGCTGGCGCGGGGGTACCTGAACCGCCCGGGGCTGACGGCGGAACGGTTCGTGGCGTGCCCGTTCGGGGCGCCGGGCGAGGCAATGTACCGCTCGGGCGACCTGGCGCGCTGGCGGGCCGACGGCCGCCTGGAGTACCTGGGCCGCGCGGACGACCAGGTGAAGATCCGCGGCTTCCGGATCGAGCTCGGCGAGGTGCGGGCGGCCCTGGCTGCCGTACCCGGTGTCGCGCAGGCCGTGGTGGTCGTGCGCGAGGACCGGCCCGGGGACAGCCGCCTGGTCGGTTACGTGGTGCCCGCGGCGGGGGTGTCGTTGGTGCCCGCGGAGGTGCGGGGGATCGCCGGCGAGTCGTTGCCGGAGTACATGGTCCCGATGGTCGTCGAGCTCGACCGGCTGCCGCTGACCGCCAACGGGAAGCTCGACCGCCGGGCCCTGCCCGCACCCGAACGCCCGGGGACCGCCGGCCGTCCGCCGCGGACGCCCCTGGAAGCGTCGTTGTGCGGTGTGCTGGCCGAAGTGCTCGGCATCGAGCAGGCCGGCGTCGACGACAGCTTCTTCGACCTCGGCGGGCATTCCCTGCTGGCGACGCGGCTGGCGAGCCGGCTGCGGACGGAACTGGGCCTGGAGCTGAGCGTCCGCCAGGTGTTCGAGACCCCGACCGTCGCCGGCCTCGTCGAACGCCTCGGCCACACCCGGGTCCGGCCGCCGCTGGTCCCGGTGGCGCGGCCGGAGCGGGTGCCGCTGTCGTTCGCGCAGTGGCGGCTGTGGTTCATCGGCCAGCTGGAGGGGCCGAGCGCGGTCTACAACGTGCCGCTGGTGCTCGGGCTGTCCGGAACGCTGGACGTCGGCGCGCTCGAGGCGGCGCTGGGTGACGTCGCCGGCCGCCACGAGAGCTTGCGGACGGTGTTCCCGGTGCTCGACGGGGAACCGGTGCAGCAGGTGGTGCCCGCGGACGACGTCACGCTGCCGCTGGAGTGGGCCGACGCCCCGGCCGACCGGCTGCCCGCCTTGGTGGCCGAAGCGGCCGGGTACGTCTTCGACCTGGCGGCCGAGCTCCCGGTCCGGGTCCGCGGGTTCTCGGCCGGGCCGGCCGAGCACGTGCTCGTGGTGCTCGTCCACCACATCGCGTCCGACGGCTGGTCGCTGTCCGTCCTGGGCCGCGACATCGCCGAGGCGTACGCGGCGCGGCTGGCCGGGGCGGCGCCGGAGTGGGCCGCGTTGCCGGTCCAGTACGCCGATTACGCGTTGTGGCAGCGGGAGTTGCTGGGTTCGGAGGACGATCCGCACAGTCTGCTGGCGCGGCAGTCCGCGTTCTGGCGCGAGACCCTGGCGGACCTGCCGGAGGAGCTGACGTTGCCGTTCGACCGGCCGCGGCCGGCGGTGGCGAGCTACCGTGGCGCGGAAGTCCCCGTGGCCGTGGCCGCGCCGATCGGAGAGCTGGCGCGCCGGACCGGCGTGACGCCGTTCATGGTGGTGCAGGCGGCGCTGGCGGTGCTCCTGGCCCGGCTGGGGGCCGGGACGGACATCCCGCTGGGCACCCCGGTGGCCGGCCGGGCCGACGAGGCCCTGCACGACCTGGCCGGGTTCTTCGTCAACACCTTGGTGCTGCGGACTGATGTTTCGGGCGACCCGACGTTCCGCGAGCTGCTGACGCGGGTGCGGGAGACCGACCTGGCGGCCTTCGAGCACCAGGACCTGCCGTTCGAGCGGTTGATGGAGCTTCTCGACCCGCCGCGGTCGCTGGCCCGGCACCCGCTGTTCCAGGTGATGCTGGCCTTCGACACCACCGACGCCGTCTCGTTCACCATGCCCGGCCTGCGGGTCGGCGAGCT
Source organism: Amycolatopsis sp. NPDC051102 (assembly GCF_040682815.1). Classification (NCBI taxonomy): domain Bacteria; kingdom Bacillati; phylum Actinomycetota; class Actinomycetes; order Pseudonocardiales; family Pseudonocardiaceae; genus Amycolatopsis; species Amycolatopsis sp. NPDC051102. The sequence goes on from NZ_JBFBBT010000001.1 coordinate 556,036, forward strand.
GGACGTGCCCGGCCGGGATTCGGCGAAGTTCGACCTGAACTTCGCGCTCCGCGAATCGGCAGGCTCGGCCGGCGTCACGGGTGTCATCGAGTACGCCACCGACCTGTTCGACCACGACACGGTCCAGGCCCTCGCCGAGCGGTTCACCGCTCTGCTCGGGCAGCTGACCACCGACCCCGACCGGCCGGTGAGCCAGGCCGACGTGCTGACCGGCGGGGAACGCGAGCTGCTGCTCGCCGCCGGGAAGTCCGTGACCGTACCGGCAGTCACCGTGCCGGAGTTGTTCGAGGCGCGGGTCCGGGAGACGCCGGACGCGGTGGCGGTGGTGTCGGGAGTGACTTCGCTGTCGTACGCGGAGGTCAACGCGCGGGCGAACTGCCTCGCGCGGCTGCTGGTCGGGCACGGCGCCGGGCCGGAGCGGTTCGTGGCGATCCGGCTGCCGCGGTCGGTGGACATGATCGTCGCGGTGCTGGCGGTCTTGAAATCCGGCGCCGCTTATCTGCCGGTCGATCCCGGGTTGCCGGCGCAGCGGGTCGAGCTGATGCTGGCCGACGTCGCTCCGGTGTACGTCATCACCGAGGGCACTTTCGCTGCCACGGCCGAGAAGGCCGCGAACGACCTCCTTGACGGTGACCGGCTTTCGCCGTTGCTGCCGTGGCACCCGGCTTACGTCATCTACACCTCCGGCACGACGGGCACTCCCAAGGGGGTGGTGGTCCCGCACCGCAACGTCGTCGCCCTGCTTCGGTCCACAGAGGACTTCTACGGCTTCGGGCCGGACGATGTGTGGGCGATGGTCCATTCCCTCGCCTTCGATTTCTCCGTGTGGGAGATCTGGGGGCCGTTGCTCCACGGTGGACGGCTGGTCGTGGTCCCGCAGGACGTGGCGCGGTCGCCGGCCGACCTGCTGGATCTGCTGGCCGCGGAGCAGGTGACGGTGCTCAACCAGACACCGTCCGCCTTCTCCGAACTCATCCACACCGAGGCCCGCGAGCTTCCGCTGCGCTTGATCATCTTCGGGGGTGAGGCGCTGTCGTTCGAGCGGGTCCAGGAGTGGTACGCACGCCACCCGGAGAGTGCCGCGCGGCTGGTGAACATGTACGGCATCACCGAAACCACCGTGCACGTCACCATGCTGCCGCTGGATTCCGGGCTGGTCGGCGATGCGTCCCGCAGTCTCGTCGGCCCGCCGATCCCGGGGCTCACCGTGTACGTCCTGGACGCGAACCTGCAGCTGGTCCCGCCCGGCGTCGTGGGCGAGCTCTACGTCGCCGGCCCGCAGGTGGCCCGCGGCTACCTGAACCGGCCCGGGCTGACGGCGGAACGGTTCGTGGCGTGCCCGTTCGGCGCGCCGGGCGAGCGGATGTACCGCTCGGGCGACCTGGCCCGCCGCCGGCCGGACGGCAGCCTGGAGTACCTGGGCCGCGCGGACGACCAGGTCAAGATCCGCGGCTTCCGGATCGAGCTCGGCGAGGTCGAGTCGGTGCTGCTGCGGCACCCGGGCGTGGCCCAGGCCGCGGCCGTCGTCCGCGAGGACCGGCCCGGCGACCGGCGGCTGGTGGCCTACGTGGTGCCGGCGGAACCGGTGGAACCGGCCCGGCTGCGCCGGTTCGCGGGGGAGTCGTTGCCGGAGTACATGGTCCCGATGGTCGTCGAGCTCGACCGGCTGCCGCTGACGTCCAGCGGCAAGCTGGACCGCCGGGCCCTGCCGGCCCCGCTCGCCGACCGGCCCGCACCCGCCGACGAACCCCGCAGCCCGCTGGAGAAGACCTTGTGCGGCCTCTTCGCCGAGGTGCTGGGCATCGAGCGCGCCGGGATCGACGACGGCTTCTTCGACCTGGGCGGGCATTCCCTGCTCGTCAGCCGGCTGGTTTCCCGCGTCCGCGCGGAACTGGGGGTGGAGCTGGGCATCCGGACGTTGTTCGAGAACCCGACCGTCGCCGGCTTGGCCGGACGGCTGGACCGGGCCCAGAGCGACTCCTTCGCGACCCTGCTCCCGCTGCGGGCCGAAGGCGACCTCGCCCCGGTGTTCCTGGTCCACCCGATCGGCGGCCTGAGCTGGTGCTACTCGCGGCTGCTGCCGCACATCCCGAAGGGCCACCCGGTCTACGGCCTCCAGTCGAGCGCATATGCCGACCCCCAGCGGCGGCCGGGGTCGGTCCGGGAACTGGCGGACGCGTACCTCGCGCAGGTGCGGCAGGTCCAGGCCACCGGGCCGTACACGCTGATGGGCTGGTCGTTCGGCGGCACGGTCGCCCAGGAAATGGCGGTGGTGCTGGAAGAACTCGCCGAGCCGGTGCCGCTGCTGGTGCTGTTCGACGCCGTCCCGTCGCCGGGTTCGGGCGGGGAAGCCGTGGACGAGCCGGCGGACGTCCTCGACCTCGTCGAGCAGTCGATCCGCGGAGCCGGTGACCTGGCCGAGCTGTCGGCCACCCGGGTCGCCGGGCTCACCGAGATCGCCCGCCACTGCCTGCGCCTGTTCGACGCGCACCGGACGCGGGTGTTCGGCGGCCGGATCGTCAGCATCGAGGCGACGGGTTCCCGGAAGCTCCGCGAAGAAGACGGCCTCGGCTGGGGCGGCTTCGCCACGGGCGAAGTCGAGGTCCACGAAGTCGATTGCCGGCACGAGGAAGTGCTGGACCCCCGGCCGGTCCGGCACTTCGGGCCGGTCCTGCGCGACCTCGTGACCCGAACCGCCGCCGCGGCCGAAGCAGGGTGACGTCAGTGAAGGCCGCGGTCACGGACTCGAAGTTCGTGACCGCGGCCTGCACGGCACGCTAGGCGACCGGAGCGGACTCGGCCGTGCTGCGCCGCAGGCCGCGGACCTGCTTGCTGCACAAGGCGAGCAGCGTCGCGACCACGATGACGGCGGCGCCGCACAGCAGCACCGGTTCGCGGCCCCAGCGTTCGGCGAGCGGCCCGGCGGCCACCTGCCCGATCGGCACGGCGATGATCGAGCCGAGGACGTCGTAGGAGTAGACCCGGGCGAGCCGGTCGGCCGGCACGTGCTCCTGCAGCGAAACGTCCCACGCGACGGCGCCCATCTCGATGGCGCAGCCGGTCAGCAGCATGACGGCCACGAGCAGCACCACGTTCGGCGCTTTCGCCAGCACCAGCAGCGGAATCGCGTTGCAGAGCACGAACGCGACGCCGATCGCCAGCGCGCGCTGCGGCCGCCAGTGCGCGGCCACCACCCCGCCGAGCACCCAGCCCAGGGTTTCCGCGGCCAGCACCAGGCCCCAGCCCGCCCGGCCGAAGGTGTCGTCCGCGATGGCGGGCCCGAGCACGAAGATCCCGCCCGCCGCGGCCGCGTTCACCAGCATGAACTGCAGCACGACGACCCAGACCCAGGTCCGCGACCGGAATTCCTGCCAGCCTTCGGCGAGTTCGGCGAACGGCCGCGACTTCCCGGTCCGTTCCAGGCGGGCGATCCGCAGGCGGCGGTAGGAAAGCGCGGCGAACAGGAACAGCGCGGCGTTCGCGGCGATCGCCCAGCCCGAGCCGAACGCGGCCACCAGCACACCGCCCGCCGCGGCGCCGACGAACCGGCCCGTGTTGGACAGCATCCGGTTCAGCGCGTTGGCCGGCTGGAGCAGCGTGGCCGGCACGGTTTGCGGGACGATCGAGGAGGAAGCGGGCAACGCGATGGCCGACACCGCGCCGTTGGCCATGCTGAGCCCGAGGAGCAACGGGACGGAAGCGAACCCGCCGAGCACGCTGACCGCGATGGCGGCCTGCGTGATCGCCGCCGCGGTTTCGGTGCCCTGCAGGATGACCGACCGCGGCAGCCGGTCGGCGAGCACCCCGCCGAAGAGGACCAGCAACACGTTCGTCAGCGACCGAGCACCGACGACGATCCCGAGGTCGACGGCGGAGCCGGTGAGGTCCAGCACGGCGAACGCGAGCGCGACCGGCGCGACGGCGTTGCCGAATTCGGCGAAGGTGCGCCCGGTGACCAACCGCCGGAAGTCGGCATGGCGCAAGGGAGCGGTCAGTGTATTGGCCCGGGACATGCCGCGAGTATGTCAACGGCCGCGGGAACTGCGCAACTGACCATCGTCTTGTGTGCCGAGTGGTGACACGCACCGGAAAACCGGTCCGTTCGAGCCGGGGGAATCCGCACTGTGGTACCGCTGCGTACGCTAGGATGCGGACCGCCGTCCGGCTCGCGAAGAAGACCGACGCGTCGGTCGCCGGGATCACACCCGGCCCTGCGGACAATACGAAGGAATACTCGCCGGAATCGGATTCCGGGAATCCGGCAGCACGGCCGGCGGCGCGATCGCCACCACGAGACCGGACTCCTGGCCGTCGCGATCATCGGCGCGGGTGCGCTCGCCTACTTGATATTGGCCACAAAGGACATCCGGGACCACTTCGCGCCGAAGCCGGAGCCGATGAAGATCTGGGACGCGTAGTCAGGGAGACCTGTCCGTGTGCCACGAACGGGTCAGTGTCCTCGTGGTCAGAGCCTCGCGGGGTTCATTCGATGGTGTCACGAGGTGGAAGGCCGACCCGGTGCCGCAGTAATTTCTGCTTCCGCGCGGCGTAGAACGCTGCCTTGGTCACGGGCCCCTCGACGGCGGCACGGGCCATTGAGCCACCGCGAGTCGGCGGTCGTGCGGAAACGGAATGGGAGTCGACACCAGAGTGACCGTCACCGAAGAGATCACCACGCTTCTGCACCGCAACTTCGGCATCGAACCGGGGGAGGTGCGGTGCGAAGCGTCGCTGCACGACCTGGGGATGGATTCGCTGGCCCTGGAGGAACTGCGCGTCCTGCTCGAAGAACGCCTGGACATCGACCTGGAAGACGTGCAGCTGACCTCCCGGGAGACCGTGGGGCAGCTGGCGACGGCCGTCGACGCGAAGACCGCGCGGTGACGGCGCGTCCGGCAGCGGCGGTGACCGGACTGGGCCTGGTCACCGCGGCCGGCGTCGGCGCCGACGCCGCGTGGCGGGGTGTCACCGGGTCCGGCGCCGCCCCGGGAGTCCGCCACTTTGCGGAACTGCAGGGGTTGTCCTGCGATTTCATGTACACCATCGACGATCTCGACACCGAGAGCGTGCTGGGAGTGCCGGCCCTGCGGATGATGGACCGGTTCTCCCAGCTCGCCGTGATCGCGGCCCGGGAGGCGGTGGCCGACGCCGGTCTCGACACCTCGGTGTGGGAAACGGACCGGGTCGCGGTCGTCATCGGGTCCGCCCACGGCGGCCTTCCGTTCTACGACCGGCAAAGCGCCGTGCTCGCGGAGAAGGGCGTCCGGCGGGTCTCGCCGAAACTCGCGCCCATGACCACGGTGAACAGCGCCGCCAGCAGCGTGTGCATGGACCTCGGCGCCCGGGGACCGAGCCTGAGCGTCTCCACCGCGTGTTCGTCGGGCACCGTCGCGATCGGGACGGCACTGCAGCTGCTGCGCGCCGGCGCGTGCGACATCGTCATCGCCGGCGGCGCCGAATCCGTGTGCTCCCGGTTGCTGATCGCCAGCGCCTGTCAGATGCGGGCGGTGTCCACGCGCCGGGACGACCCGGCCACGGCGTGCCGCCCGTTCGACGCCGACCGCGACGGGTTCGTGGTGGGGGAGGGCGCCGGTCTCGTCGTTCTGGAGCGCCCCGAGCACGCCGCGGCACGCGGGGCGCGGATCCGGGCGGGCATCGCGGGTTACGGCGCGTCCAGCGACGCGTACGCGGCGGTGGCGCCGGACCCGGAAGGTGCGGGGATCGAACGGGCGCTGCGGACCGCGCTGGCCGACGCGGACATGGGAACGGCCGAGGCGGGCCACGTCAACGCCCACGGCACGTCCACCGTGATGAACGACCTGATCGAGGCCACTGTGCTGCACAGGGTGCTCGGCGACCGGCCGCTGGTGACCTCGACCAAGGCGATGACCGGGCACGCGCTCGGCGCGGCCGGCGGCATCGAAACCGCGCTCACCGTGCTGGCCCTCGAGCGGCAGCTGGTGCCGCCCACGGGCAACTTCCGGACCCGGGACATCCGGATCCCGATCGACGTCGTCGCCAAGGAAGCCCGGCCGGCCGCGTTCGAGTGCGCGGTGAAGACGTCGATGGGCTTCGGCGGCCACAACGCCGCCCTCGTCCTCACGAAGAGCTGCTGAGCCCCCGTCCCGGAGCAGAAGGAGATCATGCGCGAGGAAGTGATCCGCCCGCTGACGCTCGGCGGAACGCGGTTCAGCTACCGGCTCCTCCGGCACCCCGGCCCGCGGACGGAACCGGTGGTCGTGCTCGGTGGCGGGTTCCAGGGCAGCCGGGGCTGGCCGCACATGGAGGACCGGATCACCCCGGTGGCGGACTTCGTGACGGCGGACCTGCCCGGCGTGGGCGCGTCCGATTCCCTGCCGCCCGGCGCCGGAACGGAGTTCGCGGGCGCCGCGGTCGACCGGATCCTCGACGACCTCGGTGCGCCGCGGGTGAACCTGTTCGGCTACTCCTACGGCGCGGAACTGGCCTTCGGCTGCGCGCAGCGCAATCCGCACCGCATCGCGCGCCTGATGCTCGGCGGCGTGGTCTCGCACACCAGCTCCGCCCAGCGGGAGTCGTTGCGGCTGGCGGCCGGTCACCTCGCGAAGGGCGACACCGAGAACTTCGCCGCGGTGGCCGCGCGGATGCAGCTGTGCCTCGACGAGGACCGCCACATCCCACGCCGTTCCCTGGTGTACCGCTACGTCAAGCGCTCGATGCTGCACGTCGCCGTCCACGTGCCCGACGTGCTGGATTACCTGCAGCGGTCGCTGATCAGCAGCCCGTCCTTCGACGGCGGCCTGTCCGGGGTACCGGCCCTGGTGTTCACCGGCGAGCACGACTCCATCACCACCCCGGACCGGCAACGCACCTTCGCGGCCACGATCCGGGGCAGCCGCTTCGCCGCCATCAAGGATTCCGACCACTGGGTCGTCCTGGAACGCGCGGCCGATGTCGCCGACTTGACCGTTCGCTTCTTCACCGATCAGCCCTGGGACGCCGCCCCGTACGTGGCGCATCCGCCGCCGGCGCCGTCAAACGTCACTTTCGGATGATTCTTCGCCGCATTCGAATTGCTGGCTGTCTCGATGTTGCCGACACTCGGGGAATGGAGAACACGGTTTCCGAACCCGAGACGCTGCCCGAGGCCGACGTCCGGTTCCCGATCGTCCTGCGCGGCTACGATCGCCGGCAGGTGGACGAGTACGTGCGGGTCGCGGAGAAGCGCGTGGACCGGCACGAGAAAGCACGGCGGGTCGCGGAGCGCCGGCTGGCCAAAGCCCAGGTACCCGCGCCCCGGGCCGCGGAGCCGGACGACGCGGCCGGGCTGGGCCGGCGGATCGAGAAAATTCTGCAGGTCGCGAAGGCCGAGGCCGCGGCAATCGTGGAGCAGGCCCGCAAGGAGGGCGAAGAACTGCGGGCGGCGGCGGAGAAGGCGGTCGCCGAGGCGGAGGCCGCTCGTGCGGAAACCGACCGCGCCGCCCAGCGGGACGCGCAAACGATCCTGTCCCGCGCGGAAGAGGAAGCCGCGACCATCCGGGCGACCCACCGGGCGGTGCTGGACCAGCTGAGCCAGATCGCCGGCGTGGTCGAAGAGGTGCGCGACCGCTTCGGCACCGAGGCCGCGGCGGAGAGTTCGGCCGACGACGAGGCAGACGAGGTCATCGAGAACTGAGGCCAGGGACCGAAATGTCTCGCCTCGTCAGGCCCAGTACACCACCGTGATCGGACGCTCTCCCGCATGACTCACGGCGTGGCATCACCTCCGTCGGCCAGATCGCCGATGATGTGGTCCAGGCAGCGCTCGACGACGGCCGCGATCGTGAGGACCGGGTTGACCGCGGCCGTGGAGCCGGGCATCAGTGCGGCGTCCAAACAGTACAGTCCGCGGTAGCCGTGCAGGCGTCCGTTGCCGTCCGTGGCTTTGCCCAGCGGTACGCCGCCGAGGGGGTGGGCCGCGTGCGGGCCGATCGGGTCCAGCACCCTGGTGCCGGGGAGCTGGGCGGCGATCTTCCCGACCGTGGTGGCGAACTGGCGGCGTGCGGTGGTGTCGTTGGCGGCGTCCCACACCAGCCGGGTTGCGCCGCTCGCCGGGATACTGTGCCACTGCCCGAAACCGTCGGGCAGGCCCATGCCGAGGACGAGCAGCATCCCGCCGGGCAGGGGGAGCGGCCCGTGCAGCACCGACAGGGTGTCGTCGTGGTCCCGGCCGAAGTACGACGGTGGGCCGGCCGGGGGCGGGCCGCCCCGGGCGGCGGTCGTCACCAGGATGCATGCCTGGTCTCCGTTGGTGCCCCACTGCCGGCCCACGTGCTCGTTCAGCCGGGGAAGCGCGCCGGTGTCGCGGGCGGCGACGAGCAGCCGCGGCGTGTGCACCGCGCCGGCCGCGAGGACGAGCTGATCGCAGACCAGCACCAGCCGCTCGACGACGGCGCCGTCGGTGCCGAGGCGGTCGGTCAGCACGCGGTAGCGGCCCTGCCGGTCCTCGGCGATCCCGGTGACCAGGTGCAGCGGGCGGACGTCGGTCCGGCCGGTCGCCTCCGCGCGGGCCAGGTACGTCCGGTCCACGCTCATCTTCGCTCCGCTGACGCAACCGGAGAGGCTGTACTCGCCGACGGTGACCGCGGGGGCGGCTCGCCCGGCCAGCTCCGCTTCGATCGTCTCGACGTCGAAGTTGCCGACGATCGGCTCGATCGCCAGGCCGGCCGCGGACAGCGCTTGGTGCCAGAGCCGTGCGTCGCGGTACTGCGGATGCGGCAGCAGGGAAGCGGGGAACGCGTTCGCGACCAGCCGGCGGCGGGCCCGGGGGTAGTAGACGGCGTCGAGCTCGGCGTAGTCCAGCTCGGCGGGGAACACGCGCGAGAAGGGGCCGGGGTGCGGCTGTCCGAGCACTCCGCCGTACACCAGCGTGCCACCCCCGACGGCGGCTCCGCACGCCACGACGAGCTCCGGGTGCACCAGCAGCTCCAGCGGCCCGGTGTGGCCTTTCGCCCGCGCGACGGCTCTCGCCACGGCCAGCCGCGCGGCGGTGGCCGTGACGCCCGCTCGCGGCCGCAGCGACGGCCGCGCGGTGTGCCCCCACAGCAGTTCCTTCCCCCACGGCGAAGCGGCCCGCTCGGCCGCGATCGGCCAGCGGCGCCCGCGCTCCAGCACCACGTTGTCCACGCCCGCTTCGGCCAGCCGGAACGCGGCGATGCTGCCACCGACCCCCGAGCCGATGATCACCACCCGCCGTCGTTCCTCCCGGACCGGCTCGGCCGCCCCGCGGCTCACGTGACCGTCACTTTCGCCTGCGGGATGACCAGCCTGGCGTGCGCGAGGTCGGTGTTGACCACGGTGACGTCGGTGAACGTCAGGTACGGCAGCACCAGTGGTGGCGGGTGGGCGGGGGTGAAGTCGACCGGGATGCCGATGAGGCCGAGCAGGCTCAGCGTGCCGGTGAGCCGCAAGGTCAGCAGCTCGACCGGGTCGCCCGTCGCGGTCGAGACGCTCCCGGGCGGTGCGGTGATCGTGCTGGTGTGCCCGTCGAGCAGTTCGCTGGTCTGGCGCAGGCTCGTCATGTCGACGCGGCGGGCGGTGAACCGGAGCACCTCGACCGTGGTGTCGCCCAGCCTGGTGGTGCCGATCCCCAGGTACTGGAGCCCGGCCAGCTGCAGGACCGACGCCGTGAGCACCCAGGCCCGGCCGGACGGGACCACGGTGGCGGCCGCGGTGAGCCGGATGTCGGCCGGACGCGAAACGACCGGAGCCGCCGCCAGGACGCCGAAGACGAGGACCGTGGCGCCCGCGGACCGGAGTGCCGGCGGCGCGGAGCCGCGTTCACCGTCGTCCGGCGGACCGGCCGGTGGTGCCCACGCCAGCGCCAGTGCCCCGCCCACGAGGCCCAGCGCCGTGCCCACCAGGAAGCCGCCGAGGTTGCTGCTGACCAGCGCGCCCAGGGACACCACGATCGCCGTCACCCCCGCGGCCACCCGGTACTGGGGTCTCGTCCACAGCGAGACCGCGCAGACCAGCAGCAGGACGGCGATGAGCAGGCCCGACAGCCCGCCGATCGTCCTGATCGAAAGCACCACGTCGCCCAGCCGGAAGGAGGCGTACGGCGGAAGCCCGATCGCGACGCAGGCGGGCAGCAGGAACATCCCGGCGCCGAAGGGCCGGCGGCGACGCCAGTGGCGGAACCTTCGCCAGGCTGCCCGGGCACGTCGGCCGCCGCTCGCCGGAAGCCGCTCCGGCCGCGGTGGGGGAGGAGGTTCAGAAGCACTCATTCTTGCCACTCCTCAGCGACAGGGACAGGTTCTTCAGCCGCAGGGTCTGCGCGTTGGTGCTCCAGGCGACCTGCCGCACCTGGCCGATCGCGGCGCTGTCGGCCTGCATCCCGAACGTCCCCGGGGTGCCCTTGGCGCCGGCCGGGCCCTTGGTGAGCTGACCGGCGTCGATGCCGATCTGGGTGTCGGTGAGGGTGAGGTCCCCGCTCAGCGAGGCGATGCCGAGAACGATGTCCGTGGCCGTCATGCCGCCCGGGCCGCCGGAAGTGAGCACGAGGGTCGTGTCGCCGACGAGCGGCACGTGGGGCAGGAAGATCGACTGGCAGAAGTTGTCGAGGGTCGCTTTGCGGAACGCCCCGACGGCGACGACGTGGGCGGCGCCGGAACCCCGGTCGACGTCGCCGTACAGGACGAAGCCTTCGCCCACCAGCTTGTCGGCGCTCACCTGGAACGAGCTGCCCGACACCGCGAACGACGCCGCGAGCGCTCCCTGGGAAAGTCCGGTGACGAGCGCGGCCGCGCCGGCCAGCGCCGCCCCGAGCACGCCGGCGAACCGGCCCCACCGGATGCGTCCTCGCGTTTCCGAGCGTTTCATCTCCACGTCCTTTCCTCGGGGGTGGCGTTCGGGTCGTGCTGTCTTTTCGATTTGGCAGCGGACAGGTCGAAGGGTCGTGGCTGCTTTTTGTCATGTTCACCGGCGTCCGGCACGAATGGTCCGGCGAAGATCACTCCTTCTCCGCATTGCGTGCCTGAACCGGGCGAAGATCGCAACCGGTCGATTACTGGGTGCGACGAACGCGCATTCGGTGAAGGTCGGCCACCGGATTCGCCCGATCGGCCCTTGGTGCGGTCCGCCGGTTGTCGGCTACCTTGGGTCGCCACTGTATAAAAAAATTGCAGCGGTACCGGGGGCGGCATAGGTGGGGGCGAGATCGGAAAGAGGGCGGCCTGATGGTCCGGGAAGAGCGGGAACCCTCTTGCGGGCAGGCGGGCGCCGAGGACGTGACCGAGCCGCCGCCGGTGGAGCTCGATGTCGCCTTGCGCCTGGTACGCGACCTGCTGGACTGGCAGATCGAGACCGCCCGCGAAGTCGAAGCGATCATGCTCAGGGTGCTGGACGCGTCCTGGGCGACCGCGCGCGACCAAGGTTCGGCGACGGCGGGCAAATTGGTCGAACTGCTGACGAGCCAGGAGTCCAAGGTACTCCGGCTGATCTTTCTCGGCCGGACCAATCGGCAGATCGCCAAAATGCTCGGGATAACCGAGAAGACGGCCAAGAACTACGTGCAGTCGGTGTTTCGGAAGCTCGGCGTGCACAGCCGGACGGAAGCCGTCCTCGTTGCCGTCCGGAATCAGTGGATCGAGACTGATGCGAGCATCGCCGAACAGCGGTCGGGGGAAGGCGGAGCTAAGCCGGATCACTGACCGTGCCCCGTTCCGGGGTGACGCGCAGCCGCATCGGCAGGATCGAAAGCGGAATGTCGGCGTGGCGGGCACGCAGGAATTCACCCAGCCCCTTGCCGAGCTGGTCGAGGGACAATCCCGCGGAACTGCTCGGGGCGAGGTGCCCGCGCAGCACGAAGCACAGGGCGCGCAGGTTCGGCAGCGCGTACCGCTCGACGGTCACCTCCGCGGGCGCGGCGAGCAGTTCGGTGAGCCGGTCCGCGGTGAGGAAGGACACCAGCCAGGAGTAGGCGGCGTCCTCGCTCACCCAGACGCCCAGGTCGGCGTGGCCGGCCTTGTCGCCGACGCGGGCGTGCAGGACCTCCCCGAGCGGGCGCCGGGCGGTCGGGCCCGGGGCCGCCGGGCCGTCCGGTGCCGCCGGTCCGGCGCACGGCTGCCCGCCGAAGGGTGCCGTGCACGGCGGGGGAGGGACGTCCAGGACCCGGCCATCGCCCAGCCGGACCTGGTGGCGCAGGCTGTCCTGGCGGACGGCGCCCGGCCAGTAGTCGATGCGGGGTTGCGGTGCGTTCACGAGCATCTGGGTGATGTCGATGTACAGGCCCGGCACGCTGTTCAGCCAGTAGGAGTTGAGCTGGGCCAGGAAGTCCTCGACGTCCTTCGCGGTGGCCCCGGCGACGTTGACCTTCACCGGCACGGTGGCCTGCCACTGGTCCGCCGGGTCGTCGACCGGACGGCCGCAGGTGAACCGCCGCAGCTCCACGCGGTTGTCCCGCGCGGCGATTTCCGCCTGCCGCGTGAGCACCCGAACCTTCTCGCCGATCTGCAGGCCGGTCAAGAAGTACCACATCGAGCCGCGGTAACCGCGCTGGTAGTGGACCCCGACGCGGGTGGTCTCCGGCGGTGCGCTGCCCTTGACGCCGCTGAGCCGGACCCGGTCCGGCCCGTCGGGGGTGATCCGCACCGAGTCGACGTGCCAGGTGACGTCCGGGTTCAGGTACCGGGGCCCCTGGATCTCGTAGACCAGCTGGGCGGTGACGGTGTCGACGGTGACGGCGCCGCCCTCGTGCGCCCGTTTGGTGATGACCGAGTCGCCGTTGCCGGCGATCTCGGCGATCGGGAACCCCGGCAGGACGTTGTCCGGCACCGTGGTGAAGCCGGAGAAGTTGCCGCCGGTGGCGTGGGCCCCGCACTCGATGACGTGCCCGGCGGCGACCGCGCCGGCGAGCTCGTCGAGCTGGTCGCGCTCCCACCCGTGCCACCAGGCGGCCGTGCCGCTGACCAGCGAGGCGTCGGCGACGCGCCCGGTGACGACGATGTCGGCGCCGGCGTCCAGCGCGGTCTTGATCCCCCAGCCGCCCAGGTAGGCGTCCGCCGCGAGCAGCTGCCGCGGGCTCTTGCCGATCGGTTCGCCCGTGTCGATGTGGCCCAGCTGCCCGTCGGCGATCAGCCGTCGGGCGTCATCGAGCAGGTCGTCCCCGGTGACGCCGGCGACCTCGAGCCGGAGGCCGCGCTCGCGCACCGCCTCCCGGATCTTCTCGGCCATCGCGGCCGGATCATGGGCGCCGGCGTTGGTCACGACCTTGAGCCCCTTTTCGGCCACCGCTTCCAGTTCCGGCAGCAGCTGCTGCAGGAACAGCGGCGAGAAGAACCGCCGGTGCTTCTCCGGCTCGTCGAAGAAGCGGGCGATGACCATCGACTCGACGAACTCGGTCATGGAGTCGCCGACGACCACGTCGACCGGCTCCCCGTGCACGGCCTCCCGGAAAGCGGCGAACTTGTCCCCCATCCCGCCGGCGAAGCTGGCCATGCGGATCGGACGGCGTGCGGACATCGGATACCTCCTCGAACGGTGGGTCCGGCGGCGGGCTGACGCCGGTGCTGCGGGACGAGCCCGCTCAGGTCAGGACGTACCGGCCGGGGGCCGGGTCCGTGGCCGGGTGGCGGGCGTTGCCCAGTGGCGGGGGCGGACGCTGGGGGCCCGCCCGCTGGGCCAGCCAGCGGGCCCAGGCCCGCCACCAGGTGTCGTGGTACTCGGTGGCGCCGGCCAGCCAGCCGGACGCCGGCGCACCGTCCGGGCCGCCCGTCCAGTAGCTCGCCCCGGAGCCCGGCGGGGCCACGACGGCCGCGTTGTGACCGCCCGAGGCCAGGTGGAAGCGGACGTCGCCGGGCAGCAGCCGCACGGTCCGGTAGGCCGACGTCCACGGCACCAGGTGGTCGTCGCGCGCGGCGACCAGGAAGACGTCCTGGGTGATCCGGCCCAGCCGCAGCCGCCGCCCGGCCAGCTCGGCCGTTCCCGCGGCGAAACCGTTGTCCAGGCACAGGTTCCGCAGCAGGTACTGCTGGGCGCGGTGCGGGACGTTCAGGGTGTCGCAGTTCCAGTACAGGAGGTCGTAGGCCGGCGGCCGTTCGCCCAGCAGCCAGCCGGCCTTCAGCCGCGACCAGATCAGGTCGTCGGAACGGAGCAGGCGGAAGAACAGCTCGAGGTTCCGGCCGCTCATCACCCCCTGGGCCGCGGTGAGGGCTTCCACCAGCCGGACACCGGGACCCCGCAGGAGCAGGCCGATGCCGCCCGCCCGGGTGAGCGCGGTGATGTCGGTGAAGTCGGCCAGGGTGTTCAGGGCGGTGACGGTCCGCAGCCGCGGGCGGTGGTCGTCGTCCAGCCAGGCGGCGAGCATCAGCCCGATCAGGCCGCCGAGGCAGCCGCCGAAGAGGTTGACCTCCTCGGCGCCCGTGATGTCCCGGACGACGGCCATGGCGGGGAGCAGCGAGTCCCGGAGGTAGTCGTCGAAACCGATGTGCCGCAGGGACGCGTCCGGGTTCCGGTAGCTGATGGTGAACACGGTGTGCCCGTGCTCCACGGCCCACTGCACGATGCTGCGCCCGGGGCTCAGGTCGGCGATGTAGAACTTGTTGACCCAGGGCGGGCAGCCCAGGAGCGGGACGGCGTGCACGGTGGCCGTGCGCGGCTCGTACTGGATCAGTTCCATCAGGTGGTTGCGGAAGACGACCCGGCCGGGGGTGGTCGCCAGGTTGCGCCCGGCTTCGAACGCGTGCCGGTCCACCAGCGCGGGCAGGCCGCGGTTGTGCCGGACGTCGGACAGCAGGTGCCGGGTCCCCTGCAGGAGACTGCGGCCCCGCGTCCGCGCCGCCTTCCGCAGGGCGGCCGGGTTGACCGGCAACAGGTTGGGCGGGGCGAGCGCGTCGGCGGCCAGGCGGGCCAGGAACCGGGCGGCCGTCCGGTCGGCGGCGGGCAGGGGGAGGGCGGCGGCCGTCCGGTCGGCGATCCGCACGCCCGCGAAGTAGGTGTCGCGCAGGGCACGCAGTGCGGGCACCGACGTCCACGCCGGGTCGAGGAACCGCGGGTCCCGGGCCTCGGCGCGCAGCAGCGCGGCGGTGTCGGCCGTCACGGCCGCTCACCGTCCACAACGGACGGTGAGGCGGGTTCGTCGCGGACGAACGGGCCGAGGATGTCGACGAACCCGACGTGGCTGTCGAGGTAGCCGACGTGCCCCGCGCTCATGAGCACGGCCAGCCGCCCGCGCCGGAGCTTCCCGGCCGCGCGCACGGCCTGCCAGACCGGGAACACCTCGTCGGTCAGCCCCCAGATCAGCAGGGTCGGCATCGCCAGCTCGCCCAGCCGGTCGTCGATCCGGTAACGACGGCGCTGCCCCGTCGGGCCCACGGCCAGCCGGGCCATCCGGAAGGACGTCGAGAGCAGCGTCCGCGCCTGGGTCAGGCGGATCTGGTCGCGCCACTCGCGGACGGTGACCCGCCAGGGCCGCCGGAGCTGCAACCCGCTCACCAGGGCGCGCGGGATGCCGCTGCCGGGGAGGACGAGCGCGGCGGTCAGCAGGTCGACGACCCAGTCCGGGGGCAGCGAGCCGGCGATGAGCAGCGGGCTCACGGCGCGGCCGAGGCCGGCGGAGTCCGAGAGCGCCAGCCGGGTCACGCGCCCGGGGTGCTGCAGCGCGAACGTCGCCGCGATGAGGCCGCCGGCGGAGTGGCCGAGGACGATCGCCCGGTCCACGGACAGCGCGTCGAGGAACGCGCCGAGGAAGGCGACCTGATCGTCGAGGCTGGGCTCCTCCTGCGGGCTGGTGCCGCCGTAGCCGGGCAGCGAAAGGGCCAGGACCCGGTGGGTGGTCCGGAACTCCGTGACGATCCGCTGCCAGCTCCGGAAGGTGGTGACGTTGCCGTGCACCAGGAGGAGCACCGGCCCGGTCCCCTCGTCGAAGTAAGCCGTCGACAGGCCTTGCACCAGCACCCGGTGTTCGCTCGGGGAATCGTCCTTCACCGTGCCTCCTCGTCCGTCCGGCGGCCGCGCCCGCTCGTCCTCGCCGGCACCAGCCGCTGCGTCATTCCGTGCACTTCGCCCACGCACTGCCGTCCGACGTACAGCCGGGCATCGGCGGTCGCGGGTTCCCGTGCGGTGACCTCCAGGTCGAGCACCACCCGGCCGCCGCCCGGGCGCACCTCGCCGTGGTGGGTCCAGGTCAACGCGCGCCCGGCGGCCGGCGTCTCGAAGCGCTTGCCGTGGAGCGGCCCGGCCGCGCCGTCGAGCCGGAAGACCTGGAGGAGCTGAGCCACCGCCTCGAGCGCGAGACCGGGCGGCAGGACCGGGTCCCCGAAGACGTGGGCCCGGCACCACCAATCGCCGGCATCGACGTCCGTTTCGGCCCGGATCCGGCCGAGCCCGGCGGCACCGCCGTCCGGCAGGACGTCGGTGACCCGGTCGATCATCAGCAGCATGGGCCCGGGCAGCCGCGGCCGGCCGCCGAACAGGCGTGGCGGGCCGGTCCGCAGGTCGAGCGCCGGGCCACCGGCGTCCGGCGGCGCTTGCTCCGGAGCGGTCGACGGCCACGCCGTGCTTCCGGCCGGCAGCAAGCCGATCGTGGTTTCAAGGGTCAGCAACGGTTCGTCGCCGACGTGGCAGGCGACTGTGAAGGCGCAGACGGTGACGCCTTCGCGCTCGGTGACTCCGGTCAGGCGCGCGACGGTCCGGACCACGCCGTCGGCCGGGCACAGCTCGCGGTGCACGGTGAGGGAGCCGCCGAGGTTCCGCAGCCGCGCACCGGGGCCGGCGGCCCGGGCGAGGTCCAGGTGCCCGACGAGCCAGGAGCACGGCTGCACCGCGACCTCGGTCAGGACGGCCACCGGAGCGGTGGCGCCTCCGTCCCAGAACCAGGCCCGCTCCGGCACCGCGTATTCGGCGACGACGGTGCCGCCGTCGCCGGTGGACGAAGGGGAGATGTCCGGGATCCGGGAGACGAACAGGTAGGGCGGCCCGGGCAGGCGAACCGACGGCGAGCCGTCCGGCCGTGGGGGCGGCCCCCACGCCGCGGCCAGCAGATCGGCGTAACCGGCCCGGTGCCCGTCGCCGTCGCCCGGCTCGCCCACCAGGCCGCCGAGGCGCTCGGGCGGAACGGGTTCGCCGTCCGGCTGGGTCGACGGCGCGGCGAACACGCGCCAGTGGTCGAGCGGCCAGTCGGGGGTGAGCCGCAGGCCGAGCCGCCGCGCGTGGAACGCCTTGACGCCGTCGACCGTGCACAGGGCGTCGGCGAAGAGGACCGGCTGCGGGCCGGCCACGATTTCGGACACGAACAGCTCGTAGACCAGCAGCCGGCTGCGCGGGGTCGCCTGGCCCCGGCACCGCACCCGGACGGTCTCGCCGGGCACCGGCTCGAACCGCCAGCCGTCGCGGTCGAGGGTGTGGCCGCAGGCCGCGAGGTGGAACGCCATCGCCTGCAGGCAGGCTTCGAACATCAGCGTCCCCGGCATGCACGGGTCGCCGGTGAAGTGCCCGGGGAAGAACCACTCCTGCGGGCTGAGGGTGAATTCGGCCCGCAGGTACCCGCGCTTCCACGGGCCGCCGGCCGGGTCGAAGACGGGGACCCGGTGCAGCAGCTGCAGGCGGCCGTCCCCGGTGCGAGGAGTGCGGAGGTGGGCCCGGGTGCGTGCCCAGCCCTCGCCGAAGCAGCGGTCGGGCCGGCCTTCGGCGAAGGCCCGGACGTCGGCGAAACCGAAGGAGGTTTTGGTCGTCGCCGCGGGCGGGGACCACCGGCCGTCCGGCGGCTCCGCCTCGCCGGGGTGCCAGAGCACACCGCCGGAGGCGGCCAGCTCCTCGTCGGTGAAGTAGCCGGCCTGCCCGTTCTCCACCGTGAGCCGGAGTTCCCCGCCGGCCTCGCACCGGCTGTGGAAGAAGAACAGGTGCACCCCGCCGTGCTCGCCGTGGCCGTCGACGGAGATGTCGTACCGGGCGGTCGTCCCGGCGGCGGGCGGGCTGCCGTGGAAGGTCAGGTCCATGCCCAGCAGGCGGTACACGCGGTCTTCGCCGACGTGGAGGTCGGCGCCGAGCCAGGTGAGCAGCAGCAGGTCCGCCTGCCCGGCTTCGACCAGCAGTCCGGCGGGCATCCGCCCGCAGCCGTCCAGGTACCAGGCGTCGTGGCGGATGTCGGTCTCGGTCCGGATGGTGCCCTTCCCCAGGGAGCAGGGCTCGCCCTCGATGCCCAGGACGCGGTCGGCCAGCAGCATCGGGGGCTCGGGCATGCGCGTGTGCCGTGCCCGCTTCTCGACGGCGGCGAACCGGTCGCCCAGCACGGCCGCGACCCGGCCGGCGCCCAGGCTTTCCAGCTGGGCCCGGTCGAGGGCGAGCGCGCCCGGGCGACCCGGTGTGTGTCCGTTCGACGCTCCGGCCGGTGCGCGCGCCGGAAGCCGGTTCTCGCGGGCAGGCACCTTTCGCCCGCCCTTGCGCCCGGCCGGTGGCAGCCCGGTGAAGGGCGGCCGGCCCAGCGCCGCCGTGACGAGGGGCGGGTGGGCGGGGGTGACCAGCGCCCGGGGCCGATCTGCGGCCGGCGACACGGGCGTCGACCGGCCCAGCACCGCGCCCGGGTCCCCGACGGTCCCGGCGGCGGCGAGCTCGGCGACGGCCTGGGCGAGGGCCGCGAGGGAGTCCTCGCCCGGTCCGGCGCCGTCCAGGGCGACGGCCACGTGGTCGCGGTCGCCGAGGGTGGCCGAAATCCAGCCGGCGCACAGGTTGCGCGGGCCGTGCTCGACGAACACGCGGACGCCGTCGTCCCATGCTTTGCCGACTGTGGCGGCGAAGTCGATCCGGTCGAGGGTCAGCGTCGTGAGCACGTCGGCCACCGAGTCGGACGTCGGGACGTAGGTGTCTCCGGTCGTGCTGGTGTAGAAGCGCAGGCCCGGTTCGACGTGGACCGGACGGCGGTAGAGCCGCAGCAGCTCGGGTCGGGCCTCGTCCAGGACGCGGGCGTGGGCGGCGATGTCGTACCCGAGGGGGAGCGCGGTCACGGCGTCGCCCAGGCGCCGCACGACGCGGTCGCAGGCGTCCGCCGCGCCGCCGATGACGCACTGGCCGGGCGTGTTCACCACCAGCAGGAAAGCGGCCGGTTCGTCCTCGAGCGCGGCCCGGATCCGGTCGGCGGGGGCGGCGACCACGAGGTTCACCCAGCGCTCGTCGGGCAGGCCCAGGCGGCGCCAGGCCCGGCGGGCGATCCGCTGCGTGCCGACGAGCCCGTGGGTGAAGCACCCGGCCGCGGCGAGCTCGGTGACGAGCGCCGGGATCTCGTCCCACACCCGCAGCGCCACCAGCGCGCCGGCCTCTCCGGAGGAGTAGCCGAGCACCGCGTCGGGCCGGATTCCGAGCGCGTCCCGGGTCAGGCGGGTGTGCAGGCCGGCGAGCAGGGTCGCGGCCAGGTTCCGGCGCACGGGGTCGGTGGAGCGGCCGTCGAACACGGGCTCGGCGAGCCGCGCGAGTTCGCCGCCCTGCCGCCGGATTTCGTCGACGAGACCGGGGAAGGCGAGCATGAGCGAGCGGCCCATCCGCGGGTAACAGGCCGAGCCGTTGGGGTAGACGAATGCGACTTCGCCGCCGGCCGGCCGTTCCCGGAACGCGGTCGCGGGCGGCCGTTCGCCCTGGCCGGTGAGCCACCGGTGGGCCGCCTCCTGCCGGGCGCCCGGGTCGTCGCCGGGCCGGTCGACCAGCGCGAGCCGGCAGGGCCCGGCGCCGCCGGGCGTTCCGGCCCGCACCGCCTCGGCGAGCTCGCGCCGGTTCCCGCCGGTGAACAGCCGGACCGCGTAGCCGCCGGCCCGCCAGGCCACCGGCGTCACCCCGCGGACCCGGACCGTGGTGGCGCCGGCGCCGATCGGGGCCACGGTGACGTCAGCGACCGGCTCGGCCAGCAGGGGGTCGGCCGGGTGGCCGGGGCGGGGGATCGCCCGATGCCGTACCGCGAGCGCCGCGGCGGCGACCGCGACGAGCCCCTGAGCGGCGTGCGCGCTGCCGAACCGGTCCACCGGATCGAAGCCGGGCACCTGCCCGTCGTCCGGGTGGGGGCCGACTCGGAGACCGGGCTCGGCGCCGGTGACGTCGGCCTCGCCGACGAGCGCCAGGATGTCCGCGCCGTCCCGTTCGGCGTCGGCGCGGCGGCGCAGGAGCAGCACCACCGCGGCGTCGCCCGGTGGGCAGCCGCGGCCGAGGGCGCGCAGGGCCGCCTCGTGCACCGGTTCGCACGACAGGTCCACCGCGCCGACCACCACGGCGTCCGCTTCGCCCGCGCGCAGCGCCCGGCACCCGAGCTCCAGGGCGACCGGCCCGGACGCTTCCTCCGCGAACACCGAGAAGCTCGGGCCGGCCAGGTCGAACTGGGAGTTCAGGCGGTTGGTGACGATGTTGGGCATCGCGCCGACCACCCCGGCCGCGGTGAGCGGCGGCCCGAACGCGGCTCGCGCGGCCGGGTCGACGGCGACCTCGTCGGCGGCCCCGCTCCCGGCCAGCCAGGACGGCACCCGCCAGCGTGCCGCGTGCCGCGCCCCTTCGGCGTCGCACCCCATCCCGACCAGGACCATCGTGCGGTCCCGCGGCAGGTCCCGCCCGGCCAGCGCCTCCCGGGCCGCGGCCAGCACCAGCAGCTGCTGCGCGAGCGCGTGTTCCAGGTCGGACGGCGGGAACCGGAGGCCGGCCAGCGGTGTCTCGACGGTCTCCCGCCGCGGCGACGGCGGCCGTTCGCCGAACAGCCCGTCGGCGAAGTCCCGGACGCTCTCCCCGGTGCCGACCCGGGCGCCGATGGCCACGATGGCCACTTCGTCCTCGACGGGCGGGTACGGCCCGGGGTAGGACTCCGCGGTCGGGGGCAGGGCGTCGAGCACGAGGTGGGCGTTGGTGCCGCCGAACCCGAAGGTGCTGAGGCCCGCGCGCCGCGGGCCGGCCCACGGCTCGTGTTCGGTGAGCGGCCGCAGTGCCGTGCCGGTCAGCGCTTCGGCGGGGTCGTCGGCGCCCAGGGTGGCCGGGCGGACGCCGGCGTGCATCGCGCCGAGGAGCTTCAGCAGGCCCGCCAGCCCCGCAACCGTCACCAGGTGCCCGAGGTTCGACTTGACCGAACCCACCGGCAGGTCATCCGCCCCGGCGAAGACCTTCGCCGCGGTGCGGGCTTCGACGGCGTCGCCGAGGCTTGTCCCCGTGGCGTGGCACTCCAGCAGCGTCACCGAGCCCGGATCGAGCCCGGCGGCCCGGTAGGCGCCGAGGATCGCGCGTTCCTGGCCTTCCGGGCACGGCGCGAGCAGGCCTTCCCCGCGGCCTCCGTTGGCCAGCCCGATGCCCCGGAGCACCGCGAAGACCGGCGTGCCGGCGCGGACGGCGTCGGTCAGCCGCATCAGCGCCACGCACGCGGCACCCTCCGCCGGCACCAGCCCGTCGGCGGTGCGGGCGAACGGGCGGCTGCGTCCGGTGCGGCTGAGCGCGCCGAGGGCGCCGAACCCGGCGTGCACGAACAGGTCGTCCGCGCGGTTGACGGCGGCGGCCAGCATGACGTCGGCGGCGCCGTCGTGCAGCCGGTCCACGGCGATCTTGAGCGCGTACAGCGACGAGGCGCAGGCGGCGTCCAAGCCCAGCGAACCGGCGCCGAGGCCGAGGGCGCGGGCCGTCAGGTGGGCGGTGAGCCCGCAGGAGAACCGGTTGCGCGGGTCCGGAACGTCGTGGCCCGCCACCGCTCGCCGCAGCTGTGCGGGCAGGGCGTCGGTCCACACTCGCTCGGCGAACCGGCTCATCCCGGGCGTCGGGTAGCCGAGGACGCCGAGGACGAGGCCGGCCCGGGGCGGCGGCTCGGTCAGGCCGGCTTCGCGCAGCGCCTCCCGGCCGCAGTGCAGGGTCCAGTGGACCAGCGGATCGAGGGAGGAGAGGTCCGCCGGGGCGACGGCGAACCCGGCCGGGTCCCACACCGTGTCGAAGCCGCGGACGTAGCCGCCGACCCGGACGGCTTCGCCGGTGCCGGTGGTGCCAGTCGTGCCAGTCGTGCCGGGAAAAGGTTCTCCGGGGAGCGGGTGGCCGAGGCGCCAGTAGCCGTCCGGCACCGGCCCCAGGCTCACCCGCTTGGCCATGACGTTGTGCCACAAGGCTTCCGGCGTCAGCGCGCCGGGGAGGACACAGCCGCGGCCCACGACGGCGATGGGTTCGAACATGAAGGGCTCCCAGGCGTCGAAGCGGAAGGTTCAGGGACGGCGGATCAGGCTGACGCCCAGCAGCTCCAGGTGCGTCCGGCCGCCGGGATCCAGCAGCGCGACGTCGCAGACGGCGTGGTCGGGGCCGGTGTGGCGGCCCCGGACGGCGCAGCGGAGCGGCCCGGTCAGCGCTCCGCGCACCAGCAACCGGACCGCCTTCACCGCCATCGGCAGGGTGGCCACGCCCAGCACCCGCTCGGCCCACAGCACCCCGAGCTGGAACGCGGCGTCCACGGCGGCGGGGTCGGTGCCGGGGTACCGGCCGGGCCAGCCGCGCTCCCGCACGCCCGTGACCGTCCCGTCCGCCCCTTCCGCCGACAGGCTTTCGACCGACTTGAGCGTGCGGAACAGCGGGCCGTGGAAGAGGGCGGCACTGGCGTACGGGTCGGCGTTCCCGGGTGGCTGCGCGGGAAGGGGTGACCAGTCGGCGTACCGTTCGCCGGCCACCGCGGTCGTGCGCGCGGCCTGGCACGGCCGGCCGTCCTCGTCGGTGATCTTGAGCTCCGCGCCGCCCGTCCCGTCTTCCACCGCGCGGAGGGTGAGCCGGCGTACCCGGCCGGGCGTCACGGTCAGCGGCCGGAACACCCGGACGTCGGCGAGCGCGAGGTCCCGGCGGGCCGGCTCGAGTTCCCGGGCGGCGGCGAGGAACCGGTCCAGCGTCAGCGCCACCGGCACCACGGCGGTGCCGCCGATGGTGTGGTCGCGCAGCGCCGGTTGCTCGGCGAAACCGAAGCGGAGGGCGGTTTTCCGGCGTCGCCCGGGACCCGGCAGGATCCGGCCGCCGTCGGCCGCGACGAGCAGGCGCCGCCCGAGCGTCCCCGCGGCCAGCGTGGCGACGACGGCCCGGCCGCCCGCCTCGACCGGTACCAGGCCGACCCCGCTGTCCCGGAAGTGCCCGGCCAGCTCCGCCGTGACCATCCCGGCCCGCCACGGACCCCACCCGACCGCCGTCACCGGACAGCCGGGGCGGCGCGCCGACTCGGCCGCCGCCACCTGGAAGAGCACCTCGTTGGCCATCGCGTAGTCGCCTTGGCCCACGTTGCCGAACTGCGCGGCCACCGAGGAGAACAAGTACACAAAGGACAGTGGGTCCTCGGCGGTGGCGGCCAGCAACGCGCGCAGCCCCCGCACCTTGACGTCGAAGACCCGGTCGAACATCTCGTCCGTCTTCGCCGCCACGGGCTTGTCGGCCAGCACGCCGGCACCGTGCACGAGACCGGTCACGGGCCCCCACTCCCGGCGGACCCGGGACAACGCCGCACCGAGGGCGGCCGGGTCGCCGACGTCCACCGCCAGGTAACGGACTTCGCTGCCCGCCTCGGTCAGAGCGGCCATCGTGCGGCGCACCTCGCGCGCGGCGACGATCCGGCGCGCCAGCGCGCCGACCTCGGCCGGCGCGGGCACCGGTCCGCCGGCGCGCAGCCGGTCGGCCACGATCGCGTGCTTCACGGCCGTTTCGTCGCCGGCTTCCCGCACCGGCGGTGGCTCGCCGGTCAGCGGCGTCCGTCCGATGAGGACGATCCGGGGCCGGTGGGCGTCGGCGATCGCGCGCACGGCCTCGGCCGTGATGCCCCGCGCGCCGCCCGCCGCGACGACGACCGATTCGCGGTCCACGACCGGCGTCCGGCCGGACCCGGTCCGCCACCGCGCCACCGGTGCCGGCGTTCGCTCGGCTTCCACCACCAGCGTCGTGCGCCGCCCGTCGGCGTGCAGGCCGACGTCCGGCAACGCTCCGCCGTGGCACAGTTCGTCGGCGAGCGCGTCGGCGATCGGGCCCGGGTCGCGGCCGCCGCGCTCGCAGTCGATCGCCTTGACCGTGGCTTCCGGCCACTCCTTGGCGACCGTCCTGGCCAGCGCCGCCGGACCGCCGAGCCAGGCCCGGTCGCCCTGCCGGCCGCCGAGGCCGAAGTCCCCGCCGGTGTCCTGGACGAAGGCGAACAGCCCGCCGCTTCGGGTGAACCGGGCGGCCACCGCCCGAGCGGCCGCGAAGGCCTCGTGGTTGACCGCGATCGCCTCCGCCAGGCCGGCCACTTCGCGCAGCCCGCCGAGGAACACGACGCCGTCGGCGTCGGGCGGCACTTCGCGGGTGACGGCCGCGTCGACGCCTCGGGCGGCGAGCCGTTCGACGAGCGCGGCCGCGACGCCGCCGCCGTCGTCGGTGACGACCAGCCGTCCGTCGCCCAGGCCCGACGGCGTCAGGTCCGACAGCTCGGCCGGCGCCTCGCGGACGGCGTAGCGCAGGAGCCGGCCGGCGGTCTCGACGGCGACCGTGCTCACCCGCCGACCTCCGCCGTCAGCCGCTCGGCGATCTCGCCGATCGTCTGCAGCCGGCCGACCTCGGCCGGGTCGAGCGTGGGCAGGCCCTCGATGCGGTCGCGCAGGGCCGACAGCACCTCGACCCGCTTGATCGAGTCGACGCCCAGGTCGGCCTGCAGGTGCATCTCCGGGTTGAGGATGTCGACCGGGTAGCCCGTCTTGTCCGCGACGACCTGGAGGGTCAGCCCGATGAGCCGCTCACTCGCCGGTCCGTCGCCGGCGGGCGCGTCGGGCTGCGGAGCCGGTTCCGTGCGTTTCGCCGGTGGCGCAGGCATCGGTGGTTCGTCGACGACCGGGGCGGCTTCGCCGAACCCGAAGTCCTCGACGGCCGGGAAGCCGCCGTCGAGCCCCGGCGGCGGCTCCATGGGCAGGGCGGCCGCTTTCGCCGCGGCCGGAAGGCCGTTCGGAGCCGACCCGTTCGCCGGGAAGTCCCGGTCCGCCGGCGGCGGGCCGTCCTCGTGGTGCAGCGACCGGCCCACCGCCGCGAGGTAGGCCAGCTGGCTCTCGGCCGTCGTGCGCTGGTAGGAGGCCTGCGTCGCGGCGGCCAGCCGGTGGAGCTCCCGCACGGTGTCCCACCACGCGGCCCGGTCGTCGGCGTGGTCTTCGGTCGGCCCGTTCGCTGGCTGTGGCATGACAGGGGATCCCTCCGGTGGGTGCGTGGTGTCCTGGTTCGGCGCCGTGTCGGCGGCGGGGTAGGGCTTGCCGTAGTTGGTGCCGGAAATCCGCACGGTGGCGGCGGATTTCGGGGGCGTGGGCGGGGGTTCCGGCGCGTGGCCCTGCCACAGCGGCGCGAAGTTCACCGGCACGCCCCGGGCGACCAGCTTCGCGAGGCCGTCCTGCAGGGTGGTGAGGCCGTGCTTGCCCCGCTGGTCCAGGGCGATCGCCGTGTGCTCGCGAGGCCCGAGGTTCGCCCGCACGAGCCCGGTCAGCACCGAGCCGGGGCCGACCTCCACGAAGGTCCGGACGCCGGCGTCGTACATCGCCGACACCTGGTCGGCGAACCGCACCGCCGACACCGGCTGCTGGGCGAGCCGGCCGGCGATCTCCCCGGACTCGGCCGGGTACGTGGCGGCGTCGGAGTTCGCGTAGACCGGAACCCGCGGCGCGGCGAAGGTCAGGCGGCGGACGTGGGCGCCCCACGGCCGGACCGCGTCCCGGACGAGCGGGCTGTGGAAGGCCGCGGACACGTTCAGCGGGTGCGCGCGGACGCCGTTTTCGGCCAGCCGGCGTTCCAGCGCGGCGAGGGACCGGCGGCCACCGGACACCACCACCTGCTCGGGCGCGTTGTGGTTGGCCGGCCAGAGGTCGCGCAGGCCCAGGGCGCCGATCGCGCGGTCGACGACCGCGGCCGGGGCCGTCACGGCGAGCATGCCGCCGGGTTGCCGGGCGGCGTCCCGCATCAGCTCCCCGCGCCGCCGTGCCAGGCGAACCAGGGACGTGTCGTCCATGACCCCGGCGGCGTGCAGCGCGGTCAGTTCCCCGAGGCTGTGGCCCGCCACGCAGTCCGGCCGGATCCCGGCGGCGTCCAGGACGGCCAGCAACGCCGTGCTGTGCGCCGCCACCGCGGGCTGCGCCCATTCGGTGGCCGTCAGCTGCGCGGCCTGCGCGGCCCGTTCCTCGTCGTCGAAGGCCGCCGCGGGGAACACGACCCGGTGCAGCGGCCGCTCGCCCAGTTCGAGGTCCGCGAGCCGGTCCCACCGCAGACGGGCCTGGGGCACGTGCAGGGCCAGGTCCGCGCCCATCCCGACGTACTGGCTCCCCTGCCCGGGGAAGAGGAAGGCGAGCCGGCCGGTGTCCGCCGGGCCGGCGCCGTAGTGCGTTCCGTCCGGGGTGCCGAACGAGCTTTCCGGGGCGCTCCGGACGCGACCGGCGGCCTGCGCCACCTTGCGCCTCAGCTCGTCGACGTCGGTCGCCACGATCGCGAGCCGCCGGCCGGGAACGCTGTGCGGGGTAACCTTTTCCTGGGATTCGCGGGCGATCACGGCGAGCGGCCGTCCGTCTTCGGCCACGCCGCGGCAGGCGTCCAGCAGCTCCTCCGTCGAGCCGGCCGTCAGGACGACCAGCTCCGAGGGGGCGGTGCGCGTCCGGTACGCCCGCCGTCCGCCGCGGGACGGCACGTATTCCTCGGCGGTGACGTGGAAGTTGGTGCCGCCGAAGCCGAAGCTCGACACCGACGCCCGCCGCGGGTGGGCCGAGCCGCGGATCCAGGGCCGCGTCTCGGTGTTGACCCGGAACGGGCTGCCGGTCAGCCCCAGCGCGGGGTTCGGGCGGGTGACCTTGATCGTCGGCGGAAGCACCTGGTGGTGCAGGGCGAGCACGGCCTTGAGCAACCCGGCGGCGCCGGCGGTGGCCTTGGTGTGGCCGAACTGGGACTTCAGCGAGCCCAGCGCGCACCAGGGATCCGGTGCGGTCGCACCGAACACCTCGCGCAGCGCCGCCGTCTCGGCGGCGTCCCCGGCCCGGGTCCCGGTGCCGTGCGCTTCCACCAGCTCGACGGTGCCGGGCTCGTACCCGGCCGCCGCGTACGCCCGCCGGAGCGCCCGGACCTGCCCCTCGGGCAGCGGCGTGTAGACAGCCGTGCCGCGTCCGTCCGAAGAGGTGCCCACCCCGCGGATGACGGCGTAGACGGCGTCACCGTCACGCTCGGCGTCCGCAAGCCGCTTGAGGGCGAACAACACGACGCCCTCGCCGAGGACCATGCCGTCGGAGTCGGCCGAGAACGGACGGCAGTCGCCGGTGGGGGACAAGGCAGGCGTCTTGCTGAAGCAGGTGTACCAGACGATGTCGTTGAGGGTGTCGACGCCGCCGGTGACGACCATGTCGGCCTGCCGCAGCCGAAGCTCGTTGACGGCCGAGGACACCGCGGCCAGCGACCCGGCACAGGCCGCGTCGGTGACGAAGTTGGTGCCGTGGAAGTCGAACCGGTTGGCCACGCGGCCGGCCACGACGTTGCTGAGCAAGCCCGGCAGGCTGGCTTCCTGCCAGGGGACGTAGTGCTCGGCGATGCGGTCGCAGAGGGCGTCCACCCGGTCTTCCGGCAGGCCACTTTCCCGCAAGGCCTTGGCCCACACGGGACGTTGCATGCGGTTGCCCATCGTGGTCAGCAGTTCCAGCGGCCCGGTGCCGAGGATGACGCTCACCCGTTCCCGGTCGTAGGTGGGCGGACCGTGGCGGGCGAGGTCGTCCAGGAGCCGTTGCGCGGCGAGCAGGGTCAGCGTCTGCGACGTGTCGGTGGCGGGCAGGGCGCTGGGCGGCAGGCCGTGCGCCAGCGGGTCGAAGTCCACCGGGTCGAGGAACGCTCCCCGGTACCCGTAGGTCTTGTCCGGGGCGGCGGGGTCGGGGTCGTAGTAGTCGGCGATCAGCCAGTGCGACGGGGGAACGTCGGTGACGAGGTCGCGGCCCTGCACCACGGTCCGCCAGAAGCCGTCGGCGTCCGCGGAACCCGGCATCAGCGCGCTGACCCCGACGACCGCGATCGGCTCGGCTGCGGAAGCGCTTTCCGGCGGGGTCACCGGGCCCCTCCGGGTTCGGCGAGCCGCCGCGGAGTGAACCCGAAGCCGGCCGGTGTCACAGGGAGCCCGCAGGTGCGGGCCTGGTGTGCGCGGGTGATCACGGCTGCTCCTTCCAGCAGGTTGAGGGCGATCTGGACGACCGTCCGGTGTTCGAGCGGGTCGAGGAAAGACCCCGCCGCCCACCGGTTGAACGCACCCATGGCCGGGCCGCACCAGATCTGGTAGTCCGCCCGGCGGGCGGGGTCGCCGGTGATGGCCCACCGGCTGGAGCGGCCCAGGTACCAGCGGAACACCAAAGCCATCCGGTGCTTCGCGTCCGTCTCCGCCCGGGTCACCTGGGCGGGATCGCGGTCGGCCCAGAACCGGGCGGTCTCCGCCCAGACCGTCTCCAGTGGCCGGCGGAAGACCTGCTCCTCCAGCTGCGCCCGCCGCCGGGCGGGGATCTCCTCCAGCGACCCGTGGGCCTGGTAGAGCTCGTACAGCAGCCCGGCCCGGCCGGCGAACAGGGTGCCGCGGCGCAGCACCTGGAGGCGGACGCCCATTTCGAACATGTCGGCGGCCGGCGCCATCGCGGTGTCGGTGAGGTCGGCGCCGGCCAGCATCCGGCGGCCGTCGGCGGACATCCCCGATTCGACCGCAGCCTGGTTCACCGAACCGGTGAGCACGTAGTCGGCGCCGAGGGCGAACGCGGTGGCGACCGCGGCGGGGGTCCCGAGCCCACCGGCGGCGCCGATCCGGACGGCGCCGGCGGGCCCGGCCAGCCGGTCGCGCAGCGCGCGGATGGCCGGCAGCATGATCGCCAGCGGCCGGTTGTCGGTGTGCCCACCGCTGTCGGCCTCGACCGTGATGTCTTCGGCGACCGGGATCCGGGCCGCCAGCACCGCTTCCTCTTCGGACAGCTCGCCGTCTTCCACCAGCCGGCGAAGCATCGGCGCGGGCGGCGGGGACAGGAACCGCTCGGCGGTCTCCGGCCGGGAGACCTTCGCCAGCACGCGGCGCGGCCGTGCCACGCCGCCCGACCGGTCGGCGCGCAGCCCGCGTGCCATGCACAGCACGAGGGACGGCGTGAGATCCATGTACGCCGACGCCGAGACGGCCGGGACACCCAGTTCGACGAGCAGCCGCGCGGTCCGCGCCTCCACGGCGGGTTCGTTCGGCGAGTGCAGGAGGTTGACGCCCCAGTTGTGCCGCCCGCACAGGGACCGGCCCAGCCGTTCGACGGCGGCGCGCACCACACCTTCGCGCAGGCCACCCGCGCCGAAGAAGCCCATGAGACCCGCGCGGGCGAGCTTTTCGACCATCTCCGTGGTGGCGATTCCGGTCGACATCTCGCCGGCGAGGTAGGGAAACCGGGTGTGGTGCGCCGCGCAGAACTCCCGGCTGCCCAGCCATTCCGGATAGCTCGCCGGAAGCACACCGAGCAACCCGCTGCCGCCGGGGCGGGAGCCGTCCACCACCCGGACACCACGCCGGCCGGTCGCGGGATCCTGCAGCACCCCGAGCGGCTGCCGGATTTCGCCGACCAAGGCGGTGACCTCGACGGGGTCGAAGCTCGCCGCAATGTCGTGCGAAACCCGGCCGGCGCCGTTCTGGGAGAGCGAAATCATTGTCACCATGCCTTGTTCCCGAGGATGTACACCCATTCGAGCACGCGCCATTCCAGGGGCGACAGGAGCACTTCGGACCGGGGCGAACTGCTCTGCCCGGAAGGACTTGACGTGACGAGCGGCCCGCCCCGAATCTGACTCCGGCGGCGAGAGAGCCGCCCCTCGCGGCAACGACCGGAACGGTGCGAACCGGTGAACGAAGACGAATTACTCGGCCACCTGGGAGAACTGATCGGATTCACCCGCCACGGTTCGCGGCATCGCGGCCGTTTGCTGGAGCTCACCTGGAGCGTCCCGGAAGGGGGTGACCGGGAGGTCTACGTGACGGTGGAGTTGCCGTGCACTTTGCTGAAGGTATCGCTTCCCGCGCGTGACGTGACCCACGTGGAAGCCGGTGATCACACGATCAGGCGCGGCTCTTCAAGGCGATGAGGTGGAATGAGATCGCGTCTGCCGATGTGGTGTCGGGTTTTTGCCGATCTCGTCCAACAGACAGCGGGAATTCTCCACGTGCAGGAATCTCGAGTTTGCTCTTGGAGTATTTCGGCGGCGTAGCTCGGATCGATCTCCTCCAGACGTTCTCCGACGCTGTCGTAGACGACGAACCTTCCTGAGTGGGGTGGTCGAGGTCCGGCGCTGGGCCGTCCAAGGCATGCGGAGGAGGGCCGTCGCCGGCTGATGCGGTGGTCCGCAACGAGGACCAGCGTCGTGGCCGCCGCTGAAGGCGGTCTATCGCGGTCTTGGCCGCGCTTTAGCCGCGCGCGTTAGCGTCGGCGCCCAGGATCTCGGGAGGAGCGAGCGCTCATGAAGGTGGAAGTGCGGCGCGATGTCTGCATCGGGGCCGGCCAGTGCGTGTTGACCGCCCCCGCCCTGTTCGACCAGGGTGAGGACGACGGGCTGGTCGTCCTGCTGAAGGAGCCCGGCGACGCCGATGCGAACGACGTGCGCGAAGTCGGGATCCGGTGCCCTTCGGGCGCGGTGCGGGTCGTCGAGGACTGAGCCGCGCCGCGCGGCCGTCGTCATCCGGCGTCGGCGGCTCCCTTGATCGCCGGGTCGCCGGCGGCCTCTTCCGGCGGGGTGCGCTTGCGGCGGGGGAGGAGCAGGGCGGGCGCCACGGCCAGGACGACGAACCCCGTCGTCCACCCGAAGGTGCCGGAGAACGCGAGGTCCGGCGCGCCCGGGTGCGCCGCGGTCTGGCGGGCCAGCAGCAGCGCGATCACCGAGGTGCCGAACGAGCCACCGATCTGGAGCAGGATCCGGGTGGTCCCGCTCGCGTCGGGGATCTGCGCGGGCTGCAGGCCTTCGAAGGCCGCCGCCAGGACGCCGATGCCGGCGGCGCTCACGCCGGCCCCGAACACCAGCAGGCAGCCGCCGATGAGCACCAGGTTGGTGTGCGCACCGAACTGCGTGAAGACGGCGACGGGCAGCGTGGCCAGCACGACGCCGGCGAGCACCACGGGCCGCGGCCCGATCCGGTCGGTGAGACCGCCGACGGACCGCCGCGCCAGCAACGCGCCGATGCCCTGGGAGACCAGCAGCAACCCGGCCTGCAGCGCCGAGAGGCCTCGCACCTGCTGGAGGTAGAGCGGCACGAGCAGGGTGCCGCCGAACAAAGTCAAGCCGGACAGGAACATCAGCGCGGACGCCGAGCCGAAGGACCGCACCGCGAGCGGCCTGATGTCGATGATCGGCCGGCGGCCGGTGCGCAGCGCGTGCGCCACGAAAGCGGCCAGCAGCACCAGGCCGAGCACGAGCGGCACGGTCACGGCCGGCGCGAGGCTGTGCAGGGTGCTGAAGCGCGAGAGGGAGTAGAGGACCGCCGCGAGCCCGGGGGACAGCAGGACGAGCCCGAGCACGTCCAGGCGGACGTTGCCGCGCTGCCCGGCGTCGTCGAGGCCGCGCCCGGCGAGGACCAGCCCGGCCAGGCAGATCGGGATGTTGATCAGGAAGATCCACCGCCAGCTCGTGTTGCCGGCGATCAGGCCGCCGAGCACCGGGCCGGCGATGGGCGCGATGACGGCGGGCATGCTGACCGCCGCCATCAGCCTGCCCATCTGCCTGCCGCCCGCGGCCTGCACGACGAGGGTCTGCAGCACCGGGATCATCACCCCGCCGGCGACGCCCTGCAGAACGCGGAAGGCGATCAGGCTGCTGATGTCCCAGGCCGCGCCCGCGAGCGCGGAGCTGACCAGGAACAAGGCCAGCGAAATCAGCCAGGCGCGCTTGCCGCCGATCCGGGTGACGGCCCAGCCCGCGAGCGGGATCGCCATGCGCCGATGATGAGGATCGCGATCAGCCGCCGCAGTGCGGGGTCGAGCCGATCGGGTTTGTTCCCCGTCATGTGGCGGAACTCCTCGTGGCGGGCGGGAACGCCCCCTGGCGCCGACCTGCTGGACAGGCCTTCGGCGGGTTACTGCACGAGCGACTCGGCGAACTGCTTGAGCACGCCCGCGATCTGCGCCCCGCGCAGGATGTTGGTGTAGTCCGTGTAGTGCACGATCTTGCCGTGGCGGACCCGGATGATCCCGACCGAAGACGGCAGCACGAACGAGTCGCCGCCGGCGACGACCTTGCCCTCGATGGTGAACTGCGCGGTCGCCACTTCGTGGTCGGCGGCCGGGTAGACCTGCACCGAGACCTTCTGGAACTCGAGCAGCTTCTTCATGAGGTGCTCGGCGCCGAGCACCTTGCTGATGGTTTCGAAGCCCTCCAGCCGCGACGGTTGTCCGTCGAGGACGAACGGCGTCTCGTACACGGCGTCTTCGGCGAACTGGGCGATGAACCGGGTGTCGTCGCCGGTCTCCATGGCCTCGCGCAGCACCTCGATCACTTCGCCGGTGGTCGCCACGGTCTTCTCGCCTGCCTCGGTCACGAAACTCTCCTGAATGGCTGAGCAGCCGGTGGTAGTCTGGAGCGAACTGGAGGATGTCCTCCGGTTGGAACGATATGGAGAAGTCTCTCCGGATGTCAACCCGGCCCGGGGGAGGTGGTGTGCTCATGGGCAAGGCGGCAGCGGACCCGAAGCGGGCCGACGCGCGGCGCAACCGCGCGCGCCTGCTGGAAGCCGCGGCGGACCTGCTCGCCGCGCAAGGTGTCGCGGTGTCTTTCGACGAGATCGCGCGGCGGGCCGGCGTCGGGGTGGGCACGGTGTACCGGCACTTCCCTGCCCGCGAGGAGCTGTTCCGCACGGTCGTCGACGCCGGCCTGCGGCAGCTGGCCGAGCAGGCCGACGCGCTGGCCGGCGCCGAGGACGCGGGCGACGCGTTCTTCCGGTTCTTCTACCTGATGGTCGACCAGACGGTGATCAACAAGGCGTTGTGCGAGGCGTTCGACCCCCAGGGCGCGGCGGAGCTGCTGCCCGACCGCGACGCCGACCGGTCGTTCGAAGCCGCGCTGGGCGCGCTGCTGGCCAGGGCCAAGGCGGCCGGCCGGGTGCGCGCTGACCTGGACGTGGCCGAGGTCCGCATGCTGGTGGTCGCTTCGGTGATGGTGGCCCGCAGTCACCACGGCTTCTCCTGGCGGATGGTCGCGCTGATCGCCGGCGCGTTGCGCCCGGACGACGGCCGGTCCCCGGTACCGGCGCCCGATGTCACGAAACTGAGGGTGCTGCCGGCCGGCCGTCACGAAACCCGGCCGGCGGCCGAGCCGCGTAACGAAACGGCGGAACCGGCCGGCGGCTCCCGGTGCACGGTGTGCGGAACGCCCATCGAGACCGGCGGTACCGGCCGGCCGGCCCGGTACTGCGGGGCCACCTGCCGCCAGCGCGCCCACCGCAGCCGGGCGAAGACGGGTTGACCGCCGGGTAGCGGTGCAGGTGGCGTGCGAGCGGGTCGGGTGGTGTGCGCGGTCGTGATCGCCGGAGGTCCGGACTCCTCGGCGGGGTGGGTCGGGTGGTGTGCGTGGTCGTGATCGCCGGAGGCCCGGGCTCTGTGGCTGGATGGGCCAGGCGATGGCAATTCGTCGTCGGCTGCGCGTGCCCGGCGGGCGAGGGTGGTGCAGGGGCGTTCGGCCGGTCTCGGCCGGCAGGCGGTTTCGGTGCCGTTCGGGTGCGGGTGGTGAAGGGGCGCCACGCGTACCTGGAGGCGACGACGGCGAGCTTCGCGGCGATCGTGTTCTGCCAGGTGGGCACGGCGTTCGCGGCCCGCACGGAGCGGGTGTCGTTGCGCTCGGTGGGGTTGACGACGAACCGGCTGCTGCTGGGCGGGATCGCGTTCGAGCTGGTGTTCGCGGCGGCGTTGATCTACCTGCCGCCGTTGCAGTCGCTGTTCGGGACGGCGGCGTTGCCGGCGTGGGTGGTCGCGATGCTGCTGCCGATGCCGGTCCTGGTGTGGGGCGTCGACGAGCTGTTCCGCTGGGTCACCCGCCGCGGCCCGGCCTGACCGCCATGGGGCCGGCCGGCACTTGCCGGCCGGAAGCGGGGAAACCGGCCGCGGGGACGGGTTCAGGGCCGCAGGTCGACCCGAACCGGACTGCCGGAGACGTCGATCGGCTCGCCGGGCGCGAGGGCGGTTTCCGTTCCGTCGAGCCGATCTTCGGCGTAGCTGCCCGGGTCCGCGTTCATCGAGGCGTGCCCGGTGGCGGTCCAGCGGATCACGAACGGGCCGCGGCCGTCGTCGAACCGGCACTCCCACACGGCCGCGGGCAGGCGCGCCATCGTGCCCTGGCCGCAGGAGTGGATCCGCGCACCGCGCAGCCAGCGGCGCAGCTGTTCGACGGCGAGCGCAGCGGGCGTGGGCACGCCGCCGTCCGGTTGCAGGATGATCGGGACCTTGGTGCCGCCCCAGTTGTAGAAGTAGGCCCGCCGGTAGTGCGCGAACAGGGCGACGAGGTAGAACCGCGCCGCGTGCTCGGCGGCGGTGGCCGGGTCGAGGGGCTGCTGCAGGCTGACGTCGTAGCCGGTGCCGGTGTCCCAGATCGGCGGGTGGATCCCGGCCCGCTGGAAGGTGCGGTCGATGTCGGCGACGAGCGGCAGCATCGTCTCGGGTGGTGCCGCCGCATCGGACTGGGTCAGCTTGACGCCGGCGACGTCGCAGAGGCCGTAGCCGCCCAGGGCGGCGAAGCGGCCGAGGAACCGGCGGGAGGCGTCGCGGTCGAGTCCGCTCATCGACGGGCACACGATCGTCGCTCCGGCGTCGAGCGTGCGGATGATGTCGTGCGCGCGGCGCGTCATCTCGACGAGGGTTTCGGCGCTTCCCGCGTAGAAGTGGGTGTCGCCGACCACGGCCCACACTTCGTAGGCCTCGATCCGGCCGTGGTACCGCTGGACGACTTCGCGCACGAAGTCGTCCCAGTCGCGCAGATCGGCCGGGGGTGACGCCTTGGAGCCGTCGTCGTAGAGCGACGGCGCCCCGCCGGGGCTCGCCCAGTCCGGCGTGCCGCCGAAGGTGAAGACCGGCCGCAGCCCCGCCGACCGGGCGCCGGCGACCAGCCGGTCGAGCACCGACCAGTCGTAGCCGTGCCGGCGCGGCTCGACGTCGGCCCAGCGGGTGTGCCCGTCCCAGAACCGGGCCGAATCCAGCCCGAACGTCGGCATGGCGCCGGTCGAGGAGTTGATCGTGGCGCCGAAGAGGCCCGGGTCGAGGTCCGTGGCGGTCTGCGCCCACATCGGGGCCGTCAGGGCGGGCAACGACGTCCAAGCTTGCCCGGAGCCGGAGGTGGCCGTGCTCGACGTCGAGCCCGCGAGCAGTCCGAGCAGCACGACGACGAGGGCCGTGACGCTCAGGTGCCGCGAGCGCGCGGGCACCTCCGCGCGGCTGGGCACCGGTGCGGGGGACGACGGGACGGCGGGCGCGGGCCGGTCGTCCACCGCGCGCGCCCAGCACCGGAACAGGCGGCCCAGCTCGACGCGGTCGGCCCCGCACGCCAGGGCGATGGCTTCGAGGGCGTCGAACTCCGGCGGGACCAGGGCGGCGGTGCAGTACCGGTGGACCGAGGAGCGGCTGAGGTGACAGCGCCGGCCCAGTGCTTCGTAGCTCAGGTTGCTCCGCTTTTTCAGCTCACCCAGCAGGCGGGCGAGCTCCGCCCGGTCCTCCGACGGCGACATGGATCTCTCCCCTGATCGTCAGATCGCGTCCGGTCCAGCCTCCCACACCGGCGAACCCGGCGAAGGGGCCTGGAGCGAATCACCCGATCGCCCGATCCCGCCTCCCACGCCGTCCCAGGCCGCCCGGCATCGCCGCTGGTCGGCGGCGGTCCGCGTCCCACGGGCCGTCGATCGCTGGTGACCGGCGCCGGTCCGGCGCGAGACTCGGCTCGTCCGCACCGGACAGCTCGAACGAACGAGGGGAGAACCGACGTGATGCGAACTTCGCGAACCACCCGGGTGTTGCGGGGCCGTGCCTTCCGGGCCGCCGCCGGAGCGCTGGCCGTCATGGCACTGGGAGCGACCGCCGCCGAGGCGGCGCCGGCGGCCCCCGGCCAGGTCATGCGCCCGATGGGCGGCTGCCGGGCCGGAATCGTCTGCGGCACCATCTTCAACAACACCACGCACAACGTGGAGGTGTGCCTGGCCTGGAACGGCACCGGCGGCGACCAGGCCTACCAGACCTCGGGCTCCTGCAGCAGCGTCGCCTACGCGTCGCCGCACAGCGTGTACGGCGCGCCGCAGCTCGTGGACGTCGACGCCTTCTACATCCCGGCCGGAACGTCGTACTACGGCGCCTATTCGGGCATCCCGAAGAAGTGGACCCACACGGGGAACGGGTGGTGGAAGTTCAGCAACGCCACCGACGTGCACGTCGACTGGACCAGCTGAGCCAGCTGAACCAGGTGGGGCGGTGGCCTGGGGGCACCGCCCCACCTCCAGCCCACGGGCCCGACCTCACGCGGGCTGGAACAGCTCGACCGGGTTGCCGCTGGGGTCGTCGAGCACGATCTGCTGCCCGCCCGGACCGGTGACCACGTCGCTGCGGAAGGGGACACCGGCCGCGCGCAGGCGGGCCACCTCGGCGTGGACGTCCTCGACGATCAGGTGGATGCGGTTCCAGCCGCCGGGCCCGGGCCGGGTGCCGTCGGGCATGGCGCGGCCCGCGGAGCTGGCCGGACCGCTCAGCAGCAGGCGCAGGTGCCCGCGGACGACGTCGGCGAAGGCCGGAGCCGCGCTGAACCGCACCGTGAACCCGAGGTGCGTGGTGTAGAAGCCGAGCGCGGCTTCGACGTCGTCGACCAGGTAGCGCACGCTGACCAGGTCGGCCGGGTCGGCAGTCATGACCGGTCCTCCTTCGCCGGGGTGGGGAGCACGGGGATCAGGAACCGGATCCGGTCGTCGAGCTCGGCGGCCGTCCGGCGGAACGCGGGCAGGGAGTCCGCCTCGCACGCGGGGTCGGGAATGCTCCAGTGGATCGCCTCGGGCCGGCCGGGGAATTCCGGGCAGACCTCGCGGACGCGGTCGCACAGGCTGATCACCACGTCGAACCGGCGGCGCCGCAACGAGTCGAGGTGCGTGGGCCGGTGCGTCAGCGTGATGCCGTACTCGGCGGCGGCCCGCACCGCGTCGGGATGCAGCGGCTTCGGGTGGCTGCCCGCGCTCGCCACCTCGACCCGCGAGCCGGTCCGGTGGCGCAGCAACGCCTCGGCCAAGGGGGAGCGGCCGCTGTTGCCGGTGCACAGGAACAGCACCCGCGCCGTGCCCACCGGCGCGGCGGGACCGGCCGCCAGGCCGGGGTGCAGGGACGTGCCCGCCGCCGACCACGTCTCGGTGCAGCGGGCCAGGTCCAGGTGATAGTAGCTGGCGCGCCCGTCGAAGCTGCTCCGCCGGGACGTCACCAGGCCCGCGTCCCGCAGCTGACGCAGGTGGTACGAGACGAGGTTCTGCGGCTGCCCGACCGCGGACACCAGTTCGCGGACCCGCCGGTCGCCGGCGGCCAGCTCACGGGCGAGCCGCCAGCGAAGCGGGTCGCCCAGCAGCCGCACGAAGGGCGGCGGTGTCTCGGTCGCGTCGGCTGTCGGCACGTCCGGACGATACATCAATCTGCCTTGATGTATCCAGTGCTACGCCGGGGTGAGCCGGTGGGCGGCTTCCGGGGTGATGACCACGACCGGGCAGCGGGAATACCGCACGCACTCCCGGCCCACGCTGCCCAGCACCAAGTCCGCCGGCGTCCCGCCGCGGTGGGCGCCCAGCACCAGCAGGTCCGCGTCCGCCGAGGCCGTCACCAGCTCCGTCGCCGGGTCGCCGTGGACCGTGCGCGTCTCGACCTCGGCCGCCGGCTCGATGCCCAGCCCCTTCACGTGCGCGGCGAGGGAGAAGCCGGCCTCGGGCACCCGGCCGTGCGGCTGGAGGGTGAACGACGTCCCCGGCAGCAGGGTGTCCCGCGGCCGGACGAGCATCGCGCGGACCGTGTTGCCGGCGTGCGCACCGACCTCGATGGCCCACCGCAGTGCTGCGCCGGCGCGGGGTGAGCCGTCCACGCCGACGATGATGACGCGGCCAGTGTTCATGAGCTGCTTCCTTCCTCCGGGTTCCGGTGATCGTGCGTCCGGCGGACCGCGGCCGGGTAGGGGACGAATTCCGCCGGAGGGGAGGACTTTGTGCTCCGGTGCCGGCGCCGCGGCCGCCGCGACCATGAGTCCGGCGGAGCACCCGGCTCCGCGGCGAGGAGTGACCGCGATGACCGCCGCCCTGACCAGCGAGCAACTCGGCGTTCTCGCGCGCGCCGTCAGCCGTGCCCCCTCGGTGCACAACAGCCAGCCGTGGCAGCTGCTGGTCCGCGGGACCGAAGTGGACCTGCTCGAACGCCGGGACGTCGAGCTGCGCCGGCACGACCCGGCCGGCCGCGACCGCGTGCTCTCCTGCGGTGCCGCGCTGACCAACCTCGAACTCGCCGTCCGGGCGCTCGGCCGGGACTGCCACGTCGACCTGCGGGACAGCGGCGACGTCGTGGCCACCGTGACGATCGGCCGCCCGCGCGCGACCTCCGCCCGGGCCTATGCGCAGTACCAGGCGATCGGCCGCCGCCGCAGTCACCGGCACCGGTTCTTCCACAACCGCGTGCCGGCGGCCGTGCACCGGGCCCTGGTGGCCGCCGGCGAGACGACCGGCGTGCACGTGGTCCCGCCCGCGCACCTCGACAAGCTGGCCGAACTCCTCGGCTTCGCCACGCGCGTCCTGCGGGAGGACCGCGGCTACCAGCGCGAGCTCGAGACGTGGATCGCCCACACCCACGGGCAGGCCGCCGTCGGCGACGGCATCGCCGAGGACGCGCTCGGCTCCGAAGCCCTGCCGGTCGCCGGGCTCGTCCGCACCGCCACGCCGGTCCCGGACGACGCCGTGCTCGCCGCGGAGAACCTGCTGGTCTTCTGCACCGACACCGACATGCGGGCCGACCGGCTGGCCGCCGGCGCGGCGCTGCAGCGCGTCTGGCTCACCGCGGCGTCGAAGGCGCTGGTCGGCTCGGTCATCACGCAACCGCTGCACCTGACCGGCTTCCGGGCCCGGCTCGTCTCCGAGCTGGCCCTGCCCGGCGTCCCGCAGGCGATCTTCCGCTTCGGCTACCCGGCCGTTCCCGCCGCCCCCTCGCCCCGGCTCCCGCTCGGCGAGTTGTTCCCGCCCGCCGGGGGAACCCGGTGACGTGGGTGCGCGATCCGGCCGGCCTCACCGGCCGATGGTGAGCTGCCGCAGGTGGAAGGCGAAGTGCCGGGCCGGGTACCGGTAGACGTCGGCCAGTGTCATGGCCGGCCGGAAGAACGGGTCCCACCGGACGGGGAAGGCCATTGCGCGGGCGAGCTCGGCCTCGCCGGCCCGGTCCAGGCTGCGGTGCAGGGAAGCGACGATGGGGGCGAACCACCAGAGGGCGAACCGCGGCCCCAGCAGCCCGCCGCCGCAGGAGCCGAGGTAGTTGACGACGTGGAACGGCCGCGCGGCGGCGTCGAGCCCCGCGGCGAACCCGCGGCTCGCCCGATCCGGCAGGCGGCCGGACACGCGCACCAGGACCAGGAGAGCGCGCGTGATCTGGTAGCCGAAGACGAGGTGGAACACCAGTTGCCGGTTGGTCCACCGGGTGCCGCGCGAACGGCGGCGCAGCTGCGCGGCGGGGGTGTCCGCGACGAGGGCGCGCAGGGTGGCGAGGTCACGGTCCCACTGCTCGTGCACCGCCTGGCGATCCATCGTCCGGTCCTCCGCGCTGTCCCGGCTCAGCGTCCCACCGGCGGGCCGGGCCCGGAAGGTCTTTGGTCCTCGCCGGACGTGACGCGCGGCCGTCGCGGCGCCGGGTGGCGGCCGGTGATGCTGGAGGTGTTCGTCCCCCAGACACCGGAGCCGACGATGAGCCGACCACTGCCCGGCGTGTTCGACCAGGCCCTCGCCTCGGCCGTGCGCGCGCCGTCGCCGCACAACACCCAGCCCTGGCGGTTCGCCGTCGGGCCCGAGGCGATCGAGGTGTGGCTGGACCGCGAACGCGTCCTCGCCGTCGCCGACCCGCACGGGCGGGAGGCGCGGCTCGCCTGCGGCGCGGCCGCCTTCACCTGCAGATCAGCCTGCGGGCCAACGGCCTGGCCGCGGTCGTGCGGCTGCTGCCCGATCCGGCCGAGCCCGACCTCGTCGCGGTGATCCGGCTCGACGGCAACGAGAAGGCCACCGCGGCCGAACGCAAGCTCGCCGAGGCCGTGTTCCGCCGGCACACGAACCGGCGGCCGCTGCTGGACAAGGACGTGCCGCCGTCCGTGCGCGCGGCGCTCAAGTCGGCGGCCCTGCAGGAGGGCGGCCAGATCGAGTACCTCGACGCGTCCGGCCGGTACACCCCGGTCGCCTCGCTGATCAGGCGGGCCGAAGCCCTGCAGGCCGACGACCCCGGGTTCCGCGCCGAAGCCGCGTTCTGGACCCACCGCGAGCCCGGCAGCCCCGACGGCGTCCCGAAGATCGCCTCCGGCTCGCCGCCCGGCTGGCCGGCGAAACGCTCCTGCTCTTCGTGACCGCGGACGACTCCCGCCTCGACCACGTCCGGGCCGGCTACGCCCTGGAACGCGCCTGGCTGGCGGCCGTCGACCTCGGTCTGGCCGCCGCGGTCCTGACCCAGCCGCTGCACCTGCCCCCGGTGCGCTCCGCACTGGTGCGAAGACCTCGGGCTCACCGGCTTCCCCCAGGCGATCCTGCGCATCGGCTACGCCGCCGAAGCGGACCCGCTCACGCCCCGCCGGGCGGTCGAAGAGGTGCTGCACCGCGGACCTTGACGGCCCGCTTCCCGGCTGAGATCGGAGCGAACCGGCCGAGTGGATCCTGAGTGGCCGCTGAGAGCCCGGATGCGTGAGATGCCCGGCGGCAGGGTACCTGTCGCTCCGGTCGACACCGAGCGGAACGAGGAGTGAACATGGGACTGCTGGTCGGATTGCTGGTGATCTGGGCGATTCTGGTGGTGCTGGGGATCGTCATCAAGGGGTTGTTCTGGCTGGTCATCGTGGGTGCGGTGCTGTTCGTCGCCACCGGGGTGATCGGTTTCGTGCGGCGCAAGGCCGTCAGCTGACGCAGCCGATCGCGGGTCCGCGCCGGGCGAAGTGCGTGGCGCGGACCGCGTCCGATGTGGACGCACCCGGTCAGCGGGTGATGCCCGTGTGGCCGAGGGAGTACCGGCCCGGCTGGGGCCACACGCACA
Source organism: Amycolatopsis sp. NPDC051102 (assembly GCF_040682815.1). Taxonomy (NCBI): domain Bacteria; kingdom Bacillati; phylum Actinomycetota; class Actinomycetes; order Pseudonocardiales; family Pseudonocardiaceae; genus Amycolatopsis; species Amycolatopsis sp. NPDC051102. Next base: position 597,216 of record NZ_JBFBBT010000001.1, read on the forward strand.
GGCCGTGCGGCTCGTTGCCCGCCGGGATCTTGGCCAGCAACGCGCCGTCCTTTGTGGAGAGCACGTACACCACTCTGTCGTACCGGCCGGACAGCCAGAGCTGCGTGCCGTCGGCGGTCACGTTGCCCATGTCCGGGCTGCCGCCACCCGGGATCCGCCACACCGTCACCGGTGCGCCGGTGTGGGCGTCGAGCACGCTGACGCTTCCTTCGTGGCGGTTGGTCACGTACAGCTGCTTCGCGTCCCGCGACAGGTAGAGCCCGTGCGCGCCCCGGCCGGTCGGGATGAAGCGGAGCACCTTCGTCGCCGCGCCGTCGAGGACCCAGAGGCCGTTCGCGTCCGAGTCCGCGATGTAGTAGACCGAGCCGTCCGGGGCGAGCTTGATGTCCTGCGGGCCCATGCGCGTGTTGCGGTGCGGCATGTCGACCATCCGCAGCAGGTGGTGCGAAGCGACGTCGACCACCGCCACCCGGCCGGCGAACTCGCACGTGAAGACCGCCGTGCGGCCGTCCGGGGAGAAGTCCGCGTGGTCGACGCCCGCGCACTCCGGGACCGCGGTCTCGTCGTGCGCCTGCCACGTGTGCGGGTCGTACCAGACCAGCTTGCGCAGCCGCTCCGCCACCGAGATCGCGAACCGGCCGTCCGGGGTGAAGTACATGTTGTACGGGTCCACGACCGGGAACGCCTTGCCGGGCAGCCCGGTCTTCGGGTCGAACGGCAGCACGTGGTCGCCGCGGTCGTCGGTGGCGTAGAGCGTGCGCAGGTCCCACGACGGCACCACGTGCTGCAGTTCCTTGCCCGCCGGGTACTTCGCGACGACGTGGAAGGTCGCCGGGTCGATCACCCAGACGTCGCCCGAACCGCTGTGCGGCACGTAGACCAGCGGCTTGTCGCCGGCGACCGCGGGGGAGAGCATCCCGGCGCCCGCCGCCGCGTCGACGTCGTGCGCGTCCGGGACGGCGGGCATGCCGGGCAGCGGGTTCAGCGCCGGGACCGGCGGGGTGGGCAGGTGCGGCACGGACGAGCCGGGGGCGCCGGACATGCCCGGCATGCCGGACATGTCCGGGCCGGGGGAACCGGAGCCCGCCGAGCAGCCGACGGCGAGGACGAGACTGAGGACCACGGCGGTCAGCCGGACGCGCATCCGCTACGCCAGCAGTTCCGACGCGGTGACCGGGGTGAGGCCGCGGTCCGCCAGTGCGGTCAGGATGCCGGGGAGCGCGGCCACCGTGCCCGGGTGCCCGAGGTGCATGCTGACCACGCTGCCGGCGCGGGCCTTCGCCACCGCGGCGCGGATGGCGGCCGGCCCGGGGTCCTTCCAGTCGAGGGAATCGACGTCGTAGGACAGCACCCGCGCGTACCCCGCTTTGCCCGCTTCGACGAGTTCCTCCGGCGTGGCGTGCTGGCCCTGCGACTGCCGGAAGAAGGCGCCCGGCGACCCGGTCAGTTCGACCAGTTTGTCCCGGCACCGCTGGATTTCCGCGTACATCGGCTCCGCCGCGTAGCCCGAGAGCGCGGGGTGGCTCCAGGTGTGGTTGCCCAGCTCGTGCCCGCCGTCGCGGATCATCCGGGCGGCGTCCGGGTGCTCGGCGAGCCACGTGCCCACCGCCAGCACGGTGATCCGCGCGCCGTGCTGGTGCACGACGTCCAGCACCTGGCGGGTCACCTGCGGATCGCCGGCGCCGTGGAACGTCAGCGCGACCTGCGGCCGTCCCGACGCGGCGCGGACGAGCTCGGTGGCCGGACCCGACGGCCGCGCGGACGTGGACGGCGGCGGCGACGGCGGGGGTGCGCTGGCGGACGGCACCGCCGTCGTGGGCGGGGGACCGGCGGGCGGCTGCTCCGGGGCCGAGCACGCCGTCAGCGCGGCGGCGCCCAGCGCCACCCCGAACAGGTGACGCCGGGTGAGCGGGTCTGGCACGAAACCTCCATCGGACGGACGGCGCGACCCTTTCGCAAACTCGCTGTGAAAACGCTGAGAGACGAGGTGCCGCCAATCCCGTTACCTCCGCGGCCGCCGCCCGTCAGGGCCGGGATCACACCGGAACATTTTTCTCCCGGGACGTGTCGAGAACGACCAGCCGGCTCCGACTGAGGGACATCGGCGGCCGATGGGGCCGCCACCACGAACGGAGTGCGAACGATGACCAAGGTGACCGCGCAGATGTCGGTGTCCCTCGACGGCTTCTACACCGGGCCGCGAGATCCGCGGAACCCCCACGACATGAGGGGCTGGATGCGGGGTCCCGAAGCGCCCGGGTTCTTCCGGGTCACCCGGTGGGCCGTCGACGCCATGGCGTGGCGGGAGCGGCAGGGCTTCGCCGGTGGTGCGCAGTCGGTCGACTCGGAGATCGTCGCGGAGACCTTCGCCGCGGCCGGGGCCTATGTCATGGGGCGGCGGATGTTCGACGCCGGTGAGGTTCCCTGGGGTGCCGAGCCGCCGTTCCGGGCGCCCGTGTTCGTCGTCACCCACCGTGGCCGGGAGGTGCTCGAACGCCGGGGTGGCACCTCCTTCACCTTCGTCACCGAGGGGCTGGAGAAGGCCGTCGAGCTGGCCCGGGCCGCCGCCGGCGACAAGGACGTGGCGGTGGCCGGCGGCGGGGAGCTCCTGCAGCAGGTGCTGGCCAGCGGGCTGCTGGACCAGCTCGACCTGCACATCGCCCCGGTGCTGCTCGGCGACGGTCAGCGCCTGCTCGGTCCCGGCCTCGGCCTCGGCGCGGACGACGGCATCGAGCTGGTCCCCGTCCGGGTGGTCGACGCGCCCGGTGCCACCCACCTCCGCTATACCGTCACCGGGCGGGCGAAGCTGGTCCTCGACGATCGCGGCGCCAGCGGCGACCTGGTCGCGCCGGCCACGGCCGGGAACTGAGAGAGGAACGACCCGTGAAGTACATGCTGCTGATCTACGGCAACGAGGAAGCCTTTCACTCGATCGGGGCCGAAGCCCTCGCCGAGGTCATCCGCGAGACCGACGCGCTCAACCGGGAGCTGTTCGAGTCGGGTGAGCTGGTCGGCGCCTACGGCGTCGCCGACGAGGTGAACACCAAGATGGTCCGGGTCACCGGCGGGACGCCGGTGGTGACCGACGGCCCCTACGCCGAGGCCAAGGAGTTCCTGGGCAGCTTCATGATCGTCGACTGCGACAGCATGGACCGGGCGCTGGAGATCGCGGCCCGGGCCCCGTCGGCGCGCTATTGGGGCGTCGAGGTCCGGCCGCTGATGCACGAGGCCGACGTCACGCCGTGACCGGCTGGCAGGCCGTCCGGCGGCTGGTCCCGGAGGTGCTCGGCGTGCTGGTGCGCCGCTACGGGCAGTTCGACGCCTGCGAGGACGCCGTCCAGGAAGCCCTGGTCGCGGCCGCGGCCCAGTGGCCGGCAGAGGGGTGGCCGGAGAACCCGCGGGCGTGGCTGGTGACGGTGGCCTCGCGCCGCCTCGCCGACCAGGTGCGCAGCGACGCCGCCCGGCGCCGGCGGGAGGAGGCGGATGCCTTCCGCACTCCGCCCGCCGGCGACGTCGAAGCCGGTGACGACACCCTCACGCTGCTGTTCCTGTGCTGCCACCCGGCGCTGACACCGCCGTCGCAGATCGCGCTGACGCTGCGGGCCGTCGGCGGCCTGTCGACCGCCGAGATCGCCCGGGCCTTCCTCGTGCCCGAGGCGACCATGGCGCAGCGGATCAGCCGGGCCAAGCACAAGATCAGGGCGGCCGGCGCCGGCTTCGCGCTGCCGCCGCCGGCCGAGCAGGCGGAGCGGCTCGGCGTCGTGCTCCACGTGGTCTACCTGGTCTTCAACGAGGGCTACACGGCCACCTCGGGCACACGGCTGGTGCGGGCCGAGCTGGCGGCCGAGGCCATCCGGCTGGCCCGCGAGCTGCACCGGCTGGTGCCCGGCGACGGCGAAGTCGCCGGGCTGCTGGCCCTGCTGCTGCTCACCGACGCCCGCCGCCCCGCCCGCACGGCCCCCGACGGGTCGCTGGTGCCGCTGAGCGAGCAGGACCGGACGCTCTGGGACGCCGAAGCGATCGCCGAGGGCGTGGCCCTGGTGACCGGCGCGCTGTCGCGGGGCCCGGTCGGCCCGTACCAGCTGCAGGCCGCCATCGCCGCCGTGCACGACGAGGCACCCACCGCGGAAGCCACGGACTGGCCACAGATCCTGGCCCTCTACACGGTTCTGGAGCGGGTGGCACCGAACCCGGCGGTGACGCTGAACCGCGCGGTCGCGGTGGCGGAGGTCCGCGGCCCCGCGGCCGGGCTGGCCCTGCTCGACGCCCTTTCGGCCGACGAGCGCGTCTCCGCCTCCCACCACCTCGTGTCCGTGCGCGCCCACCTCCAGGAGATGGCCGGTGACCACGACGCGGCCCGCGCCGGCTACCGGGAGGCGGCCCGGCGCACCACCAGCGAACCCGAGCGGCGCCACCTCCTCGGCCGCGCCGCCCGGCTCGGCTGAGGCGCCGGTTACCGGACTTCGCGGCCCACGGTCGCGTTGCCGGCCAGCTTCAGCAGCTCGTCGAACACCTCGCCGATGATGCTCGCGAGGGATCGTTCCTCGCCCTCGCGAAGCCATTGGATGAACGAGATCCCGAACACCGTGACGCCCGACTCCGCGGCCAGCGTCGCCGCGGGTTCGCCGACGCCGCGGGTGCGGAGGGCGTCGGCGACCGTCGTGGCCAGGGTCGTCAGCTTGTGCCGCTCCCGCTCCTGCAGCGCGGGGTTCCGGTCGATCACGGACTGGCGCAGGCGGGAGTGCGAACGGCGCTCGTCCGGGAAGAAGGCCGACACCGAGCGCAGGGCGTGGGCGACGACGTCGAGCGGTGACGCCCCGGGTGGCGCGGTGGCCACGCCCTCGAGGAACGTCTGGGCCAGCAGCTCCTGGCCCTGGAAGAGCACCTCGCGCTTGTCGCTGAAGTGGCGGAAGAAGGTGCGTTCGGTCAGGCCGACCGCCTGGGCGATCTCCGCCGCGGTCGTCTGCTCGAACCCGCGGGTGGCGAACAGTTCGAGTGCGGCCTTCTGCAGTCGCTCCGGGGCTCCCGGTTGCCAGCGCACCATGCGGGCCAGTCTAGTGATGACAGCGGCTGACATCCAGGTGTACGGTAGCCATGTCAGCGACTGACGTCGGTCACTGACATCACCGATATCCGAGGAGTTGCACGTCATGCGCGTTTTCGTCACCGGAGCCTCCGGCTGGATCGGCTCCGCCGTCGTCGGCGAACTGCTCACCGCGGGCCACGAGGTCAGCGGCCTGGCCCGCTCGGCCGCGTCCGCCGCGAAGCTCGAAGCGAAGGGTGTCCACGTCCGCCGCGGCGACCTCGACGACCTCGACGGCATCCGCGCCGGCGCGGAGGAGGCCGAGGCCGTCATCCACCTGGCCAACAAGCACGACTTCGCGAACCCGGCCGTGTCGAACGCGGCCGAGCGGGGTGCCGTGCAGACCATCGGCGACGCCCTGGCCGGCAGCGGCCGCCCGTTCCTGCTGGCGTCGGGGATCGCCGGCATCGCGCAGGGGCGGCCGGTGGCCGAGACCGACGCCTCGCCGTTCCACGGCCCGGACGCCCCGCGCGGCGGCAGCGAGAACCTCGCGCTCGAGTTCGCCGGCCAAGGGGTGCACCCGGTGAGCCTGCGGTTCTCGCCGACCGTGCACGGCGCCCGCGACCACGGGTTCATCGCGATCCTCGCCGGGATCGCCCGGCAGAAGGGCGTTTCCGGCTACCCCGGCGACGGGACCAACCGCTGGGCCGCCGTGCACATCAGTGACGCCGCGCGGATGGTCCGGCTCGGCCTGGAGAAGGCGCCCGCCGGTGCCCGCCTGCACGCCGTCGCCGAGGAGGGCGTGCCGACCCGCGAGATCGCCGAGGCGATCGGGCGCGCGTTCGACCTGCCCGTCGCCTCGATCCCGGCCGGCGACGTCCAGGACCACTTCGGGTGGATCGGCACGTTCTTCGCCCTGGACCTCGCCGCGACCAGCGCCGCCACGCAGGAGCTGCTCGGCTGGACCCCGGCCGGGCCGACCCTCGTCGAGGACCTCGCCGCGGGCGCGTACTCGGCGGGGGAGTAGCCGCCGGTCAGCGGCCGAGGACGGCGCGCAGGGCGGGCTGGAGCCGGTCGCCGTGGGCGCGGACGAGGTCGTCGCACAGCTCGAAGATCCGCTCCACCGGCAGCGCCGCCGCGGTGGCGGGGTCGATCATCGCCGCGTGCCGGACGTGGCGCGGATCGTCCTCGACGGCCGCGCGCACGACGAGGTCGTTGACGCCCAGGTACGTCCGGTTGAGCGCGGCCAGCTGCGGCGGCAGCGCGCCGATCCGGGTCGGCCGGACGCCGGTGCCGTCGACCAGGCACGGCACCTCGACCACGCCGCCGGACGGCAGGTTCTCGATCAGGCCCCGGTTGACGACGTTGCCGTAGACCGTCCGCGGCGTGCCCGTCAGGACACTGTGGACGATCTGCGGCGCGTACTCGCCGGTGCCTTCGACCGCCAGCGGCTCGCCGGCCGCGATCGCCCGCCGGGTCCGTTCGTACTCGGCTTCGTTCTCCGCGACGATGCCGAGGTAATCCCCGATCGGCAGCCGCAGGCGCTCGACCTCGCTCTCGTGCCCGAGGTACCAGGGCACGTACTCGGCGGAGTGCTCGCTGGTCTCCGTCGGGTAGTAACCGAGCCGCTGCAGCATGTCGAACCGGACGCGCCGCCGCAGCTGCCCGTCGGACGCGGCCAGCTCCCGCAGCCGCGGGTAGAGGTCGGCGCCCGCGTGCTCGAACCGCAGCACCCACGCCTGGTGGTTGACGCCGGCCGCGACGTAGGTGACCTCGTCGAACGGGACCCCGACGAGCTCGGCGAGCCCGTGCACGGTCCAGTACACCGAGTGGCACAGCCCGACGACCCGGGTCAGGCCGGTGGCTTCGCTCAGGTACTGGACGTTCATCGCCATCGGGTTCGTGTAGTTCAGCAGCCACGCGTCCGGGCAGACGTCGGCGATGTCGTCCCCGAGTGCCTTGAGGAAGGGGAACGTCCGCAGCGCGCGGAAGATCCCGCCGATGCCGAGGGTGTCGCCGATGGTCTGGCGCAGGCCGTAGCGCGCCGGGACCTCGAAGTCGGTGCGCGTCGCGGCGCCCATCCCGATCTGGACCATGTCGACGACGAAGTCCGCGCCCGCCAGGGCTTCCCGCCGGTCCGCGTGCGCGGTCAGCACCGGCTTGGCGCCCCGCACGGCGGCGATGTGCCGGGCCGCGGCCAGCGCGGTGGCCAGCCGGTCCGGGTCGATGTCGTGCAGGGCGACGTGCACGCCGGCGAGCTCCGGGTAGGCGAACAGGTCGGCGAGCAGGCCCTGGGTGAACACGACACTGCCCGCGCCGATGAAAGTGATCTTGGAGGTCATGGGATCCGATCCGAGTTGTGCGAAGGGGACGCCTCAGCCCTTGAGGCCGCTGGAGGTGACCGACTGGATGAACGTCTTCTGCGCGCCGAGGAAGGCCAGCACGGGCAGCACGGTGATGACGTTGCCCGCCATCACCGCGGCCCAGTTCGTGTGGTGCTGGCCCTGGAACGTCGTCAGCCCCAGCTGCAGCGTGTAGGTCGTGTCGTGGTTGACCGCGATCAGCGGCCAGGTCAGGTCGTTCCACGTGCTCAGGAACGTCAGCACGGCCACCGTGCTCAGCGCGGGCCGCGACAGCGGGACCACGATGGTGAACAGCACGCGCAGCCGCGAGCAGCCGTCGATCCACGCCGCCTCTTCGAGCTCCCGGGGCAGCGACAGGAAGAACTGGCGCAGCAGGAACACCGCGAACGGCGTCACCAGCGACGGCACGATGAGCGCGCCGAGGGTGTCGATCAGGCCGAGCTTCTTCATGACCAGGAACGTCGGGATCATGGTGAGCTGGAACGGGATGGCCATGGTCGCGAGCATCAGCGCGAGCAGCGCCCGCGAGCCGGTGAACCGCATCCGCGCGAACGCGTACCCGCCCAGCGTGCCGAACAGCAGGTTCGACACCACGGTCACCGCCGAGACGATCAGCGAGTTCGTGAACCAGCGCACGAACAGCGCGTTCTCCAGCACGTAGCGGTAGCCGGCGAAGTCCACACGGGACGGCCAGAGCGCGGGCGGGAACCGGTTGATCTCGGCGTTGCTCATCACCGAGCTGAGCAGCAGCCACACCAGCGGCGCCGCGAACACCAGCGCCAGCGGCACGAGCAGCAGGTGCCAAGGGCTGAACGGCAGCCGGGGCCGGCGCAGCACGGGCAGCGCGGCACGGGTCGCGGGCACGTCGATTTCGGCGGGCTGGGTCGTCATCGGAGCGCCTCCCCGGGCCGGCGCAGCACGCGAACGACGACCGCGACGGCCGCCAGGGCCAGCGCGAGCACGTAGGCCGACGCCGCGCCGTAGCCGGCGGTGAAGTTCTTGAACGCCTGCTCCCAGACGAAGTAGACGATGACCGTGGTCGAGCCCAGCGGCCCGCCCTTGGTCGTCACGTACACCAGGTCGAACACCTGCAGCGACGTGATCAGCTGCCACAGCACGAGGAACGCCGTCACCGGGGTGACCGCGGGCAGCGTCACGTGCCGGAGCACCCGCCACGTGCCGGCGCCGTCCAGCCGCGCGGCCTCGACCAGCGACGGCGGCACGTCCTGCAGCGCGGCCAGGTAGACCACGACGCAGAAGCCGGTGCCGCTCCACAACGTGATGCCGACCAGCACCAGCAGCGCTTGCGCCGGATCGGTCAGGAAGCCCTGCGGCGACACGCCGAGGTGGTGCAGCGCCGAGTTGGCCGCGCCGAACTGGGGGTCGAGGATGAAGGAGAACAGCACGCCCTGGGCCGTCGCCGACAGCACGAACGGGACGAACACGAGCGTCCGGTAGACGCCGACCAAGCGGATGCGCCGGTTCAGCGCCTGCGCCAGCAGGAAGCCGAAGAGGACGCTGAGCGGGACGTAGAGCACCGTGTACAGCAGGGTGTTCCCCACCGCCTGGGCGAAGTGCGGATCCTGGGCGAGCGCGGCGTAGTTGTCCAGGCCCACCCAGCGGCTCGGCGTCACCAGGTCGTCGGCCTGGAACGACAGCACCAGCGACCAGAGCACGGGCACCACGCCGAGACCGAGGATGATGAGCACGGCGGGCGAGACGTAGGCCCACGCGGCCGCGGTTTCGCGGCGCCGCCGGCTCTTGGTCTGGCGTTGTGCGGGCGTGACGGTGATGGGCCTCGGCAGTCCGGGCATGGCGGCTCCCTATCGCGGAATGATCAGGGCGGCGTTCGCGGCCGCGGCGCAGTCGCGCATCGCGTCGGCCGGCGTCGCCCGGCCGAGCAGGACGGCGACGATCGCGGTGCCGACGGCCTGCGACACCTGGGGGTAGGCCGGGTGCACGGGCCGGACGCGGGCGTTCTCCAGCGCGTCGACGAAGACCGGCAGGCCCGGGGTCTCGGCGGTCTTCTCCTGCCACGCGGGCAACTGCTGGGTCCGGCGGCTGAGCGGGAGGCTGCCCGCGCCGTCGTCCCAGCGGACGTCCTGGGCCGGGTCCGCCAGCCAGGACAGGAAGGTGCGGGCCGCCGCCACGCGCTCTTCGCCGTTGTCGAACAGCGTCCAGGTGTCCGGGCCGGAGATGGTGACCGGACGGCCGCTGAAGCTCGGCAGCGGCACGACCGCGTAGTCGATCCCGGCGTCGGCGATGTCGGGCAGCTGCCACGGCCCGGTCGCGACCATCCCGATGTGCCCGGCTTCGAACGCCTGGTACATCTGCTCGCTGCCGGTCTTCGGGTCGAGGTAGACCGCGTGCGCCGCGGCGAGGTCGCGGACGACCTCGAGGGCACGCACGCCCTGCTCGGCGAACCCGATGCCACGCCCGCCGGCGCCGACGACGTCGCCGCCGAGGTCCCACACCATCGGCCACAGCCGCCACACGGTGTCCTCGTCGCCGGTGGCGGGCCACGCGGTGCCGAAGGTGCCGTCGCCCGGGTCGGTGAGTTTCCGGGCGGTGCCGACGAAGTCGGCCCACGTCCAGCCCGCGGCGGGCAGCGGGATCCCGGCCTTGGCGAACAACTGCTTGTTGCACACCACGGCCAGGGAGTCGAGCAGCGCCGGGACCGCGCGGACGCGGCCGTTGACGGTGACCGCTTCCCGGGCCGGTGCCCAGAAACCGGGGCCCGCGTCGACGAGGCCGGTGACGTCGACGACGCTGGGACTGCGCGCCACGCTGGCGAGGTCCGAGCCGAAGACGTAGGCGATGTCCGGGAACGAGCCCGACGCGAGCGCCGCGGTGACCTTCTGGAGCATCGCGTCGGCGAGGACGCCGCCGCCCAGGTCGATCCGGATCCCGGGGTGGGTCCGGTGGAAGTCCGCGACGAGCGCGTCCAGGACCTTCTTGCCGGTGTCGGTCTGGCCGTGCCAGACCTCGACCGTGACCGGGCCGCCGGTGGCCCGCGCCGGGCCGCACCCGGCGAGGGCGGCACCGAGGGCCAGGCCACCGGCGCCGCGCAGGAATCCGCGGCGGTCCATCAGCCGGTCTTGCCGGGGAACGGGAGAAACATCATCGAAAACTCCGGATGATGGTGGGCACGACCCCGCCTCGGACCGCATGCGGGTCCTGGCGACTCAGTCCGGGCTCGCGGTGAGAACCGACATACCGGCTGGGCATACCTCTGACGTCGGGTGTTCGGTTCGACGTGGACAGCAGTAAAGCGAGCGTGCTCGACCGTGTCAACAGGTCTTGCGGACGTACCCGCTCGACCCCTGGGGCACCACGTAGAGGTCACGCCGGACGATGCTGATCTTGCTCTTCCACTCCGGGCAGGCCTTGCTCATGCCCGAAGCGGTGTACTCGACGTCGACCACGCGGTTGTTGAACGGGCCCGCGTAGTCGGCGCACTCCTCGTACTCGCCGCATTCTTCGGTGACGGCGAAGTCGGGGCCGTTGGCGACCCGGTTGCCGGCCAGCTCCGGGGTGTTCTTCTGGGCGATGGCGAGGTTCTTGCCGTGCGCGCGGGCGGAGAGGAGCTTGATGTACTCCTGCGCGTGCGTGGTGGTGAGCAGGTTCTTGGACCGGCTGTAGCTGTCGTAGTTGTCCGGCTCGATCGCCTGGTAGCCCTTCGACGCGCAGGTGTCGATCCAGCCGCCGACCTTGGCCGCCACCCGGCTGCGCTTGTCGGCGGTGCGCAGGTCGAGCAGGGTTTCCTTCCAGTCGGGGTCGACGACTTTGTTGCCGTTCGAATCGCGCAGCAGCAGGTCGCTCGGCCAGTCGCCGTCCGCGCCTTCCTGCGCCTGGAAAGCGTTGAGGTAGCAGATGTTGTACTTGCCGCTCGCGGGCGCCGCGGACATGTCGCGGCTGACGATCTGCACACCCGACGGCGGGGTGTAGGCGCCACCGATCTGGTAGTCGAACCCGGCGGCCTGCGGGGGCAGGGTGACCGCGGCGGACGCCGGCGCGGCGGCCGCGGTGAGCGTGCCGACGGCGAGTGCGCCCGCCGCCGCGAAGGAAGCGAATCGGTTGCCGTGGACGGGGAGGGAACGCTTCATCCGGAACTCCGTCATCGTCGGGGCTGTTGTCGGCGAAAGGTAGGCAGGACGATCACCGCGGTCAACGAAACGCGCATTCGCGATGCGCGTTTCAGCGGTCCTTGCCGGAACCGGTCTCGACGACGGTGACCCGGACGCCCGCCCGGCGGATCGCCGCCACCGCCCCGGGCGCGGCGGAGGAATCGGTGATGACCTCGTGCACGTCCTGGATGTCACCCATCCGGGCGAGGGTGGTGCGCCCGAGCTTGCTGCCGTCGGCCAGGACGACCACTCGCTGGGCGCGACCGAGCATGGCGCGGTTGGTGCGGGCCTCGTTTTCGTCGTGCGTGGTGATGCCCGCCGTCGCGTCGATGCCGTCCACGCCGACGAACGCCGTGCCGACGCTGATCGAGGCCAGCACGTGCTCGGCCCACGGGCCGACCAGCTCGTAGGACTGCGGCCGGGCGACGCCGCCGACGACGACCAGCTTCAGCCGGGGGTGCAGGGCCAGGTCCATCGCGATGTTCAACGCGTTCGTGACCACCGTCAGATCCGCCCGGCCCGGCAGCTCCCTGGCGAGCTCGCTCGTGGTGGAGCCGCCGGTGAGGGCGATGACGTGCGGCCCGGTCGGCAGCGTGCGGATCGCCGCGTGCACGATCGCGCGTTTGGCATCGCGGGACCGGCCTTCCCGGTACGGCGGCGGCACCTCGTTCGTGCGCCCGCGGGGCCGGGCGCCGCCGTGGGTGCGGGTCAGCAGCCGCTGTTCCTCCAGTTTGGCCAGATCGCGCCGCAGCGTGGCGGAGGAGACGCCGAACCGGGCGCTGAGCTCGCCCACGTGCAGCGAGCCGGTGTCCGCGAGCACCCGCAACAGCTCCGAGAGCCGCTCGGCCCGGGTGGTGCGCCGTTTCCGCGTGGGCATGGGGCCGAGCCTACGACAGCCGGCGAAACGCTCACTCCGGATGCGCATTTGGACACCAGAGCTTGCCCCCGCGCCGGGGCGCGGATGAGTCTCCGGGAGGACGACCCGGAAATCGGAGGCAGCACCTATGCACAGCAGCGGGCGGTGGTCCGGCGACAGCCGGACCGCGCGGGAGATCGGGCAGCAGCCCGCCACCTGGCGCCGGGTGGCGGATGCCGTGCGGCGGGCCCGGCCGGAAATCGACACGCTGATCGGGCCGCCCGGCCGGCGGATCGTGCTCACCGGTGCGGGTACGTCGGCGTTCATCGGCGAGGTCGTCGCCCGCGATCTCGCGCGTCACCTCGGCCGGCCGGTCGAGGCGATCGCGACCACGGAGATCGTCGCCGATCCCCTGGCCGTGGTGGTGGACGACCGGCCGATCCTCCTGGTGTCCTTCGCGCGCAGCGGCAACAGCCCCGAGTCCGTCGCGGCGGCGGACCTGCTGGACCGGCTGACGCCCGGGCTGCGGCACCTGGTGATCACGTGCGACCCGGGGGGACAGCTGGCGCAGCGGTGGTCGGATACCGCCGACGCCGTCGTGGTGGCCCTGCCGGACGAGGTCAACGACCGCGGGTTCGCGATGACGTCCTCGTTCACCGGGATGGCGCTGGCAGCGCTGCTCGCCTTCGGCGTGGACGTCGACGTCGAGGCGCTGGCGCGCGCCGGGACGGCGGTGCTCGACGGTGCCACCGAACACGCGTCGGCGATTTCCGGCGCCAAGCCGGCCCGGCTGGTGTTCCTGGGCTCCGGGCCGCTCCGCGGGCTGGCCCGGGAGGCCGCGCTCAAGTGCCTGGAGCTGACCCGGGGCGAAGTGGTCGGCATCGCCGATTCCGCGCTGGGCTTCCGGCACGGCCCGAAGTCGGTGCTCGACGAGCGCACCGTCGCCGTCGTCTTCCGCTCCACCGATCCGCACGCCCGGCGGTACGACGAGGACATCGCGCGCGAGCTGGTGCAGTCGCTCGGCGACGAGCGGGTGGTCGTGGTGGGCGGGGACGACAGCGCCGAGTGCGGGGGCGCCCGGGTCTGGCCCGTGCCCTCGCCACCGGGCCTGCCCGTGGCCGGTTACGCGCTGCTCGCCGTGCTCGCGGCCCAGACCACGGCGCTGGCGTGCTCCCTCGCCTTGGGCGTCACGCCGGACAACCCGTTCCCCGGCGGGGAAGTGAACCGCGTCGTGCAGGGTGTGGTCATCCACGACTTCGTTCCTCCGGAGGTGAGCTGAAGTGTTCCTCGGTGTCGACGGTGGCGGGACGAAGACCGCTTTCTGCCTGATGGGTCTCGACGGCCAGGTCGTCGCGGAAGCCAGGACCGCGAGCGTGTACTACCTCAGCGAAGGGGTGCAGATCGTCGAACCCCTGTTGCGCCAAGGGATCGGGGAAGCCTGCCAGGCTGCCGGTGTCCAGGTCGCGGACATCGCCTACGCCTTCTTCGGCCTGCCCGCCTACGGGGAGATCAGCGCCGACGTGCCGGTGCTCGACGCGATACCCGCCCGGATCCTCGGCTCGCGGAACTACCGCTGCGGCAACGACATGATCTGCGGCTGGGCCGGGTCGCTGGGGGCGATCGACGGCATCAACGTCGTCGCCGGGACCGGCTCGATCGCCTACGGCGAACACGACGGCCGGCAGTGGCGCGGTGGTGGCTGGAGCGAGCTGTTCGGTGACGAAGGCTCCGGCTACTGGGTCGCGATCCAGGGCCTCAACGCCTTCAGCCGGATGGTCGACGGACGGCTGCCCGCCGGCCCGCTCGCCGGGGAAATGCGCCAGGCCCTCGGGCTGGCCGCCGACTTCGACGCGATCGACGTCGTGGTGAACCGGTGGCACGGCGACCGGGGCCGGATCGCGAACCTGAGCAAGGTCGTCGTCCGCGCCGCGGAGGCCGGTGACGCCGTCGCGACCGGCGTGCTCCGGGAGGCCGGACGCGAGCTTGCGCTGCTCGTGGACGTCGGCCGGGCGGCGCTGGAATTCGAGGCTGCGCAACGGGTCCCGGTGTCGTACTCCGGTGGCGTGTTCGGGTCGGCGCACGTGCTGTCGTCGTTCCGCGACGCGCTGTCGCTCGAATACGACCTGCGGGAGCCCCTGCTGGAACCGCACATCGGCGCCGCGCTCTACGCGGCGCGCCTGCACGGGCACCCGTTGCGTGCCGAGCAGGTCCGCCCGGCCGCGTCCCTGCCGCACTGAGGAGCCGAGATGTCGTTCACCCGTACGAACAGCTGGATCCCCTACGCCGGGCTGCTGGTGTTGTTCTGGGGCGTGTGGGGGGCCATTTCCAGCCTGCCCACCAAGCTCTACGCCTACCCCGACCCGATGGTCTACGTGGTCTGGGCGCTGACCATGCTCGTCCCCGCGTGGTTCTCCCTGCGCGGCAAGAAGTTCGACCGCGGCCGGGTCGCGGCCGGGTACGGGCTGGCGATCGGGCTCACCGGGGCGGGCGGGCAGCTGCTGCTGTTCAAGGCCCTCACGATCGGACCGGCCTACGTGATCTTCCCGATCGTCGCGCTGTCGCCCGCCGTCACCGTGCTGCTGGCGTTCGCCGCGCTGCGGGAGCGGCTCGGCGGGTGGTCGTGGGCCGGCGTGCTGCTCGCGCTCGTCGCCGTGGTCCTGTTCTCGGTGTCCACAGGGGACGGTGGCGACCGCGGGTGGCTCTACCTGGTGCTGGCCGTTCTGGTGTGCGTGGCGTGGGGCGTCCAGGCGTTCTTCATGCGCAAGGCCGCGCTCGCCGGCGTGGACGACGCTTCGACGTTCGGCTGGATGACCGTCAGCGGGCTGCTGCTGATCCCGGTCGCCGTGCTGATGATGGGCGGGCTCCCGCTGGGCTTCCCGTGGCAGGCGCCCGCGCTCACCGCGGGTACTCAGCTGCTCAACGCGGTCGGCGCGCTGTTCCTCGTGATGGCGATGAGCCGGGGCAAGGCGTCGATCGTGGCGCCGGTGACCAACGCCCTCGCGCCCGTGCTGACCATCGTGCTGTCGCTCGCGCTCTTCGGCGCCGCCCCCACCGGGTTCCAGCTCGCGGGCATCGTGCTGGCCCTCGTCGGCTCGACCCTGATGGTGTACCGCGCGGAGAAGTCCACGGAGCTGGTCCCCGGCGGCGCGGTGTCATGACGCGGCGGATCCTCACCGTCACCCTGAACCCCGCCATCGACGTGACCTACCGGGTGGACGTGCTGCGCGTGGGGGAGACCGTGCGGGTGCCGGACGTCCGCTCCCGCGCCGGCGGCAAGGGCGTGAACGTCGCGGCGGTGGTCCGGGCGCTGGGTGGCGAGAGCGTGGTGCTGGCTCTGACCACGACCCGGACGCCCGACGAGTTCGCGGACGGCCTGGCCGGGCTGGGCCTCGCGCACCGGCTCGTGCCCGCGCTGCCCGCGGTGCGGCGGACCGTCGCGGTGGTGACCCGCGCCGGCGGCACGACGATGTTGCAGGAGAACGGCTTCCCGGCCGGCGGGACGGCCGAAGCGGGCATCTTCACCGCCCTCCGCGCCGAGCTCGCGGCCGGGGCGGGAGCCGTCGTGATCTCCGGCAGCGTGCCCGCCGGGCTGGCCGCCGACGTCCCCGCGAAGCTGGCTCGGCTGTGCGCCCGGCACGACGTGCCGGTCATCGCCGACGTCTCCGGCGCCGCGCTCCGCGAGGCCGCCGGGAGTGGCGCGGTGCTCATGCCGAACGAAGACGAGCTTGCGGACCTGGCCGGGCCGGGGCTCGAAGCCTGCGAAGACCTCGTGGCCGCCGGAACGCCGGCGGTGGTGGCGACCTTCGGTCCCGGAGGCGCGGTCGCCGTCACCGACCGCGGCGCCTGGCGCGCCCGGCCGGCCGAAGTCGTCTCCGGCAATTCCGCCGGGGCCGGTGACGCGGGCGCCGCGGCCCTGGCCATGCACCTGACGGCGTCCGAAGTGGACTGGCCGGTGGCGCTGGCGGACGTGGTCGCCACGTCGGCCGCCGCGGTGCTGCGGCCGGTCGCCGGCGAGATCGACGCCGACGCCAGGGACAAGTGGATCCCTGCGGTGGAAGTGGAGAGGATCCGATGAACTGGACCGCCTTGCTGGACGACCTGCGGGCGCAGCGGCGCGCGATCGGGGCGTTCAACGCGATCCTGATCGAGCACGCCGAAGCCGTCGTGGCCGGCGCGGAACTGAGCGGGCTCCCGGTGATCCTGCAGATCTCGCAGAACGCCGTCCGCTACCACGGTTCGCTCGCGCCGTTCGCGGCTGCCTGCCTCCGGCTGGCCGAGACCGCGACCGTGCCCGTCCTGGTCCACCTCGACCACGTCGAGGACGAGCAGCTGATCCGCGAGGGGCTCGACCTGGGCATCACGTCGGTCATGTTCGACGCCGCCGCGTTGCCCTACACCGAAAACGTGGCCCGGACCCGAGCCGTCACCGAACGCTGCCACGCCGTGGGCTGCCGCGTCGAGGCGGAACTCGGCGAGGTCGGCGGCAAGGACGGCGCCCACGCCCCGGGCGTGCGCACGGACCCGGCCGAGGCCGCGGAGTTCGTCGCCGCGACCGGGGTGGACTCGCTCGCGGTGGCCGTCGGCTCGTCGCACGCCATGGCCGACCGCAGCGCGGTCCTCGACGATGAACTGATCGCCGCGCTCGCCCGCACTGTCCCGGTGCCGCTCGTGCTGCACGGTTCCTCGGGCGTGCCCGACGAGGGCCTGCGCGGGGCGGTGGCGAGCGGGATCGTCAAGGTCAACATCGGCACCCGGCTGAACCAGGTGCTCACCGACGCCGTCCGCTCGACGCTCGGGACGCACACGGCCCTCACCGACCCCCGCCGCTACCTGGCGCCCGGCCGGGACGCGGTCCGGGACGAGGTGGCCAGGCTGCTCACCCTGCTCGCGAAATGACGGCAGCCGGTGAAACTTTCCCTGCCGTGGCCGGGGGAACGCCTGCCGGCGAACACGTCGAACCCGACGGGTGACCAGCGGCGATCCGCCGGCGTGCGGGCGCGCTGGTTCTCCTTGGGGTGCGGCCGTCTTTTGAAGTCGCGGAGCCGTCTTGCCACGCTGAGGGGGAATGTCCGCTGGGCGCTGGAGGCGAGCATGCAACGAGGCGGGACGACGGCCCGGGCGACCGGACTCCTCGTGGCCGTGCTGGCCGCGCTGACCACGCTGGCCGCGGTCGTGCTCGCGGCGGGACCCGCCTTCGCCCGGCCACGGGACGACACGCCGGCCAATCCGTACCAGCGCGGCCCCGATCCGACGGTGGCGATGATCGAGTCGAGCACCGGCCCGTTCGCGACGGCGTCGGCGAGTGTCCCGGCGGGCCACGGGTTCAACGGCGGAACGGTGTACTACCCGACCGACACCAGCCTCGGCACCTGGGGTGCGCTGGCGATCGTGCCCGGCTATTCCGCGTTGTTCGCCAACGAGGAAGCGTGGATGGGGCCGTGGCTGTCCTCGTTCGGGTTCGTGGTGATCGGCGTGGAGACCATAAGCCGCACCGACAGCGCCGACGCGCGCGGCACCGAACTGCTGGCCGCGCTCGACTACCTGACGACGCAGAGCCCGGTGCGCGACCGGGTCGACCCGAACCGGCTGGCCGTGCTCGGCCATTCCGCGGGCGGGGCCGGGGCGATGCTCGCGGCGGAGAGCCGGCCCACGCTCAAGGCGGCGATCGGGCTCGCGCCCGGCTCACCGGTGGGGAACCTGTCGCTGGCCACGGACAAGGTGCCGACGATGGTGCTCGGCGGGCAGAACGACGCCGTGGTCACGCCGTCCTACCTCAGCGGCCTCTACGCCACCATGCCCGCTTCGACGCAGAGCCTGTTCGCCCAGATCGCCGGGGCCGACCACGTCTACTACACCCATCCCAACAACGTCGAGATGAAACTGCTGATCCCGTGGCTGAAAACCTTCCTGGACAGTGACACCCGGTACTCGCCGTTCCTGTGCCCGGCGCCGCCCGATCCGCGTTCCATCTCGATCTACGCGCCGAAGTGCCCGTACGTGCCCGGCGGCGGCACGCCGCCGGGAGACGGGAACACCGGCCCGGTGCACGCGGTGGGCGCGGCCAAGTGCCTCGCCGCGCCCGGCACGTCGGGCACCCAGGTGACCATCGGCGCGTGTGACGGCCGGGCCGGGCAGACCTGGACGCGGACCGCCGCCGCGCAGCTGACCGTCACGCCGGCCGGCACGCCGCTGTGCCTCGACGCCTCCGGCCAGGGCACCAGTCCCGGCACGAAGGTGATCGTCTGGTCCTGCAACGGCCAGGCCAACCAGCAGTGGACGATCAACCCCGACGGCACCGTCACCGCGGCGCGGTCCGGGCTGTGCCTGGACGTGACCGGTGCGTCCACCGCCGACGGCGCCCCGGTCGAACTGTGGACCTGCAACGGCGGCAGCAACCAGCGGTGGAGCCTCGGCTGACGCCGGCCGGCCAACGGCCCGGACGTTGTTCCGGGCGTGCCGCAGGTGCTATACCGGGCAGCAGCCCGGTGTCGCGCCGACGCGATGCCACGAACGACCGGAGTGTCTGGTGGCCAACCGTGCTGTGCGCTCGTCCGCCGTCGTCGCGGCCCTCACCGCGCCCGTTCTCCTGCTGGGGACCGCGACCGCCGTGGCCGCTCCCGGCCCACCGCCAGGGCGGCAGCTGACGATCGAAACCGTCTCGAACCCGCGGCCCGCCCTCGTCAGCGGGGGACAGGTCCTGGTCAGGGTCGCCCCGGCGGAAAAGCGGGTCACCGTCAGCGCCAACGGCCACGACGTCACCCCGGCGTTCCACGCCCAGCCCGACGGCAGCCTGCTCGGCCTGGTCACCGGCCTGCGCGACGGCGTCAACGACCTGAGCGCCCGCGCGAACGGCCGCGGCGCGCACCTGCGCGTCACCAATCACCCGATCACCGGTCCCGTCTTCTCCGGCGCCCAGCAGCACCCGTTCTACTGCGAGACGGAGGCGTTCGGCCTGCCCGCGGCGCAGCAGCCGCTCTGCAGCGCGCCGACCCAGGTGAGCTACCAGTACCGGACCACCGCCGGGACGTTCGCGCCGCTGGCGGACCCGGCGACCCGGCCCGCGGACCTCGTGACGGCCACGGTCGGCGGCCGCGCGGTGCCGTACGTGGTCCGCGTCGAGCGCGGCACGATCGACCGCGCCGTCTACGAGATCGCGGCGCTCTACGACGGCCCGCCGTCGCCCGTCGCGCCGGAGGGCGGCTGGAACGGGAAGCTGGTCTACACCTTCGGCGGCGGCTGCAACGCGGGCTACCACCAGGGCACCTCGACCGGCGGGGTCGTCAACGACCTGTTCCTGGGCCGGGGCTACGCGGTCGCGTCGTCGACCCTGAACGTGCTCGACACCAACTGCAGCCCGATCATCTCGGCCGAGGCGGCGATGATGGTGAAGGAGCACTTCGCCGAGACCTACGGCCCGGTCGCCCACACCATCGGCTGGGGTGGCTCGGGTGGGGCGATCCAGCAGTACGACATCGCGGAGAACTACCCCGGCATCGTCGACGGCATCATCCCCGGCGTCTCGTTCCCGGACCCGCTGAGCACCGGCGGCCCGGTGTCGGACTGCCGCCTGCTGGAGCGGTACTTCGCCGGGCCGGGCGCGTCGTTCACCGCGGCGCAGAAGCAGGCCGTCGCGGGTTTCGCCAGTTACGACACCTGCGTCTCCTGGGACAAGACCTTCGCCAGCCGCGCGACCGCGACCGGCAGCTGCAACGCGGCCATCCCGGTCGCGGCGCGGTGGGATCCGGTCACGAACCCGGGCGGGGTGAAGTGCAACTCCAATGAGCAGCTGGTCAACCAGCTCGGCCGGGACCCGCGGACCGGGTTCGTGCGCAGCCCGCTGGACACCACCGGCGTGCAGTACGGCCTGAACGCGCTGAAGGCCGGGACGATCACCGCGGCGCAGTTCGCCGACCTCAACGCCGGCATCGGCGGCCTGGACTACACCGGAACGCCGGTGCCGCAGCGGATCGCGGCCGATCCGCGGGCGCTGGCCACGGTCTACGCCGAGGACATCGTGAACTCCGCGTCGCAAGGGTTGCGGGAGACGCCGATCATCGACCAGCGGACCGACCTCGACTTCGCCGGGTTCGGCAACGACATCCACACCACCGAGTGGTCCTACGTCCTGCGGCAACGGCTTCTGCGGGCCAACGGCACGGCGGCCAACCAGGTCATCATCGAAAACCACCCCACCGCGGCCGAAGCGGGAGCGGCCAGTGCCTACGAGCTCGACGCCATGGACCGCTGGCTGACCGCGATCGACGCCGACCGTTCGCACCGCAGCCGTCAGCAGAAGGTGCTGGCGAACCGCCCGGGCGATCTCGGCGACGGGTGCTACCTCTCCGCCGCGTCGCGCATCACCGAGCCGCTGACGTACCCCGCGAGCGGCCAGTGCGGCGCGCAGTACCCCGTCGCGACCAACACCCGGATGGTCGCGGGGGAGAGCCTGGCCCTCGACGTGCTGAAGTGCCGGCTGAAGCCGCTGGACTTCCGCGACTACCCGGTCACCTTCACCGCGGCGGACCGGCAGCGGCTGCGGGCGGCGTTCCCCTCCGGAGTGTGCGACTACAGCCGTCCGGGCGTGGGGCAACGGCCCCCGATCGGCACCTGGCTGAGCTACGGCGACGAACGGACCGGCACCACCCCGCCGACGAAGCCGCGGTAATTGCGGTATACCCGGAGCAATGGAGGAAATCCGGGCTGAGTTCATCCAGCCGCTGCTGGCGGCGTTGGCCGCGCACCCCGCCGAACGCCTCGCGTATTCCGACGGACGGCGGACGCTGACCTACGGCGAGCTGGCCCGCGCGAGTGCCGAGCTCGCCGCGGGGCTCGGCGTGTCCCGGGGTGATCGCGTGCTGGTCCACGTCGGCAACCGGGTCGAGTTCGCGGTGGCCCTGCTGGCGGTGCTGCGGGCGGCGGCGGTCGGGGTGCCGGTGAGCGCGCGGTCGACCGAGGCCGAGCTCGCCCACCTGGCCGAGGACTCGGGGGCGACGCTCCTGATCACCGAGGCGCGGCACGCCGAACTGGCGAAGCGGCTGCGGCCGGGCCTGCGGGTGCTCTTCGTCGAGGATCCGCCGCCGCCGGCCGCGGGACCACCGCGGGACGATCTCGGGCTGGACGAGCCCGCCTGGCTGCTCTACACCTCCGGCACCACCGGACGGCCGAAAGGCGTTCTGCTCTCGCAACGCGCGATGCTGTGGTCGACCGCCGCCTGTTACGTCCCCGTGTTCGGGATCGAAGCCGGTGACACCGTGGTGTGGCCGCTGCCGCTCCATCACGCCTACGCCCTGTCGCTCGCCTTCACCACCACGATCGCGCTCGGCGCGCACACCCGGCTCGCCGACGGCTGCTCGCCGGACCTGCTCGCGCAGTACCCGGGCTGCGTGCTCGCCGGGGTGCCGGCCACCTACCTGCGGCTCCGCCAGGAGGCCGATGGCCCGGTCGTCGCGCCGAGGCTGTGCCTGACCGGCGGTGCGCCGTGCACGCCGGCGACCCGCGCCGCGGTCCGGGAGCTGTTCGGCCTGCCGCTGGTCGACGGCTACGGGAGCACCGAGACGGGCGGAAAGGTCGCCGTGGAGCGCCCCGGCGAACCGGGACTGATCCCGGTGCCCGGCGTGGACGTCCGGATCGACGCGGGGGAGGTGCTCGTCCGCGGCCCCGGACTGATGCTGGGCTACCACGGGCAGACGGCGTCGCCGCTGCGGGACGGCTGGTACCGCACCGGTGACGCCGGCCGGCTCGAAAACGGCCGGCTGGTGCTGGACGGCCGGGTCGACGACGTGATCGTCTGCGGTGGCCAAAACGTCCACCCGACCGAGATCGAGGCCGTGCTGGAGGAGTCGCCGTCGGTGCGGGAGGTCCTCGTCACCGGACGGCCCGACGACGTCGTCGGGCAGGTGCCGGTGGCGTTCGTGGTCGCCGGGCCGGACGGCTTCGACGCCGAGGAACTCCGCCGGCGCTGCCTCAGCCGGCTTTCGCTGCACAAGGTGCCGGTGGCCTACGTCGAAGTCGACGCCATCCCGCGGACGGCGTCGGGCAAACCGCGGCGGAACGCGCTGAAGCAGCCGGATCTCGCGGCGGTGGTGCGGGCCGAGCTGACGGCCCTCTGCGGGCACGACGGCGGCGACGGGTGGCGGGACCGGCCGTTCACCGACCTCGGCTTGTCCTCGTTGGCCGGCGTGCAGTTCCGGCACCGGATCACCGCGCTGACCGGCGTGCCCGTCCCGCACTCGCTGATCTACGACTTTCCCACGCCGGGCGCGGTGATCGCCGAGCTGACCCGCCTCGGCTCGGCTCACCGCGCGGAATCGCCGCGGCCGGTCCCGGCGCCGTCCGGGGAACCGATCGCCGTGGTGGCGATGGCGTGCCGGTTCCCCGGCGGGGTGCGCTCGCCGGAAGACCTGTGGCGGCTGGTGGCGGACCGGGTGGACGCGACGGGGGAGTTCCCCGCCGACCGCGGCTGGGACGTGGCGGGGCTGTACGACCCGGATCCGGACCGGATCGGGCACTCGGTGACCCGTCGCGGCGGCTTCCTCGACGGGTTCGCGGACTTCGACGCCGGGATGTTCGGCATCTCCCCGCGGGAGGCGCTGGCGACCGACCCGCAGCAGCGGCTGCTGCTGGAGACGTCCTGGGAGGCGTTCGAGCGGGCCGGGATCGACGTCTCGACGCTGCGCGGCAGCGACACGGGCGTGTTCGTCGGCGTCATGAACGAGGACTACGCGAGCCGGTTCAGCACCTCCCACGAACTCGAGGCGTGGCTGGGCATCGGCTCCTCGCACGCGGTGGCCTCGGGCCGGATCTCCTACACCTTCGGGCTCACCGGGCCGGCGCTCACCGTCGACACGGCCTGCTCGTCGTCGCTGGTCGCGCTGCACTTGGCGGCGAAGGCGCTGCGGGAGGGGGAGTGTTCGCTCGCGCTCGCCGGCGGCGCCACGGTGATGGCCACCCCGCGGACCTTCGTGGCCTTCAGCCGGCAGCGTGGCCTCTCCCCGGACGGCCGCTGCCGGTCCTACGCGGCCGGAGCCGACGGCACGGCGTGGTCGGAGGGTGCCGGGGTGCTCCTGCTGGAACGGCTGTCCGACGCCCGCCGGCACGGGCACCCGGTGCTGGCCGTGCTGCGCGGCACCGCGGTGAACGCCGACGGTGCGTCGAACGGCCTGACCGCGCCGAGCGGACGCGCCCAGCAGGCGCTGATCGCGGCGGCGCTCGCGGACGCGGGGCTGACCGCGGCCGACGTCGACGCCGTCGAAGGACACGGGACGGGAACGCCGCTGGGCGACCCCATCGAGGCGGACGCGCTCATCGCGGCCTACGGGCGTGGCCCGCGCCGGGAACCGCTGCGGCTCGGGTCGGTGAAGTCGAACATCGGCCACACCCAGGCCGCCGCCGGGATCGCCGGGGTGATCAAGGTGGTGACGGCGTTGCAGCACGAGGAACTGCCGCCGTCGCTGTACGCGGACGAGCCGAGCCCGCACGTCGACTGGCCGGCCGGCGGGGTGGCGCTGCTGGCGGAGGCCCGGCCGTGGCCGCGGACGGACCGGGTTCGCCGGGCCGGGGTGTCGGCCTTCGGGATCGGCGGCACCAACGCGCACGTGATCGTCGAAGAGGCACCGCCGCCGGATTCTTCGGCCCGGCGGCCGTTCCCCGCGGCGCCCTGGCTGCTCAGCGCTGCGGACGGCGATGCGCTCCGGCTCGTCGCGGCCGGGCTGGCCGGTGCTCCCGACACCGTCGACGTCGCTTACACCCTGGCCCGGCGGACGCCACTCGCGCACCGCGTGCTGGTGCCCGCGGCGAACCGGGAGGCATTGCGAGCCGTCGCGGACGGGCGCGTGCCCGGCCGGACTGTCCGAAGCGGAGCCCGGCTGGCCGTGCTGTTCGGCGGCCAGGGCGCGCAGCGGCCCGGGATGGGCCGGGAGCTGGCCGAGCGGTTCCCGGTGTTCGCCGACGCCTTCGCCGAGGCGTGCGAAGCGCTGGGCGGCGACGTGCGGGACGTCGCCTTCGCCGGTGGGGAAGCGCTGGACCGCACCGACCACGCGCAAGCCGCGCTGTTCGCCTTCGGCGTCGCGCAGTACTGGCTGTTCGAGTCGTGGGGCCTGCGTCCGGACGTCCTCTTGGGACATTCGATCGGCGAGATCACCGCCGCGCACGTCGCCGGCGTGCTGTCGCTGGCGGACGCGGCGACGCTCGTGGCGGCACGCGGCCGGCTCATGGCCGCGCTGCCCGGCGGCGGGGTGATGATCGCGGTCGAGGCCACCGAGGCGGACGTCGCTCCGCTCGTGGGGGACACCGTGGCCGTCGCCGCGGTCAACGGGCCGCGTTCGGTGGTGCTCTCCGGGGAGACGGCCGCGACGACGGCGCTCGCCGGCCGCTTCGGCGGCGGGACGCTCCTGCGTGTCAGCCACGCCTTCCATTCGCCGCTGCTGGACCCGATGCTCGACGAATTCGACGAGGTCGCCGCCGGGCTGAAGCACCACCGTCCCACCCTTCCGCTCGTCTCGTGCGTGACCGGAGAACCGGTCGGCGAGATCGAGCCGGGCCACTGGCGGCGGCACGCCCGTTCGACCGTGCGGTTCGCCGACGCGCTCACCACGGCCGCGGCGTCCGGCCCGGCCGTCGGCCTCGAGATCGGCCCGGCGCCGGTGCTCGGCCGCCTGACCGCCGGCGTCCTGCCGACCGCACCGGCCACGATGTCGGGCCCCGGCGTGCTGGCCGCGGCGGGCGCGGTGCACACGGCCGGCGTCCGGGTGGACTGGCCCGCGGTGTTCGCCGGCTCGGGCGCGCGGATCACGCCGTTGCCCACCTACCCGTTCAAGCGCACCCGGTACTGGCTGGACCAGCAGGCCCCGGAGCAGGCCGGCGACGACCACGCCGTGCTCGGCCCGGCGCTGGAGGCGCCCGATTCGCCGCGGGTGGTGCACGGCGGCTCGCTCGGCGTCCGCCGTCACCGGTGGCTCGCCGACCACGTCGTCGGCGGTTCGGTGCTGGTGCCCGGGACGCTGTTCGCCGAGCTGGCTCTGCACGCCGGCGGAGCGGGCATCGAGGAGCTCACGATCGAAGCCCCGCTGCGCCTGGACACCGAGGACGTCCACGTCCAGGTCGTCGTGGACGAGCCGAGGGTCGACGTCTACGCCCGGGCTCGCGACGAGAAGCAGTGGCGGAAGCACGCCGGGGGCAAGCTGCGCCCGCGCGGCCCGCTTCCGCCCGGGTGGAGCGGGCAGTGGCCGCCGGCCGGAGCCGCGGAAGCCGACGTCGCCGAGGCCTACCGCGCGCACGCCTACGGGCCTGCTTTCCGTGCCGTGCAACGGTTGTGGGTGCGCGACGCGGAGTTCTTCGCCGAGGTCGATGTGCCGCCGGGCGCCGGGGACCGGTTCGAGCTGCACCCGGTCCTGCTGGACGCGGCCGTGCACGCGACCGCGCTGGCCGAGGGGCCGGCGGCCGAGCCGCGGGTGCCGTTCCTCTGGACCGGTGTCGAGGTCTACGCGCCCGGTGCCCGGCGCGCCCGGGTGCACGGCGTCCGCGCCGGCTCCGGGTCGCTCCGGGTCACGCTGTACGACGAAGCCGGCGACCCGGTGGCCGCGATCGCATCGCTGACGACCCGGCCGATGGCGGCACCCGACACGATGCTCTACCGTCCACAATGGATTCCGATACCGCCGGTGGCGGCCGCGGAACCGGTCCGGGTCGTCGAAATCACGCCGGGTGATCTGCGTGCGGCGGCCGGGCACGCGCTCGCCATGCTCCACGACTGGCAGGGCAGCGGCGACCGGCTGCTCCTGGTCACCCGCAACGCGACCGGCCCCGATCCCGACCCGGCCGCCGCGGCGGCGTGGGGACTGGGCTGCGCGGCCGCGGCGGAACACCCGGGCCGGATCGGCCTGGTCGACCTCGAGCCGGGCTTCCCGGTGACGCGGGTGGCGGACCTCGCCGGCGGCACCGCGGAGCCGCAGATCGCCGTCCGCGACGGCGTGCCGCACGTCCTGCGGATCACGCGCGCCGCCCCGGCGGCGGCGCGGCCGATCGACCCGGCCGGAACGGTGCTGATCACCGGCGGGACGGGGGCGATCGGCGCTCTGCTGGCCCGCCACCTGGTGACGGCGCACGACGTCCGCCACCTCCTCCTGGTGAGCCGAAGCGGGCCGGCGGCGCCCGGCGCCGAGGAACTGCTGGCGTCCCTGCGAGACCTCGGCGCGGACGTGCGGATCGTCGCGGCCGACGTCGCGGACCGGGCCACGGTGGTGCGGCTGGTGGACAGCTGCGATCCGCCGTTGACGGCGGTGATCCACAGCGCGGCGGTGGTCGACGACGGCGTGCTGGCGGCCCAGACGCCGGAACGCCTGGACGTCGTGCTGCGCCCGAAGGCGGACGCGGCACTGGTCCTCGACGAGGTGACCCGGCACCTGCCGCTGACGGCGTTCGTCCTGTTCTCCTCGGTCGCCGGCGTGTTCGGCAAGGCCGGGCAGGCCAACTACGCGGCCGCGAACCGGGTGCTGGACGCCGTGGCGTGCCGCCGCCGCGCGGCGGGGCTGCCCGCGTTGTCGCTGGCGTGGGGCCTGTGGGAGCTGGGCACCGGCCTCGGCGACCGGATCTCGGCCACGGCGCGGCGGCGGATCCACGCGTCCGGCGTCGAGGGCCTGACCGCCGAGCAGGGCCTGGCGCTGTTCGACGCGGCGCTCGGCTCGGCCGAACCCGTGCTGGTGCCGGTCCGGTTCGACCCGTCGGCGTCGATGGCCCCGCCGACCGGCGGTTCGGCCGTCCGCTCGGCTCCGGCGCGGCAGAGCTGGCCGGCGAACCCGGCCGAGCCCGAGCTGCGCGAGCTGCTGCGCGCGGAGGTCGCCGCGGTCCTGGGCCACCCGGACCCCGCCGTGATCGCCGACGACCGCCCGTTCCCCGAGCTCGGGTTCGACTCGCTGACCGTGATCGAGCTGCGCACCCGGCTCGCCGCGTTGTCGGGCGCCGACCTGCCCGCCACCGTCGTCTTCGACCGGCCGACCGTCGCCGAGCTGGCCCGCTACCTCCTGGAGCTGCGGCGGTAGCGGCGGTCCGCGGAGCGGTGTCCACATCGGACCACACGAGCGACCCCGCGGTGGCGCGGTCCGGGCCTGACGGGAGCGGGCATGGACGCCGCCGGATCGGGTACAGGTCACCGAGACCACCCCCGAGGAGGACGGCATGACCGAAGATCAGCACAGCCACGAGACCGCGGAGCAGCACCCGGGCCCGGAGCGGCAGGAGGCGCAGGAGCAGCCGCACCCGGGTTCGGCTGCGGCCATGGATCCCGCGCCCGACCACGGTGAGGAGTCCTACCGCGGCAGCGGGAGGCTGGCCGGGCGCCGCGCGGTGATCACCGGCGGTGACTCCGGAATCGGCCGGGCGGTCGCGATCGCGTTCGCCCGGGAGGGCGCGGACCTGGTGCTGTCCTACCTGGCGGAGGAGCAGGACGACGCCGAGCGCACGGCGGAGCTGGTGCGCGAAGCGGGCAGGCGGGTCGTGCTGGTGCCCGGGGACATCCGCGACGAACAGCACTGCGCCCACGTCGTCGACACGGCCGTGGCCGAGCTCGGGGGCATCGACGTGCTGGTGAACAACGCCGCTTACCAGATGGCGCAGGAGGACGGTCTGCTCGGGATTTCCACCGAGCAGTTCGACCGGGTGCTGAAGACCAACCTGTACGCGATGTTCTGGTTGTGCAAGGCGGCCGTGCCGCACATGGACCGGGGTTCGGCGATCATCAACACCTCGTCGATCCAGGCGTCCCAGCCGTCGCCGGAGCTGCTGGACTACGCCACGACCAAGGCGGGGATCGTGAACTTCACCAAGGGCCTGGCGCAGGACCTGGCCGCGAAGGGGATCCGGGTGAACTCCGTGGCGCCTGGTCCGGTGTGGACACCGCTGATCCCGGCCACGATGCCCGGGGACAAGGTGGACTCCTTCGGCGAGCAGACCCCGATGGGACGGGCCGCGCAGCCGGCCGAGCTCGCCCCGGCGTTCGTGTTCTTCGCTTCGCCGGAGTCCAGCTATGTCACCGGCGAAGTCCTGGGCGTCACCGGCGGCCAGCCGCTGACCTGACCCGGTCGCCGGGGAAGAAGAAGCACCGCTTCCGCTCAGCGAAGGGTGGGGGAGACCTGCGAGCGGAAGCGGTGGCTTGAAGGCCGGTACGGGGGTCGCCTCTCGGCGGGTGCGCGACCCGGCTCCGGGGTGAACCGGTGTTCCGGGAGGGCGGAAGGGGTGAGGCCCGGGGACTCCGCCGTACCGACACCCCTTGCAACGCCCGCTGCGGCGCGGTGTTCCCGCCCGTCGACGCCGTCGGGCGTGACGTGCGTCGCCCCGCGCCTGGCGACGCTCGCGCGCCCGGAGAGTTTGCCGCGTGGGTGGGCTGCGGTGTGTGGCCCGCTGGGTGGCGGTCGCCCAGTCCGGCGGCCTACGGCGCCCGGACAGCCCCCGGGCTACCGATCGCGCGCGTCGTCGAGACGGCGTGCCTCGGCGGCCTGCTCGAACGGCGTGTCGCCCGCCGGGTGGCGGTCGCCCAGCTCGGCGAACAACGCGGCCACCTCGACCGAGTCGTGGTGGGAGGACAGGTCCGCCAGCGCGGGGTCGGTGGCGGCCAGCACCTCGCGGAACCGGAGCTCCGCCAGCGGGCCGAGCCGGTCGTAGATCTGCAGGAACACCTTCTGGGCCCGGTCGCGCGCCCAGCCGGCGGGGAGCAGTTCGGCGGGCAGGTCCGGGTCGGTCTCCGGGAACCGGCGCCAGTCCACCCGCAGCTCGGTGCGGGTCCGCAGGGCCTGCGCCGGGCTGATGAGCCCGGCCTCCAGCCCGGAAAGCACCTGTTCGTAGCGGGCGACGAACTGCTCGTACTCGCGGGCGAGGGGCTCGAGGTCGAACGCCGTGGCCGCCGCGGCCGAACCGGGGACCTCGGTGGCGCGGAACACCGTCGCGCTGCGCAGCTCGAGTTCACGCAGGGCCGTGAGGGCGTCCTCGGCGAGGTCGTGCGGGCTGATCCAGACCCCGTCGTAGAGGGCGGCGAACCGCAGCACCCGCAGCCGGGACCGCAGGGCCGTGCGCAGCCCGCGGTCCTGCTCCGGCACGGAGAAGGTGACCACGGTCCACTGCCCGTCCCAGTCCGGCGCGGTCGTGCCGAAGGTCAGCATCCGGTGGGTGCGCTCGATGATCACCTCCGACGTGCGGACGGGGATGCCGTAGGCCGTCGTCCGGCCGCTGCGCGACACGGTGAGCAGGCCGCGGGCGGCCAGCCGCCGGATCGCCGCCCGGGCGCTCGCCGGGCTGATGTCGAACTCGCCGAGCAGCTGGACCAGGGCGGCCGAGGGGATGTGCTCGTCCCGCCAGTACCAGAAGTCGCCGAGCAGGGACGTGAGGAGCAGCTGCGGTTCGGCGCCCTGCTGGGAGCGGGGCAGCGGGCCGGTGGTCATCGCGCGCCTGCCTCTTCCGGGGTCGGTCCCGGCGGCCGGTCCGCCGCGGGGGTCCATGGTGGCAGCCGCGCCCGGGCGGCCGAACCGAGGGGTTGAATCACGCGACACATCATGCGACGATCGGCGCCCAGATAGCAACCAATCGTTCTCCCAGGTTCCCGCGCCATCCGCTCCGGACGGCCTCCGCAGGAAGAAAACGACATGGGTTCCTCACTTCGTCAATGGCGTCGAAGCACGCTCGCCGCGGCCGTCGCGGGTCTTGCGCTGGCCGGGTGCACGGTCGACGACGGCGCCGCCACCGCGCCCACGGCCGCGGCCCTCACCGCCGACGCGGCCCTGCACGACCAGCTGCCGCAGGCAGTCAAGGACGCCGGCGTCCTCCGCTTCGCCGGCGACTCGCACCCGCCCTACCGCACGGTCGGCCCGGACGGCAAGACGGTCACCGGCATCGACCACGACTTCCAGCAGGCGCTCGGCCAGCTCCTGGGCGTGCGCACGGAAACCACGATCGTCAGCGGTCTCCCGGCCGCCCTGCAGGGCATGCTGAGCGGCCGGTACGACGCCTTCAACGGCCCGGTGAAAGCCACCGCCGAGCGCGAGAAGCAGTTCGACACCGTCACCTGGATGACCACGCGCACCTCGTACGTGGTCCCCACGGGCTCCGCCGCCGGCGTCAAGCAGGCCGGCGACCTGTGCGGCAAGCGGGTCGCGGTGGTGACGGCGAGCGTCGTGGAGGACCAGCTGGGCAAGCTGTCCGCCTTCTGTGAACGCGCACATCGTCCCGCCGTGCAGGTGGTCGGCCTCGACGACACGAACGCGACGCTGCTGGCCGCGAAGTCCGGCCGCGCGGAGGCCGCCGGGATGACCCAGGCCGCCGCGATCGACGTGACCACCCAGCAGAAGGGGCAGTACGAATACGTGACGCAGACCGAGGAACAGGGCGCCACGAAGGACAACCTGGCGCTCTACACGCCGAAGTCCGCGAAGCTCGGCCCGGTGCTGCAGAAGGCCTTCGAGGAGCTGTTCCGCAACGGCACCTACACCCGGATCATGCACCAGTGGGGCCTGGACGACGTCACGGTGCAGCAACCGGTGTTCGACGCGGCGTCGGCGAAATGACCGCGATGTCCACTGTGGAGGAGACGACGGCGGCGCGCGACGACGTCGCCGCGTCCCGCGGCCGCTTCCGGCCGCTGCGCTGGCTGTTCGTGCTCGTCCTGGCCGTCCTCACCGCGCAGCTGGTGGTTTTCCTCGTCGGCAACCCGCGGTTCCAGTGGGACGTCGTGGCGAAGTACCTCTTCGAGAAGAGCGTCCTGGCGGGGCTGGGCACGACCGTGCTGCTGGCGGTCGCGGCGATGGTGCTCGGCTCGCTGGCCGGCGGGGTGGTCGCGGCCATGCAGCTGAGCGGGTTCGGCCCGGCCCGGTGGGTGGCGACGCTGTGGGTGGGCCTGTTCCGTGGCATCCCGCCGCTGGTGCAGCTGATCTTCTGGTTCAACCTCGCCTACCTGCTGCCGAAGCTGTCGATCGGCATCCCGTTCGGCCCGGTCTTCGGGACGTGGGACGCCAACACCGTCATCACGCCGCTGACCGCCGCGGTGATCGGCCTGTCGCTCGTCGAGTCGGCCTACCTCGCGGAGATCTTCCGCGCCGGGGTGTCCTCGGTCGACCCCGGTCAGCGCGACGCGGCACGCGCGATGGGCTACCCGCCGGGCCAGACGCTGGTCCGGATCGTGCTGCCGCAGGCCATGCGCGTGATCATCCCGCCCGCGGGCAGCCAGTTCATCAACGTCCTCAAAGGAACGGCGCTCGTGTCGGTCATCGCGATGTCGGACCTGCTGCACTCGGTGCAGGTGATCTACAACCGCACCTACGAGATCGTCCCGATGCTGCTGGTCGCCTGCTTCTGGTACCTGGTCGTGGTCACCGTCCTGACGGCCGGGCAGCGCCGCCTGGAACGCCGGTTCTCGCGCGGCCACCGGAGTGCCCGATGAGCGCCCCGGTGCTGCGGATCAGCGACGTCCGCAAGGAGTTCGGTGCGGTGACCGCACTGGCCGGGGTGAGCCTGGACGTGCACGAAGGGGAGACGGTCGTGGTGATCGGGCCGTCGGGGTCCGGCAAGTCGACGCTCGTCCGCTGCGCCCACCAGCTGGAACCCGTCGACGGCGGCGCGATGTACCTCGACGGCGAGCTGCTGGGCCACCGGCGCTCGCCGGGCGGCCTGCGCGCGCTGACCGAGCGGCGGATCGCCGCCCAGCGGCGCCGGATGAGCATGGTCTTCCAGCAGTTCAACCTCTTCCCGCAGTTCACCGTGCTGCGCAACGTGACCGACGCGGCGATCCGCGTCCACGGGCGCGATCGGTCCACTGTGGAGCGGGAGGCCCGCGACCTGCTCGAGCGCATCGGCCTGGCCGGGCGCGAGGACCACTACCCGCGGCAGCTGTCGGGCGGGCAGCAGCAGCGGGTCGCCATCGCCCGCGCCGTGCTGGTGCGGCCGCGGGTCATGCTCTTCGACGAGCCCACCAGCGCGCTCGACCCGGAGCTGGTCGAGGAGGTGCTGGCCGTGCTGCGGGACCTCGCCGCGGCGGGCACCACGATGGTCGTCGTCACCCACGAGATGGCGTTCGCCCGCGAGGCGGCCGACCGGTGCGTGTTCATGGAGGCGGGCCGGATCGTCGAAGAAGGTCCGCCGCACGAGCTGTTCGCCCGGCCGCGGACCGACCGGCTGCGCGCCTTCCTGTCCCGTCACCTGTCCGAAACGGAGAGTGCTTCGTGATCACTGTCGGCGCCGTCGGCGACCTCATCCTCGACGAGCCGGAGCCGGAGTCGTTCCTCGCCCCGGCCGCGCCGGTGCTGCGCGGGATGGACCTGGCCATCGGGCACGTCGAAGTCCCGCACTCGACGACGACGGTCCAGCGCAGCACCGACGTCCCCGCTCCGCCCGCCGACCCGGCCGCGCTGAAGGCGGTGGCCGCCGCCGGGTTCGCGGTGGTCACCCTGGCGGGCAACCACATCTGCGACGCGGGTGACGAGGGCCTGGCCGACACGATCGCGCACGCCCGGGCGGCGGGCATGGCCACCGCCGGGGCCGGCGCCGACCTCGCCGAAGCGCGGCGCCCGGCGATCGTCGACCGCGGCGGCCTGCGGATCGGCGTGCTGTCGTACAACTGCGTCGGCCCGCGCGATTCGTGGGCGACCTCCCGCAAGCCCGGCTGCGCCTACGTCCACGTCCTCACCCACTTCGAACTCGACCACGCCAGCCCGGGCGGGCCGCCGAAGATCTACACCTTCGCCGATCCCGAGAGCCTGGACGCGATGGCCGAAGACGTGCGCTGCCTGCGGGCCGAGGCCGACGTCGTGCTCGTGTCGCTGCACAAGGGCGTCGGGCACACCCCGGTCGTCGTCGCGATGTACGAAGGCCCGGTCGCCCGCGCGGCGGTCGACGCCGGCGCCGACGCGGTGTTCTCCCACCACCCGCACATCATGCGCGGCATCGAAGTCCACCGGGGCCGGCCGATCTTCCACGGGCTCGGCAACTTCGCCACGGTCACCCACGCCCTGACGCCGGGGGCGGGCGTGGGCGCGGACGAGCTGCGCGCGTGGGCCGAGCGGCGGACGAAGCTGTACGGCTTCGCACCCGATCCGGATATGCCGTTCTTCCCGTTCCACCCCGAAAGCCGC
This sequence comes from Amycolatopsis sp. NPDC051102, assembly GCF_040682815.1. NCBI lineage: Bacteria > Bacillati > Actinomycetota > Actinomycetes > Pseudonocardiales > Pseudonocardiaceae > Amycolatopsis > Amycolatopsis sp. NPDC051102. The sequence continues at coordinate 630,689 of NZ_JBFBBT010000001.1, forward strand.
AACACCGCCATCGCCTTCTGCCGCTTCGACGAGACCGGGCTGTGCGAGGCCGGTTTCGTGCCCTGCTGGATCGACGACCACGGCCGTCCGGTCCCGGTGGGCGGGACTCCGGAAGGCGAGGCCGTGACGAAGTACGTCGAAGACATCACCCGCGGGGCCCGGCTCAACGGCCGGTTCACCACCCGCGGCACCGAGGTGCTCGTCGATCTCACCGAGGGGGTTCCCGCATGACCGACCAGCCACTGGCCGGCCGCACCGTCATCGACCTGACCACCGCGCTCGCCGGGCCGTACGCGACGCTGCTGCTCGCCGGGCTCGGGGCCACGGTGATCAAGGTCGAAAACCCCGCCACCGGCGGGGATTCCTCCCGCAACAACGCCCCCTACGTCGGCCGTGACGGGCTGAACCTCGCCCGGCGCCACGACGACGACCTTTCGGTGTCGATGCTGCTGCGCGGCCGCAACAAGCTGAGCGTCACGCTCGACCTGAAGAACCCGCGGTCGCGGACCGTCTTCACCGACCTCGTGCGCGACGCGGACGTGCTGGTCGAGAACTACAGCCCGGGCGTCACCGAGCGGCTCGGCATTTCCTACGACCGGGTCCGGGAGCTCAACCCGCGGCTCGTCTACACCTCGATCAGCGGGTTCGGCGCCCAGGGCGGCCCGGGTTCGGGCAAGGCGATGGACTCGATCATCCAGGCGCTGAGCGGGGTGATGATGACCGCCGGCGAGCCCGACGAGGGGCCGGTCCGGTTCGGCCTGCCGATCGGCGACCTGCTCGCCCCGCTGTTCGCCGTGGTCGGCACGGTGTCGGCGCTGCTGCAGGCCGAGCACACCGGCGAGGGCCAGCACGTGGACGTGTCGATGCTCGGCGCGCTGACCTCGCTGGTCGCGTGCGAGCCCTTCGACGCCTTCGAGGCGGTCGGCTTGCCGCAGCGCACCGGCTCGATGGTGCCGCGGCTGGCGCCGTTCGGGATCCTGCCCGCTCGGGACGGTTACGTCGCCCTCTGCGCGCCGACCGACGCCTTCGCCCACGGCGTGCTGCGGGCGATCGGCCGGCCGGAACTGGCCGCGGACGACCGCTACCGCACGCGCGACCAACGCGTGCGGGCCGCCGACGAACTGCACGAGCTGATCCGCGAATGGTGCCGTGAGCGGTCCCTGGAGGAGATCCTCGCCGCGTTCACCGCCGAAGGGGTGCCCGCGGCCGAGGTCCGCGAGCCGCGCGAGGCCGTCCGCGACCCGCTGGTGCTGGCGCGCGAGGAGGTCGTGCCGCTGCGGCACCCGCGGCACGGCGAGGTGGCCGATCTGGCCGGAACCGGCGTGCCGATCCGGTTCTCCGCCGCGCGCGTCGCCCTCGACCGGCCCGCGCCGGGCCTGGGGGAGCACAACGAACACGTCTACCGCGAGCTGCTCGGCTACACCGAAGAGCAGCTGGCGGACTTGGTGGCGGAGGCGGTCATTTGAGCACCGTCGGGTACGTCGGCGCCGACGTCCCGGTCGAGCTGATCACCGCGGCGGGTCTGCGGCCCCTGCGGCTGACCGGGAAGCCGGGCGAAGACAGCACGCCCGGCGACCGCTACCTCGGCCGCGGGGTGGACCCGGTCGCCCGGTCGATCCTGACGCGGATCCTCACCGGGGCCTACGGGCCGCTGGAAGCCATCGTCGTCTCCCGTGACTGCGAAGCGTCGCTGCGCCTGTTCTACGCCTTGCGGGAGCTGCACCGGGTGGAGCCGGAGCTGCGGTTGCCGCCGGTGCGGCTGGTGGACGTCCTGCACCTGCCGCACTACACCACCACCCGGTACGTCCAGGCGAAGCTCGCGCAGCTGCGCGCATGGCTGGGACAGTGGCGGCCCATCGGCGACGACGACCTCGCCGCGGCCATCACCGCGCACGACACGCTGCGCCGGTCGCTCGGCCGGCTCGCCGCGCTGCGCCGGGAAAACCGGTTGAGCGGCACCCGGTTCCTCGAAGTCGTCGCCGAGACCACCGCGTTGCCGGTCACCGAAGCCATCGCGCTCGTCGACGGCGTATCCGCCGACCCGCGGGCGACCGAAGGGGCGCGGCTGTTCCTCACCGGGAGTTCCCACGACACCCCGGACGTCTATGAAACGTTGGAGCGCAACGGGTTCCTCGTCGTGGGCGAGGACCACGACTGGGGTGAACTGCTCTTCGCGCGCACGTGCGCGGCGCCGACGGAACTCGCGCTGGCCGAGCGCTACCAGCACAACGGGCCGACGGCGCCGCGCGCGTCGATCCGGCAGCGCGCCGCGCACACCGCCGCGGCCGCCCGGGCCTGCGGCGCGGAAGTCCTGTTCTCCTACGCGCGCGTCCACGACGACGCGCCGCCGTGGGACTTCCCGGACCAGCGGGCCGCCACCGGACTGCGGGCGGTCCTGGCCGAGCGGCAGCCGTACGGCGAGCTGACTCCCGGGGCGCTGGCGGCGCTCGTCCCGGCCGGAGCGGCGGCATGACGGCCCGGCTGGCGTCGGCGATCACCGCGACCGCCTACCAGCGCGAGTGGTTCGCCCGGGTGCGCGCCGAGGGTGGTCCGCTGGCGCTGGTCAACGCGGACGCGCCGCAGGAGATCTTCCGCACGATGGGCATCCCGTACGTCGTCAACCAGTGGTGGGCCTCGATCGTCGCGGCGAAGCGCCAGACCCAGCGCTACCTCGGCCTGCTCCGCGAACGCGGCTACCCCGACTACATCGAGCAGTACAGCGCCACCTCGCTGGCGTCGGCCTTCGAGACCGACCCCGCGCAGGCGCCGTGGGGCGGCCTGCCGACGCCGTCGATCGTGCTCGGCGAAACCACCGGCGACGCGTCCCGCAAGATCTTCGACGTGTGGGACGCGCAACCCGGCGTCACCTACTACCCGCTGGAGAGCGCGGCGGAGAACGAGGTTCCGGAGCGGTGGTGGGAACTCATGCCGCACCGCTGGGAAGAGGCGATCGGCCGCGACCGCCTCGACCTGCTGACCGGCGAGCTGACCGGGCTGATCCGGTACCTCGAGCAGACGACCGGCCGGGTGTTCTCCGAGACGCGGTTCCGGGAGGTCCTCGCGCTGGTCAACGAGCAGCAGGAATGGAACCGGCGCACCCGCGACCTGATCGCCGCCGCCCGGCCCTGCCCGATCGCCGTCACCGACGGCATCCCGAGCGTCATGGTGCCCCAGTGGCACCGCGGCACCGAGTGGGCGCGCGATGCCGCCCGCGCGTTCCACGACGAGGTGCGCGACCGGATCGGCGCGGGCGTCGCGGTGTGCCCCGACGAGCGGCTGCGGCTGATGTGGATCGGCCGCGGGCTGTGGTTCGACCTCGGCTTCTACCAGCGGTTCCAGGAGTCGCACGGCGCGGTTTTCGTCTGGTCCATGTACCTCGCCATCGCCGCCGACGGCTACCTGCGCTACGGAGACGACCCGCTGCGCGCGCTGGCGGCCCGCTTCGCCGCCTTCAACGACCAGCTCTACACCCCGCCGTGGTCGGCCGAGTGGTACGTCAAGGAGGCGCGCCACCACGGCGTCGACGGCGTCGTGCACCTCGTTTCCGACGACGCCCGCGGAAGCTACTTCACCACCCGCGCCCTGCGCGCCGCGGGCATCCCGGTGCTGGAACTGCACGCCGACAACGTCGACGCCCGCACGGGAGAAGACCTGACCGCGCGGATGACCGAATGGCTCGATGCCCTGATGTGACGGTCCGAAAAGGAGTTTTGTGCGATCTTCACTTCGCCGCCGAAGCCGAAGTGCGATCCTCGCGACCGCGGCCCTCGGGCTGGCCGCCGCCGGGTGCACGGCCGGAGCCGGCTCGCCGACGCTGGCCACCGGGACGAACCTCCCGGTGGTGCAGTCCCTGCACGACGCGCTGCCGCAGGCGGTCAAGGACGCCGGGGTGCTCCGGTTCGCCGGTGACTCCCACCCGCCCTACCGCACGGTCGCGCCGGACGGGACGGTCACCGGGATCGACGCCGACTTCCAGGCCGCGCTGGGCCAGGTGCTCGGCGTCAGGACGCAGACCATCGTCGTCGCCGGGCTCCCGGCGGCGCTGCAGGGCATGCTGGGCAACCGGTACGACGCGTTCAACGGCCCGGTCAAGGCGACCGCCGAGCGCGAAAAGCAGTTCGACACGATCACCTGGATGACGACCCGTACCGCCTACCTGTTCCCCGTCGAGTCGACGGCCGGGATCACCAGGCCCGAGGACCTCTGCGGCAAGCGCGTCGCGGTGGTGACCGCCAGCGTCGTCGAAGACCAGCTGGACAAGCTTTCGCGGTTCTGCACGGAAAACCACCGTCCGGCGACGCGGACCGTCGGCCTGGACGACACCGACGCCACGTTGCTGGCCACCCGCTCGGGCCGGGCGGACGCCGCGGGGATGACCGAGGCGGCGGCGATCGACGTCACGCAGCGGCAAGGCGGGAACAAGTACGTCACCCAGACCGAAGCGCAGGGCGCGACGAAGGACAACCTGGCGTTGTACGTGCCCAAGTCGTCGAAACTGGGCCCGGTCCTGCAAGAGGCGTTCGAAGAACTTTTCCGCGATGGCACGTATGTGGCCATCATGTCCCGCTGGGGACTCAACCAGGTTTCGGTTCCGGCGCCCGTCTTCGACGTGGCCACGCACGGATGAAACCGCCGACTGTCCGGAAAGGACTTCCGATGGCATTGCTCAAGCCTGCCCTCGTCGCCGCCGCGACGGCCCTGGCCGTGGTGATGGCGGCGGTCGTCGTCCCCGGTTCTCCCGCGGCCGAAGTCGCGGCCCCGGCCGCCCCGCCCGCCCCGCCCGCGTCCGCGGTGTTCCACCCGGTGGTCCGCGAAGCGGCGGCCGAGACGGGGAACTACGCGGCCGAGTACACCGTCTACCGGCCGGCGGACCCGGCTGCGGTGCGCGGCCGCCTGCCGGTCGTGGTGTTCGGCAACGGCGCGTGCCGCCACACGAGCAACGACGAGCTGCTGACCGTCGAGACGCTGCTCGCCGCGCACGGGTTCGTCGTCGTGGCCGTCGGCGGGTTCGACGAGCCGGCGCTGACGGAGAACGGCAGCCCCGAGCCGAAGGTGATCACCGACGCGATCACCTGGGCCGAGCGGGAGAACGGCCGCCGGGGGAGCGCCCTGTGGAACCGGCTCGATCCCCGCCGGATCGGCGTCGCCGGCCACTCGTGCGGCGGCATCGAAGCCCTCGTCGCCGGTGCGGACCCCCGGGTGAAGTCGGTGCTGTCGCTCGACAGCGGGTTCTTCGCCGACGGCACCCTCGGCTACGGCCGGGAGAACCTGCGGAAGCTGCACACGCCCACGCTGTTCGTCGACGGCGGCCCGGACGACGTCGCCTACGCCAACAGCGGGGCGAACTACGACCTCGTCACCGTGCCGGCGGTCCGGGCGACCAACCCGGCCGCGGGCCACACCGGCTTCGTCTACGGCCAGCGGGCCGGCAACCCCGATCCGAGCGTCCGCGAGGAAGCCGTCCGGGTCCTGACCGCCTGGTTCGACTTCACCCTCAACGGCAACCGCACCGCGCGCGGCTACTTCCTCGGTGCCGGCTGCGGCCTGTGCGCCACGCCGGGCTGGACCGTCACCAGCAAGAACTTCTGACAGGAGCGTTCCATGAAGAGATTCCCGGGCCTGGTCCTCATCGCGATCCTCGCGGCCGGGGTGCCTGCGACCGCCCACGCGGCGGAAGGCGGGAAGCCGTGCCCCGACCCGGTCGCGGCCGCACGGTGCACCGACGGGCAGCTGGCCGACGGAACGCCCTACACCTTCGCCAAACCGGGCCGGTGGAACGGCGCGGTGCTGGTGGACCTCGACTTCGCCGCCGGCGGCCTGGCGAGCCCGCTCACCGCGAGCCTGCTGCAGCGCGGTTACGCGGTGGGTGGCACCACGCGCACGATCACCGGCTGGAACATCGCGGGGGCCATCGACAACCAGGCGGCGGCGCTCGGCCGCTTCGAAGCCGCGTTCGGCCGGGCCCGGTACGCGATCGCCGAGGGCCGCTCGATGGGCGGGATGGTCGCCGCGGGCGTCGCGCAGGTGTACCCCGGCCGGTTCGCCGCGGCGATCCCGATGTGCGGCGGCCTCGGCGGGGCGGTGGGGCAGTGGAACCAGAAGCTCGACACCGTCTTCACGTTGAAGACGCTGCTGTTCCGCGACTCGGCCCTGCCGGTGACCGGCATCCCGGCCGACGTGCCGGGGACGCAGCAGCAGTGGCTCGCGGCGATGCGGGCGGCCCAGGCGACTGCGGCCGGGAAGGCCCGCATCGCGCTGGCGGCGGCGATCGGGCAGGTGCCGGGCTGGGGCCTGGCTCCCGACGGCACGCCGACCCCGGTGCCGGACGGCCGGGACGCCGACGGCGTCGAGCAGGGGATGTTCCTGGCGCTGGCGGGCGGCCCGCTGCCCTACCTCGGGCAGGCGGTCAGCAGCCGGCGGGCGATCGAGCAGCTGGCGGGCGGGAACCCGTCGTGGAACACGGGCGTGGACTACGCGCGCCAGCTCGCTTCGGCGGCACCGGAGCAGCGGAACGCGGTCCGGCGGCTGTACTCCCGAGCGGGCCTCGACCTGCGCGCCGACCTCGCCCGCCTCGCCGCCGAACCCCGCGTCGCCGCCGAGCCCGCCGCCGTCGCCTACCTGCAGCGGGGCATCGTGTTCACCGGTGACCTGCGGATCCCGGTGCTGACGGTCAACGGCACCGGCGACCAGATCTCCACCGTCGCGCAGCAGCAGTCCTACGGCGCCCTGGTCCGCGAGGCGGGTCACGCGTCCCTGCTCCGGCAGACGTACGTCCGGACGGCCGGGCACTGCACGTACACCACCGGCGAACAGCAGGCCGCGGTCGACCGGATGCTGACGAGGCTGCGGACCGGGCACTGGCCGGACACGGCACCGGCCACACTGAACCGCCTGGCGGCGGAGGTGGACGGCACCTCCGGCCGGTACCTGAGCTACCTGCCGCCGCACTTCAACCGGCGATACCCGGCCGGGACACCGGGGTGAAGTCCCCGGACGTCACACCTGGTCCAGCGGTGGCCGGCGGTCCGCCCACGGCCGGGCCCGTTCGAGCTGACCCGCCAGCCGCAGCAGGACGCCGTCGGCGCCGAGCCTGCCGACGAACTGGGCGCCGATCGGCAGTCCGTCCGGGGTCCAGTGCAGCGGCACGCTCATCGCGGGGCGTCCGGTGAGGTTCGCGAGCTGCGTGTAGGGCACCCAGCCGAGGTTGTCGGAGATCAGCCGTTCCACCACGGGCGTGTGCCGCAGCAGGCCGGCCGCCCCGGCGGCGAGCAGGGCCCTCTGCGCCGCGCGCAAGGGCGCCGGGGAGTCGAACGCCCCGATCCGGGGCGGTGGGGTGGCCGTCGCCGGGGTGAGCAGGAGGTCGTAGGACTCGTGGAACGCGGCGAGCCGCCGGGTGTGCTCGTGGCGCCGTTCGATGGCGCGCACCAGGTCGACCGGGCTGGTGGCCCGGCCGAGGGCGGCCATGGTGCGGGTGTCGGGTTCGAAGGCCGCGTCGCCGGCGCCGCTCGCCGCCTTGCATTCGGCCATCGAGTGCGCGCAGCTGACGAACCAGCTGGTCAGGAAGTCGCGGGCGAGTGCGGCGTCGTCGAACGGCTGTGTGGGCAGCTCCACCACCTCGTGGCCGAGTTCGTCGAGCAGGTCACCGGCCGCGTGCGCGGCGGCGACGGCTTCGGGGTGCGGAGCCGGGTTGATGGCACTGGCCGTGCACAACGCGATGCGCAGCCGTCCCGGGTCGCGCCCGACCTCGCCGGCGAAGGGGGTCTCCGGACCGGCGGCGAGGTAGGGCGAGAGCGGTGTCGGGCCGGAGAGGACGTCGAGCATGGCCGCGGTGTCGCGGACCGAGCGGGAGATGACGCCGTCGGTGGCTGTGCCGCCGAGCCCTTCGGCGCGGGACGGCCCGGCCGGGATCAGCCCGCGCGAAGGCTTGAGCCCGAACAGCCCGCACGCCGAGGCCGGGATCCGGATGGAGCCGCCCCCGTCGCTGGCGCCGGCGCAGGGCACGATCCCGGCGGCGACGGCGGCGGCCGCCCCGCCGGAGGACCCACCTGGGGTGTGGCCGGTGTTCCAGGGGTTGCGGGCGGCCCCGAACAGGTGCGGTTCGGTGATGCCCTTGGCCCCGAATTCGGGCGTGTTGGTCTTGCCGAAGACGACCAGGCCGGCGTCGAGCCAGCGCTGGACCACGGTGCTGGTCTCGGCGGCGGGCACCGCCGCCATCGACCGGGAGCCGCCGCTGGTGGGCGTCCCGGCCAGGTCCTGGTGGAGGTCCTTGATCAGGAACGGGACCCCGGCGAAGGGACCGTCCGGCGCCCGCGCGGGCGGCTCCAGCTCCCGCACGACGGCGTTGAGCCGCGGGTTGACCTGCGCCAGCCGGGCGCGGGCCGCTTCGAGCAGTTCGGCCGGCGTGACGTGCCCGTCGCGGACCAGCGCGGCCAGGCTCACGGCGTCGTGGTCCGGGTAGTCGTCCATGGGGCGATCCTGCCCCATGGACGCGCGTTCCGGTCCGGGACGGTTACTGCGAACCGTGGTTGAAGGTGATCGTGAAGCCGCTGCAGGACGCGCACTGGTACATCGTCTGGTTGCCCGGCTCGGTGTCCTGCTTGGACCAGGCGTAGGCCTTCGGGCAGTGCGCCTTGATCGCGTCGCTGTAGCTCGTGGGGGCGTCGCGGTTCGGGTTGACGCAGTTGATCAGCGCGCCGCCCGGGGAGTACTGCCGGTCTTCGGCCGGGCAGTAGGACAGCAGGCCCTCCGGGCAACCGGCCGTACCGCACGAAGCCGAACCCGGCGGCACGACCGCGTTGACCGGCTCGATCGTGATCGGCAGGGAGAACGCGTTGACGTAGCTGACGTCGTACCACGGCGCGAGGCCGTCGGCGGTGTCGAAGTTGAACTCGGCCAGGCTGGCCGGCTGTTCCCCGGTCGCGCAGTGGTCGGCGTAGACGCCGCAGTCGCCGACCACGCAGTGGAAGTCGCGACCCGAGGTGCCCGTGCACCCTTGCCGGGCGAAGAACTTCCCGCGCCAGTGGCCGGGGAACGAGGTCTCGGGGACCGTGACGGTCGCCGACTGCCCGTCCGCCAGCGTCGGCAGGCTCGCGAAGTTGACCGACTGGTCGGCGTTGACGGTGCTGCCCAGCCAGACGGTTTGGCCGGAGTGGTTCACGAACGTGACGGTGTGGTTGCCCGCCGCCGCGGCGGGTGTCGACGACGTGCTCGCGGTCAGCGCGACCACGATCGCCGCGGCGACGGCGAAGAGGCGCTTGAACATCCGGGTTCGACCTCCGTTCGGTTCCGTGGTTGGGGGAGAGGATCAGCCGGCGGCCCGGTAGGCGACGCCGCTGGCGTTCGGCGTCGTGCCGGTGTAGAGCCCGGTCGGGGTGGTCGACGTCGACAGCGAGAACCAGGCGTAGCGCTCGACGAACGACAGCCCGTTCAGCATCGCCGTGGACCGGCTGACGAAGTCGGCCTGCTCGGCCGCGGACGGGTACCGCGGGGTGGGGCCGGAGAAGTCGGTCAGCGCGTATTCGGTGACCCAGATCGGCAGGTGGTAGCGGTTGTGGACGGCCTGCAGGTAGGACTGCAGCTGCCCGGTCGCGGCGGTCGAGAAGTCCCCGCCGTACCAGTGCAGCGGGATGAAGTCGACGCGGTAGCCGCGCGCGGCCGCGCCGCTCATGAACCGGTCGAGCCAGCCGCCGGGGGTGTCCCCGCCGTAGGCCACCGCCGGTGCGCCCAGCCGCATGCCCGTGGCCTGCAGCTGCGGCCACAGGTCGAGCGCCGTCTCGACCGGCATGTCGGCCTGGCCGGCCAGGTCCGGTTCGTTGAACGCGAGCAGGGTGCTGCCGGCCGCCTTCGCCTGCTGCAGCTGGGCGGCGTTGACGGAGTCGCGGCCCCAGATCATCGGGACGAACTCCGTCCCGGCGGGCGCGGTGATGCCCTGGGGGTCCGACGCCCAGGTGTAGAACCACCGGGCACCGACGTCGCCGAGCGCGGTGGTCACGCCGGAGAAGGCGGCCGCAGTGACGCCCTTCTTGGTGCCGGCCGCCGTCGCCGGGGCGCTCAGGCCCGCGGCGACGGTGACGGCGACGATCACGACGGCCAGGAGTTTCCTGAACTGGTTCATACCACTTCCTCCGGTGCGCCGACGCTGGTCACGAGCGCACGAACGTCCAGGTCACCGGGATGTTGCCCAGACCGGGGTCCGCGAGCTGGGCGAACGCCGGCGCGCTGAGGTCGATGTGCGCGCTGTCGCAGCTCGGGCACTTGTCGACCACGGGCAGGGTGAGGGTCCGCCCGTTGTAGGACACCCGGATGGACACGCCCTGGCACAACGGGTCGTTGTTCGGGTTGGCCGTGGTCCAGTACGCGGCCGGCGCCGCGACGAGCATCTGGGTGGCGGCGTCGATCTGCGTGCCGCAGGCGCCGAAACCGGCGTCGTTGTAGTAGGTGGCGCGCCCGTTGACGGGCTGGTCGAAAGGAATGTCGGCCCAGGCCGTGCCGCTCGTCGTCAGGGGAAGTGCGGCGGCGGTGGCCAGCACGGCGAGAGATTTGATGGTCTTGCGCATTCCGTTCCTTTCCCTGGTGTTCCGGACGTGCTCGGGTGCAGCACGGGCTTCCGGGTTTTCCCTGGTGCCGCGCCAGATAGTACTGCTTCGCGCAATACCCCGCTATGACAAAGAATTGTCCGGACAAGATCGGCTGTCAACGTTGACAACGGGCGGCGAATCAGTCAATTCGAAATCGATTGCCGCGCTCGTCCGGAATTCCTGAAATCGTGGCGTCAGAGGTCGAGGACGATGTCGTCTCGCGGCTGGGCGCAGCAGACGAGTGCTTCGCCGGGCGCCGGGAGTTCGAGCGGGTCGGGGTCGTAGCGCACGTCGCCGGAAAGCACCGGGGTGACGCAGGTGTGGCAGACGCCGGTGCGGCACGACCAGCGCGTCGGCACGTCGCACGCCTCGGCGAACTCGAGCAGGCTCGGGTAGCCGTCGTTCCACGCCGCGGTGAGCCCGCTGCGGGCGAACGTGACCGCGGGTCCCGTCCCCGCGGCACCGGACGGGGGATGCGGGGTCTTCCGGACGACGCCGGTGAGGCCCGGGTTGATCGCGGAGACGCCGCCGAAGAGTTCACTGTGGACACGGCTCGGGTCGAACCCCAGGGACACCAGGGACTCTCGCACCGCCGTCATGAAGGCGTCCGGTCCGCACAGGTAGACGGTGCCGTCGACCGGAAGGTCCGACAGCGTCTCGCGCGTCAGCCGGCCGTGCTCCGCGGTGTAGTGGACGTGCTCGTGGCCGTGCGGAAGGCTCGCCAGCAGGTCGTGCGCCTCTTCGGCGAACGCGTGTTCGGCGGCGGTCCGGGTGGTGTGCAGCCACCAGACCTCCCGGGCGGTCCGGTTCGCGGCGAGGGCGTGCAGCATGGCCAGGACCGGCGTCACACCGATGCCCGCGGACACGAGGACCACGGGGCGGTCGTCGTCGGTCAGGACGAAGTCGCCCCGCGGTGCCGCGACGTCCACGACCGCGCCGGCCGCCAGCCGCGTGTGGAGGTAGCTGCTGACCAGCCCGTCCCGTTTGACACTGATGCGGTACTCGCGGTCCGAAGGCGTTGCCGACAGCGAATAGCTGCGGACCGGTGCCGGGTCGCCGGCGCCGGCCACCCGCAGCGTCAAATACTGGCCCGGCTCGGGCCGGGGGAGCGGCGCGCCGTCCTCGGCGACGAGGTGGAGGGAGGCCACGGTCGTGCTCTCGGCCACCACCCGGGCGACGCGCAGCGGCCGGAAGCCGCGCCAGCCCCGGGGTGCCGGCGGTTCCTGCGCGGCCAGCAGGTCCCGGAACGACCCCTGCCACCCGGGGCTGAGCGCGGGGATGTCGAGGGCCTTGCGCAGCGTGTCCCGGTCGCGGTCCGGCAGGTAGAGGAGTGCGTCGGTGCCGGCGACGCTCAGCTCGTGCCTGCCGGTCCGGGTGCGGACGATCTCGTCGCCGGCCTGGACGTGGCCTTCGGTGACGACCCGCAGGTAGAAGCCGGGCCGGTGGTGCGCCACCAGGAGAGCGGGCATCCGCGGCTCGCCGAGGCGCATCCCGACGCGGAAGCACGTGACGCGTGGCTGGGTGACCTCGAACTCGGCCTCGCCGATGCGGTACCGGTCGCCGATGTGCACCTCGTCGTCGGGCAGGCCGTCGACGGTGAAGTTCTCGCCGAAGTGGCCGTCTTCGAGGTCGTCGCGGCCGAGGAACCGCCGCCAGTGCTCGTAGGACTGGCGCTGGTACACCAGCACCGCGCGGTTCTCGCCGCCGTGGCCGCCCAGGTCGCCCTGGCCGTCGCCGTCGATGTTGAGCCGGCGGACCAGCCGCGGGCCCGTGACGGGGTACTTGAAGATTCCCGTGTGGACGGTCCGGCCCTGCCAGGGCACGTCCCGGGGCAGTCCGACGTTCAGGGACACCAAGCGGGCCATGGCGGTCGCCTCCTCCGGTCCGCGGCGCCCGGCCTTCGACCGGCCGCCGCACACCCCATCGAACACCAGCGGACCCGGGGTGGTGTTCTTCTGCGGCAGAGAAGCCTCACGATCCGGCGGCGAGCTCGCTCACCGGGTCGGGGTGCCCGGGCGTCCAGCCCAGCTCACGCTGGGCTTTGGCCGACGTCAGCTGCTGGTCGAGGGCGAACGCGTCGGCGATCGGGCCCATCTGCTCGCGGGCTTGCTCGAGAGTGACGGAGACGGTCTTCCCGGCCAGTCCGGCGGCGTGCGCGCACGCCTCGGCGACCTCCCTCGCCGTCGGGTTGACCCCGCCCACGCCGAGGTACACCGAGCCCGCCGGAGCCGACAGCGCCGCCGCGTACAGGCGGGCCAGGTCGTCGAGGTGGATCAGGGCCCAGTGGTTGCCACCGTCGCCGATGTACGGGATCGCGCCGCTCTCCCGGCCCGGCCGGACGAAGAACAGGTCGATCAGGCGGTTGTCGCCGCCGAAGAGCAGGCCCGGCTGCACGATCACCGGGCGGCCGCCGCTGCCCGCCCGGGCCAGCACCGCGTCCTCGGCCGCTCGGCGCCACGCCACGATGGCCGGCGGGTTCCACGGGGCGCTCTCGTCCTGGAGGCCGTCGGTGTCGCCGTAGACCCAGCTGCCGCCGGTGTGCACGTAGGTGCCGCCGCCGACGCCGTCCTGCATCGCGGTGGCCGCCGCCAGGTCCTCCTCGCCCGTCGTGGCCTGCGCGAGGTGGATCACGGCTTCCGCGTGCGCGGCCGCGTGGTTGAGCACACCGAGGTCGGTCAGGCCGCCACGCACCGGCGTCGCCCCGGCGGCGGCGACCGCGGCCTCGGCGCGTTCGCTGCGGGCGAGTGCCTCGACGGTGTGCCCGAGCCGCACCAGCTCGCCGATCGTCGCGCGGCCGATGTAGCCCGAACCGCCCGTGAGGAAGATCTTCATCGCTGTCCCTTCGCCGTGTTCCGTTGCTCTTCCACGGTGACCCGGGCACCCGCGGCGCGTCCAAGACCCGTTCCGCGCGCTGTGATGCCCGGGCGGCATCACCGAGCTGCGATGATGGGGCGGACCGGACCGGGAGGTGCGCCGACGTGGACTTCGACCTGCGGAAACTGCGGTACTTCGTGGCGGTCGCCGAAGAGCTGCACTTCGGGCGGGCCGCAGCGCGGCTGCACGTCGCCCAGCCCGCGCTGTCGCGGCAGATCCGCGCCCTGGAGACCGAGCTGAAGACGGCCCTGTTCGTCCGTGACCGCCGCAGCACGGTCCTCACCGCGGCGGGCGAACAGCTCCTGGCGGACGCCCGGGACCTGCTGGCGGCGGCCGAAGCCGTGCACCGCCGGGTCACGGCCGCGGCCGAAGCGACGCCGGTGCTCACGGTCGGGTTCATGCCGGGCATCGTGGTCACGCCGGCGGTGCGGGTGCTGGCCGCCGACCGGCCGGACGTCCGCGTCCGGCTGCTGCGCACCAGCTGGCACGACCAGGTCGAAGTCCTGCACGACGGCCGCGTCGACGTGGGCATCGTCCGGCTGCCGATCGACCGGCGCGGGCTGACCGTCCGGCCGCTGTTCACCGAACCCCGCGTCGTCATGGTGCCCGCCGGCCACCGGCTGGCCGGGAAGGAATCCGTGTCGGTCGCCGAACTCGCCGACGAGCACCTGCTGCAGGACCCCGATGCCGTCCCGGAATGGCGGGACATCGCCCTCGAGCTGCGCGCGGCCGAGCGCCCCGAAGTCCCGCGGATCCACAGCGTCGAAGAGAAACTGGAGCTGGTCGCGGCCGGAGCGGGGATCAGCGTGCTCCCGTTGTCGACGGCGACGTTCTACACCCGCCCGGACATCATCGGCATCCCGGTCGAGGACATCGGGCCGAACCGCGTGTGCCTGGCGTGGCTCGCGTCGCGCCGGTCCTCGCTGATCGACGCGTTCGCCGCCGCGGCCGCGAGCCTGGTGCCCTGAACCCGGCGTTCGGACCGGGGGTGCTCAGCGGCGTGTGGTCCGGACGTCGTCCATGCAGGTCGAGCTCACCGTGAGATCGCGGTACGGATAACCCTCGCGCTCCAGCAGGTCCATCGCCTGCAGCACGGCGTCGTCGTGCGCCCGCTGCGTGGCGTCGTCACCGGCGGCGGCCTCGACCAGGACCCGGAAACTGAACCCGCCCAGGTGCCGGCTGTAGGTCAGGGTGCCCGTCTCGGCGAAGGACAGGCCGGAAAGGGTGTCGTCGCCGGCGTTGGCCAGGAGCTTCTCGCGGACGGCTCCGCTCGGCCGGTCGAACTTGCCCCGGACGAGCACGCGGTAGGTCGGCATGCGCGTCACGGTACCGATGCGCCGACCGGGAGCGAACCGGTTTTCTCCGGTGCCGGCGAACCTAGCAGACATATGATGTCTTGCCCAATATGCGACGCAGTCATCATACGGAAAACTACTGCAAGTAGTCACAGGTGACTTGTCGTTCAAGTTTCCGCCGTGTTACCCACTGACTCTGGACAATCCTCGATCCGGCGCGTAGCCATACATATGTTGTCTGCGTCGGATGAGAGGTGGCCACGTTGGCCGAAGTGATCAGCGCCATCGACGCCGTGGACGTGCGCTTCCCGACTTCGCTGAGCCTGGACGGGTCGGACGCGATGAACCCGGAACCCGACTACTCGGCCGCGTACGTGACCATCCGCACGAGCGACGGCGACGAGGGTTACGGGCTCGCCTTCACCGTCGGCCGCGGCAACGACGTCGAGGTCGCCGCCGTGCGGGCGCTCGTGCCCCTGGTCGCCGGGATGCCCGTGGCCGACGCGCTTTCCGACCTCGGTGCCTTCTCGCGTCGCCTGACCGGCGACAGCCAGCTGCGGTGGCTGGGCCCGGACAAGGGCGCCATCCACATGGCCGCCGCCGCGATCGTCAACGCGGCCTGGGATCTCCGGGCGCGCCGCGAAGGCAAGCCGGTCTGGCGGCTGCTGGCCGAAATGCCGCCGGAGGAGCTGGTCGGCCTCGTCGACTTCCGGTACCTCCAGGACGCCCTGACCCGCGAGGAAGCCCTCGGCATCCTCCGCCGCGCCGAACCGGGCCGCGCGGCCCGCCAGGCCGAGCTGCTCGAATCCGGCTTTCCCGCCTACACCACCACTCCCGGCTGGCTCGGGTACTCGCCGCAGAAGCTGGCGGCGCTCGCCGCGGAGGCGGTCCGGGACGGCTTCACCCAGATCAAGCTCAAGGTCGGCGCCGACCTCGACGACGACGTCCGCCGGCTGCGGCTCGCGCGGGACGTCGTCGGGCCGGACGTGCGGATCGCCATCGACGCCAACCAGGCGTGGGGCGTCGGCCAGGCCATCGAGTGGCTGCGCCCGCTGGCGGAGTTCGACCCGTACTGGATCGAGGAGCCGACCTCGCCCGACGACGTGCTCGGCCACGCGGCGATCCGCCGGGCGGTCGCGCCGATCAAGGTGGCCACCGGCGAGCACACCCCCAACGCCGTGGTGTTCAAGCAGCTGCTGCAGGCGGAGGCGATCGACGTCCTCCAGCTCGACGCGAGCCGGGTCGCCGGGGTCACCGAGAACATCGCGATCCTGTTGCTGGCCGCGAAGTTCGGCGTCCCGGTGTGCCCGCACGCCGGCGGCGTCGGGCTCTGCGAGATGGTGCAGCACCTGGCGATGTTCGACTTCGTCGCGGTGAGCGGCACCCAGACCGACCGGGTCATCGAGTACGTGGACCACCTGCACGAGCACTTCGTCGATCCGGTGCGGATCGAGCGGGGCCGCTACCTGGCGCCGCGGGAACCGGGGATCGGGGCGCGGTTGCACCCCGAGTCCGTGGCGCGGCACCGGTTCCCCGACGGCCCGGCCTGGCAGCGCGACGCGGTGGTGGTCGCGTGACCGGCGGGGCGCCCGGCGGCTCGGTGCGGTGCACGGGTCACGGTTTCCGACAACGAGGAGAGGTCATGAAGTTCCAGCACCTGCGCGCCGCCGCTGTCGTCACAGCCGGTGTCCTGACCGCGGCCGCACTGGCCGGCTGCAGCGGTGGCGGCTCGACCACCGCTTCCGGCGGCAAAACCGTCGTGGGGGTCGACTACCCACGCTCGGACACCGACTTCTGGAACGCCTACATCAAGTACGTGCCCCAGTTCGCCGGGCAGTTCGGCCTCGACCTCAAGACCACCAGCTCGCAGAACGACGTGGCCAACCTGACGGCCAACGTGCAGACGATGATCAGCCAGGGCGTCAAGGGCGTGGTGATGGCCCCGCAGGACACCGCGGCGATCATCCCGACCCTGCAGCAGCTCGCGACGAAGAAGATCCCGGTCGTGTCCGTCGACACCCGGCCCGACCAGGGCAACGTCTACATGGTCGTGCGGGCCGACAACCGCGCCTACGGCGAGAAGGCCTGCCAGTTCCTCGGCACCAAGCTCGGCGGCAAGGGCAAGGTCGTCATGCTGCAGGGCGACCTCGCGTCGATCAACGGCCGCGACCGCACCGAAGCCTTCAACGACTGCATGAAGAAGAACTTCCCGGGTATCACCGTCTTCGGCGAGGCCACCAACTGGGACGCCAACACCGCGGCCCAGAAGCTGCAGACCCGGCTGACGGCGAACCCGGACATCAAGGGCGTCTACATGCAGTCCAGTTTCGCGCTGTCCGGCACGTTGCAGCTGCTCAAGCAGCGCGGCCTGGCGGTTCCGGCGAGCGACCCGAAGCACGTGTTCATCGTGTCC
Source organism: Amycolatopsis sp. NPDC051102 (assembly GCF_040682815.1). NCBI lineage: Bacteria > Bacillati > Actinomycetota > Actinomycetes > Pseudonocardiales > Pseudonocardiaceae > Amycolatopsis > Amycolatopsis sp. NPDC051102. The sequence goes on from NZ_JBFBBT010000001.1 coordinate 647,848, forward strand.
AACGACGGCATCCCGGAGGAACTGGCCAAGATCCGGGCGGGCGAGATGGACGCGACCGTGTCCCAGCCCGCGGACCTCTTCGCCAAGTACGCCCTGCAGTACGTCAAGGACGCGATCGCCGGCAAAACGCCGACGGTGGGCAAGACCGCCCACGACAGCACCATCATCCAGGTCCGCGACGGCCTGATGGAGGACCAGCTGGCCGCGCCGCTGGTCACCGCGGACGGCGCCACGTTCGGCCCGGTGAGCAGCGTCAAGGTCGACGACCAGTCCCTGTGGGGCAACAGCAAGAGCTGACGGCCCGCCGAAAGGAAGCGAACATGAGCACCGTGCCGGTCGTCGAGGCCCGTCACGTGGTCAAGCGCTACGGCGCCACGGTCGCGCTGGACGAAGCCGACCTGACCGTCCTGCCCGGGCAGACGCACGCGCTCGTCGGCCGCAACGGCGCCGGCAAGTCGACCCTGGTGTCCGTCCTCACCGGACTGACCGCGCCGGACGCCGGAACCGTGCGGCTGAACGGGGAACCGGCACCGGCCCTGCCCGACCGCGACGCCTGGCGGGCGCGGGTGGCGTGCGTGTACCAGCGGTCGACGATCATCCCCGAGCTGTCGGTGGCGGAGAACCTGTTCCTCAACCGGCAGGAGACCCGCGGCGGGTTCGTCCGCTGGGCCGCGCTGCGCCGCTCGGCGGCCGAACTGCTCGAGCGCTGGTCGGTGGAGGTCGACGTGCACCGGCCGGCGCGGGAGCTGAGCGTGGCGCAGCGGCAGTTCGTCGAGATCGCGCGGGCCCTGTCGTTCGGCGCCCGGTTCGTCATCCTCGACGAGCCGACCGCGCAGCTCGACGGCGCCGCCATCACCCGGCTGTTCGGGCACATCGCCGAGCTGCAGCGCCAAGGCGTCACCTTCCTGTTCATCAGCCACCACCTGCAGGAGGTGTACGAAATCTGCGACACGGTCACGGTGTACCGGGACGCCCGGCACGTCCTCACCGCGCCGGTCGCCGAACTGCCGAAGGCCGACCTCGTGGCCGCGATGACCGGCGAAAACGGCGTCGCGGCGCAGGAGCGGGCGTCGTCGGCCCGGCACGGCGCCGAACCCGTGCTGCGGGTGGCCGGGCTGAGCCTGGCGCCGTTCTACGCGGACGTTTCGTTCGACATCGCGCCCGGCGAGATCGTCGGGCTGGCCGGGGCGGGCGGCAGCGGCAAGACCGAGCTGGCCGAGTCGCTGGCCGGGCTGCGCAAGCCTGCCGCCGGCACGGTCTTCGTCGGGGACCGGCGGCCGCGGCCGGGCGACGTCCCGTCCGCGCTGGCCGCGGGCGTCGGGTTCGTCCCGGAAGACCGCCACCACCAGGGTTTCGTGCCGGAGATGTCCATTGCGGACAACACCACGATGAGCGTCATGGACCGGCTCGGCCCCGGCATCTTCGTCCGGTCCGGCCTGCGCGACCGGCTCGCCGGGAAGCTGATCACGCGGCTGGCGGTGAAGACCCCCGGCCCGGAACTGCCGGTGTCGGCGCTGTCCGGCGGCAACCAGCAGAAGGTCGTCATGGCCAGGGCACTGGCGGGCGACCCGCGCCTGCTCGTGCTGATCACCCCCACCGCCGGGGTCGACGTGCGGTCGAAGGAGTTCCTCCTGGACAAGGTCGCGGAGGCCGCCGCGGCGGGCACCGCGGTGCTGATCGCCTCGGACGAACTGGACGACCTGCGCGTGTGCGACCGGCTGCTGGTCGTGGTGCACGGCCGGCTCACCACCGAAATCCCCGCCGGCCGGCCGGACCGCGAGGTCGTGGCCGCCATGGAAGGAGTCGACCTCGATGCCTGAAAGCCCCGTCGCGGTGGACGTCCCGCCGCGGACCGGACCCGGCACCGACCGGCCGCCGCGGCGGATCGCCCTGGCCCGCCTGCGCGACTTCGCGCTCGTGCCGGGAATCATCGCGATCGCCGTCGTCGGCCAGCTGGTGAACCCGGTGTTCCTCCAGTACGACAACGTGATCAACATCCTGCAGACGATGTCGGAGATCGCGCTGCTGGTGCTCGCCCAGACGATGGTCCTGGTCGTGGGCAAGATGGACCTTTCGCTGGAATCGACCTTCGGGCTCGCGCCCGGCGTGGCGGCCTGGCTGACGATCGGCGGCGGGCATTCACTGGGCCTGCTGCCGTCCTGGACCGCAGTGCCGGTGGTGCTGGCCGTCGGCGTGCTGGTCGGGGCGGTGAATGCGCTGCTGATCGTCCGGTTCGGGCTGAGCGGGTTCGTCGTCACCCTCGGCATGCTGATCGTGCTGCGCGGCCTGCTGACCGGGATCTCCGGTGGCCAGACGTTCTTCGGCCTGCCCGATTCGCTGCTCTACCTCGGCACGACGCTGTGGGCCGGGATCCCGGCGTCGATCTGGATCTGCGTGCTGCTGTTCGCCGGCGGGATCGTCTTGCTCGGCTACACCCGGTTCGGGCGCAGCCTGTACGCGATCGGCGGGAACGAGGACGCGGCGAAGGCCGCGGGCATCCGGACCGACCGCATCGTGTGGATCGTGCTGATCGGCGCGAGCGTGCTGGCCGCGCTGGGCGGGCTGCTGCTTTCCGGGCGGCTCGCGTCGGTGGCCGCGGCGCAGGGCAACGGCTACATCTTCACGGTGTTCGCCGCGGCGGTGATCGGCGGGGTGAGCCTCAACGGCGGCCGCGGCACGCTCTTCGGCGCCTTCACCGGCATCCTGCTGCTGTACATGATCCAGAACGTGCTGACCCTCGCCGGGGTGCCCGCCCAGTGGATCGGCGCGCTCAACGGCGCGATCATCCTTGTCGCGCTGGTGATGTCCCGCATCACCAGCGGGAAGCGGCAGACCTGACGGCGGCCGGGGACGGCACCCCGTCACCCGAGGTCGGCGTCGAGCTCCCGGACGTCGGCCAGATGCGCACGCAGCCAGCGTTCGGAGGTGTCGACGTGCATCAGCGCGGCGGCGGTGGCGACCGCCGGGTCGCGGCCGGCCAGCGCGTCGTAGATCGCTTGGTGCTGCGACAGCGTCACGTGCGTCGCGCCGCGCTCGACCGTCCCGCGCCAGATCCTGGCGCGCAGCGTGCGCGAGGAGATCCCGTCGAGCAGCGCGGTCAGGGTTTCGTTGCCGGCCGCGCTGACGACCGCCCGGTGGAAGGCGGCGTCGAGCACGGTGAGGCGTTCGACGTCCTCGATGGCTTCGTGCATCGCGTCGAGCAGCTCGCCCACCGTCCGCAGTTCCGCTTCGGTGATCCGGGTGGCGGCCAGCCCGGTGGCGGCGGGCTCCAGGAGCCGGCGCACCTCGGTCAGTTCCAGGACGCTGCCGCCCTGCATGAGCGCCACGGCGTTGCCGAGGCCTTCCAGCAGCAGGCTCGGTGCGAGGCTGGTGACGTACGTACCGTCGCCGCGGCGGACTTCGAGGACGCGGGCCAGCGCCAGCGCCTTCACGGCTTCCCGCGTGGGGCTGCGGGAGATCCCGAGCTCGGTGGCGAGCTCGTGTTCGGGAGGCAGCTTGGCGCCCGCGGGGAACCGGCCGGACCGGACGAACTCCCGGATCCGGTCGATCGCTTCGTCGGTCAACGACCTCGCCATGACGCTCCTGTTCGCTCAACTCAGGAGGTTATTTTACCAGTCGTATGATGTATGTCCGGCCGTTGTCCGGCTTTCGGGGTGTTGCCGGCGGAGACGTCGCCAAGACGTGTGATGTCTCGGTGCTGCTCGTCAGGAAAGAGTGTCGCGCAACAGGCGCGCTGCCACCGCGGCTCCGTCGGTGCGGATCTTCTCGCCCATGGCCTTCGCCCGGTCCCGGGTTTCCTGCGTCATGACTTCCTCGAACGCCGCCGTCAGGGACGCCGGCGTCGTCGTCGGGCCGTCCAGGGCCGCGCCGATCCCGTGGGCCGCCACCTGGCCCGCCCAGTACGGGTTGTCCGCCAGCCGGATCGGGACCACCAGCTGCGGGATGCCCGCCCGGGCGGCCGTCTGCGTCGTGCCCGCGCCGCCGTGGTGGATCACCGCTGCCAGCTCCTGGAACAGGCGCTGGTGGTTCACCTCGCCGATCGCGAAGCAGCCGGCTTCGCCGTCGAGCAGGTCCAGGTCGGCCCAGCCGCGGGAGACGATCACGCGATGTCCGCCGGCCCGGCTGGTCTCGACCGCCCAGCGGGCGATGTCCGGTGCCGGGCTGATGCTGCCGAAGCCCACGTAGACCGGTGGCGGGCCCGCGGCCAGGAACGCCGTCAGCTCGGCCGGCAGCGGACGCTCGTCCGGCTGGGTCCACGCGCCGGTCTGGACCACGTCGAGGCCGGGTGCCGCCCGCCACGGTCCCAGGACCGGATCCGCGGCCAGCCACGGCCGGTCCGAATAGACGTGGTCGCGCACGCCGGTCACCGGGGGCAGGCCGCGCCCGGCGCGATGTTCGTTGAGCGGCTCGCGGAACTGGGCGTCGACCAGGCGGGCGTCGTGCTCCCACCGCGCCGCATTGCCGGCCTCCGCCGGTTCCGGCCAGCCCGGGCGCGGGGGCGGCGCGTGGTGCGGGGAGGGCAGGTTGACCGCCGCATACGTCACGTACACGTAGGGGATGCCCGCCGCCTCGGCCACCGACCGCGCGGCGACCTGCGCCCGACCGGCCGCGACCACGGCGCCGCACCCCTCGGCGGCCGCCGGGAGGACGTCGAACTGCGCGTCGAGCAGCTCGGTGCGGTAGCGGGCCAGCTCCGCCGCCGGCGGCGGGGTCTTGCCGCGCATCAACGCCCGCACCGGCGGCCCGGCCGGCACCGCGTCGATCCCGAGGCCGGCGAGGCGCTCGGCGAACTCCTCGTCCGGCGGGGTGCACATCCGCACGCCGACGCCGAGCGCCCGCAGCTGCACCGCCAAGGCCACCAGCGGTTCGACGTCGCCGCGGGTTCCGTACGTCGTCAGCAGCACCTGCATCCGCGTTCCTCCGCTCACCGGGCGGCGTAGAAGCCGACCGGCATCGTGACGTCCGCGCTCGAGGCGCCGCACTCCAGCATCCACAGCGCCGCCGCCGGCCCGAGTTCGCGGCCCAGCACGCCGAGCGCGCCGGGATCGGGGGCCACCGCCCGCGCCAGCTCCACCCCGCGCGCGAACGCGGCCGGGTCCCAGCCGTCCGGATTGCCGTCACCGAGTGAACGCGCGCCTTCGGCCAGCGTCCGGACCGGCAACGGCTCGGGCACGCCGAGCAGGCCGTGGGTGCGTTCGCCCACCAGGACGCCCATCCAGCGCGAACTTTCCGGGGTGGGCCGGGGACCGGTCCACCGGGGCCGCCCGTCCAGGTCCGGGAGCTTCGCCGGGGCTCCCGAGCGCGCCCACCGGCCCGCCCACTCGACGGCCAGGCCGGGGGCGCTGCGGGTGGCGGGGTTGTGGAACCGGGCCATGTCCCACCGGTTGCCGACCGCGACCGCGGCCAGGTCGCGGTGCGGCCAGACCCGCGCCTCCCACCAGAACCCCCACGGGAACGCCGCGGTGTGCCCCCACCACCAGTCCTCGCCGAGCTCCGGGTCGGCGAGTTCGAGCGTCAGGCCGGAAAACGAGCGGACGCCGTTCGGGCTCGGCCGCGCCGCGCGCGGGGTCGCCATGGCCGTGAGCGAGTCCGGCCCGACCAGGCCCCGGTCGCCCCGGGCGGTGCGCAGCAGGGACTGCAGCAGCCGCGCGAAGTCCGCGGCGCTGGTGTGCATCCCGACTCCGGGATAGGCCGACGTCCGCAGCGGCGGGCTCGGCAGGCACCAGTCGCCGAACGCCATGTACCCGGTCGCGCCGGCCGGGGTTCCCGTGCCGTCGTCGATGCTCGTGTCCGCCATCCCGGCCGGCGCGAACACCTCCCGGGCGACGCGGGCGCCGTACGGCTCGCCGGTCAGGTGCTCGACCACGCCGCCGAGCACCCCGACGCCGAAGCTCGAGTACGAATACGCCCCCGGGGCCGTCACCAGCGGCAGCACTCCGCCGTACTCGACGGCGCGGCCGACTGCGTGCCGGCGCCGGACGTAGTCCAGGATCGGTTCGGCCGGCGCGGCGGGCGCGACGGCGGTGACGATGTCGCTGTAGTAGCCACCCTGGTGGGCGGCCAGCATGGCGGTGCTGACCGGTACTGCGCCGGGGCCGCGCAGCCCGGCCGGCAGCACCTGGTCGACCGGCGTGTCCAGGCCCGCCATCCCCGCCTCGACCAGCTGCAGGAAAGCCAGCCCGGTGACGGGTTTGGTGAGCGACCCCGCCGGCGCGACGGTCCCGGCGGTCATCGGCGTGCCCGCGGCGAGGTCCGCGAACCCCGTCGCGGCCGTCCGCAGCTCGTCGCTCGTCGCCACCACGACGGCGACGCCGGGGGTGCCGGTGACCGCGGCCAGCCGGGGCAGGACGGCGTCGAGCGCCGCCACCACGTCGTCGAGCATGCTCACCCTTCGGTGGTGTTGTAGTTGACGATCCGCTCCACCATCAGGGCGCGCGCCCCGGCCAGCGGGCTGTCCGCGTCCCGCCGGGCCACGTCCGGCAGCCGGTGGGCCTCCGCCGCGGCGACCGCCACGATGCCCCAGAGCGCGTTGAACCCCGCCGGGTCGGCGGGTTTTTCCGCGGCGGCTTCGACGGTGACGGTGCCGTCGGTGCCGTTCACGGTGAGCGCGCCCATCTGCCGCAGCACGCCGGGATCCCGCTCCCGCGCGGCCACCACGCTCCAGCCGGCCACCTTCGTCTCCCGCAGCGCGGCGAGCAGGCTGCCGACGTCGCTGACGACGATGTCCGGCAGCACGAGGGCCACCGGCCCCTGCGTCATCGGCAGGGCGCACCGGATCGCGCCGTCGAGCCCCGGTTCGGTCTCGCCGTCCTGGTAGACGAAGACCAGCTGGAAGGTCCCGGCGTAGCGCGCCAGGTACTTCACCGTGTCGAGCTTGTGCGTCCCGAACACGACGACCACGCGCACGTCGAGGCCGCTCTTCACCAGCTCGACCGCGGCCTCCAGGCTGCGGTCCAGCACGGTGACCCCGGGCGCCAGGCAGTGCAGCTCCTTCGAGTACGGCGCTCCGAACCGCGTGCCGAACCCGGCGCAGGGCAGGATGATCGAGACGTCGGGGGCGGTCACCGCAGCGACACCTCCAGCGCGACCCGGTGGCGGGCCCGGGGCAACGGCACCCAGGCCGGCTCGCCGACCGGCCGCACCGCCGGGAACCGGTCGAACAGGCTGCGCAGCGCCACTTCGGCCTCTACCTTCGCCAGGGCGACGCCGAGGCAGAAGTGCGGTCCCCAGCCGAACCCGACGCTGCCTTCGCGGCCGCCGTGCTCGGCCTGCCGCCGCACGTCGGCGTGGCGCGGGCAGCCGAACTGGGCCGGGTCGCGGTTGGCCGCGCCGAGCACCGCCTGCACCGCGTCGCCCGCCCGGATCCGGACCCCGCCCACCGTCAGATCCGTTGCGGCGTAACGCAACCGCGCCAGCTGGACCGGGCCGTCGGTGCGGACCAGCTCGCGCACGGCGGCCGGCCACAGCTCCGGCTCCGCGCGCAGCAGCTCCCGCTGGGCGGGGTCGCGCATCAGCGCGAGCGCCGCGTTGGACAGCATGTGCGCCATCGTCTCGTGCCCGGCGAGCACCAGGAACACCACGAGCGCCACGGCGTCGACGTCGGTCAGGTCGTCCTGGGCGACGACCTCGCTGAGCAGGTCGTCGCGCGGCTCGGCCCGCCGCCGGTCGACCAGCGCGTGGCAGTAGGCGAACATCTCGCCCAGCGTCGGCGTGATCCGCGCCGGATCGCCGTCGACGAGCACCTTGCCCCAGCGCCACCAGTCCGCCCAGTCCCGCTCGGGGACGCCGACCAGTTCGCAGACCACGGCCATGGCCAGCGGGTACGCGTACTCGTCGAGCAGGTTCGCCGTCTCGCCCAGCCCGTCGAGCAGCTCGTCGACGATCTCCTGCACCCGCGGGCGCAGGGTGGCCACGCGTGCCGCGCCGAACGCGTGGCTGATGCTGCGGCGCAGCCGGGTGTGCTCGGCGCCGTCGAGGCTGAGCAGGCTCGCCCGCAGGTACGGCAGGTGCTCCGGCGGCGTGCCCAGCGCGAGGAACGTCTCCTCCTGCGTCTGCGCGCCCTGCCCCGGCAGGCCGGTGGGGTCGTTGCGCACGGCCGGATCGGACAGCACCGCGCGGACGGCGTCGCTGCCGGTGACCAGCCAGCCTTCCGCGCCGTTCGGCAGCCGGGCCCAGCACACCGGGGACTCGGCGAGCACGCGGTCGTACCCGCCCATCGGATCGTCGAGGACGGCCGGATCGCGGACGTCCACCACGGGTTCGGGGGACATGGTGCTCCTCAGCCCTTGAGCGGTCCGCCGTTGATGGCGACGCGGTGGCCGAAGCGGGTGTGCGGGTAGTAGTCGTAGACGGCGTGGTGCTGGACGCAGCGGTTGTCCCAGAACACCAGCGTGTCCGGCTCCCACCGCACCCGGCAGGCGAGCATCGGCCGGTTCGGCACGACCGAGAACAGCAGGTCGAGCACGGCCTGGCTCTCGTCGGCCGACAGCTGCGGGATGCGGGAGGTGTAGGCCGGGTTGACGTACAGCAGCGGCCGGTCGGTCTCCGGGTGCCGCACGACCACGGGGTGCTCGCTGACCGGCGGCTCGTAGCCCGCCGGGATCTTGTGGCCGCGGAAGGCGTGCGCGCCGTCGTGGATCGCGGTCAGCCCGGTCAGCAGCTCCTTCAGCTTCGGCGACAGCATGTCGTAGGCGAGGTGCATGTTCGCGAAGAGCGTGTCGCCGCCGCTGCCCGGGTCGGGCATCCGCGTGATGTGGAGCATCGAGCCCAGTGACGGCTCTTCGTCGGCGGTGCCGTCGGCGTGCCAGCCGTTGCCGAACACGGTGGCCGACTCCGGGGCGGTCGCGACCTCGAGGATGTACGGGTCGCCGTGCTCGGGCGGCGGGTTCACCGGGCGCAGCTCGCCGAAGCTCGCGGCGAGCCGCTTGTGGTCCTCGACCGTGATGTCCTGGTCGCGGAACACCAGCACGTGGTGGTCCAGGAAGGCCGTCTTCAGCTCGGTGAGCTGCTCCTCGGTCAGTTCGCGGGTGAGGTCGAGGCCGGTGACCTCGGCGCCGAGCACCGGGGTCAGGCCCCGCACCGCCAGGGTCCGGTAGTCCCGCGCCGGCCGCGTCGTGATCCGCTTGACGGCGTCGAGTTCGTACTGCTCCATGGTTTCCTTCCCTCGTGGGTCTCACGGTCCGATGGCGGCGGCCACCACGGCGACGTGCGGGGCGCGCACGATCCCGTAGTGGGTGGCGGGCAGTTCGTGCCAGCGGCTCGGTTCGGGCAGGTGTTCGCGCCAGCCGTCGCGGGCGGTCACCGGCAGGCCGGGTTCGGGTTCGGTGGCGAGCCAGACGTGGCCGGGCGTCGCGGTCAGGCGGGGCAGTTCGTGCCCGGCCATGCTGCGCAGGTTGGCCCGGCACGCGCGGGCGAGCTTGTGCGCGTGCTCGCCCGCGGTGCCGCCGGCGGCGCCCAGTTCGCGCTCGAAGACCGTCTCCAGCTGCGCTTCGCTGTAGTCCGCGGCGCTCGCGCCGGGCGGCGGCGGGTCGATGAGGTGCAGGGCCCGCACGGGCTGCCCGGCCGCCTCGGCCTCGGCGGCCATGCCGGCCGCGACCCACGCGCCGAACGACCACCCGGCCAGCAGCCGGGGCCGGCCGGGGAACCGCTTGTCCAGCGCCGCGTGATAGCGGCGGGCCCGGTCTTCGACGGACCACCCCGGTGGTTCCGGGCGGCTCAGCGCGGGGTCGGCGATCACGCAGACGCCGAGCGCCGGGTCCAGGGCTTCGACGAGCGGGCGGTACGCGTGGACGTCCCCGCCCACCGGGTGCACGAGGCAGACGACCTCCGGAGCCGTCCCTTCGCGCCAGACCTGGACCACGACTTCACCCGCGTCGGCGGCCTCGGAGAGCTTGGCCAGCAACGCGGCCATCGTCACCTCGGGGCCGAGCCAGGCGAGGTCGAGGTCGACGCCGTAGAGGCGTTTCACCGAGTCGACGACGTCCAGCAGGGTGAGGGAGTCGGCGCCGAGGTCGTAGAGCGGGACGTCCGGGTCGAGTTCGGCGACGCCCAGGAGCGCGCGGACTTCCTCGGTCAGGTCCGCTTCGGCCGGTTTCGCCGTGGGGGCGGCTTCTCGTTCGTGGAACGTCCTGGCGGTGTCCAGGCCGGTCGTCGCGACCAGGAGCTGGGGGAGACCGGTCGCCAGTGCGCGGGCGAAGGTGCGGCGGCCTTCGTCGTCGCTCAGGCCGACCGCCAGGTGGGCCTGGTGCCGGGCGTCGGTTTCCAGTGCGGTGACGGCCATGCCGCTGTCGCGCCAGACGTCCCAGCCGAGGGAGAGCCGGGCGGTCGGGCCGGCGCGGTGGGCGAGCGCGTCGAGGAACCCGTTGGCGGCGGCGTAGTCCAGCTGCCCGGCGCCGCCGAACTGGGCGGACAGCGACGAGCAGTAGACGACGTACGCGGGCCGGTCGCGTTCGACGAGCTGCTCGGTGAGCAGGGCGCCGGCCAGCTTGACCGACTGCGTGCCTGCGCCGCGGGTGGCGATCAGGCTGCCCGCGGGACTCCCGGCCGCGTGGACGATCCCGGCGATCGGTCCGCCGATGTCGCCGGCGGTGACGGTGGTGAGGTCGGCGGCGAGCAGGTCGACGCGGTCCGCCCACGGCTTGAGCGCTTCGGGCAGGTGGGGGTGCCGGGCGAGCAGCACGACCCGGCCGGTGGTGCGGCTGAGCAGCTCCTCGGCGATCGCGGTGCCGATGCCGCCGGTCCCGCCCAGGATGAGGTGGTTCCCGTCCACGACGAGGGGTTCGCCCGGGGCCACCGGCGAGCTGTCCTGCGCCCACCAGAACCCGGTGCGCAGGGCGACGCGCGCCGGCGGGGTCGGGCCGGTGAGGAGGCCGGCGAGGGGGTCCAGGTCCGGGCCGGGGAGATCGACCCAGTGGCCGGGCACGCCGCTTTCCTGCGGGCCGACGGCGGTGATCCCGGCGAGGAGCCCGGCTTCGGGCCGCGTGACGGCGGTCGTCGCGGGCGCCCCACCGGCGGAGACCCACCAGGTGCGGACGGACCGGCCGTGGGCGGCGCGCAGGAGGGCGGCCGGGGTGTCGAGACAGGCCCAGGTGGCGTGGTCGAGTGCGGTGTGGCCGACGGGACCGGTGATGCCGAGGGGGAGGGCGTGGAGCCAGTCGATGCCGGTGGCGGGCAGCGTGTCGAGGATCTGGCGGAGGGCGGCGGTGTCGCCGGGGTCGGCTTCGAAGGTGTCGGGGCCGAGCCGGGCGAAGTGCTTCGCGGCGTGCACCCGCACGACGCGGGGGTAGGCGGCGTCGAGCGCGGGGGCGGCCAGCGGGCCTTCGCCGGAGATGACGAGGGTGCGGGTGGTGGTCGCGGCTGCGGGTGTCGCTCGGCGGAGGCGGACCCAGGTGGGCTGGTGCAGCCATTCGGTTTCGGGCAGCCGGGTGGCGGCGGCCTTCCGCGGGAAGTCGAAGTCGCGAACGGCGAAGGCCGGCGGCGGGAAGTCCCACGGCGCCGGGGCGGGGGAGTGTCCCCAGTGGACGGACGCCCCGGCGAGCCAGGCCGTGGCCAGTTCGGCGGCACTTCCCTGGGAAAGTGCTGGATCGGTGCGAGATACCGGACTCCCGAGTGCGGGCCCGGCCACCTCCTGGGGCTCGGCCGTGCGGAGCCACTCGACCGCCGTGGCCGGGTCATCGCAGGCCGCCGCCCACCGCCACCGGTGCTCCGGCCGCCCCGACTGCAGGTGCCGGAGAACGTCCACATAGGACTCCGGATGTGCCGTCAGGTACTCCGCCACGCGTCCCGCCTCCAGGCGCAGAGCCGGTGCGCTGCGGGCCGACAACACCAAGCACCGCACCGGGTCCGGGCGGGCCGGCGCGGGCGGGCGGACCGGCTCCAGCACCACGTGGGCGTTCGTCCCGCCGATACCGAAGCTGCTCACCCCGGCCACCCGCGGTCCCGGCGGCCACGGCTCCGCCCGCGTCGGGACCCGGAACGGTCCCAGGTCCAGTGCCGGGTTCGGGGCGCGGAAATCCGCCGTCGGCGGCAGGATCCCGTGGTGCACCGCCAGGGTCGCGCGGATCAGGCCCACCACGCCGGCCGCCGCGCCCAGGTGGCCGAGCTGGCTCTTCACCGAGGACAACGCGCAGCCCGCCGACTCCGGCATCGCCTCGCGCAGGGCCGCCACCTCGATCGGGTCGCCGAGGCGGGTGCCGGTTCCGTGGGTCTCCACGTACCCGACGTCGGCACCCGACCGTCCGGCTCGCCGGAGCGCGGCCTGGACGGCCGAACGCTGACCGGCCGGCGACGGGGCGCTGTAGCCCTGCTTCACCGCGCCGTCGTTGGTCAGCGCCGACCCCGTGATCACCGAGTACACCGTGTCGCCGTCGCGGCGGGCCGCCGACAGGGGCTTCAGGACGACCACACCGACGCCGCTCGCGCCCACCGTGCCGTCCGCGTCGTCGCTGAACGGGCGGCAGTGCCCGTCCGGCGAGAAGATGTGGCCCGGCCGGTACCGGTAGCCCTCGGCGAGGGTGACGTCGACGAGCACCCCGCCCGCCAGCATCACGTCCGCCTCGCCGCCGCGCAGCATCCCGGCGGCCTGGTGGACGGCGACCAGCGAACTCGAACACGCCGTCTGGGTCGTCAGCGCGGGCCCGGTCAGGTCGAGGTGGTAGGCGACCTTCGTGGCCAGGAAGTCCTTCTCGTGATGCAGGGCCAGCTGGAAGCCGTCCGGTAGCGCCGCCGGGTCGGCCTCGCGCAGCATCTGCTGGAAGTAGGTGTTCTCGCCGCAGCCCGCCACGAGCCCGATCCGCCCGCCGGTGATCCCCGCGTGCGACAGCGCTTCGACGCACGCCATCAGCAGCTGCCGCTGCTGCGGGTCCATCAGCGCCGCGTCGCGGTGGCTGATCCCGAAGTGCTCCGGGTCGAAGCCCAGCGGATCGGCCAGGAGGCTGCGCGCGCCGACCAGCCCCTCGGCGGCCGGGAACTCCTCGATGCCCCGGCGGCCGGAGACGACCAGGTCCCAGAACGCCGCCAGGTCCGGGGCACCCGGCAGCCGCACCGCCATCCCGACGACGGCCACCGGCTCGGCCGCCGCGGCGCCGGAAGCCGGCGTGGCCGCGGCCGGGCCGGCTTCGACGTACCGGCTCAGGTCCCGCAGGGTGACGTGCTCGAAGAGGTCCGCGGCGGTGAAGCGGTACCCCGCCTCCGCGCAGCGCAGGTGGAACCGCATCAGCGAGAGGCTGGTGGCGCCCGCGGCGAAGAACGTCTCGTCCGGCCCGATCGGCGCGCCGGTCACCTCCTCGAACAACGCTGCCAGCTCGCTCGACGGCGTCCCCGAAGCCCGGTGGAGATCCGTCCCCGGGGCGTGGGGAGCGGCGTCCCGGTCGAGCTTCCCGCTGGGTGTGCGCGGCAGGGCGTCGACGACGCGGAAGCGCTCGACCCGCGCGTGCGGCGGCAGCAGCGGCACCAGGAAATCCGCCAGTTCCGCGGCGGACGGCGGCCGGCGGCACTCCAGGAACGCGGTCAGCCGGTCGTCCGCCACGGCGACCACCGCGTTGACGACGTCGGGGTGCCGCAGCAGCGCGGCTTCGACCTGCCCGAGTTCGAGCCGGTGCCCGCTGAGCTTGACCTGCCGGTCGGCCCGCCCGTCGAAGTGCAGCAGCCCGGCGCGGTCGAAGTGGGCGAGGTCGCCGCTGCGGTAGTACAGCTCCGGCAGCTCGCTGAACTTCTCCGGAGCCGCGTCGCCGAGGTAACAGCGGTTCGCCGCGAGACCGCCGATGAGCAGCTCGCCGACCTGCCCCGGCGGCAGCGGCGCGCCCGCCGCGTCGGCGACGCGCAGGACCGCGTTCGCGACCGGACGGCCGATGGCGGGCCGCTCGGGCCACGAAGCCGGATCGCCGTCGAGGGTCAGCGCGCTGACGACGTGGGTTTCGGTCGGCCCGTAGTGGTTGTGCAGGCGCGCGCCGGGCAGCCCGGCGAACCAGCGGCGGATCGCCGGGGTGCACACCAGCTGCTCGCCGGCGGTGATCACGTCCCGCAGCCGCGTGGGGTACCGGCCGAGCCGGACGCCGTGCTCGGCGAGCAGCTGCAGGGCCACGTACGGCAGGAAGATCCGTTCGATACCGGCGTTCTCCAGCTGCGCCAGCAGCGCGGGGACGTCGTGCCGCCATTCCGGGCGGATCAGGTGCAGCTCCCCGCCACCGCACAGCGTCGTGAAGATCTCCTGGAACGAGACGTCGAACGACAGCATCGAGAACTGCTGGGTGGCCGCCGGTGGCGCGTCCTGCCACTGCAGCAGGTTGGCCAGGGTGCGGTCCGGGACGCGCACGCCCTTGGGCACGCCGGTCGAGCCCGAGGTGAACAGCGTGTAGAGCGGGCGGCCGGCGTGCCCGGCCGGAACGTCCGGCACCGGACCGCCGGCGAGCGTCACGTGCCGCCGCTCGACGTCGGTCTCGAACGTTTCCCCCGGGGCGAGCAGGACGCAGCGCGGCCGGACCCGGTCGAACATGGCGCGCAGCAGCTCCGGCGGGTACGCCGGATCCAGCGGCACGGCGGTGATGTTCAGCCGCGCCAGCGCGAGCAGCGCGACGACGTGTTCGGCCGACGGCCGGAAGTACAGCGCGATGTCGGTGGCGTCCTCGGGCAGGGTGGCGGCGAGCCGAGCCGCGTGCGCGTCCAGTTCGGCGTAGGTCAGCGTCGTGTCGCCGGTCAGCGCCGGGGCATCGGGTGTCCGCGCGACCTGCCGGGCGAAGCCTTCGGCCACGGTTTCCCAGGTCAGCTCGGCCGTCGCGCCACGGCCGTGGTCGCGCCGCTCCGGCGTCCGGGCGTCGCCGTGCAAGGCGCGGTCGAAGACTTCGCCGAGGGCCGTCGCCTCGGCCTCGGTGAAGTGGCCTTCCGCGTATTCCCACAGGCAGTCGAAGCCGTCCGGCCGTTCGACGACCGACAGCGTCAACGCGCTCTTCGCCTCGGCAGCCTCGATCCACTGTGGACTGACCGTGCAGCCGGGCAGCTGCAGCGCCGCGAAGTCGGTGTTCTCCAGGACGAACAGGTAGTCGAAGGCCGCGTAGCCGGGGTCGAGGTCGGCGAACGCGACGTCCTGGTGGTCCAGTGCCGCGCCGGCCGCGGTGCCGAGCCGGCGCAGCTGGCTGTCCAGGTCCTCCTCCGGGTCCACGGTCAGCGGCAGCCGGACGGTGTTGGCGAACATCCCGACGCCGTCCTCGAACGCCCGCACCGGCCGGTTCGCCACCGGTGCGGCGATCCGCGGCCGGGTCCGCCCGGTCACCGCGTAGAGGCTCCAGGCGAACACGCCGAGCAGCAGCTGGAACCGCGTCAAGCCCAGCTCTCCGGCCCACTCATCGACGCGCTCGCGTCCGATGCGGGTCGTGTGCAGCCGTCCGGCCAAGGACGCCGGACCGAGGGGCTCGGCGTCGTCGGACCGCTCGGTCAGCTGGGTGCGGTAGCCGGGGGAGGCGAACCACCGGGACTGCCAAGCGGCGAAGTCGAACGGCGTGTGCGCCGGCCGCGGTTCGGCGCCGGACAGTTCCCGGAACAGGATGTTCAGCGACCAGCCGTCGACCGCGATGTGGTGCAGGCAGAGCAAAAGCGTGCCATCGGGCCGCCAAGCCGCACGCAGCATCCGGCCCGAGGCGAGGTCGAAGGGCGCGGTGAAGAAGTCGTCGCCGGGCTCGGTCCACGGGTCGTACGCCGCCTTCGCGACCTGCCGCAGACCGTCGGGCGTCGCCTGGAACGCCGTCCGCAGCGCCGGGTGCCGTTCCACGAGCGCCCGCACGTCCCGGCGCAGGGCATCGACGTCGGGTACGCCGGTGATCCGGAAAGCGAGCGGCACGTGGTAGGCCGTGGAAGCCGGATGGCGTTGCTGCAGCAGCCAAAGCCGTTGCTGCTCACTGGTGGCGGGTGCCGAGGTGGCGGTCGTGGGCGGGTCCGGTTCCGGATACTCCGCCCGGCCCGCGGCCGCGACGGCGGCGGCGAGATCGGCGAAAGTCCCGCGCTGCACCACCGAAGGCGCGAGGTCCGCGCCCCAACGCTCCCGGATCGCGAACCGCAGCCGCAACGCCTTGAGCGAGTCGCCGCCGGACCGCAGCCAGCTGTCGAGCGGCCGGGCGTCGGGGACATCGAGGACATCCGACACGACGTCCAGGACTTCGCGCTCCCACGGCGTCGCTTCGCCGCCGGTGTCCGGCCGCCACGGCGGAAACCCGCCCGCCAGCAACGCCGGTTCGTCGACTTTCCCGTTCGCGTTCCGGGGTAGCTCGCCGACGCGGAACACGTGGTGCGGCCGCATGTAGGCCGGCACGGTCTCGGCCAGGTGCGCCTCGAACGCGTCGAACGACAGATCGCCGGCCACGACGAAGGCGAGCAGCTCGGCGGTGGCCGCGCGGCGCACGGCCACGTGGACCTGCCGGATCTCCGGGTGGCTCAGCAGCCGCTGTTCCAGCTCGCCCGGCTCGATCCGGAATCCGCGGACCTTCACCTGCCGGTCGGTGCGCCCGACGTAGGCGTACCGGCCGCCCGGCAGCACGCGGACCAGGTCGCCGGTGCGGTAGAACCGCGCGCGCCCCTCGTCGAGCCACGGCAGCCGGACGAACCGCTGCTCGGTTTCCGCGGGCAGGCCGCGGTAGCCGAGCGCGACGCCGGCGCCCGAGATGTACAGCTCGGCGACTTCGCCCTCGGCGGCCACTCGCTCGTCCGGCGGCTCGTCCGTTTTGAAGACTGCGACCGCGCCGGTGCCCGGCAGCGGGCGGCCGATCGGGACGACGTCACCGTCGAAGCCGCGCGGGATGGCGTAGCTGAGCGCGAACGTCGTCGTCTCGGTCGGGCCGTAGCCGTTCTGCAGCCGCGTCGGCGAGTCCGGGTTGGCCCGGTACCAGCGGCGGATCAGCGGGGCGTTGAGCTGTTCGCCGCCGATGACGACCCGGCGCACGGTCGCGAAGCTGCCGGGCACGGTCTCGGCGACCGCGTTGAACAGCGTCGCGGTCACGAACATCGTGTCGATGCGCTCGCTCACCAGGGCGTCGGCGAACGCCCGCGGGTCGCGGACGGTGTCGTCGCCCAGGACGACGCAGGTGCCGCCGGTCAGCAGCGGCACCCACACCTCGAAGCTGATGGCGTCGAACGCGGGGTTGGCCAGGCAGGCGAACCGGGTGCCGTGCTCGAGCCAGCCGGGTTCGGCCAGCCGCAGGATCCCGGCGTCGCGCACCTCGACGCCCTTGGGCCGCCCGGTCGTGCCGGAGGTGGAGAACAGGAACGACGCCGGCGCGGGTTCGGCCGGCACGCCCGCTTCCGCGGTTTCGGCCAGCAGTTCGGCCGGAGTGACGCCGGGAAGGTCCTCGCTGACGACCGTGACCGCGCCCGCATCGGCGAGGATGACGTCCCGGCGCGCGGGTGGGCTCTGCCGGTCCAGCGGGACGACCTGGCCGCCGAGGCGCAGCACGCCCAGCATGACCTGGATCAGCTCCGCCGAGCGCGGCAGGCCGACGGCGACCGCGTCGCCCGGCCGGATCCCCCGGCGGGACAGCGCTTTCGCGACGGCGGCGGCACTCGCGTTCAGCTCGGCGTAGGTGAGCCTGCGGTCGCCGTCGGACACCGCGAGGGCGTCCGGGTGCCGCAGGGCCCGGTCGTGGACGCGGCGGGCGATCGACGTCATCGGGCCGCCAGCTCGGCGGTGATCAGCTTCGCGACCAGCGGCAGCGCGTCGCTCTCCAGCATGTCCCAGTGCCCGCAGTCCGCGGGGACCACCTCGAACTCGCCGCGGGCGCGGCGGCGCCAGAACTCGGCGGTGCCGGGGAGCGTGTCCTCGCCGACGGCCTGCACGAACACCACCCGCGCCGCGGTCTCGCCGGGATCGTGCTCGCGCGCGGTCAGCCGGTTGTGGTTGTACGTGCGGTGGTAGCGCTCGATCTGCGCGTCCTCGATCCCGGGGTACATCCCGTTGAAGCGAACGAGTTTTTCGCGGAATTCGGCCGCGGGCACCGGCTCGATCGCCGCCTTCGCGGCCGGGTCGTCGGTGGCGGTCGTGTCGAGCAGGACGACGCTGACGCGCGGGTGGTGCTCCGCGAGCCGCCGTCCCATCTCGTACGCGACCAGGCCGCCGTAGGAAAGTCCGCAAAGGACCAACGTCTCGCCCGGCTGCGGGTCGGCCAGCCGCAGGTACTCCTCGGCCATCGCCTCGACGCTCGGCAGCGGCTCCTCGCCGGCGTTGAGCCCGGGGGACTGGATGCCGAGGACGCCGGCGTCGTCGGGCAGAAGGGCGCTGAGCGGCAGGTAGCAGAACGCCGTGCCGCCCGCCGGGTGCACGCAGACGACGCGCGCCCGCCCGGCGCCGCGGCGGAACTCGATCACGCTGCCGCCGTCGGGCGGGCGGTCCGTGCGCAGCAGCGCGGCCTGCGCCTCGATGGTCGGGTGCAGGATGACGTCCCGGATCGGCAGCTCGCGGCCGAACTCCGCGCCGACGGCGTGGGCCAGCTTGATCGCCGAGATCGACGTGCCGCCGACGTCGAAGAAGCTGTCCGAGACGCCGATCGCGGGGTGCAGCAGCAGGTCCCGCCAGATCCGCAGCAGCGCGAGTTCGACGTGGTCGCGCGGAGCGGCGGTGTTGACCGCGGCCGGTGCGCTCGCGCGGGCGTGCGCGAGGACGGCGTCGCGGTCGAGTTTGCCGCTGCGGCTCAGCGGCAGCCGGTCGAACTCGGCGAACACCGACGGGATCATGTAGTCCGGCAACCGGTCGGCCAGCGCGGCACGCCACTCGTGCGGGGTCCGGCCGCCGCCCGCGACGCCGGCGACGAGCCGCGGCTCGCCTTCGCGGTCGACCAGCACGGCGGCCTCCCGGACGCCGGGCACGGCCAGCAGCGCGGCCGTCACCTCGCCGGGCTCGATGCGGAAACCGCGCAGCTTGATCTGGTCGTCCCGGCGCCCGGCGTACTCGGCCTCGCCGCCGGGCAGCCAGCGGGCCAGGTCGCCGGTGCGGTACATCCGCTCGCCGGGGACGAACGGGTCCGCGACGAACCGCTCCGCGGTCAGCCCCGGCCGGTGCAGGTAGCCGCGCGCCAGGCAGTCGCCGGCCAGGAACACCTCGCCCGCGACGCCCGGCGGCACCGGCCGCAGCCGCTCGTCCAGCAGGTACAGCCGCGAGCCGGGCAGCGGCCGCCCGATCGGGGCCGGGCGGTCGAGCGGCTGCGGGTCGAAGTACGCGGTGGCGTAGAGCGTCGCTTCCGTCGGCCCGTAGCCGAAGCAGATCCGCAGGCCCGGAAGCGCGGCGGCGAACCGGGCGAGCGCGGCGTCGGTCAGCGGTTCGACGCCGGTCAGCAGCTGCCGCAGCGCGAGCCCGTGCAGGCGCGTGGGATCTTCGTCGGCCCACCGGACGTACGCGGGCGGCAGGAACGCCTGGACCACTTGGTGTTCCCGTAGCCACGCCATCAGCGCCGCCGGGTCGGGCCGGACGTCCTCGGGGACTACGTGCAGCACGGCGCCGGTGGTCAGCGGCAGCAGTAGTTCGTGCACCGAGGCGTCGAAGCCGATGCTCGACCACGCCGACGTTGCTTCACCGGGAGTCGCGCCGAACCGGTCCAGCCATTGGTCGAAGAGGGCGAGGACGCTGTGGTGGGTCACGGCGACCCCCTTCGGGCGTCCCGTCGACCCCGACGTGTAGATGACGTAGGCCGTCTCGCCGGGCTCGGTCGCGACCGGTCTCCGGGTTTCGTCGCCTTCGGCTTCGAGGGCGGTGACGTCGTCCAGGACCAGCACCGGGCACGCGTCCTCGACCATGGCCGCTCGCCGGGCGGCGGGCTGGGCCGGGTCGAGCGGGAGGTAGGCGGCGCCGGTCTTCAGCACGCCCAGCACCGCGGTGACCAGGTCCGCCGACCGTCCACTGAGGACACCCACGACCCGGCCGCGGCCGGCGCCACGCGCCCGCAGCGCGTTCGCCAGCTTCGTGCTGCGGCGGTCGAGCTCGCCGTAGGTGCGCGTACGGCCGTCGCAGACGAGCGCGGGGGCGTCCGGAGTGGCGTCGGCGTGGGCGGTGAACCGGTCGACGAGCCCGCCGGGACGCCGGCGCGGCCGGGGACCGGTGCTCCAGCCGGTGAGGATTTCTTCGCGTTCGGCGTCGTCGAGGAGCTCGTAACCCGCGATGTCCGCATCCGGCCGCGTGGCGAGCTGGTCCAGCAGCCGCACGAAGTACCGGGCGTACCGCTCGGCGGTGGCGTGGTCGAAGAGCGCGACGGCGTAGTCGAGGTGCCCGGTGACGTCACCTTTCTCGTCGGCGAGGCCGAGGGCGAGGTCGAACTTCGCGGGGGCGTGCGCCACGTCCAGGGGTTCGGTCGTCACACCCGGCAGGTCCAGGAGGTCGTGCAGGGTCGGCACCCAGGCGCACATCGTCTGGAACAGGGGCGTGTGCGCCGGGCTGCGCGGCGGGTTCACCAGCTCGACGACCCGCTCGAACGGCAGCTCGGCGTGGTCGATGGCGCCCCGCAGGGCCGCGCGGACCTGCTTGAGCAGCACGGCACCGGTGGGGGAGCCGCCCAGTTCGCCGCGCACGGCCAGGGTGTTGACGAAGAAGCCGAGCGTGTCCGGGTACTCGCCCGCGGCACCCCGGTTCGCGGTGGGCACGCCGACAACGATGTCAGTTTGCGCGGAAAGCCGGTGCAGGAGGATGAACCAGCAGGTCAGGACGGCGGAGTAGAGCGTGACGCCGTGCTCGCGCGCCACCGCCTTCAGCCGGGCGGTGAGGTCGGGCCCGAGCGTCACCGGCACCCGTGCGCCGCGGAAGTCCTGGCGCACCGGGCGCGGCCGGTCGGTGGGCAGCTCCAGCACCGGCGGCACGCCGTCGAGCCGATCCCGCCAGTAGGCCTCGTGCACGGCCGGCCCGCCGCCGGTCAGCCAGTCCTGTTGCGCCCGAGCGTGTTCGCGGTAGGGCCGCGCGGGCGGCAGCCCGGGTTCCGTGCCGCTCAACTGAGCGGCATAGAGGAGGCCGAGCTCCCGCAGCAGCAAGGTGCGCGACCAGCCGTCGAAAACGACGTGGTGCACGGTGATCACCAGGATGTGGTGGTCCGCACCGGCCCCGAACTGTCGGTCCTCCCCGGTAGCGTGGCAGCTGGGGGGCGGCGCCCCGACCCCCAGCCGCGCCCGGGCCAGCGGAGCCCGCCCGAGATCGAACGGCTCGTTCCGCCACAACTCCTCCGCCTGCCCGGTGACCTCGAGCGGAAACCCGTGACCGGCGGGTTCGACGATTTGCGTAGCCTCGCCGTCTTCGACGACGATCCTGGTACGCAAGGCTTCGTGGCGGTCGGCGAGAGCGTCGAAGGCCCGTTGCAGCGCTTCGCGATCCAGGGGGCCCCGCAACGCAAAAGCCATGGTCTCGTTGTAGGCCGAGCCGGCCCCGTCCAGCTGGGAGACGGTCCAAAGGCGCTGCTGACCGGACGACAGCGGGGCGGACACTCGCATCGGTAACGGCCTTTCCGGGCGGGCGGGTGAACCGGTACAGCGTCGTGCCGTCACAGTCGAGGTCGGGGAAACACTCTCTGTCTGTCCCGACAGTTAACACCACACCACCGTGTGCTGACGAGTGATGACGGAAGTTTGCCCGGAAGTCCCTTCGGTGTTGCGCATCCCGTCGCGAGCCGAGGATCCCACGCCGTACCGACCGGATGGTATGTTGACCGCGTGATCGAAGCGGCGCGCCGGACCTGGCGACTTCTCGAGCCCTATCACGGAATGATCTACTTCGCCCCGGAGGCGGCAGCCGCGTACGGGGAGCTCGGGCTCACCGGCCGCGCCGGCTACTTCGCGTCGAGGTCGGCGGCGCTCGGCGCGGTCCCGGCGCCGGTCGTGGTCGCGACCTTCTACAACTTCAACCCGGCCCTCGTCCGGGAGTCGATCACCGCCGCCTGGTCCGTCACCGACCCGGGTGCCGTCCTGGCCGCGCGGTTCGCCGCGGCCGACCGGGCGTTGCGCGGCATCCTGGGCGACGCGGTCACTTCGCCGGAAATGCGCCGGGCCGCCGACCTCCTGCGAGAGGCCGCCGAAGCGGTCGCCGGCGATGTCACCGGCCGCCCGCTCTTCGCCGCTCACGCGGCCCTGCCGTGGCCCACCGAGCCGCACCTGGTCCTGTGGCACGCACAGACCCTGCTGCGGGAGTACCGCGGGGACGCCCACGTCGCCGCCCTGCTGACGGCCGGCCTGAGCGGCATCGAAGCCCTCGTCACCCACGCCGCTTCCGGTGCGGTCCCGGCCGAGACCCTGCGCACCTCCCGGTTGTGGTCCGAAGAGGACTGGAACGGGGCCGTCGCCGGCCTCCGCGAGCGGGACTGGCTCACCGGCGACGCCGGCCTGGCGTTCACGCCCGCGGGCGCGGCCCGCCGGGCGGACATCGAGCAGGCGACCGACGAGAACAGCGTGGCTCCCTACGCGCACGTCGGCGAGTCCGCCTGCGCCGAACTGCAGGAGCTGGTCCGCCCGTTCAGCCGGGCACTCGCCGAAAAGCTCATGCCGTGGGCGCTCGCGAGGCAGTAGGAGAGACCACGCTGTCGGCGTTCGCTGAGGCCTATCGGTTCAGCCGGACGGAATCCAGCAGTGCCCGGGCGGCCGGCTCGTTGGCGCGCGAGCTGTCGACTTCGATCGTGTAGCCCCCGATCGTCCGGTTCTGGTGCACCGGCAACGGGTCCTCCGGCGACGCGCTGTCCCCGGCTTTTTCGTTCAGCGAAACGAACATCGACAAACACCGGCTGTCGAGCGGAGCCCGCTGCGTCGCGGAGTCGGGGCAGAGCACCAGGGTGTTGGCTTCGGGCTCGCTGGTGAACGACGTGACCCGCTGCCCGCCGGGCAGCTGCAGCGACTTCAGCGGTGACTGCACCACCGGCGGCGTGGCGCCGATTTTCCCCAGCAGCGCCAGCATCTCCGCGGCCGTCACCGGCTTCGTGGTCCGCGCCCAGACCCAGTGGCCCGGTCCGTCCTGCCACATGACCGACTGGGGGTGCTTCAGCTGGCCGGCGGCCGTGGGCTTCTCGGGCAGGGCGTCGCGGGGCGCGGTGCCGTCGCGGACGTCGATCTCGAACGCGTACCGGTGGTCCCGCCCGTAGTGCACGGCGGCGAACTGCGGCTGAACGGACCACATCAGCAGCTGCCAGGAGCTGTCCGCGAGGCTGATCGGCGGCGCGGCGGGCGGGAACTTCCCGGTGTCCGGCGACGGTGTCGTCGCGGCGGGAATCGGGTGCGTGGCGGGCGGCACCGGCGCGGTCTGCCGTTCCAGCAGCCCGATCGCCCCCGCGCCGACCGCGACCACCGTGAGCGTCACCGCGCCGGCGCCGGTCGCCCGGCGCCGGCGGATCCGGCGGGTGGCGACGGCCAGCACGGCGTCCGGATCGGGGGCCAGCGACTCCTGGGCGCGCAACACGCGGCGCAGCTGGTCGAGGTCGGTCATCACACGCTCTCCTTGTCTTCGTTGAGCCGGACGCGCAGCGAGCTCAGGCCGCGCGAGATGTGGCTGCGCACGGTGGCAGGCGCGCAGCCGAGCACGGCGGCGATCTCGTGGTCGTCGCGGTCCTCGTAGAACCGCAGCACGATCGACGCCTGCTGGGCCCGGCTCAGCCCGGCGAGCAGCCCCGTGAGCTGGTGGGCGTCGGCGATCCGCCCGGCCGGATCGGGCTCGGCCGGGCCGCGGAACAGCAGCACGTCCGGCGTCGCGCGCACGGACCGCTGGTACCAGCGGCGCCGCCAGCCGAGGTAGCCGTTGACGACGATCTTCCGCATGTACAGGTCAGGCCGGTCGGCCGCGGCCAGCTGCCGCCAGGCGTGGTGCGCGCGCACGAGCGCGTCCTGCACCACGTCCTGGGCCAGTTCACGGTCGCCGGTCAGCACGGCGGCGAACCGCACCAGGCCGGGCAGCTGCTCGCGGGCGAACTCTTCGAACTGCACACCCTTCAAGATGCCGCCGCCCCCGCGCCCTGTTGCAGTCGCGGCCGGGAAACTTCGGCGACGGCTCACACCTCGGGCGCGGCGATCCCCAGGTGGTCGCGCAGGGTGGCACCGGTGTACTCGGTCCGGAACGAGCCGCGCTCCTGCAGCAGCGGCACGACCGTGTCGGCGAACTCGTCGAGCCCGCCGGGCGTCACGTGCGGGACGAGGATGAACCCGTCGCTCGCGTCGGCCTGGACCAGGTCGTCGATCGCCGCCGCCACCGTGGCCGGCGAGCCGATGAACGTCTGCCTGCCGGTGACCTCGATGATCAGGTCGCGGGTCGACAGGTTCTTCGCTTCGGCCAGCTCACGCCATTCGCGGGCCGTGGCGACCGGGTCGCGGTACATGCGGACGCTGGCGCGGCCGGGGGCGATCGTCGCCCCGGCCACGGGATCGGTCGACGGCAGCGGGCCGTCGGGGTCGTGGCCGGACAGGTCGGTGTTCCACACCTGCTCGAGGAACCGGATCGCCGTCTGCGGGCTGACCTGCTGCCGCCGGACGACGTGGGCGCGCTCGTGGGCGTCGGCGTCGGTGTCGCCGAGCACGAACGTCGCCGCGGGCAGGATCACCAGCTGCTCCGGCGTGCGGCCGTACTTCGCCAGCCGGCCTTTGACGTCGGAGTAGAACGCCTGCCCGGCTTCGAGGGTGCCGTAGCGGCTGAAGATCGCGTCGGCGGTGGCCGCGGCGAACTCGCGGCCCTCGTCGGAGTCGCCGGCCTGGATGATCACCGGGCGGCCCTGCGGGCTGCGTGGCACCGGGAACCGGCCCTCGATGTCGAAGTGGGCGTCGTGGTGGGCGAACGCGCCGGCTTCCGGGTCGCGCAGGAACACGCCGCGGCCGGCGTCGGCGGCGATCTCGTCGCCGCGCCAGGAACCGAACAGTTCCCAGGCGGTGCGCAGGAACGTCTCCGCGCGCTCGTAGCGCTGGTCCTGGGGGAGGAACCCGCCGCGGCGGAAGTTCTCGCCGGTGAAGGCGTCCCACGACGTGACGACGTTCCACGCGGCGCGCCCGGCCGACAAGTGGTCGAGCGAGGCGAACTGCCGGGCCACCTCGAAGGGCTCGTTGAACGTCGAGTTGATCGTGCCGGCGAGACCGAGCCGCTCGGTGACGGCGGCCAGCGCCGAGAGCACGGTGAAGGTGTCGGGGCGGCCGACGACGTCGAGGTCGTAGATCTGCCCGTTCTGCTCCCGCAGCCGCAAGCCTTCGGCGAGGAAGAAGAAGTCGAACTTCGCGCGCTCGGCGGTCTGCGCGAGCTTGACGAAGGAGCTGAACTCGATGTGGCTGCCGGCTTCGGGGTCGCTCCACACGGTCGTGTTGTTGACCCCGGGGAAGTGCGCCGCGAGGTGGATCTGCTTCCGGGACATCTCGGGCCTCCTCAGACGGCGGCGTAGCGGTTGGCGGGGCGGGGGAGGCCGAGCAGGCCGCGCAGGGTGGCCGCTTCGTACTCGGTGCGGAAGGCCCCGCGGGACCTCAGCTCGGGGACCAGGCCGCGGGTGACGGCGGTCAGGTCGTGCGGGAGGGCGCCCGGCCGCAGCCGGAAGCCGGAGAGCCCGGCGGTGTGCCAGTCGAGCAGCAGGTCGGCGAGCCCGGCCGGGGTGCCGGTGAAGATGTGGGCGTCGGACGTGTACTCCGTGCCGAACCGATCGTCGAGCCGGGCCTTGCGGTCCGCGGCGGCTCGCTCGGTGTCGTCGAGGAACACGACGACGTCGCCGAACACGTGCAGGGTTTCGGCTCCGCGCCCGGCGTTCTCCTGCTCGTCGCGCACCGCGGCGACGATCGCGCCGGCCTGCTCGCGGTCGAAGGGCGTCACGTAGACGACGTCGGCGGAGCGCGCGGCGAGCCGGTAGGGGACGGCGGCGTGGGCGAGCGCGGTGACCGGCGGCTGGCCCTGCGGCGGCCGCGGCGTGATGGACGGGCCCTTGACGGAGAACCAGCGGCCGGTGAAGTCGATGTAGTGCAGCTTGTCCCGGTCGACGAACCGGCCGGTGGCGACGTCGCGGATCTCGGCGTCGTCCTCCCAGCTGTCCCACAGCCGCCGCAGCACCTCGACGTAATCCGCGGCTTCGTCGAACAGGTCCTTGAGCGGGCTCGGCTTGTCCGGCTCGGCGGAGTCCTCGAGCCGGAACTCCCCGAAGTCGCGGCGCCCGAAGTGCCGGTTGTCGTCGGCGCGCCCGGCGACCTGCACGCGCACCCCGGCCCGCCCGGAGCTGACGTAGTCGAGCGTGGCGATGGCCTTGGACAGGTGGAACGGTTCGGTGTGGGTGACCACCGCGGTCGGCACGAGCCCGATGCGCGAGGTCAGCGGCGCGACGCGGGCGGCGACGAGCACGGCGTCGAGCCGGCCCTGCACGATGTCGGCCCGTTCGCCGGGCCGGTCGAGGTGGTTCACGGTCTGCAGGGCCAGCGAGTCTTCGAAGGTGACGAAGTCCAGCTTGCCGGCCTCGGCTTCCCGGACCAGGTCGGTCCAGTAGCCGGCGGTGAGCAGCTCACGTGGCCGCGCACCGGGTTCCCGCCAGGCAGCGGGGTGCCACCCCGCCCCGTCCAGTGCGACGGCGATCCGCGGTCCGGTTCCTGATGCCATCCCGGCGTTCCCCTTCCTCCTCGGCTCCTTCCCGCAGTGTGCTCCGGATGCCACGACCCGGGCGGGCGCGGCCACCTGCTGGGACGGCGCCGGTCGCGGGGAATAACCGGTGGGCCTCACCCGGCGAGCAGCAGCGGCACCAAGGCCTCCGGGCGGTCCAGCGGAATGATGTGCCCGCAATCCTCGACGAGGTGGGCGGTCAGCTCGTCGGTCACCGGGCGCAGCTGGCGCGCGAGGGCGTCGCCCACCGGGTGGGCGCCGATCGCCACGGTGGGCACGGTGAGCCGCCCGGCCGCGGTGGCGGCCGCGATCTGGGCCGCGCTTTCGGGCATCGCCCGGTAGTGGCCGAAGGCGCTCCGCAGGGCTTCGTGCCCGGTGTAGGCCGCGGTGAAGTGGTCCCGGATCGCGGGCGGCACACCGCGGCCCCGGGTGCCGGCGTCGAGGAACCAGCCGATGTACTCGGCCTCGTGGCCGGCGAGCACCGTCTCGGCGAGGCCGGGGACGGCGTGGAACCCGAACCACCACGGCGGGCCACCGGCGAGGAAGTCCTCGGCGCCGGGCAGGCGCCCGAGCAGCGACTCCATGAGCACGAGCCGGCGAACCCGCTCCGGCCGCCGCATCGCCAGCAGGAACGCGACCGGGGTGCCGGCATCGATGCCGGCGACCGTCGCCACCGGTTCGCCCAAGGCGTCGAGGAGCGCTTCGGCGTCGGCGGCGAGGGTCCCGGCGTCGTAGCCGCCGGCGGCGCGGGTGGACGCACCGAGCCCACGCAGGTCCGGGGCGATGACCCGGTGGTGCCGCGCCAGGTGCGGGATGACGGCGGTCCACAGCCGCCAGGTGTGCGGAAAGCCGTGCAGCAGCAGGAAAGCGGGCCCCTGCCCGGTGACGGCCACGTTGATGTCGATGCCGTTCGCCGTGACCCGTTGCTCGCGCACGCTACCTCCTGAAGGGGGGTTACCATTGGTGACCAGATGAGGCTAGGTAACCGGTGCGGCCCGGCCAAGACGGCACTTTCCCGACAGGTGGTGAGCTCCAGGTGACCCCTTCGCCGAAGGGCACGCGCGGCGACCTCTTCGACCCCGCCTGCCCGACCCGCAAGCTGCTGGACCGGATCGGCACCAAGTGGACGTCGATGGTGGTCAAGGTGCTGGCCGAAGCCGGCCCGGACGAGGTGCGGTTCGCCGAACTGCAGCGCCGGATGCCCGGCGTCTCGCAGAAGATGCTGTCGGTGACGCTGCAGAGCCTGACCCGCGACGGCCTGGTCGAGCGCCGGGTGGAGCCGACGGTGCCGCCGCGGGTGCACTACCGCCTCACGGCTTTGGGGCACTCCCTGGAGGTGCCGCTCGCCGCGCTCCGCACCTGGGCGGAGGAGAACATGGCGGCGATCGACCGGGCGAACGCCGCCGCGCGGCAGTGAACGCCGTGCGGCGACACCACCGGAAGAGCCCGGCTACTGGCGACCCAGACCGGCTTCGCGGGCCTTGACGATGGCTTCGGCCCGGTGGGCGCACTGGAGCTTGCCGAAGATGCTCGACACCCGGTTCCGGACGGTCTTGGCGCTCAAGGAATTTCCGGCCAAGGAGTTTTCTGACATGTTTCTCGCCAAGCCGCATCAGGCGGCCGGTCGCGTCCTCGCTCTCACCGCCCTGGCCATCGCCGTCGCGAAGGAGGTCGCGCAGGGCAAGGCGCACGGCACGCGCTCCGCCGCCTCGCTGCCTCGCTGCCGAGCCTCTGGCGGGCCGACGGCAGCAGCGACACCTGGGACGGCGGGTGCCAGGCGTGGGCGCACGCCGGCTACTACCCGGCGAACGACCAGGCGTTGATGACCACCACGAGCGGGCGAAGACGTACGTGACGCGCTGCCCGCGCCCGCTTCCCACATCCCTTGATCGACCGATGTTTCGATCCGCCGTTCACGGGACGGTTTCGGCATGAAGGTGAACGGAATCGACCCGACCTACCCGGACCGGCCGCAGCTCGGCGAGCCGCCGGATGCCCATGACCTGTGGAACTTCGCGGTGCGCCGCGAGACGCCCGCGCAGCGGCTGGACCGGAACTACGCCGAGATACTGCAGGAAGTGCGCGTGGCGCAGACCGGGGTGCAGCTGCTGCTCGCCTTCCTGCTCACCGTCGCCTTCACCCCGCGCTTCGCGACGCTGACCGAGTTCGAGCGGCGCGTCTACGTGGCCGCGCTGGTGCTCGGGGCCGCCGCCACCGCGCTGCTGATCGCGCCCGCCGCGTTCCACCGGCTGGTCTACCAGCGGCGGCTCAAGCGGCAGCTCGTGCTCGCGTCCAGCCGGTTCGCCCTGTGCGGGCTGACCCTGCTGATGCTCTCCATCGGCTCCGCGCTGCTGCTGATCCTCAGCGTCACCCTCGGGCCCGCGCTCGCCGGGTGGTTCACCGCCGGGGCGCTCGGCTGGTTCGCGCTGTGGTGGTTCGTCGTCCCGATGTGGAGCCGGATCCGCAACTCCGGAGACCGCTGACCGGTCAGCCCGACGCCGAGTTCCGGGTCGCTTCGCGGGCGATGTCGATGCGCGAGTGCACCCCGAGCTTGGCCAGGATGTGCGAGACGTGGGTGGCGACCGTGCGCGGCGAGAGGAACAGCCGCGCCGCGATCTGCGGGTTCGACAGCCCCGCCACCACCAGGCCGGCGATCTTGGTCTCCGTCGGCGTGAGGCTGTCCCAGCCGTGCGTGGCCTGGCGGTGCTTCACCGTCGGGCCACGCCGGATGCCGAACCCGCGGAAGCGGGCGCGCAGCCGGGCCACGTCCCAGTGCGCGCCCAGGCCGGCGCACAGGTCCAGCGTGCGGGTGAACGCCGCGCGCGCCGAGCCGCGGTCGCCGGCTCCGGCGAACGCGATCGCGGCGGCTTCCAGCGCCTTCGCCTGGGGGAGGGGGCGCCCGGCGTCGCGGTAGCCGTCGGCGGCGCGCAGCAAGGTCGCCGCGTCCCGCTCGGCCAGTCCCCGGCAGTACAGGCCCAGGGCCCGGCGGTGCGGGACGCCCGCCCCGGCCGTGATCGCGCCGACCCGGGCCCCGACCTCGGCCGCGGTGGCCGCGTCACCGGTTTCCACGGCCAGCCGCAGGGCGTCGCCGAGCAAGCCTTCGCCTTCGTCCTCGCCGGTCAGCGCGGCGGTCAAAATGGCGAGCGCCTGCTCCGGCTCGCCGGCCTGCTCGGCCGCGAGGCTGCGCGCCAAAGCCAATGATTCGACCACCCGGCCGCCGATCCGGTCCGCGAACGGGGCCGCCGCGGCCAGGTGCCGCTGCGCTGCCGCCGGTTCGCCGCGGTGGAAGTGGATGATCGCGGCGACGCCGTGGTCGCAGCACGCCACGCTCGGGTCCTTGAGGTCGTCCGGGACGACGTCCACCTCCGCCACGGCGTCGTCCCACCGGCCGCTGCCCAGCAGCAGCTGGCCGAGCGCGCTCTGGGCCTGGGTCAGCCGCACCACGCTGCCGGCGCGGTCGGCCAGTTCGCGGGCCCGGCCGGCGGCGGCGAGCGCGTCGGGGTAGCGGTCGAGCGCGCCGAAGGTGACCGCCTGGTTGATCCGCAGCAGCAGGCCGAGATCGGTGAGCGCGGGGTCGTCCGAAGCGGTGGCCATCGCGCGTTCGAACAGCGGCAGCGCCTCGGTCCACTCGCCGCGCATCATCGCCGCCAGGCTCAGCACGTGCAGGGCCCACCCGGTCGCCCAGTGGTCGTCGCCCGCGCCGGCCAGCGCGTCGGCGGCGACCCGGGCGGCGGTGTCGACCTCGCCGAGATCGCGGTGCGTCCGCGCGGTGAGCACCAGCAGCCGGGCCCGGTGCCGCGCGGGCAGGCCGGGCGTGGCGACGGCCCGGTTCAGCGCGGCGAGGGACTCGGCGGAACGGCCGGTCATCGCCCGGCACTGCGTCACGGTCGTGTGCAGGTCGACGCGCAGATCCGGGTCGTCGGCCCGCTGCAGGGCGCGGTCGGCCACCCGCTCGGCTTCGGCGAAGTCGCCCACCCGGTAGAGCGCTTCGGCCAGGCGGCAGCTCAGCGCGTTCGCCGTGCTGTCCCGCACCGCGCGGCGAAGGAGCTTGACCGCGACCTCGGGGGCCTGGCCGATCAGCGGGGTGGCCGCGCCGAGCAGCCAGCCGACGACCCAGCCGGGCACCGGTTCGCCGGCGTCGTCGTCGGACACCGTGGGCAGCAGCTGCCGGGCGACCCGCTCGACCGGGGCGCCGGCGTCGGCCAGCGCCCGCGCGGCGGCCCGGTGCCAGACGACCCGGACCCCCGCGGGCAGTTCGTCGTACAGGGCTTGGCGGATCAGCGGGTGCCGGAAGGCGAGGTCGGCGCCGGCCGCCACCAGCACCCCGGCCGCCCGTGCTTCGTCGAGCGCGGCCAGGAGCACCGCCAGCTCGGCCTCGGCCACGACCGTCAGGTCGGCGACCGAGAAGCCGACGCCCAGCAGCGCGGCCGCCCGCAGCACGGTCCGGGTCCGCTCCGAGAGGAAGCCGAGCCGATCGGCGATCGCTTCCGGCAGGGAGTCGGGGGCCGGGCCGCCGGTCAGCTCCGCGATCCCCGCGTCGTCGACGGCCAGGCAGGCGCCGCGGGTCAGGGCGTCGAGCAGTTCGGTGAGGTAGAGGGGGTTGCCCGCGGCGCCGTCAGCCAGCTGCTCCAGCCGGTTCCCCGGCTTGCCGCCGGCCAGCTCCGCCACCAGTTCGAGCACCGCCGGCCCGGTGAGCCTGCCGACCCGCAGCCGTTCGGCGGGCCCGACGATCCGCCGCAGCGCGCGCAGGTCGTCGCGGCGCGGCACCGGGCGCAGCACGCCGATCAGGAGCAGGGGCAGCTGCCGGACCGAGCGGGCGAGCCGGCCCCACACCGCCACCGTCGCGCGGTCGGCCCACTGCAGTTCGTCGACCACGAGCACCACCGGGCCGGTCTGGCAGAGCTCGTCGACCAGGGTCAGCAGCTGCTCGGCGGCCACCGCGGCGAGGTCCGCGCCCTTGCCGCGCGCGGTGTCGCCGCTCAGGAGCCCGGCGATCGCGCCCCGGCGGGGATCCGGCGCGGAACCGGTGATCCGCAGGGCATCGAGCAGGGGGAGCAGAGGCAGCGCCTGGCCCAGTTCGTCGCCGGCGCCGCGGAAAACCTGACAGCCGGACCGGGCGGCGACCGCGCACGCGGCCTGCACGAGGGTGGACTTGCCGATGCCCGGTTCCCCGTCCACCAGGACGGCCCGCCCGCGCCCGGCGGCGACTTCGTGCACCCAAGCGGCCAGCCGGGACAGCTCACCGTCCCGGCCGATCAGGCGGTCAGCACCGTCCGTGAGCGGTTGCACACTCACGATAATAGAAGACGAACGATTGTTGAACAAGAGGTGTACTCGCCGTGACGGCACTGTCGTCCGGCCACCCGTTCTTCCGATTCCGGAAACATCCGGTTCGGTCATTGTTCGGAAAGTGAGTTCCGCGCGATCTGGCCGCCTGGCGTTGGCGGGTTCTTAACCATCCGTTGTCCGCCGGTTGCGCCGGATCTGGGAGCGTCCGCAGGGCCCGAAAGCCAGTTTCGCCCCGATTGACCACCGGAGGAATGATGCGGGTTCGCCGAGCGGTCACGACGGTCGCGTTGACCCTCTTCGCGGCTGGTGTTCTGAGTGTTCCCCCTGCTTTCGCCGTCACCGCGGAGCACGCGGCATCGACGGCGGTGCTCGCCGACAACCCCGACGAAATGGGGTACAACGGCGTGTCGCCCGACGAAATGGGCTACAACTAAGGGATTTCCGAGCCCCTGCGGCCGCGACCGGAAACAATTTCCGGTCGCGGCCGTTTTCGGTCAGGGCAAATTGGTGCGGATCGCTTTCAGGGAGTGGCCAGCGCCGCCCGCACGGCCCGTTCGACCAGGATCGGCACGAAGGCGTGGATGCGGGCGCCGGCGAACCGCGCGCGTTCCCGGTCCACCATCGCGTGCAGCCGGGTGCGGGCGACGTTCGCGTAGTCGTTGCCCAAGCGGTCCTCGAGCTGGGCGAGGTGCGTGTCGAGCTGCTCGGAGGCCATGGTGTCCAACGTGCTCATCGCTCACCTTCCGGTCGTCCGTGATACGGAGAACATGCCCCATGAGACGTCCGGGAGATGAACTGGAGATGAACAAGAAGAATTCACCGACTCTCCGGCCCTGAGGGTGCCCACCGCCGTCGGCTCAGGTGTCAGCCGGAGAACCTCCGCGCCAGGTCGCGGAGCCTTTCGGTCGCTTCCGCCGGCTGGTCGCCCGTGACGTTGATGAGTCCCCGCGCCTTCGTCCGGTTCGCCTGCCGCCGGGTCATCGGCGTCGCGGCCGCGGGCTACGGCTGTTCGCCGAGGAGTCCGGTGGCCCAGTGGTGCGCGGTCGCGCAGACCTCGGCTTCGGTGCCGCGGACGTGCTCGACGACCTCACCGCCGGACCACAGCATGAGGGCGACCGTGCCCGGCCGGATCGGGGTCAGCCCGATGAGCCGGTGGTGCCCGTTGCGCTCGACGACCCGTTCGGCGGTGAGCCACTGGCCGGTGGTGCCGGTGCGGGTGACCGTCCACGCGGGATCCGCGGTGAGCTCGGCGACCGACCGGGGCGCGGGACTTGCAGGCTGTTCGTGCTCCACGCTGCCCACCTTCGCACGGCCACCCGTATCCGGTGATCCACCGGTGAATATCGGATGAACAACAGCCGCTCTCGGGGTCGCCGCCGTGGCGCTGACCTGGCCCTTCGGCGTGCCTCGGCCGGCAGGTCCGACACCCGCGTGCCGCCGGTGGTACCACCGGCCGGGCATGATCGACTACGGTGTCCCGGACCTGGGGCCGCGACCACAGGGAGCCGCCATGCCGACCCTCACCACCGTGGCCGGCTGGACGGTCACCGCCTCCGGCGACACCGCGACTTTCACCCACGCCGCCGCCGGCGGCTACTGGGCGCCGAGGGTGTGGAGCGGACGCGGGCTCGCGATCGCCGAAGCCGACCTCGCCGCCCTGGACAAGGTGCTGGGCGAGGTGCTGAAGCTGCCCGTCTACTGGTTGGCCCGCGCCCGGCGCGGGGACAGCGCGGCGGGGGAGGCGGCGGTCTGGTCGCCCCCGCGCTACGACCCGGCGGACGAGTTCGTCTACCTCACCGGCCCCTGCCGAGCCGACGACCCGGCCACGGGGTACCGGCCGGTTTCGACGTTCGCCGTCGACCTGGTCCACCTGCGTGGCCTGCGGATCAGGATCGCTGCCTACCGCGCCGCCCCCGGCTGAGAGCCAGGCCCTGCTCGGTGGCAGCCCCTTCAGCCGACCGGGAACTTCACGGCGGTGAGCTCCTCCGAAACCGCCCAGAGCCGCCGCTGGACGGCGACGTCGTAGGACTGCGGGCTGGACGCGACCACCCGCGGGCGCCCGCGGTAGCCACCCGGGCCGGCGGGGCCGTAGTACTGGCCGCCGAGGGCCGCGGGGTCGGTGGCGGCGCGCAGGATCGGCAGGGCGCCGCGCTCCGAGCTCTGGGTGAACAGCGGGGCCACCACGGGGAAGAGCGCGCGGGCCACCGCCGGGGAGTTGCGCATCAGTTCCGTGCGGGCGACGCCGGGGTGCGCGGCGAGCGACGCGGTCGTGCCGTGCGCGGCGAGGCGGCGCTGCAGTTCGTAGGCGAACATCAGGTTGGCCAGCTTGGCCTGCCCGTACGCCGCGACGCGGTCGTAGGAGTTCTCCCATTGCAGGTCGTCGAAGTGGATCGCCGCGCGGATGCGGTGGGCGATGCTGGCGACCGTCACCACCCGCGAATCCGCGACCGGCAGCAGCAGGTCCAGCAGCAGGCCGGTGAACGCGAAGTGGCCGAGGTGGTTCGTGCCGAACTGCAGCTCGAAGCCGTCGCGGGTGCTCTGGCGCGGCGGGTACATCACGCCGGCGTTGTTGATCAGCAGGTCGATCTTCGGCAGCGTGGTGTGCAGGTCGGCCGCCGCGGCCCGGACGGACTCCAGTGACGACAGGTCCAGCTCCTGCACGGTGACGTCGGCGTTCGTGCCCAGCCGCGCGGCCGCCTGCTTGCCCTTCTCGACGTCGCGGACGGCGAGCACCACCGTCGCGCCGCGCTCGGCCAGCACCTTCGCCGTGTCGAAGCCGAGGCCGGTGTTGGCGCCGGTGATCACGGCCACCCGGCCGCGCTGGCTCGGGACGTCGCGCTCGGTCCAGTTCTCGCTCATGGCAGTCCTCCTGGGTCACGGCCCGTTCGGACCGCCGGTCTGTTACGTGTCCGACGCTAAGGAACCGTCGGTCTGTTGTCAAGAGACTGCCGGTCTTCAATTCCGCCGCCCTGGCGTTACGCTGGTCTCATGACGTTCCAGCGGGCGCGCAGCGCGGAGCAGCGGGAGGAGCGGCGCCGCACCATCCTCGACACGGCGCTGAAGATGCTCGACGAGATGCCGGTGGCCGAGGTCAGCCTCAACGAACTCAGCCGGCGGGTCGGCCTGGCCAAGTCGAACGTCCTGCGCTACTTCGAATCCCGCGAGGCCGTGCTGCTCGAACTGCTGCACCGCGCGCTGCGGGACTGGCTGGCCGAGGTCGACGGGGAACTGGCCGCGGGCGTCGACCCGGGCCGCACGGCGCCCGGGCGCGCCGAGGCGTTCGCGGCGGTGGTCGCCCGCTCGCTGGCCCGCCGGACGGTGCTGTGCGACCTGATCGGCGCGCAGGCGGCCGTGCTGGAGCACAACGTGTCCACCGACGTCGTGGTGCGGTTCAAGCGGTCCGCGCTCGGCGGGCTGGACACGATGGCCGCGCTCCTCCACCGGTCCGTCCCCGAAGTCGGCGGCGAAGCGGGCCCGGTGTGCCTGCTGGCCATGATCCTGACCGGCGGGCTGTGGACGCACTGCCGCCCGTCCCCCAGCGCCCGCGCGGCGTACGAGGCGGACCCGGCACTGGCCGCGCTGCACCTGGACCTGGCGCCGGCCCTGGAACACGGGCTGGTTCTGCTGATCACGGGGGCGATGGCCAGGAACGGCTGAGCACGGGCCCGTGCCGGACCAGGGTGTCTCCCTGGGGCGAACGGGACCCGCCGGGGACCAGTCTGGGTGTCGAGCGGCGAACCCCGCCGCCAGACACCGAGAAGGAGTCCGACCATGGACATGAAGCTCGAAGTCGTGGTCCTGCCCGTCACCGACGTCGACCGGACCAAGCACTTCTACAAGGCACTCGGCTGGCGCGAAGACGCCGACATCGAGTTCGGCACCTCGCGCGTCGTCCAGCTGACCCCGCCGGGGTCGGCGACGTCGGTCCACTTCGGAACCGGCATCACCGACGCCACGCCCGGCGCGGTCCGCAACACCTACCTCGTCGTCGACGACATCGAAGCCGCCCGCGCCGAGCTCGCCGGCCACGGCGTCGCCGTCAGCGAGGTCTTCCACCGCGACGGCACCGGCGCGTTCGCCCCCGGCCCGCACCCCGACCGCGGCACCTACGCCTCGTTCGCGTCCTTCGGCGACCCGGACGGGAACACCTGGCTGCTGCAGGAGATCACCACCCGGTTCCCCGGCCGCGTCACCGGCGTGACCTACGCCTCCGCCGGAGAGCTGGAGCAGGCGCTGAAGCGGACCGCGGCCGCGCACGGCGAGCACGAGAAGGAAACCGGGCAGTACGACGAGGACTGGCCGGCCTGGTACGCCCGCCACCTGGTCGAGCACCAGTCCGCCTGAAATCCCCTTTCGCACCACCCAGGAGACGAGATGTCCACGATCCACCTGCGCCAGCAGACCACCGCCACGCCCGAGCAGTTCCTCGCCGGGCTGACCGACTTCGGCCCGGAGCGCGCGAAGCTCTTCGGCCGCAGCGCGACCGAATACCTGCGCGTGCACGAGCAGGGGCCCGGTCACGCCGACGTCACCGAAGGGTCCGGCGGGATCTGGGAACGCCTGCGCTACGACTGGTCCGACCCGGCCCGGGTCGTCATGAAGACCACCGACTCCAACACGTGGGGCGGCGCCTCGGGGCACACCTACACCTTCACCCGGCTGGCGGACGGGTCGACCCAGGTCGACGCCGTGGTGGTCCGGGAGGGCAAGAACCTCAAGGGCCGGCTGCTCGGCGGCCTGCTCGGGCTCCTGGGCAAGCGCGTCCTCGGCGGTGAACTGGCGAAGACCGCCCGGGCCATCGAGGCGCGGAACGCGGGTGCCCGCGACGACGCGTGATCGCCGGCGCCCCGCGCTGCGCTAGGGTCGGCTCGCCCGGCACGGTCGTCCCGCCGTCGCCGGCCGGCCGGCCGTGGGAGGTTCGCATGCCGGGGCTGATCGGCCGGCACAGCGAGTGCGCCACCCTCGATCGCCTCCTGGCCGCCGCCCGGTCGGAGCGGGGCCAGGTGCTCGTCCTGCGCGGCGAAGCCGGCATCGGTAAGACCGCGCTGCTGGAGTACGCGGACGCGCAGGCGCGGGAATTCCGCGTCGCGCGCGCCGCCGGTGTCGAAGCCGAGCAGGTGATGGCCTACGCGGGGCTGCACCAGCTGTGCGCGCCGTTCCTCGACCGGCTCGACCGCCTGCCCGAGCCCCAGCGCGACGCGCTCGGCACGGCGTTCGGGCTCAGTTCCGGGGCCCGGCCGACCCGGTTCCTGGTCGGGCTGGCGGTGCTGACCCTGCTCGCCGACGTGGCCGAGGACCAGCCGCTGCTCTGCCTGGTCGACGACGTGCAGTGGCTCGACCGGATGTCCGCGCTGGTGCTGACCTTCGTCGCCCGCCGCCTGCTCGCCGAGCGGATCGCGGTGGTGTTCGCGGTGCGCGACGGCGGCCCCGAGCCCGATCTGGCCGGGTTGCCGGAACTCGCGGTCGGCGGGCTGGGGGAGGCCGAGTCGGACGCGCTGCTGGCCTCGGTGCTCAAGGGCCCGATGGACAGCCGCGTCCGCGACCGGATCATCGCCGAAACCCACGGCAACCCGCTGGCGCTGCTGGAACTGCCGCGCGCGTGGACAGCGGCCGACGGCGTCGGGCAGCCCGTGCCGCTCGCCGGGCGCATCGAACAGTGCTTCGTCAAGCAGCTGGAGCCGCTGCCCGCCGACACCCGGCGGCTGCTGCTCATCGCCGCCGCCGAGCCCCTCGGCGACGCCACGCTGCTGTGGGGCGCGGCCGGCCGGCTGGGCCTCGGCGCCGACCCCGCCACCGCGGCCGAGGCGACCGGGCTGATCGAGTTCGGCCGCCGGATCCGGTTCCGCCACCCGCTGGTGCGGTCGGCGGTCTACCGGTCGGCGCCGGCCCGGGACCGCCACGACGTGCACCGGGCCCTGGCCGAGGTGACCGACCCGGACCGGGACCCCGACCGCCGGGCCTGGCACCGCGCGCAGGCGACCGTCACCCCGGACGAGGACGTCGCTGCCGACCTCGAACGCTCGGCGGGCCGGGCCCGGGCCCGCGGCGGCCTGGTCGCCGCGGCCGCGTTCTTCGAGCAGGCGGCGCTCCTGACACCCGAACCCGCCCGGCGCGCGGACCGCGAACTCGCGGCGGCCGTCGTCAAGCGCGACGCCGGTGCGCTCGACGAGGCAGCCGGCCTCCTCGACGCGGCGGAGGCCGGACCGCCGGACGCCGGGCGCGCCGCCGAGATCGAGCGCCTGCGGGGCCAGATCGCGTTCGACCAGCGGCGGGGCGGCGACGCGGCCCGGCTCCTGCGGCGCGCGGCCGAGCGGCTCACCCCGCTGGACGCGAACCGGGCGCGGGAGACCTACCTGGAAGCGCTGGCGGCGGCGCTGTGGGCCGGTTCGGACGCCCGCGGTCTCGCCGCGGCGGCGGAGGCCACCCGCGCCGCGCCCCCGGCGCCCGTGCCGCCCCGCGCGGTCGACCTCGTCCTGGACGCCCTGGTCACCCGGTTCACCGACGGCTACCGGGCCGCGGCGCCGCTGCTGTTCAAGGCGCTGGCGGCGGTCCGCGCCCTGGACGTCGACGCGGGGGACAGCGGGCGGCTGCTGTGGCTGCTGGGCAACCGGGCCGGCGGCATGATCGCCACTGAAGCGGCGGACTTCGCCGCGGCGCGGGCGTTCGCCGCGCGTCAGGTCCAGCTCGCCCGCGACGCCGGTGCGTTGGTGCAGCTGCAGTTCGCGCTCAACTTCCTCGGCGTCAACGAGCTGCTGGCGGGGGAGCTCACCGCGGCGGCGGCGTCGGCAGAGGAAGACCGGGTGATCGCGGGCCTGACCGGCAACGAGCCGGTCGGCTACGCGGCGATGCTGCTGGAGGCGTTCCGCGGCCGGGAGCCACAGGCGGCCTTCGAGGACACCGCACGCGACGCGTCGGCGCGCGGCCAGCTGCGTCTGGTGACCTTCGCCGACTACGGGCGGGCGGTGCTGTACAACGGCCTCGGCCGCCACGACGCCGCGCTGGCGGCGGCCCGCCGCGTGTTCGACCACGACGTGGTGGGCTTCCAGGGCCTGGCCACCGCGGAGCTGGCCGAGGCGGCGTCCCGCACCGGCGACGAAGCACTGCTGCAGGCCGCGGCCACCCGCTCGGCGGAACGCGCCGAGGCGGCCGGAACGGCGGAGGCGAAGGGCCTGAACGCCCGCGTGCGCGCGTTGTGCGGCACCGACCCCGACGACGGCTACCGCGAGTCGATCGCGTGCTTCGAGCGGACGACGCTCCGGGTGGACCTGGCCCGCAGCCACCTGCTGTACGGCGAATGGCTGCGCCGCGAGGGCCGCCGCGTGGACGCCCGCGAGCAGCTGCACACGGCCCACGAACAGTTGTCCACCATGGGTTTGCGGGCGTTCGCCGACCGCGCCCACCGCGAGCTCCAGGCAACCGGCGAGACGGCCCGCAAACGCACGGCGGAGCCGACGGGCGAGTTGACCGCCCAGGAGTTCCAGATCGCCCGCCTGGCCGCGGAGGGCTACTCGAACCCCGAGATCGGCACCCGCCTGTTCCTCAGCCCGCGCACGGTCGAATGGCACCTGCGCAAGATCTTCCCGAAGCTGGGGATCAGCTCACGCCGCCAGCTGCGCGACACCGCCCTCGCCAACGCCTGAGCTGCCGTGAGACGGCTGTCAGCAAGTGTGTCGGCGGGGGAAATCCGTCCCCGGTCACGCCGGGGCACGGTATGCGGCGCGGAACCGGTCCAACAGCGCCAAGGTCAGTTGCGGCTCGGTGTTCAACGCGCGCCGGGCCCGGGCCAGCAGGTCGATGGGTGCGTTCCGGTCCGGTGTAAGCAACGTTTCCACGCCCGCAGCAGTGGTGGCGTCCGTGAAGGCTTCGCACAGCGCGATGCCCAGCCGGCACAAGGCGCGGATCTCCGTGCTCAGCTGCCGCAGGGTCCGGTCGTCGTCGGGGACGTCGTAGTCGGCCAGCCACGAGGCGAGTTCCTGCAGCCGCCGCGGGAGGTCGTCCTCGCGGGGGTGCGTGAGGCCGGCGACCGTGTTGAGGGCGACGATCAACGTGGCGGCGTCGGCGCTGAGCTGGTGGGCGGCATGGGTGTAGGCGCGCAGCTTCCCGGCGATGTCGGCGGCGACGAGCCGGCGCGTGAGGGCCGCCAGCCGGGGCGGCTCGTCCTCGGCTTCGTCGATGACGTCGAGGAAAGTGGCCGCGGTGCGGGCCAGCTCGCGGGGGATGCCGGCACAGAGGGCGTGGCAGAGGGCGTCGAACGGGCTCGGCAGGCCGATCAGCTGCTGGTCGAGCCACTGCCGGGTCTCGGTGAAGGTGAACGGTTCGACGGGGATGATCGTGGTGAACGCGCTGTCGAGGGCGTCCCGGATCGGCACGCCGCGCCGGTCGAAGGCGGCGAGGGCGTCCTCGGACACCGACACCAGGAAGACGGTGTGGTCGACGGTGAACACGGTCTTGAGGTCGTTGACGAACTCGTGGACATCGGCCGGATCGAGCATCTTGTCGAGTTCGTCGATGGCGACGGTGATCCCGTCCGCGATGCCGGCATGGCGCAGCTCGAAGGCCGCCCGTTCGAGGAAGTCGCGAAGTTCGGCGACGACTTCGGGCTGGGTGAGGGGCTGCTCGGCCCGGGCGAGCGACCGCGAGACGGCGAGACCCATTCCCCGCGGGGCTTCGACCTTGCCCGACCAGCCTGTGGTGTGGGTTTGGAGGAACCGGATGCGCTTGAGGTTTTCGTCGGCCAGCAAAGCCAGGGCACGCAACGGGAGGCTGCGGCGCCGCTGCCACTGGCGCTGATCGGCGAAGCGGTGGCGCCGTGCTTCCCAGTAGCGGTCGACCGACGAGGGGCGGGCAGGCGGCTCGGGCAACGGCAGCGGTTGCCACGGCAGGCCGAGGACATCGCACCACGTGCTGAGCCGGCGGTGGAGGCGGAATCGCAGGTGCGAGTTCAGCCAGGTGCGCCGGGCTTTCTCCATCGCGTTGAACAGCTGCTCTTCCCGGTTGCCGTCCGAAGCGACGAACGGCACGAGGATGAGGGCTATCAGATGGAAGGCACCGGCGACGAGACCCACGGTGAGGAATGCGGCGGCCGCTGCGCGGTTGCTGACCGGCTGGGTGGCGGAGGCGGGCCGGGTCAGCACCTCGCGCATGGCTGCGGGGTAGTCGGCAACCAGCTGCCGCAGGTCGTGGTAGTGGATCAGGGCCGCCAGCGCGACCGCGATCAGGGCGACGGCCGTGCCGCGGAGGAAGTACCTGACCATAGCCGAGCGCAGGGACGACCGGCGGAGCGCGCGGTAGTGCGCGGTCCAGCGGTCCTGCCCGGCTGGGGTGCGGCCGCGCAGCGGCGGAAGTTCCGCCAGCACGGCTTTGCCCAGCACGGTGTGCAGGTGCAGCACGAAGTCGCGCAGTTCGTAGCGCGTCGGCGCGGAGACCAGCACCGTCAGCCGCCGAGCCGTGGGCAGCAAGCCGTTCTGCAACGCGGACAGCATGGTGCTCTTGCCGACCCCGCGGGCGCCCGCCAGGCCGATCGCACCGCGGTGGGTCCGGGCGATCTCGCCGGCCAGGTTTTCCATGGCTTCGGTCGTGACCAGGAACGAAGGTGCGCCGCCCAGCAGCACGCTGCGGTGGCCGCGCAACGTCAAAGCGTGGTCGAACCGGCGCTCGGCGGCGCGGTTGATCCGCTCCCGCAGGTGCGGCAGCACGATCTCGTCGCGCACATCGCGTCGCCACTGGAGCCGCGAGCGCCACACGCGGCGTCGCAGCGATCGACGCCCACGACCCCATTGCATCCGCTGCCACCACGACGCCGGGAGGCTCCGGCGCAGGAGGAACCGGGTGATCGGTTCGAAGCGCGGCAGCGTGGCCGCGATCGTCAGCACCAGCAGTCCGCGCAGCAGGAGCCCGAGACCGGGCACGGCGACGGTCACGACGGCCGTGGCGACCAGCAAGGGCCAGGCCAGGGCGGCAATCAAGGTGAGCCGCGCTCGGCGCGGCAGAGCCCGGAGGCTCTCGCGGCGCCAGTCCGGTGGCTGCCGGATGTGCGTTTCCAGCACCGCCGCCCGGTCCGCGACCAGCCGGAAGCGTGCTTCGACACGCCGGCGCAGCGCCTCGTCGTGCAGCAGGTCGGCCTCGATCCCGAGGATCGCCTCGGCCGACCAGCCGAGCCGGGCCAGCGCGTCCGCCGGCTCCGGCAGCTTCATCGCCTGCGCCACGATCTCGCGGAAGTCGTCCTCGCCCTGATCGTCCATGCGTAGCCGCATGCAGCACCCTCCCGTGCCTGCCGAACCCAGCGTGCCGAGGTGTTCACACTGCCAGTGATCGGTTCGGGACAAGGGCGATTCGAGCCGATTGCCGCCGGCTCCGGAACACGCGTTGCTTCCGGACAGCCGCGTGGCCGGCCCGCGGTACTCTCCCGGCACTGATCCGGGAGGGGGACACGATGAGCAGTGCCAAGGTGCTGGTGACCGGAGCGAGCATCGCGGGGCCCGCCGTGGCGCACTGGCTGCGCCGGCGGGGGGCCGCGGTGACCGTCGTCGAGCGGGCTCCCGGGCTGCGGCCCGGTGGGCAGGCGGTGGATGCGCGCGGGGTGACCCGGGAGGTCATCCGGCGGATGGGACTGGACGCGGCGGTTCGCGCGGCGCGCACCGAGACCGCCGGCGCGCACATCGTGGACGCCGACGGCACCGTGCTGGAGACCTTCCGCGCGGAGGACGACGGCGGCGACGGCTACATCTCGGAGATCGAGATCCTGCGCGGCGACCTGTCCCAGGTGCTCCACGACGACACCCGCGACGGCGTCGAGTACGTCTTCGGCGACCGGATCGCCGAGCTCACCCAGGACGCGGACGGCGTCGACGTGACTTTCGCGGGCGGCGACCGGCGGCGTTTCGACCTGGTGGTCGGGGCCGATGGGCTGCACTCGGCGCTGCGGGCGATGGTCTTCGGGCCGCACGAGCGGTTCGTCCGGCACCTCGGGCACGTGATGGCCTTCTACAGCGTGCCCAACGAGTTCGGGCTCGACCGCTGGCTGCTCGAGCACCAGGACGCCGGGCGCTCGGCCATGCTGCGGCCCATCCGGGACGCCACCCGCGCGATGGCCATGTTCTCCTTCGTCTCGCCCGGTTTCGACGTCGACCACCGCGACATCGAGGGGCAGAAGCGCCTGCTGCGCGAGCAGGTGGCCGGCCTGGGCTGGTTGACGCCGCAGCTGCTCGCGCACCTGGACGACACCCCGGACTTCTACCTCGACCAGGTCGCCCAGGTCGTGCTGGACCGCTGGTCGAGCGGCCGGGTGGTCCTGCTCGGCGACGCGGCGTTCAGCTCG
The DNA here is from genome assembly GCF_040682815.1 of Amycolatopsis sp. NPDC051102. NCBI lineage: Bacteria > Bacillati > Actinomycetota > Actinomycetes > Pseudonocardiales > Pseudonocardiaceae > Amycolatopsis > Amycolatopsis sp. NPDC051102. Next base: position 690,984 of record NZ_JBFBBT010000001.1, read on the forward strand.
TCGCCGCTGTCCGGGCAGGGCACCGGGCTGGCCCTGGTCGGCGCCTACCTCCTGGCCGGCGAACTGGCCGCCGCCGGCTGGGACCCGGCGGCGGGGTTCGCGGGCTACGAGACGCGGATGCGCCCGTTCGTCGAGGCGAACCAGGAGATCGGCCGGCTGCACGCACACAGCCGCAGCGGCGCCGAAGCCGAGCACGACGCCGACGCCGGGCACGACACCGAGTGGCTCAACGAGTTGGTGGATCGCGCGCTGAACGGAGTCGAGCTGCCTGACTACGCCGGGGTGCCGGATTCCGGGGCCGCGGTCAAGGGATAGCCGGGAGGTCGGTCGCGGCGCACGCGCGCAGCCGAGCTGGTCGGGTGCGCTCAACGGTGTCGTGCTGCCTGACTGCGCCGGGGTGGTGGACTCCGGAGTGTCGGTCCACGGCTGGCCCGCGTCCCGGCAACGTCCCACCGGGCCGGCGTTTCCGCTGGTCCGGCGGGTGGGATCGTCCCGGCGTCCCGAGTTCCGCGCTGACCGGCGACCGGCCGGGGCGCCGCTGCCAGCCTTCACGCCATGCAGAGACTCGCTCTGGCCGTCGCGGTGCTGCTGGCGGTCCCCGCCGCCGCTCCCGCGGTTGCGGCCGAACCCGTTGCCGTGTGCGGGCACACCAGTGCCCAGCCCACCCTGAAGCAAGGGGCCACCGGCGCCCCCGTCGTCGAGGCGCAGTGCGAACTGAACCTGGCGACCAAGGCGAGCCGGTACTCGCCCGTCGGCGCGGACGGCACCTTCGGTCCCGCCACCGACGCCCGGGTGCGTGTGTTCCAGAAGTGCGCCGGGCTGAGCGTGGACGGCCAGGTGGGGCCGAACACCTGGGCCGCGCTGAACTCGTGGGCCGCGCGGCCGCGCAAGTGCGCCACCCAGGGCACGGCGGGCACCGCGCAGAGCGTGGTGTGCGGGCACTCCACCGCCCGGCCCACCCTGCAGAGCGGCTCCACCGGCGCGGACGTCAAGGAACTCCAGTGCCGGCTGAACCTCGCCATGGAGCCCGGCCACTACCCGCCGCTGACGATCGACGGCCAGTTCGGGGACGACACCCGCACCCGGGTGATCGAGTTCCAGCACTGCGTCAACGCCAGTGCCGACGGTGTCGCCGGGCCCACCACCTGGGCCAAGGTCACCGACTGGTCCGGCCGCAACACCTACTGCACGCCGCCGAAACCCGCCGGGCACCCGATCGACGGCGTCGACACCGCGAAGTACCAGCACCCCGGCGGCGCGCCGATCAACTGGGGCGCGGTGAAGGCGTCCGGCGTCGAGTTCGCCACCGTCAAGGCGACCCGCGGCCTGAACGTCACCGACGAGTACCTGGCCACCGACCTGCCCGCCGCGCGCAACGCCGGCCTGGCCGCCGGGCCCTACCACTTCTACACGGGCACGGCCGCCGGCACCGGCGGTGCGCAGGCCGACCGGTTCATCGCCGCGGTGAAGGCCACCGGGTACACCGGCAAGCGCGCCGGTGACCTGCCGCCCGTGTTCGACCTGGAGTGGAAGGACGACGGCTCCGGCGGCTGCCCGCCGTACGTCACCGTCGCCGACGTCAAGGCGTGGCTGGACAAGGTGCAGGCGGCCTTCGGCCGGACGCCGATCATCTACACCCAGAAGTCCTTCCTGGACGCCTGCCTCGGCGGCACCACGGCGCTGTCCGGCTATCCGATGCAGCTCGCCGACTACCGGCAGTCCGTCACGCAGCCGGCGCTGCCCGCCGGGTCGAAGACCTGGCTGATGTGGCAGTACACCGACGCGGCCATTCCCGACGGCATCCCCGCGCCGGCCACCGGGGACGTCTTCAACGGCACCCAGGCCGATCTCGACCAGCTCGCCAACCGCTGAATCCCCGCTAGGAAAGGACGAGAATGACCCTCCCCATGAGCCGCCGCACGGTGCTGCGCGGCGCGGTGGTGCTCGGTGCGGCCGCGGCGGTCAGCCCGCTGCTGCTGACCGGCACGGCCCAGGCGTACCCGTGGTCCCGCACGCTCAGCCAGGGCAGCACGGGCGCCGACGTCACCGAACTCCAGATCCGCGTCGCGGGCTGGGCGGCCGACCACGCCAGCCAGAGCCGCGTCTCGATCGACGGCGAATTCGGCCCCGGCACGGCTGCCGCGGTCCGCCGGTTCCAGACCGCCTACGGGCTCGGCGCGGACGGCCAGGTCGGGCCGGCCACCCAGGCCGCGCTCAACGCGCTGGAGCAGAGCGACGGGTCCACCGTGCACTTCAACTTCAGTGAGTTCACCGACCGCGACAGCGGCACCTTCAACGGCGGCAAGGTCAGCGCGGCCACCGCCAAGGAGAACGCCCGCCGCTGCATGTACAAGCTGGAGGCGCTGCGCAAGAAGCTCGGGAACAAGCCGATCACGGTGAACTCCGGGTTCCGCAGCATCGCGCACAACGCCGAGATCGGCGGCGCCAGCGACAGCATGCACCTCTACGGCACCGCGGCCGACCTGAACGTGCCGGGCGTGGCCAACAAGACCGTCTACCAGAAGGCCGAGACCTGCGGGTTCTCCGGCCTGGAGACCTACAACACCGACCATCAGCACGTCGACAGCCGGGCCGACCTCGGCCGCTCGTGGTGGTGGGAGAACGGCACGGTGTGACCACCGGCCGGGTGCCGGGGGACCTGGGGATTCCCGGCACCCGGCCGGCTCAGCGCGACTGCGGGTTCGCCAGCGCCGCCGAGCAGGCCGGCCAGTCGTGGAAGTCGTGGTGCACGCCCCACAGGCGGTGCGCGGCGTCGATGTTCCACGCCGGGTCGAACGCCTGCCGGGGCGTGCCGCCCAGCTCCAGCAGGCGGCCGTCGGAGATCTGGAAGACGCCCCAGTTGCGGCTGCCGTTCGTGTTCGGCAGCACCCACAGCGGATCGAGGAACGACGCGCAGCGGGCGATCGCGACCGCGGTGTCCGGCGTTTCGGTGAACACCGCCCGGATCCGCTGCTCCACCATGGCCGCCGACCAGCCCGCCATGCTGGTCCGGTGGTCGTACAGCGCGGTCTTGGTGGCCTCGTCGACCACGCCGCGGGCGGGCAGGCCGGCCAGCACCTGGAACGCCGTGACCCGGCGCAGCGTCTCCGGGCCGAACGAACCGTCGACCGAGAGCCGCCCGTGCGCCGCGACCAGCAGGTTCTGCACCTCGCTGACGCATTCGTCGTGCTGGCCCATGCTCACCGGCGGCTGGCAGGCGGCGGAGAACAGCACCCGGTCGGCGTACCGGCCGGGCGGCGACCCCGACCCGTCGGCGGTGACCCAGAACAGCCCGCCGGCCAGCAGGACGACGACCGCGATGGCCACCGGCAGGTACCAGCGCCGGTGCCACGGCGGCGCGGCACGCTCGAGGTCCGCCGGCGGCACCCCGTCGTCCCGGCCGGCGTCGGCCAGGGCCCACAACTGGTGCAGCTCGCGCAGTTCCTCCGCGGACGCGCCGCAGACCTTGGCGAACGAGTGGACCACGCGGTAGTCGGCGGGCACGCTCTTGCCGGAGCAGTACCGGTGCAGGCTGGAGCCGCTGGCCCCGGCCTGCCTGCCGAGCCGCTCGTAACCCTGCCCGCTGCGGTCCTTCAGCATGCGCAGGTAGGCGGCGAACTTGTCCATGTGCGGTGTCACGGTGACTGGAACACCTCGCTCGGGCCGCGGATGACGGACGGAAGTTAACACCGCCGGGCGGCAAGCCGGGCGGAAACCGACGGATTGCGCCACCCGGCCGATCACACCCGGCCGTCCGGTGGCGTTCGTCCGGCCGGCCGCGCGGCGGAGATGACCAAGGTCCCCGGCCCGGGGTCCGAAGATCCCTGGGCGGGTGCCCGCCGGCCGGGCAGGCTCGGGGGAGTGATCGGGCAAGAGCCGCGAAGGCACCCGGCCGGCGTCCTCCGACGAAGGAGAAATCCCCTTGCTGTCCCCAGCATCCGCCGCGGATGCCGGGCCCGGCATGCTCTGACTTGCCGCGTTCCTCACCGCGCCGCCCGGGCAGGGGGAACCCGGACCACTCGTTCACGTGGAGCGCCTGGATGCTGGGCCTGGTCGAGCCGGCCGGGGAGCAGTGAGGATTCCGCCCGTCTGCGAACCGCCGGTTCCCGGTGCCGTACCGCCGTTTCCGGGCCGGCGGGCCGCAGGCCCGGCCGGTTGCCCGGCTCGCTTCGGCGGTTCCCGGAAACCGTGACCGGCCGCGTCACGGACCGGCGAGGGCCGGGTGGGCGCGGATCCGTTCGGCGAGTTCCCGGGCTTCGCGGGAGTTGCGGTAGGGCGCGGTGTCCAGCGTCGCGCAGATGTCGGACAAGCGGGTGGCCAGGTGGGCGACGCCGGTGGTGGCGGCCGTGCTGATCACCGGGTCGAGCGCGACGCCGGCGGCGTCCAGTTCGCGCACCGCCAGGTAGCCGTCGGTCATCTCCAGGCGGGTGGATGCCTCGCCGCCGTACCGGCGGTTGCGCTCGGCGTCCGTCGCGTACACGCGCAGGGCGCGTTCGGCCGCTTCGATCGCCAGCGTCGGCTTGCCGATCTGGACCCAGGCGCCGGCGTTGCAGAAGGACTGGCGTGCCTCGTCGAAGCCGAATTCGCCGCCGACGAGGTCGTGCAGCTCGTCGGGCTCGGTGGGCTGCTCGCGGGCGCGGTGGCCCATGCTGATCACGGTCTGGGTTTCGCGGGCGTCGCCGAGGGAGGCCCAGGCGCGGCTTTCGATGTTGCACAGGCGCACGAAGCCGGTGCCGTGCCTCAGGTGTTCGCGGCCGGCCTTGGCCAGGTGCGCGGCTTCCCGCGGGTTGCCCGACCAGAACGCGATCAGCGCCTGCGTGCCGCGCAACCACGCCTTGAGCCCGTTGTGGCCGATGATCTCGGCGTAAACCCAGGCGGCGCGCGACTGTTCGGCCGCGGCGCCGTAGCAGCCCAGCTCCATGCTGGCGCTCGCCAGCAGCCCGCACGTCTGGCCGGCGAGCAGGTAGAGGTGCGACTGCTGCGCCGGGTGGGCGCGCCGCTGCAGCAATCGGAAGATGCGGTCGCGCACGCGGACGAGCTCGCCGAAGATTTCGGCGGGCTGGGTGAGGATGGAGCTGCGCGCGAGCTGGACGACGTCGTGGTCCAGCTGTTCGAGGGTGATCGCGCCGACCTCGGTGACCTCGGCGAGTTCGGCGTGCGCCCCGGACGCGTGCGCGGCGGCGCGGACCGCGGCGGCGTCGAGCCGTCCGGGTGCCGGGGGAGCGGCGGGTTCCCCGGCCGGCGGGAGCTGGTCGAGCACGAGCCGCTCGGGCTCGGGCAACAGCGGCAGTTCGTCTTCGGCCAGCAGGGCGCGGGGCACGGTGCCGTAGACGCGGGCGAGCAGCGCGAGGACGTGGATCGTGGGCCGGATGCCGCGCTGCGGCCACGCCTCGTACTCGCTGATCCGTTTCCCGGTCACCGGGGCACGCGGGTCGCCGAGCAGGTCGTTGCAGCGCGCGGCGACCGCCGTCTGGGAGAGGCCGTGGGTGTACCGCCAGGCCTGACGCGGGTTGAACTGCCAGCGCCCGGCCATCTCGGCGGCGATCCGCGCCGGGCTCGAGCCGGCGGCGAGCAGCTGGTGCCGGAGCCGCTCCCGGTCCGGCTTGCTGCCGGGTTTCGCCCCGCTGGTTCCCATGGCGGGTCACCGTAGCGCATCACGGCTTTCCGTGGCAGCACCGCAGATCACGCGGAAAATCCGGCGAAAACTCCTGCCGGGCGGGAATCCGCGCGACCCGTCCCGTCCGGAAGGCTGGTCCGCCGCACCGAGCCGAGGAGGACCCGTGTCCCGTCGTCGCCAGACCGCCGGCGCATGACCGTGCGCTGGGCCGAAAACGCCCGCACCGACCGGACACCGCCCGGCCCCGCCCGGCCGGCGGAGGCCGCGCCCACCCCGGCGGCCGCCCCGCCGGCCGCCGGCAAGCCCCGCCGGCCACGCACGAGCGGAACCGCGGGTGACGCCGGTCGAGGAGGGCCTGCGCACGCTGGTGGCCCGCGGCTTCCGCTTCCAGCACATCGCCGACGACGACGGCGAGCTGACGATCATCGTGGGCACGTACGGCTGGCCGCGGTTCTGCGACCGCATCGAGATCCACGGCGAGCTGGAGGCATCGGCGGCGCGTACGCGGGTCGAGGCGGCGGAGGAGGCCGTGTGGGGTCTGCACGGGGACGCGGTGTCGGTGATCGCCGCGTTGCTCGCGTTGCCGGTGCCGGAGGTGTCCGTTGTGGACGGACCGGCCGTCTGAGCGAACGGGAACGACGCGTAATCCGTTTGCCCGGACAGGTCGCGGCCACGACGATGGGCCGGTGTCCGGGAACGTGTCGCTGGAAGAGGTGAAGTCCGGGCTCCGTACGGCGTTGGCCTGGCGCGGAGACCGCACGGACCGGCATCGCTGGGCCGATGTGACGGGGTGGTGGCGCCGCCCCGATCTGCTCGCGAACCTGGGCCCCGCGTTGGCGGCGCTGTTCGCCGACCGGGAACCCACCGTCGTCCTGGGTCCGGAGTCGCGCGGGTGCCTCCTGGGGCCGTTGGTCGCCCTGCACCTGGGGGTGGGGTTCGTCGAAATCCGCAAGGACCGGGCGCCGTCCGCCGACAGCGACGCCTGGTTGCGCCGGACCACCCCGCCCGACTACCGGGACCGCCACCTCAGCCTCGGCTTCCCCAAGCACCTGGTCGGCGGCGGCGACCGGGTGCTGTTCGTCGACGACTGGATCGAGACCGGCGGCCAGGCGCACGGCGCCCACCTCCTCACCCAGGACGCCGAGGCCACCTGGCTCGGGGCCGCGACCGTGGTCGACGCGTTGCGCAGCAACCGGGTTCGGCGCGACCTCGACGTCCGGTCGCTGCTGCACGTCAGAGAACTCTGACCGCCCCGCGGGTCTGGAGTTCTCCGCGCGGCGACGTCACACTGGTTGCGGTTCGCAGGAATCCCGCCCGGCGGAGGAGGGCCGAGGAATGGCGACAGCCATCGAATACGCCGTTGTGACGCATCGGCACGACCAAACCGGGTACGGCGGTGGCTTGCCGGCCCAACACTGGAAGCCCACGGGTGTCACTCTCGGCTCGTCGGTGACGCACGTGGACGTCGTGCCGGCGGCGCCGGTCGAAGGGTGGCTCGTCACCGGGCTGCCCGCCGTGCTGCTGGTGGCCGTCGCGGGGCTGGTGTGGCGCCGGCGGAGGAACCACCTTCGCTGACCGCGAGGCCGATCGGGCCGGGACAGCGGCCGCCGGTGATCACCGGGGCGACCAGTGCCTCGCCCACCAGTGCAGCACGTCGAGGAACGCCGGAGCCAGTGGCTGCCCTTCGACGGGGCTGCCGGCCGGGTGCAGGAGGTGGTCGATCCCGTCGAGGGTGGCCAGGTGCTCACCGTGCAGGGCCTTCAGCAGCGGCGGCAGGGTGGCGCAGGGGACGTTGGGGTCGGCGGTCCCGCACGTCACCAGCACCCGCGTGCCGCGCGGCACCTTGCGGGCCACGTCCGGTGGGTAGATCGCGTCGTCGCCGCGCAGGTAGACACTCTGCCCGGCGAGGATGCGGAACAGCCCGGCGACGGACGGCACCATGCCGTCCGTGCTGGTGGGCCCGCCGGCGCGGAAGCCGGCGATCCACGCGCTGATCAGGTTCTTCTGGGCCGCGGCCTGCTCCGGCGGCAGCGCGGCGTCGAGCTGGGCGCCGACCTGGGCGGCGATCATGTCGAGGATCCGCTGGTCCTGCGGCGCGATCAGGGCCAGCCCGGCCGGCCGCGGCCGCACGGACGTGGCGACGAGCAGCGCGTTCATACCGCCCTCGCTGTGGCCGGCGACGAGCATGGCGGCCGGGTTCGTCTCCGGCTGCGCACGCAGGGTCTCGTAAGCGGCGCGGGCCTGGCGGATGAAGACTTCGTAGCCGGCGCCGGCGGGCGGCAGGGTGGGCGCCGGCCCGGTGCCGTACTTGTCGAACCGGAACGTCATGATGCCGTCCCGGCCCAGCGCGTCCGCCAGCAGCGCCAGGGTGTCCGGCCGGAACCCGGGCAGCTGGTCGCCGTTGCGGTCGGTGGGGCCGCTGCCGGGCAGCAGCAGCGCGGCCGCGAGCCGGGCGCCGGGCCGGTGCGCCGGCACGTGCAGGGTGCCGTGGGCGGCGAGGCCGTCCGACTGGAACGTGAGTTCCCGGTCGGTGGCCGGAAGGCTGCCGGTGGGTGCGACGGCCGCGGCGACCAGCGCCGCGGCAATGAGGCTGTGCATGGGAATTCCCCCTGGGTCAACGCAGGATGTAGGGCAGGAAGATGCCGAACAGGACGACCACGGCGGTCAGCCCGAGGCAGGTCACGAGGGCGACGCGGTTGCCGATGTTGACGGTCCAGCCGACGCCGAACCGGCGGGCCACGAACCACGACGGGTCATCGGCGTTGCGGTAGAGCACGCCGCCGATCCAGTTCCCGTCGTCGTCGCGGTGTGACAGGCCGGTGTGCTCACCGGGTTCGCGGTCCCGGTTGCGCCCGACCACGACGAACACGAGCAGCGCCACGCCGACGGCGACCGGCCCGATCGTCAGCGGCAGCAGCAAACCGGCGTTGGGTGAGGCGTCCCAGCTCGCCCACGCGGCGGCGAACAGGCCGAGGTCGATCAGCGTGGCCAGCGCGATCATCGCCGTGCCCAGCCGGGTCACGAACTTCCGGTGCGCCCGGGCCGAGGCCGCCGGCCGCGCCGGGTCGACGTCGGCCGGTCCGCGGAAGACCAGCACGCCGGAGACGCAGAGGACCACCGTCATCGCGGCCTGGACGAACACGATCCGGAAGGCGCTGCCCACGGACTTCGGCGCGAACCGGTCCGCGGTGCCGCCGGAGAAGTGCATCGGCAGGGTGGCCGGCAGGCCCGGGTACCGCAGGACGCCGGCGACGACCGTCGCGGCCACCACGAGCGCCGGGAGCAGCAGCCACGGCCACGGGAACCGGGGCGGATCGTTGCGCAGCGACGTGTCCACGGCGACGCCCTGGCGCACCCCGGCGTACCAGTCCTGCTCGCGCTTCGCCGCCGTGATCACCCGGTTGGCCCGGAAGTAGAGCAGGTACCAGACCGCGAGCATCGCCAGCACGGCCGCGGGCAGCAACGCGATGCCGGCCGCCAGGATCAGCCCGGTGCCGGCCAGGGCGATGACCACGCCGGCGGCCAGCACCCTCGTCCGGAACCGGGTCGTTTCCCGTTGCACCACCGGGTCTTCGATCCGGTCGTCCGGAACCCGTACGCCGAACCGCACGCTGCGGGCGGACATCACCGGAGTCAGCCACGCCAGGTACCCCAGCAGGGCCACCAGCACCAGGTGCGCCACCACACCGGTCGTCGTCACGATGCCTCATCCCCTCGTTGCTCTTCGAAGCCCGCGAGCAGGGCCCGGCAGGTCGCCAGCACCTCGTCGGCGGGCACACCCTTGGCGACCGCCTCCGCGAACAGCGTGCGGGCCCGCGCCGACCAGCCGGCCCCGAACGCCTCGTCGGCGGGGGCCGGGCCGATCACCGCCCCGGTCTTGCGGTTGAGGCGCACGAAACCCTGCTGCCGCAACAGGTCGTACGCCTTGTTCACGGTGTGGAAGTTGATGCCGAAGTCCGCGGCGAGCTGCCGCGTCGACGGCAGCGTCTCGCCCACCCGCAAGGTGCCCGCCGCGATGCCCTCGACGACGCGATCCCGCAGCTGCTGGTAGATCGGCACGTCACTGGACAGGTCGAGACTGATGATCACGGGACCCCCTGTTGAGCTGTTATAGTAGTTATAGAACAACGCGACTCGGCTGGCAAGGGGCCCCGGTCGGGTTCTGGTGGCGCGGGGGCGGGTGCGGTAGAACCGGAGGTGTGGCCGAGCGCGTCCGGCGTCCTGACCCGCACGTTTCCGTCGAGCGCGACGTGCTGGTGCGGTACCTCGACGCGTGGACGGCGACGGTGCTGCGGTCGCAGCGTGGCGGGACGTACGTCGAGTGCGGCGGCTTCGCCGCCGACGCCTTCCGGGTTTTCGGGGAGTTCGCCGACCGCCTGGCCGGCCACCACCTGACCGCGGTGGTCGTCGGCCGGGCGGCGCCGGGCGGCGCGCCGGAGGGGCTGGAAGTCCGGACGGCCGCCGATCTCCGGGACGTCGAGGTGCCCGGGCCGATGCTGGCGCACCCGGCCGGCCCCTGGCCGCCGTCCCTGGTGCGGGCAAGGCACACGAGGTCCTGCTCGCGGCGGAGCGGGGCACGGACGACCGGGAGCGGCTGCGCGCGGCGGGGCTCGGGTGCGGGGTGGCGGTGGACCTGGTGGCCGAGGCGGGCGAGACGCGGACGCTGGTCTTCGCGACGGCGGACAGCCGGCACCTGGCGACGTTCAAGAACGAGCTGTGGGCGGTAGACGAGTTCGCCGGCATCCGCTACCGCGACCCGCGTGACGCGGAGGGCACGCTGGTCGACATCTCGCTCACGCCGCAGCTGCTGCCGCTGCGGCGGGCGCTGCTGGCGGAACTGGACCGGCGGGGCTCGGGCACGGTCGCCGAGCTGCAGCAGTTCACGCTGCTGGAGACGATCTACCGAGCCGAGGACGCGGTCGGCGCGCTGACCGCCGTGGTGGCGGCCGGTCAGCTGGTCCGGGAGCCGGAGAAGGGGCGGCTGGGCTTGCGCACGGTGCTTTCGGTCGCCGGGTGACCGCCGCCGTCGGCGGAGCTTGGGTGCGGTCGCCGAGCTGCGGCGGTTCATGCGGCTGGACACGATCAGGCTGCGGATGCTGCCGGTGCGCTGGCTGCTGTGGTGGGGCGCGGGAGCGGCTGGGCTTGCGCACGGTGCTTTTGCTCGCCGGGTGACTGCTGTCGTCGGCGGAGCTTGGGTGCCGGTCGCCGAGCTGCGGCGGTTCATGCGGCTGGACACGATCAGGCCGAGGATGCCGCCGGTGCGCTGACTGCTGTGGTGGGGCCCGGAAACGGCGGGGCTCGCGCACGGTGCTTTTGCTCGCCGGGTGACCGCTGCCGTGGTGGTGGTCCGGGAGCCGGGCTCCCGGACCGTCCTTCCGGTGACCTAGTCGGTCGTCCCCACCGGCTGGACCTCGCGCTCGGCCGGCGCCAGCGTCGGGCGGAGCGCCGCGACGACCGCCGTGGTGACGACCAGGTGCATCAGCATCAGCCCGAAGACGTTGGCCGCCGTGGCGCCCGCGGCGAACAGCAGCAGGTCCGGGACCCAGGTCAGGACCAGGACCGCCGGCACGACCACACGCAGCGCGTGCGGCGCCCGGCGCGCGAGCACGAACCAGCCGATCGTGCCCAGCAGCAGCCCGGCCGCCGTGGCGGGCAGGTAGGACGCGGGGGACAGGCCCATGCCGATCCCGCCGTCGTCGAGAGCCAGCGCCCCGAGGGCGATGACCGTGTTCGCCGCCGCGGCCGCGAGCAGGGCGAAGCCGAGGCGGAGGGCCGTGACCGCAGTGGGTTTGGGGATGGTGGTCATCGCTTCTCCCTTGGGTTGCGTGTTCAACTCAAAGGTAGGTTGGGTTGCGTGTTAAAGTCAAGGCTGTGAGTGAAGAGGAGCCCGTGCGCTGGCTCGGCGAAGACGAACGGCGGGCGTGGATCAACCTGGCGAAGGTCCTGCTCACGTTGCCGGGCGCGCTGGAAAGCCAGCTGCTGCGCGACGCCGACCTGACGCTGCTGGGCTACATGATCCTGGCCCGGTTGTCGGTGGTACCGGGGGAAACGCTGCGAATGAGCGAAATCGCCGAGATGGCCAACGGCTCGCTGCCCCGTATTTCCCACGCGGTGGCGCGCTTGGAGGACCGGGGCTGGGTGGCGCGCAAGGTCTGCACGGGCCAGGGCCGCCGGTTCACGACCGCGACGCTGACCGACGCCGGCCGCGCGCACCTGGCGGCCTCGGCGCCCGCGCACGTGGCGACCGTCCGCCGCCTGGTGACCGACCCCCTGGGCGACGACTTCGTCCGCCTCGGCGACGCCGTGGCGCGGATCGTGGAAAACCTGGGGCTGCCCACGGAGATCCTCGACGCCGGCGCGTAACGGCACGACGTCGGCCGGTCTCCACCCGAATGACGCCTCCAAGTACGCCCGGTCCCGGAAGAACTCCCGGTGACTGCTTCCGTTACGGCTTGGCCCGCTCGTCGAGCACGTCCGCGAGGGCCGACGCGATGAGAGCCACCGCCCGGTCTTCGTCCCCACCCAGCTGCCGCAAGACGGGTTGAGCGAGGGTCCCCGGAAGTTCGGCGAGGGCCTGGGCCACCCGGATCCGGACCGCGGCGCCCGCCGTGAGCTCGCCGGCCAGCGCGTCCAGGATCCCCTGCCCCTGAGCGGGGTCCAGGGCCAGCGTGCCCAGCACCTCCGCCGCTTCGACGTCGTTGGTGCCCTGGACCACCATGTCCACCAGGACCGGGATCGCGGCGGTCGTGCCGCGGCGGCCGGATGCCAGGGCCGCGTGGCGGCGGACCTCCGGGTCCGGGTCGGTCAGCGCGGCCGTGAGGACCGCTGTGGCTTCGTCGCCGGGGAGTTCGGCGATCGCCTGGACCGCGCGCCGCCGGATGGTGACGTCGGGGGAGTGCATTCCCGTGGCCACGCCCGCCACCCCGTCGGCGCCCGCGCGGGCCAGTGCCCAGCGCAGGGCTCCGGCGACGTTCGGGTTCGACTCCGTCAGGACCGCCCTGGCCAGCAGCGGAACGTCCTCGATCGGGGCCAGGGCCGCCTGCTGCCGACGGGACGGGCTCGGCGAATCGAGGCCGTGCAGGAGCTCGACGACGTGCAGGACGCCGTCCCAGCCGGCCGGCTCCGAGGCGTCGATCGCCCGGAGTCGCTCGAGGAGTTCCCGTTCCCGCCGCAGGCGGTCTTCGGTGCGCCGGATCAGGTCGCCGACCAGCGTGGCCGGTGTGAACGCCGGATCCGCCAGCGCGCGGGCGACCTGGCGCAGCGACATCCCCAGCGAACGCAGCCCTTCGACGTGGAAGATCCGGCGGATGTCCGCCTCGGAGTACTCGCGGTACCCGCCGACGGTGCGGCCGGTCGGCCGCACCAGCCCGAGGGAGTCGTAGTGCCGCAGCATCCGCGTGCTCACCCCGGACCGGCGGGCCACCTCGCCGATCAGCACGCGGCTTCCCCGGCCCGCTCCGGGCCGAGCGCGACGATCCGCTTCGCCTCGTCGACGGCCAGGTCGAAGCCGGCGTCCGGGTCGAGCAGGAGCCGTTGCGTGGCACGGGCGTGCGCGCGCACGCCCGGGTCGGGGCTCGCCAGCCACGTCCGCAGGGCCGGCTCGGCCGCGTCGCCGAGCGCGACGAGGGCCCGGCTGAGGCTCAGCTGCACCGTCCGGTCACCCCGGCCGAGCTGCCGCGCCAGGTCCGCGGCCAGGCCGTCCCGCTCGCCCGGCGGCGCGAGGACGACGGCGGCCCGCCACGCGCTGCGCGCCACCTCGTCGTCGGCGTCGTGCAGCAACGACCGGGTGATCGACGGCCACACCGTCCGGTCGCCGATCTTGGACAACGTGTGCAGCGCCTGGCTGCGGGCCTGCGCGCGTCCGGACTCCAGCTCCGCGACCAGCCGGGGCACGGTGACCTCCGCCGGCAGGCGGGTCAGCGCCCAGGTGAGCATGTCGCGCACGAAGAAGTCCGGCTCGATCGCGCACCGGGCCACGAGCGCGCCGGCGAGCCCGGGGTCGGCCCGGGTGCCCGCGGCCAGCGCGGCCTGGAGCCGGACGGACGAGTTCGCGGCGCCCAGCGCGTCGAGCAGGTTCGTGTCGGGTGTGCGGTTGATGGTGACCACCTCCTCCCCGCAGTGAAGACCTTGTCACAGTGTCAAGGTCAAGCACGGGGTGGCGGTGGTCACCGCCCGGTCACCGGCCGGCCTGCGGCGCGATCATCGAGTTCACGTCGATCGGCGACGGGATCGCGCCGAGCTGCAGCAGCAGGTCAGGCACCCGCTGCAGGCGCCGCGAGTCCAGGATCGAGCCGTAGCCCGGCAGGGTGAGCAGCTTGGCCGTGTCCTCGTCGATCTTGGCGAACCGCACCAGCAGCGGCTCGACCTTGCCGCGGTCGATCAGGGCCTCGTGGGTGGCCTTCTGCATCGCCCGCTGGAACGCGGCGAGCGTCTTCGGGTGCTCCCGCACCCACTTCTTCGTCGCGCCGTAGCCGGTCAGCGGGAAGTCCTGGGTCGCGCCGGAGTTGATGTCGACCACCGGGATCGCGCCCGCCGTCTTCGCGGCCTGCGTCACGTACGGTTCCGGCAGGTACGCCGCGTCCGCCTCGCCCTGCTGCAGCGCCGCGGCGATGTTCGGCAACGGGATCAGCACCCATTTCACCTTGCCGTAATCGACGTTGTGGTCCTGCATCACCGAGCGCGTGAGCAGATCCGACGCGGTGTTCTTGGCGGTGATGGCGATCTTCCGGCCCGCCAGGTCGAAGATTGTTTTCACCGGTGAATTCGGAACCGTGACGATCGCATTCGACTTCGCGTTGACCGACGTCGCGTCGGCGACCAGATCCATGTCGGCGGCGCCGGTGCTCCGCGCGGTGAAGAACGGCGGATAGGTCGAGAACGCGATGTCTGCCTCGCTCGAGATCGACTTCGCCAGCGAAGCCTGGCCGCTCGCGGCGACGACGGACTCGACGCTGAGGCCCTCGGCCTGGAAGTAGCCGCCGTCCTGGGCCAGCCAGAAGGGCCCGAGGTCGGTGGTGGGCAGGATGGAGACCTTCAGCGTCGCCTTCTCCAGGCCGCCGGCGGTCGATGAGGCGTTCGAGCTGTCCGAACCGAGTGCGCCGCAGCCCGAGACGGCCGTGACGGCCGTGGCAGCCGCGAGGGCGAGCACGGCATGGCGAGCGCGGCCACGGCGACGGCCACGGCTCCTGGCGATTCCAAACACAAGGCATGCTCCTCGAAGGAGATGAGAGTCGGTGTACCGAATGCAGCGAAGGTGGGTGATTCACTTCCCCGACATCAAGCAGGCCACTGTAGGCACCCGTCCTGCGCTTGACAATGCGTGATGTGCACCGGAGGCAGGGTTTCACCAGAATGGCGGCACGGATACTTGATCGACGATCTTGGCCGTTGTCCCGGCGTATCGGAGAGGGCTACGAATTGCCGCGGCGGAATGGGTGACGGGCTGCTGATTCCGGACGGCGGGCCGCCCGGATCGGGGATTCGGGCCGGATGCCGGCGCACCCCGCGGGCGGCGGACCTGCTGGTCTGGACCAGCGTCGCGAGACGGCCGCCGGCCCGTTACCGGGGTGACGCAGGGGTGACGCCGGGTGACAGAGTGCGGAAAACGTAGCCCGCGAACGACGGCCGAAGCGGAAAACAACGGCCCGGCGACGAATCCGGCCAGGGTGCTCCGGCACAATCGAATCCAGCGGTCGTCACTGTGCGTATTCGCGCTCGGATCGGCCCCGGCGGCGCCGGGACGATGATCCCGCTGTTGTCGAAAACGTCGAACACCGCGTGCCCCGTGCGGAGAACCGCTGCGGCTCGAAAGCCGTCCTGGCGCCGGATGGGAGGCCGGCCTTCCTTGCGGCCACGGCTTCGCCGGGCCACGTACTGGCGTGCGCCGTTCTGTCCGGGCCGGCGTGGGCAGCCGAAGATCTGTCACGGACCACCGGGGAAATCACGCCGGGATCACGAATCGGCGCAATTATCGAATGGGATGTATCCCCGGGGGAAAGTCTCGACTAACGGTTGAAGTTTCGCGTTGGCCGGGTGCGCCCCTTGTTGGGGAACAGGTTTTACTTCTAAAATCGCCGTGTGCGACCGCTCACGGAGGGTACCGAGCTACTGGTCGGCCGGGACGGCGAGCTGTCCCGGCTGGTCGGCTGGATCCGTGACGTCGCCGCCGGTAGGGGCCGGGCCGTGCTGGTGGACGGCGAGCCCGGGATCGGCAAGTCCGCGCTGGTCCGGTCCGCCTGTGTGGCGGCCACCGAAGCGGGCTGCCAGGTGTACTGGGGAGCCGGCGACGAACTCGGGCAGGCGCTGCCGCTGCTGCCGCTGCTGGACGCGCTGGAGATCACCCGGGTCACCCGGGATCCCCGGCGTGACGCCATTTCCGAGCTGCTGGGCGGCGGCGCCGTCGCGGGCAAGGGCGCCGACCTCGCCGCCGCGGCCGCCGAACAGCTGATCGCGCTGGTGGACGAGCTGTGCCAGGACAAGCCGGCCGTGCTGGTCGTCGACGAACTGCAGTGGGCCGACCGCACGACGGTGGCGGTGTGGAGCCGGCTCGCCCGCTCGGTCCGGCAGCTCCCGCTGCTGCTCGTCGGCGTGCTGCGGCCGGTGCCGCGCCGCGACGACCTGCGCTCGCTGTTCCGGATCGTCGGGCCGGGCGAGCGGCTGCGCCTCGGCCGGCTGGCGGACCCGGCGGTGCTGGAGCTGGTGGCCGCGCTGGCCGGCGGCAAGCCGGGCGCCGAACTGGCGCGGCTGGCCGACGGCGCCGCCGGGAACCCGTTGTACCTCACCGAACTCGTCGACGCGCTGGCCAGGAGCTCGCGCCTGGAGGTCGACACCGCGGGCGTCGTGGAGCTGACGGGGGCGGCCACGCCGGATTCGCTGCCGGAGGCGATCGCGGACCGGCTGGGTTTCCTCTCGGAGCCGGCGCTGGGTGTGCTGCGGGCCGCGGCGCTGCTGGGCGTCGGCTTCTCGGTCGCGGACCTGGTGACGGTGACCAAGTCCTCGCTCGCCACCCTGCTGCCCGCCCTCGACGAGGCACGCGCCGCCGGGGTGCTGGTGGCGGCCGGCGACGACCTGGAGTTCCGGCATCCCCTGATCCGCACGGCGTTGTACGACGAGATGCCGACGGCGGTCCGGATCGCCTGGCACCAGGACGCCGCGTGGGCGCTGGCCGAGGCGAAGGCGCCGGTCGAGCGGGTCGCGCGGCAGCTGCTGCCCATGGTGTCCACAACGGACAGCCGGGTGCCGGTGCCTGCCTGGGCGGTGCAGTGGCTGCTCGAAGTGGCGATGCCGCTGATCGGCCAGGCGCCCGTCGTCGCCGTCGCGCTCCTGCGCCGGGCGGTGCGGGACACGCCACTGGACGACGCCGTGACCGGCGCACTCGCCTGCCGGCTGGCCGACGCCTACTACCAGCTGGGCAACGTCGCCCAGGCCGAGCGGATCGCCTGCCGCGCACTGGATCGCGTCCGCGACGCCGACGTGCGCGTCGACTTGCACACGACGGTCGTGCAGTGCCGCGGGCGGACCGGCCGGGCCGCCGAGTACCTCGCCGAGCTGCAACACGCCTTGACCCGGCCCGGCCTGCAGGCGCGGCACCGGGCCCGGCTGCTGGTGCTCATCGCGCGCACGCACCGCTACGTGGGCGAGATGGACACCGCGCGCCGGGTCGCGACCGCGGCGCTCGAGGCGCTCGGCCCCAGCGAAGACCGCTGGGCGACCGGGTGGGCGCTGCACGTGCTGAGCCTGGTCGCGATGTCGCGGGGCGAGTGGGTCGAAGCGCTGCCGCTGTTCGAGCGCGCGATGGCCATCGTGCGGGGCGACCCCGGATTGATCGACCTGACGCTGCAGCTGCGCATCAACCAGTCGGTCACCTTCGGCGCGCTCGACCGCTACCCGGACGCGCTCGCCGCGGCCGGCCAGGCACGGGAACTGGCCGACCGCACCGGCAGCGTCGCGCGGCTGGCCCAGGCCCAGAGCGCGCTCGGGCAGCTGCTGCTGGCCGCCGGCCGGTGGGACGACGCGCTCGCCGAGGTGGACGTCGTGCCGGACGACCGCAAGGAACCGAACGTGGTGTGCTGCGACCACGGCGTCGCCGCGCTCATCCACTTCCACCGCGGCGAAACGGCCGCGGCCCGCCGGCACCTCGACCTCGCGGCGCTGTACGCCGAACACATCGGCGACGAAGTCGTGGAACCCCTGGTCCGGGCGAGGAGCTTCGCGTTCGAGCACGCCGACGCGCCGGAACGGGCGCTCGCGGTGCTGACCGCCGTGCCGGCCGGCGAAAACACCGGGGAGGACCTGCTGGGCGACGCCGCCCGGCTGGCCGCGGCGATCGGCGACACCCGGGCCGCGGCGAAGATCGAGGCCCGGGTGGGCGCGATCGGCGCGGAGTCCGCCGTCCCGCACCGCCGCGCGCTCGTCCTGTACTGCCGCGGGTTGTTCGAGCGGGACGGGACGATGCTGCTGCGGGCCGCCGACGGCTACCGCGACGCGGGCCGCCCGCTCTCGCAGGCCAAGGCGTTGGAGGCCGCCGCTCTCGCCTTCGCCGAATCCCGCGTCGACGACCGCGGTTCGGCGCGGGCCGCCTTCACCCACGCCATCGACCTCTATTCGGGGCTGGACGCGCAATGGGACGTGGCGAGGCTGCGCGCCCTGTTCCGCGCGTTCGGCATCCGCCGTGGCCCGACGGTGAAGCACCGGAAGGCCACGCGCGGCTGGGACAGCCTGACCCCGACCGAAAGCCGGATCGCCGCGCTCGTCGTCGAAGGCCTGTCGAACCCCCAGATCGCGGCCCGCCTCTACCTGTCCCCGCGGACGGTCGGCACGCACGTCTCGCACATCCTCACCAAGCTCGAGGTGCATTCGCGCATCGACATCGCCCGGGAGGCAGCCCGGCACCAGTCGGCGTCGGGCTGAACTCACACTCCGACCTCCGGCGCGTCGCCCTGGCGGGGCAGCGCGAGCGGGTGCGTCAACGGCGACGTGAGCGTCCGCGGCGAGACCGCGGCGTGCCCGCTGAGGATCTGGCCGAGCAGGACGGCCAGGACCAGCAGCAACGGGGTCCGCCAAGTGCCGGTGCCGGTGTGCAGCCACCCGCAGGCCAGCACGCCGAAGCCGGCGATGAGATACCCCACGCCCTGGACCACCGCCGACAGGGAGAGTGAGCTGTCCTTGCTGCGCAGCGAAACGGTGGTCAGGGCGAACGCGAGCGCGCCCATGCCGGTGCCGGTCGCGGCGGCCCACAGCCAGGGCGCGGCCGCGGGTGCGAAGAGCAGGCCGGTCACCCCGATGAGGTTGGGTGTGGCCAGGGTGATGACGAGCAGGGTCTGGTTGCGCCAGCGGCGGGTCCAGCCGGGGACCAGCCACATCATCGGCAACCCCATGGCCATCGACAGCGCGAGGCACGCACCCGCGGTCGTCGGCGGCACACCGGCGTCCCGCAGGATACCGGGCAGCCAGCCCATGACCAGGAACGTCACCGTCGAAATCAGTCCGAAGTGGATGGTCAGGGCGGCGGCGGGCGGGGCCCCGGAGGCGGCCCGCGGCGACCCGAATTCCCCGGGCGTCCGCTGCCAGACCTGCTGGGCCACCAGCGCGGCGGTCGCCCACACCCCGAGGGCGACCCGCCACGACGACGTCATGACGGCGGTGGGCGTGACCAGCGCGCCGGCGGTGCTCCCGAACCCGAGCCCGAAGGTGAAGGCGGCGGAACCCTGCGCCAGCAGCGGCAGCATGGTGCCGAGCACGGCGATGGACAGGCACGCGAGCGCGGTTCCGACCAGCAGTTCCACCGGACCGCCGAGCACCCGCCCGGCCAGCGACAACACCAGCCCGACAAGGGCGATGCTGACGGTCCGGTGCGGCCCGAACCGGCTGCACAGCCACGGAGTGGCCCAGCCACCGAGCCCGATGGCCCACAGCGGCAAGGCGACGAGCACGGCGGCAACGAGGTTACCGGCGACCGAGATGTCGGGCAAAGCCGCACCCAAGCTGGTCACGGCCGGCCGCAGGTTGACGGCGAGAACGAAGATCACCAGTGTGGAAACGGTGGTGGTAGCACGAGACATCGCTCCTCCTCGTCGTCGAGGCCGGAGCGGTGAACTCCGTAAAGCAATGTTTCTCGGCGCACGCATCCGCAGACATCCGTCAGGTGACGGATGTCCGAGATTTCGTTGTGCTTCAAGGGATGCGGGCCGTTCCGATGGCCCCTGCGAATGGGCGTGCATCGGCACGGGCCGCGATATCAGCCCAATGACAACCCGGCTGGGGGATTGCTCAACCGGAACGGGTTGCGCGGGATGACGGGGTGTAAGCGATATCGCGGCCCACGCGTTCCCAAATGACGTCGGCGCAGTTCAGGCCCTCGGCGGAAAGCTGCCTCTTGACAACCCGGCTGGAGACCGTTCTCGCCAGGAGATGAAGACGGCGAAGGTCAGTCCGGTGGCCAGGGCGCCGATCGTGAACGTCACGATGTCTATCGGAGACCACTGCGAGGTTGTTGCCGCAGACAAGAGCGCAACGACGGGACCGCCCAGGAAGATGCCACGAACTCCCCAGTAGCCGAACGAAAGACGGCGGATCGGCATGCTGCTGAGATGACTTTCCCAGCCCACGTGGCTGGCTCGCATCAGGGGTTCGATGGTGCTCCTGATGTAGTCGGCACACCTCAGGATGGCTTCTGCCATGTTCAGCCAGTACGCCCCGAGCATCAGGGACAGGAGCGGGTAGAGGCTCATGATGGCAGCGTTCTTCGTCTGGTAGCCCACGGACAGCATGGTTCCCAGCGCGACAACTGCAACAGCTACGAGCTGGAATTGGATCTCGTAATGCTTTACGATCTCGGTTCGCAGACTCGCAAACTCGACCGCTGTCAGTTGGTCGGCTTGATCAGTTCGCGGCCGGTCCGTCATGAGCCCACCTCCGATCCCACCACACCGTACCTGGGTATCCTGCTGGCGCTCGCGCGTGCCTGATCGCTTCTGTCCCGGCGGTGCGCACACCTCGTCGCCGGACTGAGAACCGTCAAGGCCGAGTTCTGACCGTCCGCGGCTCAAGCGTGGTGTAAGCGATATCCCGGCCCACGCGCTCCCAAATGACGTCGGCGCAGTTCAGGCCCTCGGCGGAAAGCTGCCTCTTGACAACCTTGAACGTCGATGTATGCGGGAGCTCCCGGACCGTGCGCACGTACCTCGGTACCTGTTTGGGCCCGAGGTCGGGCTGGCCGGCGAGGAAGCGCCCGAACCCGGCCGGGTCCAGCGGGGCGTCGCCGGTGACGATGGCGGCCATCACCTGGTCTCCCGTCACCTGGTCCGGGACCGCGTACACCGCGGCGTCGGTGATCGACGGGTGGCGCAGCAGGATTCGCTCGATCGGGGCCGTGCCGAGGTTCTCGCCGTCGACGCGGAGCCAGTCGCCGAGGCGGCCGGCGAAGTAGCAGAACCCGTCCCTGTCGGCGTAGGCGAGGTCGCCCGTGTGGAACCGGCCGTCGCGCAGGCGGTCCGCGTCGGCTTCGGGGTCTCGGTAGTAGCCGGCGAACCAGCCGGCGCCCGCCGTGTTGACCAGCTCGCCCACGGCTTCCGCGGCGTTGGCCAGGCGGCCGTCGGGGGCGAACTCCGCCGGCGGGCACGGGCGGCCCGTGTGCGGGTGCAGGATGGCCACGTCGGCCGTCGGCCTGCCGAGTGAGCCCGGCGGGGTGTCGTCGGTGCGGGCGAACCCCACGCCGCCTTCGGTCGAGCCGAACGCGTCGATGACCTTGCAGCCGAAGCGGTTCTCGAACGCGAGCAGGTCGGCGCTCGCGCCTTCGTTCCCGTAGACGAGCCGCAGGGGGTTGTCCGCGTCGTCCGGACGCGGTGGTGTGGCGACCACATAGGACAGTGGCTTGCCCACGTAGTTGGCGTAGGTCGCGCCGAACTTCCGCACGTCGGGCAGGAAGCCGGACGCGGAGAACCGGCGGCGCAGGGCGATGCTCGCGCCCGCCGCGAGGCCGACCGCCCAGCCGGCCATGATGGCGTTGGAGTGGAACATCGGCATCGTGACGTAGACGGTGTCCGATGTGGACAGCCGGAAGCGCTCGGCGAGCATCGCGCCGGGAAACGCTATCTTGCCGTGGGTGCAGCGCACCGCCTTCGGGTCGCCGCTGGTGCCGGAGGTGAAGATCAGCATCAGCAGGTCGTCCGGCGACGCCGGGACGGGGTCGATCGGGTCCCGCGCCGCCGGCCACGAACCCAGGTCCCGCACGGCGATGCCACCGAGGTCCAGTCCATCCAGCAGCGGCCGGTACTTCGGCTCGGCGAGCACGACCTGGCAGTCGGCGAGCCGGACGTCCCGGGCAAGCGCTTCCCCGCGCCGGGTCGGGTTGAGCCCGACCAGCACCGCCCCGGCGAACGCGCAGGCGCCCAGCAGCACGGAGAACGCCGGCACGTTGTCGGCCAGGATGCCGACGTGCGGCGGTTCGTCCCAGCGCAACGCCGCGCGCAGGCCGGCCGCCTGCCGCGCCGATTCCCGGACGTGCTCGGCCCACGACCACGTCTCGTCCTCGAACCGCAGGCCCGGGTGCTCGTCCCCGGCGCGGGCCAGCAGCAGCCCGGTCACCGTCGGGACGCTCATCCGCGCACCTCCCGGCACCGGCGGTCAGAAGTGGAACAGGTTCTACTTCTACCACGATCACGGCGCCGTGGTCCACAACGGCCGCCGGGGCCTCCGGTCAGCGGCGGCCGGTGGCCACGGTGACGAGGAACTGCCCGCCGCCCGGCTGGACGTCGGCGGTGACCGGCAGCCCGGGCACCAGCCGCGAGAACCGGTCGACCAGCCAGTCCGCCGCTTCCCGGGCGTCCGGCTCGGTCGGGCAGCGGGCCACCAGTTCGCGGCCGCCCTTGCGTTCCAGCCGCCCGGCCACGGTGATCAGCGGCGCGGGCTCGACCACGTGCAGGCGGTCCGGCCAGGGGATGACGACCTTGACCGCGCCCTTGCGGGTGTTGCACCCGCGGTGCGCGAGCCGCTCGGCGACCTTGGCCTTCCGGTCCGCGGTCCGGCTGTCGACACTGGGGCCCCGCGGGTCGTTCACCGACATCCCGGGGTCGACCGGCTCGTCGCACACCCAGCACCGCCAGCCGTCGCGTTCGGCCACGTCATCGAGAAGACTCATCCGCGCAACCTAGCCTGCCCGGTAGCTCGCGAGCGGGTCGGTCGGCTGAACGGCGCGGCACCGTGATCATCGGGTCCGGCGGCGCACGGCCGGTCCGAGGGCCCGCTGGACGGCGAACAGGCCGATCCCACCGGCGGCGCAGACCACGCCGAGGACCGTCGCGCCGGTCAGGCCGAGCAGAGCCGTCCCGGCCAGCGGGCCGAGCACCGCGCCGACGCTCCAGGTGGCCGACGCGAGGCCCAGGTACCCGCCGCGCAGCTCGGCCGGGGCGAGACCCGCGAACGTGTCACCGAACCGGACCGCGATGCCGATCTGGCCGAGTGTCCAGACCACAACCGAGCCCGCGAAGCCGGCCGTGCCGTGGCTCACCGCGCCGAGCCCGGCGCCCAGCCCGACCAGCAGCATCGAAACGGCCGACACCGTGCTGCCGTCGCGCCCGGCGAGCAGCCGGACCGCCCACGGCTGGAGGGCCACGACGGCTACTCCGTTCAGCGCGAGCACCGCGCCATACGTGGCCGGGCCGAGGCCGCCGGCCGTCATCAGCAGCGGCAACGTCGTGAACGTCTGCTGGAACAGCGTGAAGTAGCCGGCGTGGACCGCCAGCATCGCCAGCATCAGCCGGTCGCGCAGCACGACGGGCAGCAGTGCGCGGCGCGTTCGCGCCGGGGCGGCCGGGCGCGTTTCCGGTACCCGGTGCCAGACGATCAGCGCCGCCGCCAGCGCGGCGGCGATGTTGATCGGGAACAGCAGGCCGTACCCGTGCCCGGCCAGGACCCCGGCCGTCACCGCGGCGACCGAGAAGCCGACGTTGGCCGCCCAGTAGAGCAGCCCGAACGCGCGGATGCGTTGCTGCGGCGGCAGGTCGGCCACCGCGGCCGACCCGGCCGGGCGGAACAGCTCGAGCGTCAGCCCGGCCCCGGCGCGGCCGCCCAGATGGCGGGCAGCGAATCCGCCGAGCCGAGCGCGGTGAGTGCCGCCGCGGCACCCAGGAAGCCGGCCAGCATGGTGTTGCGCCGGCCGATCCGGTCACCCAGCCAGCCGCCGAGCAGCTGGGAGCCGATGTCCCCGGCGCCGACCGCCGCGACCACCGCGCCCGCCGTCGCGGGCGAGAGGTGCTGCGCCTGTGTCAGGTACAGCACCAGGAACGACCGCACCACACCGCCGGCACGGCCGACGAGGTGCGTGGCCGCCAGGGCCCAGACGAGCGGGGGCAGTCCCCGGCGCGTGCGGGCCGCCGGATCGATCGAGCTGGAGGTCGTCATGGCTCCGACGCTAGGTTCGCCCGCACATCACGAAAAGCGATGATTTCCGATCAAAGCAATCGGCGTTGCTTATGATCGGTCGTTATGGCCGACTTCGAATTGCGTCACTTGCGGACGATGGCCGCCATTGCCGAGGAAGGCACGTTCGGGCAGGCGGCCGCCCGGCTCGGCTACACCCAGTCGTCGGTGAGCCAGCAGGTCGCCGCGCTGGAGAAGGCCGTCGGCGGCCCGCTCTTCGACCGGCCCGGCGGGCCGCGGCCGGTCCGGATCACGCCGCTGGGCGAGGTCGTCCTGGCCCACGGCCGCGAGCTGCTGGCGAAGGCGGCCGCGCTCACCGACGCCGTCGACCGGTTCCGGGCGGGCCACGGCCGCATCGACATCGGCACCTTCCCGAGCGTGTCGAACCTGATCCTGCCCACCGTCATCCGCCGGCTGCTCGACGAGCACCCCGGCTGCGACATCCGGCTGTCCGACGTGCCGCCGGAGGACCCCCGGATCGGCGAGCTCGACCTGCTGTTCCACGACGGGCCGGTCGGCGGCGACGTCGAGCACGCCGAGCTGTTCGACGAGCCGTACCTGCTGGTGACGGCGGCCGGCGCGGTCCCGGCCGGCCCGGTCCCGGTGCGGCGGCTCGACGACGTCCCGATGGTCGCCTGGCCGCCCACCCACCACCAGCGGTGGCTGGAGCGGACGCTCGCCCGCGCCGGCGCGCAGCCGCGGTTCGTGTTCCGCACCGCGGGCCACGAAACCATCCTGTCGATGGTGCGGGCGGGCATCGGCTGGGCGGTGCTGCCGTGGCTCGCCCTGCACACCCACGACGCCTGGTCCGACGGCGAGCTCGCCGTCCACGCGCTGAAGCCGTCGCCCACCCGGACGCTGGCCCTGTACTGGCCGGCCGACCGCACGCAGTCCCCGCTGGCGGTCCGGACGCGGGAGATCGCCGTCGGCGTCGCCCGCGAGCTGGCCCGGCGAATGTGATCACGGCCGTCGGGAAAACCATTTCCGCTAACCGGAGGGTGGCGATTTTTCCGGGCAACAAAGATCGCGTCGACGGACTGTCGACGAATTGTCGACGGCCCATGTCAGAGTGGTGTTACGATCGTCGGTCTGCTGGGGTGTAGGCGAACTGCGAGAAACCGTTATGCGTAGTTCGTGCGTTGTTCTGCCCGAAACCGGCGGCGATCTTCGGGGAATGGGCCGCTTGCCGGCTCGGGGGAGGGGGACGTCGATGCTGGGGAAGGCCAACGTGCCCACGGCGGAAACCGCCTGGGCGCTCAGACGGGCCGGCTGTCCCGACCTCGCCGCGCGGCTGCACGCGGCGGTCGACGACGTGCTGGGGCGCTACGACCCGGACGCCGGTGCCGAACGCGCCGACCGGGAAATCCTCAGCCGCCTGCACGAAGTGGAGGAGTCGTGGTTGCGGGAATCCCCGCGGGCCGGCCAGCTGCTGCAGATCGAACGGCCGCCCGCCGCGGATCTTCCGGGCGTCGAAGTGCGGATGCTGCCGGGCCTGCCGACCTGGCTGGCCGTGGTCGACTCGATCGCCGTGGTGTTCCCCCAGCGCCAGGACCGCACGGTGCTGCGCGCGCCGGCCGTGCTCGCGGTGGTCGTCTGGGCGTTCCAGCAGGCCCGCCCGGCACCGCCGCCCGGAGTGGTGCCGCCGCAGCTTTCCCAGCTGGAGGTGCGGATCCTGCGGTGCCTGTCGGCGGGCCTCAAGGACGAGCAGGCGGCCAGGAGGCTGGAGATCTCGGTCCGCACCTACCGGCGACGGGTGACGGCCCTCTGCGACCGGCTGCACGCGTCGAGCCGCTTCGAGGCCGGGGTGGCGGCGGCCAAGCGCGGGCTCGTGTGAGGGGTGTGATCACAGGCGGTGGAGGCTGCGGCTGGCGAGTCCGCACACCGCGACCGCGCCGAAGCCGAGTCCGGTGAGGTGGAACATCGCGGCCGGTGACCAGCGGGCCAGCACCAGCCCGGCCACCGCGACCGACAGCGGGAACATCGCGAACGTGACCAGACTGATCAGGCCCTGGGCGCGGGCCAGCAGCCGCGGCGGTGGCATGCGCTGGGTCGCCGTCATCACCAGGACCGCCAGGACGCCGTCCAGCGCGCCGACCAGGGCCATCGTTGCCGCCATCGGGAGCAGGCCGCCCACGTGGGGCAGTGCCGCGAGCAGGCCGCCGTTGACCGCCAGCGTCGCGATCACGATCGGGCCCTGGCGGCGGCCGTGGGTCAGGGCGCCCGCGGACGCGCCGCCGGTCAGCATGCCGATCCCGAGGGCCGCCATCAGCCAGCCGTAGCCCGCCGGGCCGAGGTCGGGCCGGGCGCGGGTCAGCACCGGCAGGGCGACCTCCAGCGTCCCGCCGACCGACGCGCCGAGGACCGCCGTCATCAGCAGGACGGTCCGGTACAGGGGCGACGAACGGACGAACCCGAGTAACGACCCGGACTTGGTGGCCGGGGTGCGGTCCGGCGCCGGCGCGCGGCGGATGGCCAGCAGCGCGAGCGCCGAAACGGCGAAGGAAGCGGCGTCGGCTCCGATCGCGGGCCACGGTGCCACCAGGGCGACGAGGGCGCCTCCGATCGGCGGCCCGATCACGTTGGCGAACAGGTTCGACGCGATGCCGATGGAGTTCGCGGCCGGCAGTTCCGCGTCCGGTACGAGGGCCGGGGTGATGGAACGGTACGCGGGGATGTGGGCGCCTTCGCAGGCGCCGAGGACGATTCCGGTGACGACCAGGTGGCCGAGGGCCGGCGCCCCGCGGACGGCGGCCACGGTCAGCGTGGTCAGCGCCGCGCACCGCGCCAGGTCGGCGCACAGCATCACCAGCCGCGCGCCGAACCGGTCGGCCAGCGCGCCGCCGGGCAGCGCCGTGACGATCCGGGCCAGGCCGAACCCGGTGAGGGTGAGGCTCAGGCCGGAAGTCGCGTAGCCGGCCCCGAGGATCACGAACGGCAGGGCGACGAGGTACACCATGTCGCCGAGCGTCGACAGCGACTGCCCGGCGACCAGGATGCGGAAGTCCCGGCGGCGGAACGGCGCGAACGGCGACGGGCGCGCTTCGACGTCCTTCGCGGGGCTGGTTTCGTGGTCGGCACTCATCGACGGTCTCCTCGGACGGCGCCGGAACGGGTGCGGGGGAACGGGCGGCAGCGGCGGCGCGCATCGGGCACGCGCCGCCGCCGGAACTCAGCCCACGTCGTCCGGAACGGCGAACCGGAGCTGCTCGCGGCAGAACCGTTGCCACTCCGCGCTTTCGTCGCGGTACGCCGGCTCGTCGGCGAACGCGTCGGCCGTCACGCTCAGGTCGTCCCACAGGAACAGCGGTCCCCCTGCGGCGTGCGTGGCGACCCAGTCCGACGCCGGCTCGAAGGCCCGGAGCGCCTCGGGCGGGTAGGCCCGGCTGTAGCGCAGCATCCTCACGCTCCCGGCGACTGGGCCGCAGCCATCGCCGTGCGCAGGCTCTTCGGCCGCATGTCGGTCCACACCCGTTCGATGTGGTCCAGGCAGTCGCGCTTCGGGCCGCGGACGCCGGCCTCCGTCCAGCCGCTGGGCAGTTCGCGTCCCACCGGCCAGATCGAATACTGCTCCTCGTGGTTGATCACGACCGCGTACTCACGGGTGTCTTCGGCTTCAGACATCGGTGCGTGCCTCCTCCTGCTCGATGGGGTTGTGCCGCGCCGCCCGGGCCGCGCGGATCACCTGCCGCGCCGCCGCGGCCACCCAGACCCCGGCGGCACACAGCAGGACGGCGTACAGCAGCGTCACGACGTAACCCAGCCACGCCACGTCGTCGCCGACGCCGGCCAGGCCGAGGGTGACGCGGGAGATCCGCGTGGTGTCCATCGCGGTCCAGAGCCGGAACAGCTCGCCACCCCAGCTCAGCAGCGGCACCGCCAGCGTGAACACCGCCAGCGCGCGGCCGCGCAGCAGCAGGGCGGCCGCGACGCCGGTCAGCACGGTGACCCACCACCAGCCGAGCTGGTTGCCGCCCCAGTCCAGGACGACCCCGGCGGCGGCGACGGCCAGGACGCGGACCCAGGTCCGGCCGCGGGTCGCCGTATCGGCTCCGGTTGCCGTGGTGCGCCGGCCGGGCAGCTGCCCGGTCAGGGATTGAGTGTCCATGTCCGCCCCTTCGTCGCGGCCAGGGCGGATTCGCCCTCGAGAATCGGTCGGTTGCGTCCGGCGAACCAGTCGGCGAGCCGGTCCGAATACCAGGGGGACGCCGGGTTTTCGCTCTGCCCGCCGGGGTAGATCCCGACCGACTGCCCGGTGCCCCAGTCGACGACCATGCGCCAGCTGGCCCCGCCGACGGCCACGCCGGTGAGCGGCTTGCCGTGCCGCACCGGCGCGGCGCTGACCACGGAGTTGATCGTGCGGCCGCTGCCGCCGGAGGCGAAGGGCCCCAGGTCCAGCACCGGCGACTGCAGCAGCGACGCGATCATCACCTTGTGGTTGTCGCCGAGCTTCCAGCTGCGCACGTCGGGTCCGCGCTTGCCCTGCAGGTCCGTGACCGCGGAGGCGAACGCCTGCCGGATCACCTCCGGAGCGGTGTGGGTCGTCGAACCCGGCGGGGCGAACAGCGGATTGCCGACGTCGCCGATGCTCAGGTTGATCAGCAGGCCGTTGAGCCCGTCGACGGCGTAGGTGCTGTCGTTGGTCCGCGGCGTGAACACGTCACGCGGCGGCGCCGGGATCTTGTACTGCTGCCACACCGGGTGCCACACCGCATACCCGTAGAGCACCATGAACCGGCCCCAGACGGTGGCCGCGGCGGAGTCGGCGGTCAGGGTGTAGTCCCAGTTCTTCAGCGCCTCCAGCGCCTGGGTCTGCACCGGGTCCCACGACCCGGCTTCCAGGTCCTTCAGCACCGTCGGCAGCAGGGCGCGGGCCACGTCGTCGACCATGGACATCTGCAGGTCCTGCATCTGCTGCGAGGTCACCCCGGTGGTGCCGGTGAGCGCCTTGGTGATCTCGGTAGACCGCCAGCCCTGGTCGAAGAAGTCGTACCCGCGGCCGTAGTAGTACGGGTAGTCGGTGCCGACCTCGCGCTGGTTCGCCGTCTGCGCGAACCCGGACGGCGGGTTGTAGGTGCTCGGCAGCGCTTCGAACGGGATGCTCCCGGTGACGTCGCACTCCCCGGTGCCGGACATCGGCAGCCACGGCAGGCAGCGGTCGGGGGTCTGCGCCTGCAGCCCGGCGTTGGCGATGCCGATGTTGCCGGCGTCGTCGGCGTAGGCGAAGTTCTGCGCCGGGGTGTTCCAGCCGCGCAGCGCCTGGCGGAACTGGTCGAAGCTGGTGGCCTTCTCGACCGCGAGCATGCTGTCGAAGTTGTCGCTCGGCAGCGTCCCGGTGAACCAGACGGCGGCGGTGACCCCCTGGACGGTCATCACCGGGCCGTGCACGGTCATCCGGGTGGTGTACTCGACCGTCGAGCCGTCGTGCTGCCCGATCTTGTTGACGATCTTCGTCATCGGCCGCCACTGCCCGTTCCAGAAGTACTGGTCGGGATGCGCCGCGTCGGTCTTCTCCAGGTAGTAGAAGGTGCCCGGCCGCTGGGAGTTGGTCAGGCCCCAGCTGATGTGCTGGTTCTTGCCGTCCAGCACCGCCGGGATCCCCGGCACCGTCACGCCGGCCAGCTGGTAGCCCGGGGAGCGCAGCTCCACCTGGTACCAGATCGACGGGACGGTCAGGTTCAGGTGCGGGTCGGAGGCCAGGATCGGCTTTCCGGAGGCGGTGTGCTTTCCGGAGACGACCCACGCGTTGCTGTTGCCGATGGTGTGGACGGCGTTCGCGGGCAGCTGGGCGAGGCGGTCCTGGAACTGCGCCGACGCCTCGATCGCCTGCGGTGAGGTGCCGACCGCGAACCCGTCCGGCGGCGCCGCGCCGCCGGCGGGCGCCTGCTGCACCGTGCCCCCGCCGCCGGTCGTGCCGGACGGCGGTGCCGGGGTGCCGTCGTCGCGCGCCGGGATCGGCGTCAACGGCAGCTTCCGGTACGGGCCCGGGTCGTACGGGTACTGCGGGTTCTGCCCGACGGCGTGGTAGAGCTGCTCGAACTTCTGCTCGCCGAAGGCGCCGGCGATGTAGCTGAAGGCGGTCGGCAGCGGGTCGAACGACAGCGTCTGGGTCTCCAGCCGCTGCACGGCCAGGCTGTCGACCGGGGTCCACTGCTCGACCGGGAAGTCCATGAGCTTGTAGTAGAGCGGCAGCGCGTTGTCCTGCTTCAGCTGCGCGACGGCGGCGTTGACGCCCTGCGCGTACTCGGTGAGCACCGCGCGGGCCGGGGAGCCGGGTGCCATCGCGTTCCAGTCGCGCTGGGCCGCGCGCAGCAGGCCGAGGTCGAGCTCGTACTCGTCGGAGGTCAACGCGGCGGGGTCGCTCGTGGTCTCGGCCAGCCGGCCTTCGGCCTGGCGCCGGGCCAGGTCCATTTCGAACAGCCGGAAGCGGGCGTGGGTGTAGCCCAGCGCCCGGTACATGTCCGCGTCGGTGCCGGCGGCGATGTGCGCGGTGCCGTCCGCTTCGAACGACACGGTGGCCCCGCCGGACAGGCCGGGCAGGGTCAGGTTCTGGTCGTGGGGCGGGTTTCCCTGGTCGGCGGTGACCCACACGCCGGTGCCGGGGTTGACGGCCGCGCCCAGCGGCGGGAGCGTGCCGGCGCCGGCGACCGACACCTGCAGGACCACCACGGCCAGCGCGAGGGCGCCGACCAGGGAGGCCGAATGCAGGCCGAGCCGGCCACGCGGCGTCAGTTTCCTTCTCATCGGGCTCAACGTGCTGCCTCCTTCAGGTGCGCACCGGCCGTCGAAGTGGCCCGGCCGGGCGCGGTCAGGGTGGCCCGGACGGCGCGGAGCACGTTGTGCTCCTGGTCGAACAGGGCGAAGTGCCCGCCGGGCAGGGTGATGCGGGTGAATCGGCCCGTGGTGTGCCGTCCCCAGGCGATCAGGGCGCCCGGCGGTGCCGCGGGGTCGTGCAGCCCGCCGATCGCGGTGATCGGGGCGAGCACCGTCGCGGCGGGGTCCGGGGTGTGTGCCTCGGCGGCCTCGTAGTCGGCTCGCAGGGCCGGGGTGACGAGGTCGACGAGATCGGGGTGGGCCAGGACGTCGGGGTCCAGGCCGCCGAGGCGGCGGACGTGGGCGACGAAGGCTTCGTCGTCGAGGGCGGCGACCGGCGGCTCGGTGGTGCGCCAAGGCGCCGCCCCGGAGACGAACACGTGCTGCGGCCGCGCGCCGCCGGCTTCCAGGCGCCGGGCGAGTGCGAAGGCGAGCAGGCCGCCGAAACTGTGGCCCAGCACCGCGAACGGCCGGTCGAGGTGCGGCCCGGCGGCGTCGGCGAGCGCGTCGACGATGTCCGGGACGCGGCGCAGCGGCGGCTCGGCGACGCGGCGCTCGTGGCCGGGCAGGCAGACGCCGAAGACGTCGATCCCGGGCAGCCGGCCCGCCCAGCGCAGGTAGCGGGCCGGCCCGGATCCGGCGTGGGGCAGGCAGAACAGGCGGACGTCGCCGCCGCCGGCCGGCTCCGCGGCGCGGCGCAGCCAGGGACCGGTGGGTTCGGTGATCATGAGGGCACCCCGCTCGCGCTCAGTTCGGGCACCATGCCCTGCCGGACCAGGAAGGCGACGGTCTTGGCGACGTAGTCGACGTCGATGGCCGGGAAGCCGGCGTCGCCGCCGAGGCCGGACAGCGTGTTGCCGATCTCGACGACGTCCGGGTCGCCGGTCATCGGGCCGTCGATGGACAGCAGGGCCGCCAGGCCGTCCAGCCGGCCGGCGGTGCGGCGGGCCAGCTGCACCCGCCACTGCGCGTACGGCACGGTGTCGAACCGGTACCCGGTCCGGGTGAGGTGTTCGTGGATCGACTCCATGGGCGCCACCTGCGGGTTGTAGAACTGGTGCACCGGGTTGGGCCGGGGCGCCAGGCGGGACAGCCGGACGATCGCCGCGGACACCAGGTCCACCGGCAGCACGTGCAGCGGGATCGGGGTGTCCTCGGGCATCAGGCCGGCGATCAGGCTGCCGGCCAGGCACAGCGCCAGCTGGTCGCGCACGCCGACCGCGCCGGTGCCGGTGGCGCCGGTGATCAGCCAGGGCCGGTACACCCCCACCGGCAGGCCGCGCCGCCCGGCTTCCAGGACGAGGTGCTCGCCGGTCTTCTTGCTGAGCACGTAGCCGTCGGAGGTGCCGGCTTCCAGCGGCCCTGGCTGCTCGGGCAGCACGTCGCCGACGCGCATGTCGATGGTCGAGATGTAGTGCACCGGCGTCGGCCGTCCGGTGCAGGCCAGCCGCAGGATTTCGGTGGTGCCGACGACGTTCGGGGCGCGCAGCACGCGGTAGGGGAGGATGAAGTTCATGTGCGCGGCACAGTGGTAGATGACGTCGAGGCGGTCGGCCAAGGCCGCGAACCCGGCCTCGTCCAGCCCGAAGCGGGGCAGTGTGAGGTCGCCGGGCAGGACGGTCAGTTTCGCCGGGTCGACGTCGTCCTGGTCGTAGCCGGCCAGGTTCGCCGCCAGCCGTTCGGCGGGATCTTCGCCGCGGACCAGGC
The DNA here is from genome assembly GCF_040682815.1 of Amycolatopsis sp. NPDC051102. Classification (NCBI taxonomy): domain Bacteria; kingdom Bacillati; phylum Actinomycetota; class Actinomycetes; order Pseudonocardiales; family Pseudonocardiaceae; genus Amycolatopsis; species Amycolatopsis sp. NPDC051102. The sequence goes on from NZ_JBFBBT010000001.1 coordinate 723,535, forward strand.
ACACGACCTCCGTGGCGCCGTGGCGCAGGAGCTCGGCGATCATGTGGCCGCCGAGGAACCCGGTGCCGCCGGTGAGCAGGACGCAGCCGAGGCCGCCGTCCGGGGGTGCGGGCCGTGGTGGCCCGGACGGGGCGATGCCGGGGGGCAGCTGCTCGTCGGACAGCGCCATGGCCATGGCGCTGTCCGGGGCGCCCGGGCCCTCCGGGTCTTCGAGGGCGGCGGCGAGCGCGGCGACGGTGGAGCTGGTGAACAGCGTCTTCAGCGGCACCGGCATCCCCACGGCCTCGGGCAGGGCGACGATCAGGCGTGCCGCGGTGAGGGAAGTGCCGCCGGCGTCGAAGAAGTCGTCGTGGATGCCGATGTCGCGGCGGTCCAGTGCGGTGCCGAAGCAGTCGAGGATCGCCCGCTCCAGGTGGGTGCGCGGCCGGGCGGCGCCTTCGTAGCCGCTGGTGCGCTGCGCGGTGACGGCGAGCAGTGCTTCGGGCGTGTCCGGCAGCTCGGGCACGCCGAGGCAGCGGCCGGGCAGCAGCGCTGCGGGCAGCTCGGCCGCCAGATAAGCGTCCACATCGGACACCACGGCCGGGGCGTGCACGGCGACGGTCTCACCGGCCGGGGTGGTGACGGCGGCCGCGGCGGTGACGTCCGGATGGGCGCGCAGGACCGCTTCGAGCTCGGCCAGGTCCGGCGGGTCGAGCAGTTCGACGCGGCCGTCGATCACGCGGGCGGTGCGCCCGGTCCGCAGGCGGCGCGCGCCGCCGGGTGCGGGAGTCAGGAGCTCGGCGGTCCGGGCGGCACCGGCGATGTGGTGCAGCGGTTCGGCGGTCCCGGAGAACCAGAGCTCGCCGCGGGCACCGGGCAGCGCCGGGCGGCCGGTGAAATCGGTGATCCCGGCCGCGGGGGTGGTGCCGGTGAGGGCGCGCAGCGGAAAGACCAGATCCCGGCTCAGCTGAGCCGGAACGAGCGCTTCCCGGCCTGTTTCGCCGAGCCGACCGGACTCGGGCGGCAGGCCCTCGTCCGGCGGCGCGATCACCCGGACCGGCAGGTCCCCCAGATCCTCGCGGTCGGTGACGAGCACCGTCGCCGGACCGAGGTGACGAGCCAGGTACGCGGGCGGCGCGGTGGCATCCAGCTCGAGGAAGAGCCCACCCCGCCCGCACGCCGCCTGGCGGGCGGCGGCGCGGCGGACGTCGTCGCGGACGCAGATCGCGACCGGGCCGGCCAGCTCGCCGGTGACCTCGACCGGCTCGAGCGAGGCGATCCCGAGTACCTCGGCGGCGATCCGGCGGGCTTCGCCGGTCCGGACCTCGGCGGTCTCGGGCAGTCCCGCCCCGATCGGCAGTTCGGACAGCCGGACGCCGAGGTCCTCGCCCATCGCGGTGAGCACCGCGACGACGTCCTCGAGGATCCCTTCGGCGGTCGCCGCCTCGAACAACGCCGTGGCGTAGACCAGGTTCAGCCGGAACCCCTCGGGTGCCAGCTGGGCGTCCAGCGTCAGGTCGTAACTGGCCACGCCGCCGGAGACCGGCGCGGGGACGAGCGTCGCCCCTTCGACGTCGACCTCGCCCGACAGTCCGTCCTGCACCGCCAGCAGCACCTGCGCCAGCGGCGCGCGGCCCAGGTCGCGGGGCGGGTCGAGTTCGGTGACCAGGTGCTCGAACGGCAGGTCCTGGTGGGCGTAGCCGGCCAGGCAGGTGCGGCGCACGCGAGCCAGCAGGTCACGCACGGCCGGGTCGCCCGCCGCGTCCGCGGGCAGCGCCAGCATGTTGATGAAACAGCCGAGCAGGTCGGCGGTTTCCGGCCGGGTGCGGCCCGAGACGGGCGTCCCGACCAGGAACGCGGCCTGCCCGGAGCGGCGGGCCAGCACGGCCTGGTAGGCGGTCAGCAGCAGCATGAACGGCGTCGCGCCTTCGGCCCGCGCCGCGCCGACCAGTGCCGCGGCCAGGGCCGGCCCGATTTCCCGCGACACCATCGCGCCGCCGAAGTCCTGCTCCGCCGGACGCGGGTGGTCGGTCGGCAGATCCAGCACCCGCGGGACGCCGGCCAGCGCCTGCTTCCAGTACGCGAGCTGCTCGTCCAAGCCGCTTTCGGCCAGCGTTTCCCGTTGCCAGACGGCGAAGTCGGCGTACTGGATCGGCAGCTCGGGCAGCTCCGGCGCCGACCCGCGCACCTCGGCCCGGTACAGCTCGGCCAGGTCGCGGACCAGCAGGTCGGCCGACCAGCCGTCGCAGGCGGTGTGGTGCAGCACGAGCAGCAGCAGCCCTTCGCCGTCGGCGATCCGCACCAGCCCGGTCCGCAGCAGCGGTCCTTCCCGCAGGTCGAACGACGACCGCGCCTGCCGCTCCGCGACGGCTTCGGCCGCGGCCCGCGCCTGCTCGACCGGCAGGCCGCCGAGGTCGGCCAGCCGCAGCACCGGCGGTCTCTCCGGCGCGACGAGCTGCACCGGCGCGGTCCCGTCGTGGTCGAACCGGGTCCGCAGCACCTCGTGCCGCTCGGTCAGCGCGGTCAGCGCGCGGTCCAGCGCGGCGGCGTCGAGCCGGCCGCGGACCCGCAGCGCGGCGGTGATGGTGAACGCGGCGCTGCCCGGATCGAGCTGGTCCAGGAACCAGATCCGTTCCTGGGCGAAGGACAGCGGGAACACGTCCTCGGCGGTGGCGTCGGGCACGGCCGGGCTTTGCAGTGTGGTCATGACGGCTTTCCCCCGAGATGAGCGGGCGGTGCGGGGCGGGCCCGGCGGTGCTGCCGGGTGATGGCGGTGGTCCGGCCGGCGGCGCGCAGCAGCCGGGCGATCCCCGAGACCGTGGGTTCGACGAAGACGTCCCGCAGCCGCAGTTCGCACCCGAACCGTTCGCGCAGCCGGGCGGCGATGCGCGCGGCCTGCAGCGAGTTGCCGCCGAGGACGAAGAAGTCGTCGTCGGCGCCGACCGCGCCGGTGCCGAGGACCTCGGCCCAGACCTCGGCGACGGCCGCTTCGAAGGCGTCGCCCGGCGCCGCGGCCGGGCCGGTCCGCCGCCGCGGCGCGGGGTCGGGCAGCGCCGCGCGGTCGACCTTGGCGTTGTCGCCGAGCGGCATTGCGGTCAGGACCACGACGTCGGCCGGGACCATGTAGTCCGGCAGCCGGCCGCGCAACCGGCGACGCAGGTCCGCCGGATCGAGGGCCGTCCCGGGCGCGGGCACGGCGTAGCCGATCAGCCGGGCGTCGGCGCCGCGGCCGCGCAGCACGGCCGCGGCCTGGCGCACGTCCGGTTCGGCGGCCAGCGCGGCCTCGATTTCGCCGAGCTCGACCCGGAAGCCGCGGATCTTGATCTGGTCGTCGGCGCGGCCCCGGAACTCCAGCAGGCCGTCGGGGCCGTGCCGGACCACGTCGCCGGTGCGGTAGAGCCGCGCGCCTTCCCGGCCGGAGAACGGGTCCGGCACGAACGCCGCGGCGGTCTCCGCAGGCCGGCCGAGGTAGCCGCGGCCGAGGGAGCAGCCGCCGACGTGCAGCTCGCCCCAGACCCCGGGCGGGACGGGCCGGCCGTGGCGGTCCAGGACGTAGAGCTCCACCAGCGGCATCGGCACGCCGAGCGGCACCCGGCTGCGGGACTGGGCGCGCTTGCAGGTCCAGCCGGTGACGGCGATCGCGGTCTCGGTGGGGCCGTACATGTGCAGCAGGTCCGCGGAACCGTGGGCGAAGAACGCCTCCTGCGTGGCGACCGGCAGCGTCTCGGCGCCGCACATGACGTACCGCAGCGAGGCCGGGAAGCCCGTGCCGGCCGCGTCGAGCACCTCCACCGCGAGTTCGAGCATGGACGGCACGAAGTGGGTGATGGTGATCCCGGCGTCCGCGATCAGCTCGACCAGGTAGTCGGGGTCGCGCTGGCTGCCGGGCTTGGCCAGGACCAGCTCGGCGCCGGCCAGCAGCGGCCAGAACACCTCCTTGACGGCGACGTCGAAGGTGGTCGTGGTCTTGTGCAGCATCCGGTCCGCCGCGTCCAGCGGCCAGTCCTGCTGCATCCACAGCAGGTTGTTGGCGATGGCGCGGTGTTCGATCTGCACGCCCTTGGGCTTGCCGGTGGACCCGGAGGTGTAGACGACGTAGGCGAGGTGGCCCGGCGTGACGGCCACCGACGGCGGCCGGGCGTCCTCGGTCCACCCGGCGCGGTCGACGTGGACGCGGCCGGGTTCCGGCGGCAGCACGCGGTCGCCGTCGGCGTCGGTGACGACCAGGCGCGCCCCGGCGTCGGCGAGGATGTCCGCCAGCCGCGCGGCGGGCTGCGCCGGGTCGAGCGGCAGAAACCCGGCGCCGGCCTTGAGGATCGCGTACTGCGCGACGACGGCGTCCAGGCTGCGCGGCAAGGCAACGCCGACGACGTCGTCGGGCCGCACGTCCCGGCGGACGAGGTACCGGGCGAGCCGGTTGGCGCGGTCCTCCAGCTCGGCGTAGGTGAGCGAGGGGCGGGGCCGGCCGGGTTCGGTGGCCAGGGAAACCGCCACCGCATCGGGGGTCGCGGCGGCCTGGGCCTCGACGAGGGTGTGCAGGCACACCTGCGGGTCGTAGCCGGCGGGCACCCGGTTGAAGTCGCGCAGCCAGGTCCGTTCCTCGGCCGGGCTCAGCGCGCCGATGGCCGACAGCGGCCGGTCGGGGCCGTCGGTGAACTCCCGCAGGGTCCGCAGGTAGTGCTCGGCGAACCGGGTCATCAGCGGTTCCTGGTAGACGTCGGTGTCGTACTCCAGGCCGCCGTCGATGCCGCCGGGGGTGTCGAGCAGGTTCAGGACGACGTCGAACTTGGCGGTGCGGTTCGGTACGGGCACGCCTTCGACGGCCAGGCCGGGCAGCTCCGGCAGCGCGCCCGCGGCGTTGTTCAGCGCGATCATCACCTGGAACAGCGGGCTGCGGGCCGGGTCGCGCTGCGGCGCCATCGCGTCCACCAGGGTTTCGAACGCGACGTCGGGGGCGGCGTAGGCGTCCAGGCAGGCCCGGCGGACGCGGGCCAGCAGCTCGCGCACGGTCGGGTCGCCGCCGGTGCCGGCGCGCACCACGAGGGTCTCGGCGAACAGGCCGACGACGTCGGCGGTGCCGGGGGCGGTGCGCTGGGCGGCGGGGGTGCCGATCAGCAGGTCCTCCTGGCCGCTGAACCGGGTCAGGGTGGCGGCGAACGCGGCCAGCAGCACCATGAATTCGGTCACGCCGGCGTCCCGGGCCAGCGCGCGGACCCGCTCGGTGAGCCCGGTGCCGGCGGCCAGCGGCAGGGTGCGGCCGTGGTGGCGGCGCTCGGGTGGCCGCGGCCGGTCGGCGGGCAGTTCCAGGGTGTGCGGGGCACCGGCGAGCTCTTCGCAGCGGCGGGTGAGCTGACCCGCGGCGCGGGCGGCGCGGCTGCGTTGCCAGGCGGCGTAATCGCTGTGCCGCAGCGCGGGTTCCGGCAGTTCGGTGCCGGCGTAGGCGGCCGCGAGGTCGCGGGCCAGTACCGACACCGACCAGCCGTCGGCGACGATGTGGTGCAGGACCAGGACGAGCACGTGGTCGAGCGGGGACACCCGCAGGAGGGTGGCGCGGAACGGCGGTTCGCCCTCGGCCAGGCGGAACGGCCGGGTGGCCGCGGCGGCGGCCAGGTCGGCCGCGCGGTCCGCGGCGCCGGGGACGCCGGTGAGGTCGACGATCCGCAGCGCGGCCGCCGCGGCCTCGGCGGCCGGGAGGTGGCGCTGGGTGCCGCGGCCGCCGGCGTCCTCGAACACCGTCCGCAGCGCGGGGTGCCGGGTGACCAGGCTGCCGAGGGCCCGGCGCAGCGCGGGGACGTCGAGCGGGCCGGTGACCCGGGCCGCGACCGGGACGTTGTAGGCCGGGGACTCGGGGGCGTATTCGGCGAGGAACCACAGGCGTTCCTGCGCCGAGGACAGCGGGAACGGGCCGTCGCCGGGCTGCACCGGGATCGGGTCGGCGGGCCCGGCCGTCCGGGCCCGCGCCCACTCGGCGAGCGCCGCCGGGCTGGGGTGCTCGAACACGGCCGGCACCGGGATTTCCAGGCCGAGGGCGGCGGACAGGCGGGTCGCGGCGCGGGCGGCGTCGAGCGAATGGCCGCCGGCGGCGAAGAAGTCGTCGCCGGCGGACAGGGGTCGGCCGAGGACGTCGGACCAGGTCTCGGCGACGACGGCTTCCAGCCCGTCGCGCGGGCCGAGGTCCGCGGTGGCGGCCGCCTGCCGGATCGGGCGCGCGGCTAGCGCGGCGCGGTCGAGTTTCCCGTGCGGTGTCAACGGGAACTCGCTCAGCGGGAGCAGCAGGTCGGGGATCAGGTAGCTGGGCAGCAGGGTGCTCAGGTGGGCCTTCAGCACGGCGGGATCGACGTGCCCGCCGGCCGCCGGATCGGGGAGGTAGTAGCCGACGAGCCGGCCTTCGCGGGCGACGACCGCCGCGGCCGGCACGCCGGGGTGCGCGGTGAGGGCGGCTTCGGCCTCGGCGGGTTCGACGCGGTGGCCGCGGATCTTCAGCTGCGCGTCCGCGCGCCCGAGGTGCCGCAACCGTCCACTGTGGTCGAAACGGGCGAGGTCGCCGGTGCGGTACCGGCGTTCGCCGCCGTCGCCGGGGACGAACCGCTCGGCGGTGGCGGCCGGGCGGGCGGCGTAGCCGAGGGCCAAGCCGGCGCCGGAGAGCCGGATTTCGCCGACCGCGCCGACGGGGACCCGGGCCCCGGTGGGGGTCGTCAGTTCGAGGGTGGTGCCGGGGATCGGCCGGCCGATGCCGATGACCCCGGAGTCGTCGACGCGCTCGACGGTCGACCACACGGTCGTCTCGGTCGGGCCGTAGAGGTTCCACACCTCGGCGCCGTGCGCCCGGAGTTCGGCCGCCAGGTCGGCGGGGAGCGCCTCGCCGCCGCACAGCGCGCGGAAGCCCGGCCAGGGCCGCCACCCGGCGTCGAGGAGCAGCCGCCAGGTGGCCGGGGTGCCCTGGAGCACGTCGCAGTCGGCGGCCTCCAGCAACCGGGCGAGCGCGACGCCGTCGTGCGTGGTCGCCGGCTCGGCGAGCGTGACGCAGGCGCCGCGGGTGAGTGGGCCGAAGAGCTCGAGGGCGGCGATGTCGAAGGTGAACGGCGTGACGGCGACCAGGCGGTTGCGCGCGGACAGGCCGGGCTCGTGGCCGGTCATCGCGGCCAGGAACGCGGTCAGCGCGGAGTGGGGGACGGTGACGCCCTTGGGTTCGCCGGTGCTGCCGGAGGTGAACAGGATGTAGGCGGGGCTGTCTACTTCGGACAGTGTTGGCGGTGCGGGGTCGCCGGCCGGCTCGCCGTCGACGGGCAGCACCGGCGCGAACGTGATGCGCCCGGCCGATTCCGCGTCCGCCAGCACGACGGCGAGGCCGGCGATCTCCGCCATCCGCGCCAGCCGGGCCTCGGGGGCCGCCGGATCCAGCGGCACGTACGCGGCACCGGCGAGCCCGCAGCCGAGCAGGGCCGCGACCGTCGACGCGGACCGCCCGGCGCAGATCCCGACCGCGGCCCCCGATTCGACGCCCGCCGAGCGCAGCCGCGCGGCGATGTCCACGGCGGCTTGCCACAGCTGCCCGTAGGTCCGCACCGAGCCGTCTTCGGCGGCGATCGCGGGCCGGTCCGGATCGGTCGCGGCGATCCGCGCGACCGCGGCCGGCACCGGTTCTCCCGCCAGGGGCGCGGATCCGCCGCCCCAGGTGCGCAACCGGTCCGCGTCGGTGTCCGTCAGGACGGTCTCGAGCACGACGTCCGGATCCGCGGTCATCGCCGTCAGGAGCTCGGCGAAGTGCCCGAGCACCCCGGACACGGTCTCGGGGTCGAACAACGCCGTGTCGTACTCGGCGAACCCGCCGATGCCGCCGTCGTCGCCGTCGGCGAGCCACAGCGCCAGGTCGAACCGCGCGACCGGCAGCTCGGCGGCCAGGTGCCGCACCCGCAGGCCCGGCAGGGCCAGCCGGGGCGGGGTGTTCGTGTTCAGCGCCAGCATGGTCTGCACCACCGGGTTGCGGGACAGGTCCCGCTCCGGCGTCAGCGCTTCCACGAGCTTTTCGAACGGCAGGTCTTGGTGCGCGAAGGCCGCCAGGCACGTCCGGCGCACCCGCGCCAGCAGTTCCCGGGCGGTCGGCTCGCCGGACAGGTCGGCACGCAGCACCACCGTGTTGGCGAAGCTGCCCACCGTGCGCTCGACGTCCGGGTGCGGGCGGCCGGCGACCGGCGTCCCGAACAGGACGTCGTGCTGCCCGCTGTAGGCCGACACCGTGGCGGCGAACGCCGCCGACAGCACCATGAACTCGGTGCAGCCGGCCGACGCGGCCAGCGTCCTGATCCGGGCGGCCGTCCCGGCCGGGATCGTGACCGGCACCGAAGCGCCGCCGAACGCCTGCCGCGGCGGGCGCGGGCGGTCGGCCGGCAGCTCCAGGACGAGCGGTGCACCGTCCAAAGCGGAGCGCCAGAAGCCGGTGAGGGCGTCCAGGGCCGTCCCGGACAGCCGGTTCCGTTGCCAGTGCGCGAAATCGCCGTACTGGACGACGGGCCCGGCGTCCGCCTCACCCGCGTACGCCGCGCTCAGCTCCTCGGCGAGGATCGCCACCGACCGGCCGTCCGCGGCGATGTGGTGGACCACGACGGAGAGCACGTGCTCCTGCTCGCCGACGCGGGCCAGCAGCGCCCGGACGGGGACGTCGTGCGCCAGGTCGAACGGCTGCCGCGCCAGGTCGTGCCGCAGGTGCCCGGCCGGATCGTCGACGTACTGCAGCGCGGCCGGCGCGGCGGGAACGGCGAACAGCCCTTCGGCACGTTCTTCGATCACCGAACGCAGCGCTTCGTGGCGCGCCATCACCGTGTCCCACGCGGCGGCCAGCCGGGCGGTGTCCAGCGCTCCGGTGATCCGGACGGAAAGGGGCAGGTGGTACGCCGGGGAGCCCGGGTCCAGGCGCGCGAGGAACCACAGCCGTTCCTGGGCGTGGGACAGCGGCGCCGGACGCGGTCCCGGCTCGATCGCCCCGGCCGCCGGTGCCGGTGCGGCGGTCGCCACGACGTCCGCCAGCGCGGCGAGCGTCGTGCGGGTGAACACCTCGGCCAGGCCGACGTCGGCGCCGAGCCGCGCGGCCAGCCGGGAAACCAGGCGCGAGGCGAGCAGGGAGTGGCCGCCCAGGTCGAAGAAGTCGTCGCCGGGACCGATCGCGGCGGGGTCGAGGTCCAGCAGTTCCGCCCAGATCCGGGCGACGGCGTCCTCGGTCCCGGTCCGCGGGCGCCCGTCGCCGGCGTGCTCGGCCCACTGCGGTGCGGGCAGCCGGGCCGCGTCGAGCTTGCCGTTGCGGGTCGACGGAAGGGTGTCGACGGCCGTCAGCGAGGCCGGGACCAGGTAGGACGGCAGCGCCGATGCCAGCCAGGAACGCAGTTCGGCGACGTCGCCGGTGACGACGTACGCGGCCAGCCGGTTGTCCGTGGGGGAGAGGCGGTGCGCGACCACCGCGGCCGCGGTGACCGCGGGGTGCCGCGTGAGCACGGCCTCGACCTCGCCCGGCTCGACGCGGTGGCCGCGGATCTTGACCTGCGCGTCGACGCGGCCCCGGAACAGCAGCGTGCCGTCGCCGAGCCGGCGGGCCAGGTCGCCGGTGCGGTACCAGCGGCCGCCGTCCGGTGCGGGCACGAACCGCTCGGCCGTCTGGGCCGGGTGCCCGGTGTAGCCGCGGGCCAGCCCGGGGCCGCCCAGCCACACCTCGCCGACCGCGCCGGGCGGGACCGGGTAGCCGTCGGCGTCACGCAGCACCACCCGGCTGCCGTTGACCGCGCGCCCGATCGGGACGCTCGGCAGGGCGCCGAGACCGGGGTCCACTTCGGACACGGGATGCGCGGTGACGCAGGTGGTGGCTTCGGCCGGTCCGTAGCCGTTGATCACGGTGAGGCCGGGCGCGGCCGCCAGGGCCCGCCGGACGTGCGGCACCGACAGCGCTTCGCCGCCGATCAGCACGGTCCGCAGCCCGCGCAGCGCGGCCGGGTCTTCGTCGACGATCGCGTGGAACAGCGCGGTGGCCAGCACGGCGGCGGTGACGCCGTGCGTCCGGACGGCCGTGCCGATCGCCGCGGCGGTGAAGGCGAGTTCGGGGTGCACCACGCCGCGGGCGCCGTGCAGCAGCGTGCCCCAGATCTCCCAGGTGGCGGCGTCGAAGGACACCGACGACAGCCAGAGCAGCGTCCGGTCCGGGCCCAGGCCGCTGTAGTCACCGGGCCGGACGAGGTCGACGACGCCGCGGTGGGTGAGGGCGACGGCTTTGGGGCGGCCGGTGGAGCCGGACGTGAAGATCTGGGCGGCCAGGGTGTCCGGGTGCACGGGGGTTTCGAGCGCGGTCTCGGGCTGGCCGGCCCAGGCCTCGGGCCGGTCGATGAGCAGCGTGCCGGTCGCGGCGAGGAATTCCGGCGACGGCGACGCGGTGATCGCGTGGGCGATCCCGGCGTCGGCGAGCATGCGGTCCAGGCGCTCGCGGGGCTGGCCGGCGTCGAGCGGGACGTAGTGACCGCCGGCCTTCACCACGGCCAGGCAGGCGACGGCGAAGTCCGCGGACCGCGGCAGGCACACGCCGACCGGGGTTTCCGGGCCGACGCCGCGGTCGCGCAGGGCACGGGCGATCCGGTTGGTGAGCCGGTCCAGGTCGCGGTAGCCGAGGGTGCGGTCGCCGTCGACGATCGCCGGGGCGTCCGGGTTCGCGGTGACCGCGGCGGCGAACCGGTCGACGACGGTTCCGGCGTCCGGCGCCGGCGTGGTGTGCTCGGCCGGGTCCGGAACCAGTTGCAGGGCGCCGAGGGGCCGGTCCGGATCGGCCGTCGCTTCGGTCAGGAGCGCGGTGAAGCAGGCGGCGAGGGAGCCGACGGTGGCGGCGTCGAACAGATCGGCGCGGTACTCCCACGCGATGCGCAGGGTGTCGCCGTCCTCCTCGATCAGGCAGCCGAGGTCGAACTTGGCGTCGGCGGCGTCGAGGGGCACGGCTTCGGCGCGCAGTCCGGCGAACAGCCCGGAGACGTCGAGGCGGGGCTGCAGGGTGAGCCCGACGTCGAACAGCGGTGCGCGACCCGGGAGCCGCTTCGCGCCGGCCTCCGCGATGATGCGCTCCAGCGGTGCGGCCTGGTGGGTGAGGGCCTCGCGGGTGCGGTTGCGGACCTGGTCCAGCAGCGCCGCGAAACCGGTGTCGGCGGCGCAGAAGGTGCGCAGCGGCAACGTGTTGACAAAGCAGCCGACCAGTGCGGCGGTCTCGCTCCGGATGCGGCCGGAGACCGGGACGCCGATGATCAGGTCGCGGGCACCCGTGAAGCGGTGCAGGACGGCCGTCAGTCCGGCGTGCAGCACGGTGAACACCGTGGTCCGGGTGGCGCGGGCGTGGGCTCGGAGCTGCCGGGTGAGGTCGGGCGGGAGCACGCTGCGGTGCGTCGCGGCCGGCCCGGCTTCGGCCGGCGGACGCGGGTGGTCGGCCGGGAGGTCCAGCGGTTCGGGCGGGTCCGCGAGGACGCGCCGCCAGTAGCCGGCCGCCGCGTCGGCCTGCGCGCGGGCGTCGGCGCCGGCTTCCCAGACCGCGTAGTCGCCGCACTGGATCGGAAGGGGCGCGCGGTCGTCCTGTCCGGCGCGATAGGCCGCGGCCAGGTCGGTCAGCAGGATCGGCAGCGACCAGGCGTCGGCGGCGATGTGGTGCACGGCGATCAGGAGCAGGTGCTCGCCGAGGGCGACCGGCCACAGGATCGCCCGCACCGGCGGGGCGGCCGCCAGGTCGAACGGCTCCGTGACGGCCATGCGCAGCGCGTCCGCCGGGGTGACGCCGTTGGGTTCCCGGATCTCCAGCCGGAGGCTTGCCTCGGCGTGGACGCGCTGCACCGGAACCCCGTCCACGGCGGGGAAAACGGTGCGCAACGCCTCGTGGCGGGTGGCCACCGCGGTGAGGGCACGCTGCAGCGCGGGCACGTCCAGCTCGCCGTGCAGGCGCAGGGCGGCCGGCATCGTGTAGCGCGAGCTGTCGGGCGCCAGCTGGTGGAGCAGCCAGATGCGGCGCTGGGCGGCGGTCGCCGGGAACGTCGTGCTGCCGCGCCCGGCTTCGGCGTGCAGGCGCTCGGCCAGCCTGCGCTGGGGAACGGACAGGTCGGTCATGCTCCACTCACCTCGTCGGTCAGCAGCCGGACGACGTCGTCGGGCAGCGCGGCGATGCGCGCGGCCAGTGCGGCGGGGTCCTCGTGGGCGCGGGGCAGGGCGGTGATCGGTGCGACCGGCGCCGCCACCGAGGGCAGGGCTTCGACGAGCGCGGCGACGGTGGGGTGGCTGAACAGCGCGACGACGGGCACGTCGAGCCCGAGCGCCCCGCCGATCTGCAGCGCGGCCTGCGCCGCCAGCAACGAGTGCGCCCCGAGGTCGAAGAAGTCGTTGTGCCGTCCGACGGCGCGGCCGCCGAGCAGCTTGCCGACGATGCCGGCGACGGTGCGTTCGCGGTCGCCGTCCGGTGGCTCGAAGCCGTGCCCGCGGACGGACTCCGGCAGCGGCAGCGCGCGGCGGTCGAGCTTGCCGTTGACGGTGACCGGCCAGCCGTCGAGGACGACGACGGCCGAGGGCACCATCGGGGCCGGGAGCAGGGTCCGGAGGCGGGCCCGGAGGTCGGCCGGGACGGCGGGACCGGCCGGCACGACGTACCCGACCAGCACCGGCTGCCCGCCGATCCGCCGCACCGTCACCAGCGCCGACGCCACTTCCGGCTGTGCGGCCAGTGCGGCCTGCACCTCGCCGAGCTCGATCCGCACGCCGCGCAGCTTCACCTGCTGGTCGCGGCGGCCCAGGAACCGGAGGAACCCGTCCGGCCGGTACCGCACGACGTCCCCGGTGCGGTACATCCGGGCGCCCGGCCGGTCGGCGAACGGGTCCGGCACGAACGCCTCCGCGGTGGCGGCGGGCCGCCCGAGGTAGCCGCGGGCGAGGCCGGCGCCGCCGACGAACAGCTCGCCCGGCACGCCGGCCGGGACCGCCCGGCCCGCGGCGTCCAGCACCCGGACCGGGCAGTTGCGCACCGCACGGCCGATCGGCACCATGCCGGAACCGGCGCCGTCCGGGTCGAGCTCGTGCACGGTCGCGAAGATCGTGGCCTCGGTCGGGCCGTAGCCGTTGATCACCGACAGTCCCGGTGACGCGGCGGCGATGCGGCGCAGCAGCGGTTCGGGCGTCGGCTCGACGCTCACCACGAGCTTCCGCAGCGCCAGCTGCGAGACCTTTGCCTCCAACGCGGTCAGCGCGAACGGCGGGACGTAGGCGTGCGTGATCCCGCGCTCGGCGAGCCAGCCGACGTACCGCTCGGCGTGCGGCCGCACCGCGGCGGGCACCACGTCGACGGTGGCCCCCGCCCGCAACGCTCCGAAGATCTCGAACACGGAGACGTCGAAGCCGCCGCTGGTCCACCACGCGCAGACGTCCCCCGCTTCGCACGCCAGCGCGTCGAGCAGGTTGACGACACCGGTGTGGGTGACGCAGACCCCCTTCGGCTCGCCGGTGGAGCCCGACGTGTACATGACGTACGCGGCGTTGTCCGGACGCGCGACCTGGCGCGGCGCTTCGAGCTCGGAAGCGGGCTCGACCCAGTCCACAGTGGACACACCGCGGTCGATGGCCCGCGCCAGGCCGGCCGCTTCCGGGGCCGGGCCGACGAGCAGGCTGATCCCCGCGTCGCGGGCGAGCGCCACGAGCCGCGCGGTGGGGTGGTCGGTGTCCAGGGGCACGTAGGCCGCCCCGGCCTTGAGCACCGCGAGGGCCGCCACGACGAACTCGGCCGAGCGGTCGGCCAGCACCCCGATCCGGTCCTCCGGACCGGCGCCGAGCTCGCGCAGCCGGGCGGCGAGGGTGTCGCTCCAGCGCGTCAGACGGCCGTAGGAGACCGCACGGTCGCCGTCGCGGACCGCGGTGGCGTGCGGATCCTGGCGATCGACGGCTTCGTGGAAGAGCTCGCCGGCGATCGCGGTGCGCGGCGCGTTCCAGCCGGTTTCGACGGCGGTGCGTTCGGCGGGCAGCAGCAGGTCGATCCCCGCCGCCGTGGTCGCCGGGTCCGCGACGACCCGGCCGAGCAGCGCGGCGAAGTGCCCGGTGAACCGGACCGCGGTGTCGGTGTCCCAGAGCGCGGTGTCGTAGGTGAGGCCGCAGCGCAGCGTTTCGCCCGTGCGAACGAGCTCCAGGGACACGTCGAGCTGCGCGCCGGTGACCGCGACCGGCCGCGGGGTGAACCGGAGGCCGCCGGCGTCGACGGAACCGGCGTCGAGCAGCAGCGCGGACAGCGGGTCGCCGGCCGGGGCCTGCTGCAAGGCGAACAACGTCTGGAACAGCGGGCTGCGGCCGGGGTCCCGGTCGGGGTGGGCGATCTCGACCAGCCGGGGCAACGGGATCCGCTGCCCGGACAGGGCCTCCCGCACGCGGGCGGCGACGTGCCGGACCGTGTCGAGGAACGTGGCGCCGGCGGTGAGCTCGCACCGCACCGGCACCACGTTGACGGCGAGCCCGAGCACGCCGGCGGTCTCCCCGGTCAGCCGTCCCGGCGCCGGCGCGCCGACGACGAGGTCGGTGGCGCCGGTGTAGGCGTGCAGGAGCCAGGCGTAGGCGGCGAGCAGCACGGCGTAGGGGGAGACGTGCTCCGCGGCGGCGAGCGCGTCGACCGCACGGGCCGTTTCCGGCGGCAGGTCCTGCAGGTGCCGGGCGCCACCGAACCCCTGGACCGCGGGCCGCGGCCGGTCGGTGGGCAGGTCGAGCGGTTCCGGCGGGTCGGCCAGGCGGTGGCCCCAGCGTTCGTGCGCCCGGCGGGCCTCCGCGGTGGCCAGGTAGGTGCGTTCGGCCCGGACCGCGGCGGCCATGTCCGGCGCGCCGCCGGCGTCCGGCGGACCTTCGAACAGCTCGCGGAGCAACGCCGTCAGCGACCACAGGTCCGCGGCGATGTGGTGGACGGCGAGCGCCAGCACGTGCCGGTCCGCCGACAGCCGCCAGTGGCGGATCCGCCACAACGGCCCGGCTTCCAGGTCGAAGGGCGCGTCGGCCATCGCCTGGACCACACTGTCCACCCGGGACAGCGGCCACCCGGCCGCGTCGATCGACGCCCAGTCCACAGAGGACTCGCCGACGATCCGGTACGGCTCGCCGTCGCGGACGCCGAAGCGGGTGCGCAGGGCAGCGTGGCGGGCGATCGCGGTGTCCAGGGCGGCGGCGAAGCGGTGTTCGTCGAAGGGACCGGTGACGTCGACGGCGTGGCCGATGTGGTACGCCGTGGACTCCGGGGCCAGGCGGTGCAGGAACCACATCGCGCGCTCGCCCTCGGTCAGCGCATCGGTGGCGCCGGTGGCCGCCGTGGCCTCGACCGCGGTCGCCGAGCCGGCGAGGGTCCGCAGGTCGGCGCCCGCCATCAGGTCCGGCAGGTGCAGCCGGAGGCCCGCCGCTTCGGCCCGCACCGCGAGTTCCGCGGCCTTGACCGAGTCGAGCCCGAGCGCCGCCAGCGGCACGTCGAGGTCGAGGCTCGCCAGGCCCAGCACCGCCGCGGCCCGCTCCCGCAGCCCTTCGGCGACCACGTCGCCGTCGTCGAACCGCACCGGCAGCTCGCCGGCCGCCAGCGCCCGCCGGCACTCGGAGCGCCGCACCTTCCCGCTCGACGTCTTCGGCAGGCCGCCCTTGCCCAGCAGCACGACGCGGCTCACGGCGACGCCGTGCTCGGCCAGCACCGCCGTCCGCACGGCGTCCGCGATCGCGGGCAGCGGCAGCGGTTTCGGGCCCTGCACCTCGTGCACGACGGCCAGCCGCTCTTCGCCGCCGGCCTCGACGGCGATCGCGGCGCCGCAGCCCGGCCGCAGCGCTGGGTGCGCGCCCGCCGCCGTCAGCTCGACGTCGTCCGGGGCGACGTTGCGGCCGCGGACGATGATCAGATCCTTGTGCCGCCCGGTGACGTACAGCGCCCCGCCGTGCCGGAAGCCCAGGTCGCCGGTGCGGACCCGGCCGCCGCCGAACACC
This sequence comes from Amycolatopsis sp. NPDC051102, assembly GCF_040682815.1. Lineage (NCBI taxonomy): Bacteria > Bacillati > Actinomycetota > Actinomycetes > Pseudonocardiales > Pseudonocardiaceae > Amycolatopsis > Amycolatopsis sp. NPDC051102. The sequence continues at coordinate 739,492 of NZ_JBFBBT010000001.1, forward strand.
TCGGCGTCGCGGCCGCCCCAGTACCCGGCGGCGACCGACGGCCCGGAGACGGTGATCTCGCCGATCGTCCCGTCGCCGACCGGCGAACCGCTGTCCGGGTCGATGATCGCGACCCCGCCGTCGGCGGGTGGCGTCCCGCAGGACACCAGCTGCCGCACGGGAGCGCCGTCGGCGGGCGGCAGCGCGCGGCCGGTGGCGAGGGCGTCGGCCGAGAACGCCGTGACGTCGGGGTCGGCGTCGAAGCGCACGCCGGTGACCATGAGGGTGGCCTCGGCCAGTCCGTAGCACGGGAAGTACGCCCGCCGGCGGAAGCCCGCGACGGCGAAGGCGTCGGCGAAGGCGTCCAAAGTGGCCGGACGCACCTGCTCGGCGCCGGTGAAGGCCACCGTCCACCGGCTCAGGTCCATGGCCTCGCGCTGCTCCGGCGTCGTCTTGCGCACCGCGAGGTCGTAGGCGAAGTTCGGGCCGCCGCTGGTGGTCGCGCCGTAGTCGGAGACGGCACGCAGCCAGCGCGCCGGTTCGCGCAGGAAGCTCAGCGGCGACATCAGCGTCACCGGGAAGCCGGCGAACACCGGCTGCAGGATCCCGCCGATCAGCCCCATGTCGTGGTACGGCGGCAGCCAGATCACGCCGCGGCTGGCCGCGGTGTGCCCGAACCGGTCGCGGATGAAGGCCGAGTTGTGCAGCAGGTTCGCGTGGGTGATCACGACGCCCTTGGGCTGCCCGGTGGAGCCCGACGTGTACTGCAGGAACGCGATCCGGTCCGCGTTGTGCCGCACGGGCTCGTGCCCGGTCACGGCCGCCGCGGCGTCGGTGGCGAGCCACGCCGCGGTCACCCCGGCCTCGCGCAGCACCGGTTCGAGCAGGGCACGGGCCGGCTCCAGGAACGCGGTCCCGGTCAGCACGGCGGCCGGGGCGGCGTCGGCGGCGATCCCGGTCAGGCGGGCGGCCTGGCGCTTGTCGAGCGGGGGATAGGCGGGTACGGCGATGATCCCGGCGTACAGGCAGCCGAAGAACCCGGCGACGTAGTCGAGCCCCGGCGGGTACAGCAGCAGTGCCCGCGCCCCGGCCCGGCAGCTTCCGGTGAGGATCGCGGCGATGGCGCGCGCCCGCGCGTCCAGTTCGGCGTAGGTGATTTCGACGGCGTTCCCGTCGTCACCGAGGAACGTCAGGGCTTCGCGGGCCGGCTGCTCGGCGCAGCGGCGGGCGAGCAGCTCGGCGAGGGTTTCCGGGGTCGTCACAGGGACCTCAAGGTGTTGAGACGGGACCGTTCCAGCTGTTCCAGCACCCCGACGGCCTTGGCCGAGCTCGACGCGCTCATGCGCAGGCTGACGACGTGGTCGCCGTCGAACCGGGCGCAGACGCGCTTGTGGGCGTCGTAGGTGCCTTCGACGGCGGTGATGAACTCTTCGCGCCGCGCGACCAGCGGCCCGGTCAGGGTGGGGAACACCTCGCGCAGTTCGCGGAAGCGGCGGATGAGCAGGTCGTGGTCTTCGGACATGACCCCGGACAGCCCGACGGGCAGGTGCGGCGGCGCCATCGCCGGCCGGACGGCGCCGCCGTAGTCGCCGGCCGGGAAGTCGGAGGCGAACCGCATGGCGTCGCGGGACGCGGACATGGTGGCGGTCGCGAAGGCCAGCGCCTCGCCGGCCTCGTCGAGCCGGCCGGCGTTGAGCGCGGCCTGGAAGCAGCCCAGCCCGAGCACGATGGCCTGGATCAACGGGAAGAACACGTGGTGGCCGCTGCGCCAGCGCCGGTGCGGATCCAGCGCGGCCGTCCCGGCCGGCGCCGGGGCGGGCCGCGGTTCGCCGAGGGGCAGGCCGAGGGCGTAGGCGATGGTGGCCTCGATGCCGTGCCGCAGCCGTCCCCACTGCTCGTCGTCCAGCGTGGTGCCGCACCGGGTGGCTTCGCGCAGGATCGTGCGGTAGCCGACGAGCGCGCAGTGCGCGAACAGCTCGGTCGCGGCGTCCGTGGCGCGGAAGACGCCGAAGAACCCGTCGTGCACGGCGAAGTGCTGTTCCTTGCGGGACAGGACACCGGTGAACGCGGACCGGTCCAGCTTGGTCCCGGCCGGCCGCACCGGCACGGCCGCCAGCCGGTCCAGCAGCTCGGCGTCACCGAGGGCCCGGGTGGCGACGAGGGGCCCGAGTTCGGCGACCGCGTCGGTGACCGGCGTGGCGCGCAGGGAGCCGGTGTCGGCGGGGAGGAAGGCCGGGCGCAGCATGACGAGCTTCATGACGCGGCCTCCGCGACGTCCGGCAGGGCGGCCCGGTCGAGCTTGCCGTTCGCGTGCCGCGGCAGGGCCGCCAGCCGCACGATCCGGGACGGCAGGAACGAGGCCGGCAGCCGCGGGGCGAGGTGGGCGCGGACGGCCGTGTCCGACAGCTGCCCTCCGGGCACCAGGCTGAGGTAGGCGACCAGGACCGGCTCGCCGGCCGCGGTGCGCAGGGCGGCGGCGGCCTCGGCGACGTCCGGGTGGGCGCGCAGCGCCGCCTCGACCTCGCCCAGCTCCACGCGGTGGCCGCGGACCTTGACCTGGGAGTCCGCCCGGCCGTGGAACTCCAGGGCCCCGCGCTCGGTCCGGCGGACCAGGTCGCCCGTGCGGTACATCCGGGCCCCGGGCACCGCCGGGTCGGGCAGGAAGCGTTCGGCGGTCAGGCCGGGCCGCAGCTGGTAGCCGCGGGCGACGTTGCCGCCGCCGAGGAACAGCTCCCCGACTTCGCCGTCGGCGACCGGGGCGAGGTCGTCGCCGAGCACGTGGGCGTGCGCGCCGGCGATGGCGTGCCCGATCGGCACGCGGCCGTCCGGGACGTCGTCGCGGATCAGGTGCGTCACGGCCCAGACCGCGACCTCGGTCGGGCCGTAGTTGTTCTCCAGCAGGCACTCCGGCAGCAGGGCGCGGTGCCGGGCGGCCAGCGACGGCGGCAGCACCTCGCCGCCGACGATCGCGCAGCGCAGGCTGGCCAGCGGGGCCGGGTCGGTGCCGAGGACCAGGTCGTAGAGCGCGGGGGTGCAGTCGAGGTGCGTGGCCCCGTACAGCTGGACCAGCTCGCGCAGCCGTCCCGGGTCGCGGTGGTCGCCGTCGGCCGGGATGATCAGCGCGCCGCCGCTGGTCAGCGTCCACCACAGGCCGACGCCGGAGGCGTCGAAGGAGAACGAGATCGGCAGCAGGAACGCCTCGGGCCACGGCCGGTCGGGCACGCGCTGGGCGAGCGTGGCCAGGGCGAGCTGCCGGTGGGTGACCATGACGCCCTTGGGCGTGCCGGTCGAGCCGGAGGTGTAGAGCACGTAGGCGAGGTTGTCCGGCGTGGCTTCGTGGACCGGCGGCTCGCCGGCCAGCTGCCCCGCGCCGTCGGCCGCGACCAGGCGGCGCGGGCCGACCGGAATCTGGCCGAGCAGCCGGCCCGGGGCGACGACCACGTCGACCCCCGACTCGTCCAGCATCAGGACCGTCCGCTCTTCCGGCAGCGCGGGATCGACGGGCACGTAAGCGGCCCCGGCCTTGAGCACGCCCAGCAGCGCGACGACGGTGTCGGCGCTGCGGTCGGCGACGACGCCGACCCGGTGCTCCGGCCGGACGCCCTCCGCGCGCAGGGTGCGGGCCAGGTGGTTGGCGCGCCGGTCCAGCGTGCGGTAGTCGAGGACGTCTTCGCCGGCGATGACGGCGACCGCCGTCGGCGTCTTCGCCGCCTGCTGCTCGAACTGCCGGTGGACGAAGCCGTGGACGTCGGCGGCCGGCTCGGTGTCGTCGGGGAACGCGTGGGTGAGCGGGCACGTCTCGTACATCGCCCCGCCGTCGGCGTCGCTGATGTAGTACTGCTTCCACTCGAAGTTCGACGGGTCGCCGTAGTCCCCCATGAACGGGTGCGGTTCGATCGAGTCCCACGCCGCGAGCCGCTCGCGGATCCGCCGCCGCGCGACCATCCCGGCCGGGCTGCCGCCTTCGATGCCCGCGAAGACGTTGCGCGGCTGGAACAGCATGACCAGGCCGGCCCCGAGGTTGCGGCTGCGGCGGGCGACGTGCGTCGGGGCCGCGGCGAAGACGAACATCGGGACGCCGTGGAACGAAAACTCCCAGCGGCTGTGTTCCGGCGCCGTCGGGATCTCGTCGGGCCACGGCCGGTCGTCGGTGTCGCACAGCCGGCGTAGCACGGTCCAGAACCGCCGGCCGTGCTCGGCGTGGCCGGCGCCGGGCTCGGGGGCGAAGAAGGCGGCCAGCGCCATCCGGCGGTGGGCGAACGGCCGGGTGGCGTCCAGGAAGGCGACGAGGTCGTCGCGCATCGCGGACAGGTCGCCGTCCTCGCCGACCCAGGTGCCGAACAGCTCGCCCAGGTGCAGCGCGTTGCGGCCGAAGTGACACGGGTACTCCGCGTGCCCGACGTCGGTGCGGAACACCTCCGCGGCCTCGACCAGCCACGCCGGGGCGTCCTGCGGCAGGTCGGCCCGGTCGGCGCGGAACAGCCGCTTGCCGGGGATTTCGGGCAGCAGCACGCCGGCGGTCCGCTCAGCCATAGCGCTGGTCCAGGTCGGCGGTGATCACGGGCTGGTGGTAGACGCACTCGCCGGACAGCACGACCGAGCCGTGCAGGCGGTGCTTCGGGATGAACAGCTTGTCGCCGGCGCGGAACTTGTGCATGCCGGAGAAGCAGTTCCAGAACTCCATCTCGCCGCTTTCGATGACCAGCAGCCGGTCGTCGTCGTGCACGTGGGTGGTGGAGCACTCCTCCCAGGACTCGACGAAGGTGTCCAGGGCGACCGGGATGTGGTGCTCGTCGATGGCGGCCTGCAGCCGTTCGGCCTTGGCCCGGTAGACCTCGGCGCTGTCGATCCAGCGCAGCTGCGTGGTCAGGTCGTCGTGGTGGACGTCCAGCAGGAGCGCGTATTCCCGCGCGCCGCGGTCGAAGGCGGCCAGTGCCGGCGGGCCGAAGCGGTGGGACAGTGGTTCGAGGACGGTGCGGGTGATCGCTTCGACGGTCGCGGCGGTCTCCGCCGCCGGGGCGGTGCGGGCCAGCGCGGCTTCGGTGCGCGCGGAGTCCGCCGGGCCGGCGAGTCCGGCCAGCCGGGCGCCGTGGCCGCCGATCAACGCCAGTGAGTCCAGGGTGCGCACGCACATGGCGCCGAGGAACGCGAAGACCTGGCCGGGATCGCGGGCCGTGCCGCTCAGGTAGTTCATCGCGGCCAAAGTGGACGGAAGGTAGTACTGGTAGTAGCGGTGCGGCTCGAGGCCGAACCCGCACGCGTCCAGGACCGCACCCAGGACGTCGTCGATCGGGTGCGCCTCGCGGCGCGCGCCGGTGATGGCCGGGGTTCCGGTGCCGCCCGGGCTCGGGACCATCGCGGGACTGACCCGCAGCGGGGCGTTGAGGGTGCCGGCCAGCAGCTGCACCGCCGTCATCTTCGCGGCCTCGTCGGCGGCCTTGGCCCCGGCGACCAGGCCGACGACCTCTTCGGCGGCACTGCCTCGCCGCTCGGCGAGGTCGGTCAGCAGGCTCCGCAGCCCGGCGACGTCCGGTTCGGGCCGGTCGGCGACCTGCTCGGCGACGGCTTCCCGGACGAAGCCGAACAGGTGCTCCTCCAGCAGGGGCCGCACGAGCTCGCCCAGGACGCGGTTGCGTTCGCCGTAGAACAGCGCGTGTTCCGCCCACCGCTCGGGTGTCATGTTCGCGGCGTACATCGGCTTGGCGGTGTCGTGGATGTTCAGCAGCATGCGGTGCCCGATGAGGGCGGACAGCTGCGAGGCGTCGGCGCGCCCGAAGGGGCGGTCGAACCGCAGGAAACTGAGGTCCTCGGGCCGCACGGGACGGCGATAGGGGTTGTCGTCGATCTCGAGTTCTTCGAACCGCGCGCTGCGGAAAAGCGGATTGGCGCAGTAGGCGCTCAGGTAGTCGGAGAGCTCGCCGCCGGAGAATTCGGCGGGCAGCTCCGCGGAGTAGTCGCCGGGCTTCGTCTTGAGAATCAGGGTCACGGTGTCCCCCTTGCGATGTCTGCGGAAGGTTGCCCGTTCACGCCCCGGCGGCGGCTCGCCCCCGGCACGAAAGGTATGTTCACCAGCGCTTACGTTGGACAGCAAGGGTTTGCCCACTAGTGGACAACATCGGCGGACAGGCCGGTGTTGTCCACTAGTGGGCATTGCCAGGCGGATGTTTACGGCTATTGTTCGGGACGGCGCTTTTTCGCGGAAACCGGCTGGGGGTGGCCGTTCAGTTCGCCGGGAAGAACAGGCGCAGCCGGTCCACCCGGCCTTCGTGGTGCGACAGCAGCCACACGATCGACGGCGGGCAGTGTTCCGGGTCGTGCGGCGGGTTCCGCATTTCCATTTCCCACACCGTGAAATCGCGGCTGGTGACCGCCTGGACGAGGTGCTGCCGCACGCCGTAGGCCAGGTCCAGTTCCATGCCCGCAACGGCCATCGCGCGGCCGCCCCGGTAGCCCTGGCCGCTCGTCATGCGCATGCCGGGCGCCCAGCGGTCGGCGACGATGCCCGCGAACTCGCCGCGCTGGGCCGCCGTCAGCGTGTCGGTGGCCTCGAGCGCGCTGGCGGCGTTGCGTGCTGCCGCGTTGCCGTACGCCTCGTCCGCCGTGGCCAGCAGCGCCTCGGACAGCTTCGCGCGCGCCTGGCTCAGTCGGCTGCGGACCGTGCCCACCGGGACCTCGCACGCGGCGGCGATCTGCTCGTACGACGTGACTTCGCTGAAGTGGCGCAGCAACACGACCTGCCGCAGCGCGGGGGACAGGCGGTCGATCGCGTGCCAGATCCAGTCGCGGGACACGTGGTCGTCGAGGAGACGCTCGGGCGTCGCGAGGTCGGCCGGTGGCCGCGGGTCCGCCACCGGCACCAGCCGGCGGGCGGCACGCAGCCGGCGCCGGCATTCGTTGCGGACGATCGCCTGCAGCCACGGACCGGCCGCCGCCGGGTCGCGCAGGGTGCCGATGCGGCGCACCGCGCTCAGCGCCGCGTCCTGCAGCGCGTCCTCGGCGTCCGGTCCGTACCCCAGGATGCTCAGCGCCACCGCGCGCATGCCGGCCTCGTGCCGGGCGAGCAGCGTCCCGAGCGCGCTGACGTTCCCGGCCCGGGCGCTGCGCGCCAGCTCGATCTCGATGGGGCTCACCCGATCGATCTTCCCAGGCCACCACGGCTGTGACGCAGACCACGTCCGGCTGATCGAACTTTCCGCCGCCGCCCCCATCGTGCCGGTGTCCCAGCACAATGCGAACGGAGAAAATCCTGATGGACATCGGCACCCACACCGTCGAGCTCGACGGTGTCCGCCAGCGCTACCACGTCCACGGCCGCGGGCCGGTGTGCGTCGTCCTCCCCGGTGGTCCCGGGGTGGACTGGGCGTACCTGCGGATGCCGGCCCTCGAACCGCACCTGAGGATGGTCTACGTCGAGCCGATCGGCACCGGCGGCTCCGGGCGGCTGGCGTCGCACCCGCACGGCTACACCCGCGAACGCCACGCGCGCGCCCTGCTCGCGCTGCTCGACCACCTCGGCCTGGCCGAGGTCCACCTCCTCGGCCACTCGCACGGCGGGTTCGTCGCGCAGTACTTTGCGCTGCACCACCCGGACCGCGTCGCCGGGGTGGTGCTGTACGACAGCGCCCCGGTCACCGGGCCCGAGCACGGCGCCGAGGCCCAGCGCAACGTCGCGGAGTTCGCCCGCCGCAACGCCGATCAGCCCGGCCTGCCCGAAGTGCTGGCCGCCCTCCAGGCGACCGCGTCGATCGCGGACGACGACGGGATGAACGCCGCCCTGCGCGGCCTGTTGCCGGCGTACTTCGCCGACTACTGGGGCCGTGAGGCGGAGTTCGCGCCGCTGCGGGCGAGCGTGCGCGGCACCCACATCTCCGGGCTGGACGCCGACCGCGTGCCGGACACCGTCGACGACCGGGCCGCGCTCGGCTCGCTGGCCGTGCCGGCGCTGGTCGTCGTCGGGCAGTACGACGTGATCTGCGGGCCGCGCTGGGCGCGTGAACTGGCCGGCCTGATTCCGCGGTCCCGGCTCGTCGTGCTGGCGCGCAGCGGCCACTTCGGGCACCTCGAAGAGCCCGACCTGTTCGCGAAGGCCGTCGTGGACTTCGTCGCCGGCCGGTGACGGCGGGACCGCCGGCGTTCAGTCCTCTTCGCTGGTCGCCGACAGGTACGCCGCGAAGTCGTCGGTGAACCGCAGCAGGAGGTCGTAGAAGGTCCGGCGGTCCTCCGGCGACCAGCCGGCCAGCGCGTCGCCGAACCAGCCGAGCAGCGTGGTGAAGTACCGGTCGGCGAGCTCGGCGCCCTCGGGGGTCAGCTCGACCAGCCGGGCGCGCCGGTCGTCCGGGTCGGCCAGGCCGCGCACGAGCTGCCGCCGTTCGAGCACGTGCAGGTGCCGCGTGACGTGCGGCCCGGCGACCTGCATCCGTTCCGCGATCTCGCCGACGCGCAGCGCCTTGCCGGTCATGTGCAGCGAAACCAGGATCGACAGGCCGGGCCGGTCGAGGTCGGCCCCGATCCGCTTCATCGCCCGTTCGCCGAGGCCACTGCGGTTCATCAGGGTGCCCAGCTGCAGGATCCGGGGCAGCACGGAGCGTAGGTCGCCGGCTTCTGTGTCGCCCATCACACCTCTTAGATAGCTAACTTAGGTATATAGTTGACCGGGTCGGGGGCGGTCAAGGGCATTGTCGCACCCCCATTTTAGATACCTAACTTAGCTAAGGGAGTTGTCATGAGCGCCACGTCTTCGCGTTCGGTCCTGATCTCGGGAGTGAGCATCGCCGGCCCCGCGCTGGCCTTCTGGCTGCGGCAGGCCGGCTTCGCGGTCACCCTCGTGGAGAAGTCGCCGCAGCTGCGGGCCGGGGGATACCCGATCGACATCCGCGGCACGGCCCTGGACGCCGTCCGGCGGATGGGCATCCTGCCGCGCCTGCGTGACCTCCACATCTCCACGCGGCGGCTGACCTTCCTCGACGCCGACGGCGGCGAAGTGGCTTCGCTGGACCCGAACGTGGTCATCGGCGGCATCGACGGCGAAGACCTCGAAATCCGCCGCGGCGACCTGATCCACGCGCTGTACGACCTGGTGCGCGACGACGTCGAAGTCCGGTTCGGCGACACCGTCGAGACCCTCGCGCAGCACGACGACGGCGTCGACGTCACGTTCCGGAGCGGCCTTCGGGACCGCTATGACCTGGTGATCGGCGCCGACGGCCTGCATTCGAACACTCGTGGGCTGGTCTTCGGCGACGAGGCGCAGTTCCACCACTACATCGGCTACAGCTTCGCCGGGTTCACGATGCCCAACGACTTCGGGCTCGTCCGCGAGGGCGTCACGTGGACCACGCCCGGCAAGGGCGCGGCGCTGTACGCGGTGCTCGACAGCGAGGTGGTCCACGGTTTCCTGGTGTTCGCCCGGCAGGAGCCGCCGATCGAGGCGTTCCGGAACCCGGAGGCCCAGTGCGACCTGGTCGCCCGCACCTTCGACGGCGAGGGGTGGGAGATCCCGCGCATGGTCGCGGCGATGCGCGAAGCCGACGACCTGTTCTTCGACGTCGTCAGCCAGATCCACCTCCCGCGCTGGTCGGCGGGCCGGGTCGCACTGGTCGGCGACGCCGCCTACGCGCCGTCGTTCCTGACCGGCCAGGGCACCAGTCTCGCCCTGGTGGGCGCGTACGTTCTCGGCCAGGCCCTGGCGACCATCCCGGACCACGAGGCGGCCTTCGCCGCATACGAGACCCGGCTGCGGGACTTCGTCGAAGGCAACCAGGCGATGGTGAGCGAAGGCCAGGCGACGCTCTTCCCGGCCACGGCGGAGGCTCTCGAACAGCGCAACGCCGCGCTCCGGCAGCTTTCCGCGACGCCGCAGCGCACGCCGCGGCCCGAGCACTCGGCGATGACGCTGCCGGACTTCCCGGTGCGGGTGAGCTGACGCGGGTCAGGGGCGCAACGCGTCGGCGATCAGGTCGAGCATCCGGCCGGTCCGTTCGGCGTCCTGTTCGCCGGGGGTGGACAGGAACACGCCCAGCAGGAGCAACGTGACGTCCTCCGGGTCGGCTCCGGCGCGCAGCGTGCCGGCCTTCGCTCCGGCGTCGAGGATCGCCCCGATCGCGGCGGTGATGCGTTGCCGCGTCGCCGGGGTGGCGATGCGGCCTGACGCCACGCTCGCGCGCAGGACGTCCGCCATGCCGCGTTTGGTCGCGACGAAGGCCGCGTAGCGATCCATCCAGGCGCGGAGGGCCTTCTCGGGGGGCAGTTGCGCAAGCAGGGCCGGGGCGCCCGCCGTGACGTCGTCGAGTTCCGCCGCGTAGACGGCTTCGACCAGTGCCTCGCGGGTGGGGAAGTGCCGGTAGAGCGTGCCGATCCCGACGCCGGCCTCGCGGGCGACGGTCTCGAGCGCGACGGTGCCGTCGGCGGCGGCGAACGCGGCCCGCGCGACCTCGATGAGCTTGTCCCGGTTGCGGCGCGCGTCGGAGCGCACGGGCCGGCCGGGTTCGGGGGAAGGCAAAGCGGAGGCACCTCCGGTTGTGCTACGGTCGGCGTTGAACGGAGGGACCTCCGTTTCTCCATCATCGCACGAACCAGGGGATACCCATGCCTTCCACCCAACGCGGCGCGCTCGCCGGCCGCACTGTCTTCCGCGTCGGCTTCGGGGCGATGCAGCTCGAGCGCCTGCACGACGACCGCGCCGCGGCCGTCGCCCTGCTGCACCGCGCGGCCGAGCTCGGCGTCGACCACGTCGACACCGCCCAGTTCTACGGCAACGGCTTCGTCAACGGGGTCATCCGCGACGCCCTGGAAGCCGGCGACGACTTCCTGGTCGCCAGCAAGGTCGGCGCCGACCCCAACCCCGGCGGCCCGGTCCCGCTCCGCCTCGCGCAACGGCCCGAGGAGCTGCGCGCGAGCGTCGAGGACAACCTCCGGGCGCTCGGCCTCGACCGGATCCCGCTGGTCAACCTGCGCCGCGCCGACCGGCGGCCCGGCGTGGTCGCCGAGGGCGACCAGCTCGTCGACCTCGACGACCAGCTCGCGGTGATGACGGCGCTGCGCGACGAGGGCAAGATCGGCGCGATCGGGCTCAGCAGCGTCACCCTCGACATCCTGCGCCGGGCCCTGCCGGCCGGGATCGCCTGCGTGCAGAACGCCTACAGCCTCGTCAGCCGCGACGACGAGGACATGCTGGAGCTGTGCGTCGCGGAAGACATCGCCTGGGTGCCGTTCTTCCCGCTCGGCGGGGCGTTCCCCGACCTGCCGAAGGTGACCGAAGAACCCGCGGTGCAGGCCGCCGCGCGGGCCCTCGGCCGCACGCCGGAGCAGGTCGGGCTGGCCTGGCTGCTGCACCACGCCCCGAACGTCCACCTGATCCCGGGCACCGCGAGCGCGGCGCACCTCGAGGCCAACATCGCCGCCGCCGGGATCGTGTTCGACGACGAGACCCTGGCCGCGCTGGACGCCGTGCCCAGCCGGTCGATGGCCTCCGTCCTCAGCCGGTCGATGGACGAGGGCCGGGACTGACCGTCACACCGCCGGGATGCCGAGAACGGGGAAGTTGCGGGGGAGGACGCAGAGGGCGTTGGTGGCGAACAACTCGAGCGAGCTGCCCACGCACCAGACCCCCGGCACGGTTTCCGTCTGGGCCGACGCCGATCCCGTCGTGCCGAAGAGGATTCCGGTCGTCAACACCAAGGCACCGATCGTGGCAGTGATGCGTCGCATGGCGATTCTCCTGTCGTAGAGCCGGTTTCCGGTTTGCCGTGCCGGGGGACTGCCCCGGAACCGGTGCGGCGGAACGGATCCGCCGCACACGCCACCATCTCGGGTGACCCCCACTGGTGCCCCACCAGTCACGGGCCGGAGAACGGCGATCCGGTCAGTGCCCCGGCACCGGGACGAGCAGCCCGAAGACGCGCACCGCCACCCGGCCGGGCAACGGGGCGGCCTGGCTCGCGACCAGCGCTTCACCGGCGGCCCACGGTTCGCTGTCCACCAGCACTTCGCTGCTCTGCAGCCGTCCGTCGTGGTGGGCGGAGAAGAGGCGCAGTGCGTGCACCTGACGGGTGAGGGGCTCGGCGCGCAAGGCCGCCAGCAGCTGGTCCAGGAGTGCCCGGGTGCCGGGCACCTCCTCGTCGGTGAAGAGCGTGATCCAGGGGCCGAGCACCAGGTCGAACGGCCCGTCCGGGTGGTCGTACCGCTCCCGGGTGACCTGGCCGGCGGCGGCGCCGGGGCGCAGGAGGCCGTCGACGATCGGGTGCAGGGCGCCGCCCGCGAACAGGTTCAGGGCGCGGCCGAGCGCGTCGCGCCAGGTGGGCCCGTGTCCCGCGAAGCTCTCCACCAGCCGTGGCCCGGCCAGCGCGGGGTGCGTCACCGTGAAGTCGACCTGGGCCATGACCACGCCGGGGGGTGCGGGGTGCGGGAAGATCCGGGCGTCGGCGCCGGTCCGGTCCGCCACGCCGTGCTCGCGCAGGAGCTCCTGGAACGCCGCGCGCGGCGACGGCACGCCGCCGTCGCCCGGGCCGGCCGGTGGCAGGTCGCCGGTCAGCGTCGGCTCGCCGAGTTCGAGATCCGCGAGCTTCGACCCGGACTGCAGGGCGTTGTTGATGGCGTCGAACTCGCCGCTGCGCAGGGCGATCCGCTCGATCTCACCGCGGCCGGCCCGCTGCGCCCGGGCCAGCGCGGCGGCGAACACCGGCTCTTCCGCAAGGTGCACCCGCCCGCCCGGGGCGAGGAGCGTGCCGGTGAACGACACATCCGAGAGCAACCGGCGCGTGTAGGCCACCGGCAGGAACAGCAGCAGCCGCTCGGCCAGCCACGGTTCGACGCCCGCACCGGCCAGCCGTTGCCGCACCTGCTCGTCGGAGGGCGGCTCATCGCCGGCCCGGAACGCCGCGACACCGACCTCGACGGCCGCGTCGTGCTCTTGCGGTTCGATCACCGCGTCAGCCTATGCGCGAAGCCGCGCTCGACGAGATCGAAGGTTTCCTCCACTGCGGCCAGCGGGTTCTCCGCGTCCCGGGCCAGGGAACAGGCGTCCAGGGTGAAGCGGGCGAGCGCACGACGAGCGGTGGCGGAGGTGGGCGCCTCGGGGTCTGACGCGATGGCGGCGACGAGAGCCTCCTCTTGCCGCGCCTGCATCTGGGAGGCGTAGCCGCGCCCGACCGGCCTGATCACCGCTGCGACCTTGGCCCGCAAGGGGGTGAAGGTGCGCATCGTCGATGCTCAACCCGGGCCGCAGATCGGGAGCCGGGCAAGGGCCTCCAGCCGCGCACGCTCGAACTCCTGGACCTGCTCGACCCGCGCGCCGCGGCAGGGTCACCGCGTACCTGGCCCCCGTGACGGCAAGCTGAGCGGGACCCTCCAGATCACCCGGGATCAGACATCCGAGGTCGATGACTGCTCGGCCGCGAACTGCGCCAGTTCGGCCCGGTCCCGCACCGACGTCTTCATCAGCAGCGCCGCCACGTGCTTTTCCACCGTGCGCGGCGAAATGTGCAGGCGCGCCGCGAGCGCCTTGTTGCTGAGGCGGAACGCCAGCAGCTCGAAGACCTCGTACTCGCGCAGGGTCACGCCGATCGCGCGCAGGCTCTCCGGTACCCGTTCCGTTCCCGTGCGGCGCTGCTGCACCGACGCGCCGGCCCGGCGCAGCAGGGCGCGGCACGCGCTGGCCACCGGGATCACGTCCGCGCCGTGGAAGCGGGTTTCGGCTTCGCGGAGCCATTCCGCCGGTTCGCCCCAGCCGTGGTCGACCGCCGGTTCCGCCGCCAGGCGCAGGCCGAGCGGGCGGGCGATGCCGAACGGGGCGGCCGCCTGCGCCGCCCGGCGCATCGCCGCCGCGGCGGCTTCGTGCGCTTGTTCGCGGCCGTGCAGGACCGCCTCGGCCAGCAGGACGAACTGGCGGTTCCAGCGCATCCCGCCGGCCGCGCCGGTGGCGACGCGCCGGTGGTCGTCCCAGGTCGCGTCGCCGGCGATGGCGTCGAGCAGGAGCTTCAGGCCGTGCGTGCCGGCCAGGTGGAACGTGCTCTGCTGGCGGGCCTGGTCGGCCGCGAGCGTTTCCAGCTCGGCGCGGGCCGTCTCGCGGTCCTCCTCCAGCAACGAACAGAACACCTGCGCGAGGCCGCGGGCAAGCGGTGCCTCGGGGCCGGTGTCCCCGCCGTCGCGCCGGAATTCGGCCAGGGCGGCCTCCATCGCCCGCCGGTCGCCGCGGTGGCCGGCCAGCACCGCCTGTGCCATTTGGACGTACCGGGTGACCGCGAACAGCTTGATCCGCGACGCCTCCTCGTAGCACTCGCCGAGCCGTCGCCCGGCCTCGTCGAACCGGCCGCACAGCACGGAATGCAGGCCCAGCACCGCTTCCGCGTTGTACGCCAGGCTGATCCCGCCGGTGCGCAACGCCTCGGCGCGCGCGGTCTCCAAACCGGACGGGTCCGCCTCGGACAGCCACGCGTTGCCGCCCAGGCCGACCAGCGCGTAGTTGCGCCAGTTCGTCAGCCGGTGCTCGGCGGCGTTGTCGAGCATCCGCCGGAAGCACTCGTCCGACTCGGCCATGTCCCGTTCGCGCACGACGAACCCGACCGCGTAGAGCGCCTGGCAGGCCGTCGACGGCGAGCCGATCCGCTCGGCCCCGGCGACCGCGCGGCGGGCCAGTTCTTCGCTGCGGCGCACCCGGTCGGGAGCCGGGCCCGACATCGACAGGTACGCGTCCACCGCGTCGACCGCGACGGTCTCTTCGTCCAGTTCCCCTTCGGGGAGCAGGGCCCGGGCCGCGGCGACCTGCTCGAAACCCTCCGCCCACCGGCCGGCGACCTGCGCCGCCCACGCCAGCCGCACGTGGACGCGGATCTGGCGGGCCCGGTCCCGGCCGTCGGCCGGCCGCAGCGAGCCGGCCACCTTCACCGCGCGGTCGAACTGCCCCGCCTCGGCCAGCGCGAACAGCAGCAGCTCCAGCAGGTCCCGGTACCGCCCGGACTGTTCGCCGCCGCGGGCCGCGTCGTCGCCGAGCAGGTTCACCGCGTGTTCCAGCACGGCGATCGCCGATCCCGGTGCGCCCTCGGCCAGCGCGCGGCGGGCGGCCTCGCGGTAGAGGTCGGCGGCGGCCCAGCGATCACCGGCACCCAGCCGCAGCGACGCGGCGAGGCTGCACAGCTCGCCCGGCAGGTCGGGGTGCAGCTCCACCACGGCGTCGGCCGCCTTCGCCGACAGCGCCACGCGTTCGGCCGGGTTGAGCAGGGTCAGCAGGGCTTCGGCGGTGAGCGGGTGGCGGAAGGCGTACCAGTCTTCGCCGCGCTCGTCGGCGATCAGCAGCTGCGCGGCCACGGCGGACTGCAGATGCCCGAAAAGGCTGTGGTCGTCCAGTTCGCTCACCCGCTGCACCACCGAGAGCGGGAACCGGCGGCCGAGCACCGCGGCGATGGCGAGCAGCTGCTTGCCGCGTTCGCCGAGGCGGTCGGCGCGGCGGGTGATGATCGTGACGAGCGTCGAAGGCACCGCGCCGCGGCTGTGGCCGGTGAACCGCCAGCCCGCCGCGCCGTTCACCAGCTCGCCCGCGGCCACCATGCTGTGCAGCAGTTCCTCGACGACCAGCGGGTTGCCCGCGCTGTCGGCGAAGAGCCGTTCGGCCACTTCGGCCGACACCTGGCCGGGCTCGGCGCCGAGCGACGACGCCACCACTTCCCGCACCTCGGCCGGGCCGAGGCTGTCCAGCGGCAGGAGGAAACCCTCACCGCGCCGGGCGGCGGCGTGGGCCGCCTCCAGCGCGGGCGAGGGGTCGGCGCGCAACGTGGCCAGCAGGACCACGGGCTGCGTGCGGATGTTGGCGCCGAGGTACTCCACCACGGCGAGGGTTTCCACGTCGGCGTCCTGGAGGTCGTCGACGACGAAGAGGCAGCCGCGGCCCGCCCCGGCCAGCCCGGTGAGCCGCAGCGTCGCCTCGGCGAGCACGACCAGGGAGGAGTCGCCCGCGGTGTCCGCGCCGGCGGCCCAGTCCGGGATCAGCCTGCCCAGCACCGACCGGTACGGCCCGAGTTGTTCGACCAGCTCGTGGCCGCCGGTGCGGGCGAGGGACAGCAGGGCCTCGGTGAGGGCCCGGAACGGCACGGCGGGCCCGGTGGTGCTGCCGCGTCCCCGCAGCACCACCAGCCCCGCGTCGAGGGCGCGACCCACCGCCTCGGCGGCGAGCCGGGTTTTGCCGATGCCGGGTTCCCCGGTGACGAACACGGCCGATCCGGAGGAGCGGCGAGCGTCGTGCAACACCCGCTCGATCTCGTCGATCTCCGTTCCGCGGCCGACGAGAGCGGGGGCACGGGTGCGCATGCGCCAACCTTAGAGACCGGTGTCACGAAATCGGTGGTCTTCCGGTGGAGATTCCACTGTTCGGACCTCAAGATTTCGCATCTTGTCACGCTTCGTGCCGTGGCGAGCACGTCACGCGTGCGTGTGGTTGCTCACCACGGTGCTGATGTCCATCGTGACCACCGCGGCACTGGCGACACCGAGGGTCAAGCCGGCGAGAATCCCCGCCCGGACACCGACCTTCGTTCTGGGGGCGGATTCCGCGCCCGGCGTGGTGTCGCCGAGCGGGCTGTCCACCTCGGAGCCGGCGGTGGTCGGGTCGAATTCGCCGGCGTTGGTGTCGTTGCGCATCTTCACTCCCAGGATGAGGTGTTTCGAGGCAATTACTGGTGACGTCCCGACGGCTCCAGCAGCAGAACCGACGGAACCTGTTCGGCGAAACCGACCCGCAACAACCCGAAACCGATACCCCCGGTTCCGGTCAGCAGGCCGGGGCTCGCTACTCCGTGCGGAGTACCGCATTGGAGCCCGTGACCTTCCACCGCGCCCACGAGGCGCGAAGTCGCCCTCCGCAACGCGGAGACCGACGGTTCGTGTCCCTGCCCGGCCAGTACCACGAGGGTTTCCAGGGTGCCGAGCTCGCCGTGGCAGAGGGACTGGTCGGCGGACGGCGGCCGGGCGGCCACCGCGGCCGAGAAACTGTCCGCCGCCTGCGTGGCGGGGCCGGGCGGCGGCCCGGCCTGCCCGCGTGCGGCGGCCGCGGCGAGGACCCGGCCGGCCACGCCCGAGCACCAGCCCAGGTCGCCGGACACCGCGTCCACCGCGGTCCGGCCGCCCCGGCCGAGTGCCCAGTCGACACCCGCCGCGCCCCACAGGAAACCGGGGGCGGCGGGGCGCGGGGCACCGGCGAGGCGCCGGGAGAGCGTGGCGGCCAGCTCGGCCGCTTCGGGCAGCCCGCTTTCCGCGTGCACGGCGTGCATCGCGGCGAGCGCGCCCGCGGTGCCTTCGCCGACGCCGGCGGGCGCGGCCGCGTCGGCGGCGGCGGTCGCGGCGATCGCGGCGGGCAGGCAGGCGGCGAGGGCGCTGTCCCCGAGCAGCGACGCCAGGCGGGCGAGCGCGTAACAGATGCCGCCCAGGCCGAAGAAGCCGCCGGACCCGACTTCGCGCGCCAGCTCGGGGTGTTCGGCGAGGACCTCGACGAGCATCGGCAGCGTCCGCACGGCCTTGGCGGCCAGCTCCGAGTACCGGGCGGTGCCGGTCAGCCGGCCCAGCTGGGCCAGGAACAGCGCTGTGCCGCAGTAGCCCTCGGCGAGCCCGGCGCCCATCGGCAGCACCAGCCAGTGCCGGCCGTCCAGCAGTTCCAGGCCGACCCAGTTGGCCCGGCCGTCGTCGTGGGCGGCACGGGCGACGAGGTCGTCGCCGATCGCCGACGCCAGCGCCAGCAGGTGCTGGCTGTCGGGCACCACGGCGGCGACCGCGCCGGGCAGCGGCGCGCCCGCGCGGTGGCGGACCTCCGGGCGGCGGGTGGCGAGCGTGGCCTCCACGAACCACTCCTGCTCGCGCAGGTCCTCCGCGCACAGCTGCGCGATCTTCGCGCGGGCCTGGTCGAGGCCGCTGGCGGCGAGCAGGCCGGGCAGCACCTCGCCGGTGCCGGTGGTGACGTCGACCGACCCCGCGGCGGTGGTGAACACCGGCACGTCGCCGGCGCACAGCTCGGTGATCTCGTGGGACACGAGCGTGGGCAGGTGGGCCTTCCCGTGGTCCTCGGCGAGCGAGGCGAACGCCGCGGGGCGGGCGGCGCCCGCGGTCAGGTGTGCCGGGTGCGTCGCGGCGGTCAGCAGCGTCACGTACACCTGCGTCGGGCGCATGACCAGGCGGATCTCCTCGCCGGCGAACGCGTCCAGCACGCCGCCGAGCAGCTCGGCGCGGCGGTCCACCAGGGACTCGTAGGCGGCGCGGAACCCACTAAGCAGGCTCTGCCGGTACATCCCGGCGTCGACCTCGGCCCCGGCGAGCACCGGGCGGTTCGCGCCGCCGGCGTAGGGTAGCGGCCCGTGGGCCAGGCGCATGTCGTCGGTCCCGGCGCCGGCCCAGTGCGGCACCTCCACCGGGCTCGGCTCCCCGTTGCCGCCGCCGAACGCCGAGACGTCGAGAGCGCCGTGCTCGCCGAGCATCAGCGTGGGCAGCAGGGCGGTGCGGGCGACCGAGCGCCGCAGGGCGGCGGCCGCCGGGTCGGGCCCGTTGCGGGTCAGCGCCGTGAACGCGGGGTGGAACAGCGTCTCGACGTCCACCAGCATCGGCTGGTCGCCGGCGGCGATGAGGTTCTCGCAGTGCATGTCGGTGGCGTCGAGCGCGTAGAGCAGGGCCAGCAGCGCGCCCTGGCGGCGGTAGAACAGCTCGACACCGGCCTGGTCGGCGCACGGCCGTGCGGGCACGTACTCGGCCCAGCCGTAGCCGTCGCGGGCCAGCACGCCCAGCGGGCGCGGCGCCAGCCCCGGCCGCACCTGCGCGAACCAGCGCAGCAGGTCGCCCCAGCGGGCGAGCAGGCCGAGCGGCCGCGGCTTGTAGACGAGCCGCCGCCCGTCGGCGAAGCCGAGCACGGCCACCGCGCGGCCACCGGAGTGCACATCGCCCGCACCCAGCGTCAGCTCGCTCAGCTCGGCCGTGCTGCCCGCCAGCAGGCCGGCGCGCAGCTGCGCGTGGTCCGCGGCGAACCGCGTGAGCAGCTCGGCGACGGCGTCGGCGGTGCGCAGGCAGGTCTGGGCGAGCAGCCGGGCCAGCAGCGGGTGCCGGGTCAGCACGCCGGTGAGGTGATCGCGGCTGCCGAGCAGGCGCAGGAAGTCGACAAACCGATCCCGCCCGGTGGCGCCGCGCAGCAGGCCGGCCTTCTTCGCCGAGTGCAGCTCCAGCACGAAGGTCCGGGCGGCGAGGGCCGTGAGCTGCCCGCAGAGCCAGGTCTCGACACCCGGCCACACCGGCTCGGCGGCGGCCACCCGGCTCACCAGCAGGCTGCGGGTGGCGGCGAGGAACGGGAGCACGGCGTGGCGGAAGACGCGGTCCCCGTCGGCGCCGACGGGCGCGGGCCAGTCCCCTTCGGCGGGCAGGGCGGCCAGGACGTCGTCGGTGAGCAGCGCCCAGCCGGGCCGGTCGCCGCTCTCGCCCGCCTCACCGGGGAGGCGAGCGGCGGTCCACCAGGCCGATGCCTCGCGGGGGGCCTGCTCGGGACGTTCCACTGTCTGGCTCACGCCGATGAGACTCGCATCCTGGGAGATGCGCGTACATGGGTACTCGCTACCCAGATTGGGGGCCTCTGCTCCGAGTGGCGGACGAGAGTACCCACGCCGACCCGGGGTCAAACCCGTCGTGCGGACTTCCGCGGGCCGAAGTTCCAGCAGGTCACGGGACCGGACTCCGCGCCCGGTCACCGCGGGCCCGCAGCCGGCGGAATGGCCGGTGCCCGGGGGAATGCGGCCGATCGGGTACGCCCGGCCGGGTGAGGGGGCCCCGCAAGCCGCCGGTCATGGCCGGCCCGCCGGCACCGGCGCCTCGAGGTCGGCGAGGGTGCGCCACCGGACCGTGCGCACCGGCACAGTCGTGGCGAGCGCCGCGACGTGCCCGCCCGGCACGGCCAGCGAGCGCAGGTGCACCGGCTCGCGCGGCCAGCCCGGGACGTCCGATCGGGCCAGCGGCCCTCGCACGTCCACCCGCGCCGGGGCGGCGGCCAGGCCCAGGCCGGCCAGCTTCATCGCCGCCTCCTTCCGCGTCCACGCCGTCAGCAACCGGGCGGCGTGCTCCGCCGGGTCCGCCGCCGCGAACTCACGGTGCTCCTCGGCCGACAGGACCACCCCGGCCAGTCCGCCCGGGTCGGCCGCCGCAGCCGGGTCTTCGATGTCAGCGCCGATGACGCCCGTCTCTACCGCCGCGAGCAGCAGCCAGTGCCCGGTGTGGGACACCGAATACGCCGGGGCGCCCGCTGCCCGCGGCCGGCCGTGGGCGGGGTCGCCGCAGTGCCCGCACGACCGGTCGATCACCACCTCCGCCGGTGGGACACCGGCCGCACGAGCGGCCCAAAGCCGTTGCAGCGCACGGGAAGCCGTGAACACGTCCCTCGCCGCGGGCGCCAGCCGGGCGAGGCGGCCGCGTTCCTCCCCGGTCAGCAGCCCGAGCCACTCCGGCCGCGGGCGGACCGGCAGCAGCCAGCCGTCGACGCCGCCGGTCATGGTGCCTGCGGCAGCAGCAGGGCCGCCCGGGGCGCGGGTTCGCCGGTGTCCTCGCCCAGTTCGGCCAGCAGGTGCGCGACGGCCGCCGCGAGCTGGTCGTCCTCGCCCGGCAGCAGCCGGTCCGGGGCGGGCACCACCGCGAGGTCGGGCTCGACGCCGTGGTTCTCCAGCGAGCCGCCCGCGTCGCCGAACCGGTAGCGGAACTCGGGCTGCGTCGTGACCGTGCCGTCCACCAGCCGGTGCCGGGGCCAGGTCGCGATCACCCCGCCCCAGCTGCGCCGGCCGATCAGCGGGCCGAGCCCGAGCGCGCGGAAGACGTGGGCGAAGATCTCGCCGTCGGAGCCGGTGTGCTCGTTGAGCAGCGTCGCCATCGGGCCGCGCGGCGACTCCGTGGGATAGGGCGCCATCCCGCTCCACCGGCCGTGCTCGGTGCCGGTGCGGCGCCGGGCCAGCCTGTCGAGCAGCAGCGGCGAGACGTGGCCGCCGGTGTTGAACCGGACGTCCACGATCAGGCCGTCGCGATCGAGTTCGGTGAGGAACCCGCGGACGAAGTCGGCGTACCCGGCGCGCGTCATGTCGGGCACGTGCAGGTAGCCCAGCCGCTCGCCCGACACCGCCCGCACGTACGCGCGGTTGCCCTCGGCCCAGTCCAGGTACCGCGCCCGCGCCTCGCTCGCGCACGCCCGCACGACCACGCGGTGTTCGGCCGCGCCGCGCCGCACGGTCAGCTCCACCTCGCGGTCGGCCTGGCCGACCAGCAGCTCGCCGGGACCCGCCGGGCCGACCCGCCGTCCGTTGACCGCGATCACGGCGTCGCCCGCGCGGATGTCCGCACCCAGCCGCGCGCACGGCGAGCCGGCCTTCGGGTTCCACGGGTCCCCGTGCAGGATCCGCGCGATCCGCCAGTGCGAGCCGTCGGCCGGGGTGTCCCAGTCGACGCCGAGGAAACCCTGCGCCTCGTCCGGCCCGGCGCGGTACTCGCCGCCGCGCTCGAACGCGTGCGAGGTGCCGAGTTCGCCGTGCAGCTCCCAGATCAGGTCCGACAGCTCGGCGCGGCACGACACCAGCTCCGCGAGCGGCGCGTACCGGTCGTAGACGGCGTCCCAGTCGAGACCGGACATCCGCGCGTCCCAATAGCCTTCGCGCTGCAGCCGCCACGCCTCGCGGAACATCTGCCGCCACTCCGCGGACGGGTCGAACGGCACCTTGACGCGCCCGAGGTCGACCCAGCCGGTGGCCGGGCCCGGTTCCTCGCCGTCGGGCGGGTCGGCGGCGGCGTCGGCCCGCAGCACCCGCAACCGGCTGTCGGTGCGGTGCAGCACGACGTCGCCCCGCACGTCCAGTTCGTCGACCGCGCCGAGGCAGTCCGCGGTGACCCGGCCGGAGGCCAGGTCCACCAGGGACACCGTGCCCTCGGCGCCGGAACCCGGGTGCGCCGGATCGGGCGCGGCGAGCGGCACCGACAGCAGCAGTACCCGGCCGGGCAGCGCCGCGATGTCGCTGTAGCGGCCTTCGGGCACCGGGAACGCCGCCACCCGCCGGGAAATCCCGTCGAGGTCGATCTCCACCCGGCCGTCGCCGCGGGTGGCGGGCAGCGCCTGCCCGGGCACGGCGACCCGCGCCTCGAACGGCGACGGGTCGCCCGCCCGCAGCGTGACCAGGTACGGCCGCGAGCCGAAGGGGAACCCGACGTCGAACTGCACCTGGTCCAGCTCGGGCGTGAGATCGCGCTGGCCGAGGAAGTACAGGTACCGGCCGGACGGGTCGAACGCCGGGCGCGCGTCCCGCACCACCGGCTCGGTGATCCGGTGGGTCCGCCCGGACGCGGTGTCGGCGACCTTGATCGACGACGTCCGCGGCGACTCCGGGAACGTGTAGGCCAGCCAGCGGCCGTCCGGCGACCACGCGAGGTCCTCGATGCGCTCGTGCCGGCTCGCGTCGAGCAGCCGCGGCCGGGGAAGGACGTCGGCGGTGTCCACCACCCACACGCGCTGGCGGCTGGTCGCGAAGGCGACGAGCCCGGACGCGGGGGAGGCGGTCAGCTCCGTGATGTGGCCGACGCCGCCGGCGACGAGCACCGGGGCGTCCTCGCCGCCCTCGGCGTCCATCAGCACGATCCGCTCGTCCGGGCTCTCGTCGGCGGCCACGGCGACGAGCTGCCGGCCGCCGGCCAGCCAGCGCAGCAGCCGGTAGCGCACGCCGTCGGCGCTGCCGTGCCCGCGGACCGGGCCGGACCAGTGCGCGAAGGTGAACGCCTTGCCGCGGGCGGTCACCGCGAGCCGGGTGCCGTCGGGGGACAGGCGCGCGCCGTCGAGGTACTCGCCCGCGGGGGCGAACCGGCGGCCGCGCTGCGGGGCCGCACCGCCCAGGTCGACCTCCACCGGCCGCGCGCCGAGCTCGTCGAGCAGGTGCAGCCGCGCGCCCGCGGTGTAGACCAGCCGGGTGCCGTCGGTGGTGAGCCCGCGCGCGTAGTGGTCGTGGTGGTCGGTGTGGCGGCGCAGGTCGGTGCCGTCGGGCCGGCACGAGTAGACGTTGCCGATGCCCTCGTGGTCGCTGATGAAGTGCACCCGGCCACCGGCCCAGCAGGGGTCGGCGACGTTGCCGGGCAGCGCGACGAGCCGCGTGAACGGCCCGCCCTCGTTCTCGCCGAACCACAGCTCGCCGGTACCGCCGCCCCGGTAGCGCTTCCACCGCGCGGGATCCGCGGTGTTGCGGCCGACGACCACCCCGCCGTCCCCGAAGGCGATCGTGTCGGCCGGGCCGAGCCGCAGCGGCCGCGCGGGACCGCCGGCCGGTGGCACCGAGAACAGGCGCGCGCCGAAACCGGACGGCTGTTCGGCGTCGGTCGCGTACAGCACCTCGCCGGTGTGCGGGTGCCAGCCGACGGTGAGGCAGCGGCCCGCCTGGTGCGTCAGCCGGCGGGGACGGCCGCCCTCGGCCGGCATGACGTACACCTCGGCCGGGCCGTCGTCGGTGCCGACGAACGCGATTTCCGTGCCGTCCGGGGAAATCCGCGGCCGCCGGGCCTCGCCGGCGCCCGCGGTCAGGCGGTGGGCCCGCCCGCCCTCGGCGGGCACCGACCACAGGTCGTCCTCGCAGGCGAAGTAGATGGTGGCGCCGGAGATCGCGGGCGTCCGCAGGTACCCGGCCCGCCCGGTCACGACCGGGCCTCGATGCGCTCGCGGATCCGCTCGGCCAGCTCGCGGCGGCGGTCCTCGGCGGAGGCCTGGTGCGCCCGGATGTCCTCGTCGGACAGTGTCCAGTAGCACGCCGTCCGCCATTCGCCGACGGTGTAGGAGTCCCGTTCGCACCGGACCTGGTGCTGGGCTTCGAGGGCCTCGGCGGAGAGGAACATGGTGTTGTGCGTGTAGACCTGGTTGACGATCACGCGCATGTTGAGCTCGTCACGCAGGTACTTGTGCACGGCGTAGACGGCGAACGCGCCGAGCCCGCGGTCGCGCGGCAGCACGCCGAAGGACAGCTCGCAGCACTGCGCGCGCCAGTCGATCGAGGTGATCCACGCGAACCCCACCACGCGGTCGTGCGGGCCGCACACGGTGAAGATCCGCTTGGTGCGGTGCTCCTCGGTGATGGTGCGGAGCTGGCGCGCCTGCAGGCCGTCGTCGTCCGAGCCGACGGCGAAGTCGGTGAGGTTCGCGGCGAACCGCGCCTCGCGCAGCAGTTCCGTGCGCAGCGGGACGTCCTCCTCGGTGAAGTGCCGGACGGTCACGATCGGCATGGCTCCTCCTTCACCAGGACCAGCACGTCGTGGAAGGCGTGGCCGGCGTAGCGGTGGGCGGGCAGCACGCCGGTGCGGGCGAACCCGGCCCCGAGGAAGGCGGCGGCGCCTTCTCCGGGGACCAGCGCGACGAACGACGTCCGCCGCTGGTAGGTGGTGAGGTGCCCGAGCAGCGCGCGCACCGGCTCGGGGCCGGCCGACGTGCTCGACACGTACGCCTGCCGCGGCTGCGCCCGGTTCGGCACGCAGCCGACGAGCGCACCGCCCGCGGCGTACACCTGGGCTTCGCGGCGGACGAGCTCGCGCACCAGCAGGGCGTCGTTCTGGGTCACCGGGTCGGTGCCGAGGAACCCGCGCGCGGCCTCGCCCGCGCGGCGCAGTCCCCGCGCGGCCTCGGCGGGCGAAAGCGGTCTCAGCTCAGTCATGGCGGATCGTCCCCCAGATCTCCCGTGCGGCGGGTGCGCCGTCGAACCAGGTGGCGGCCGGGACGACCGCTTCGCGCCGGAACCCGGCCGCGGTCAGCGCGCCGGTGCCGGGCCGGGTGGCCGGGGTGACCCAGCCGTGCAGGCGGCGCAGGTTCAGGGCGGTGAAGCCGTGCTCGACCGCCTCCGCGACGATCGTGTCCACATCGGACAGTCGACTGTGGACGCCGATTTCGAGGCGGGCGCGCCGGTGCACCCAGTCGATTTCGGTGTAGCGGACGAAGGCGCCGTCGGTGACGCACAGCTCTTCGTCGTGGCCGGCGGGCGGGGGCACCTCGGCCGGGTCGGCGAGGGCGGGCCAGTCCGTCATCGGCAGGCCCAGCAGCTCGCCGGCGAGCCAGGGCCCGGTGAGCAGGTCGCGGTCGGTGCCGCGGTATCCGCGCAGGTTCATGACTCCGCCCAGACCTGGGAGAAGAAGACCGTGCCGCGGCGACGGCCTTCGTGGGTGGTCACGCCGGCGAGCGTGCCCTCTTCGGTGAGGCCGGCGGACCGCGCGAAGGCGAGGCCGGCCGGGTCGAACTCGGGGAACCGGACCGACAGCCGCACGACCTCGTGCCGCCACCGCAGGGCCCGCACGATCTCGCGGTAGGCGTCCCGCCACCAGTGCGGCGGGGCCCCGGACCGCAGGCGCAGGTGCAGGACGTAGTGGCAGCCGTGCTCGCTGCCCTCGTGTTCGACGGCGTACAGGCCGGCGGGCTCGCCGTCGGCGAGGAGAACGCGCGTGTCGTCGCCGAGGAGCGCGAGGACCTCCCACTCCGGCCGCGTGTCCGGCCGGTCGGTGCGGAAGAAGAAGCCGGGGTCGGCGAACAGGGCGAGCACGGCGAACCGGTCGGAGTCCGCATAGGCGCGCGCCGACCACCGCGGCAGCGCGAGCGCCACCGGTGCGGCGGTCGGTGCGGCGGGCGCGATCGAGGTCATGGCCCCTCCCGGGCTGGTGGGCGTGCGGTATCGGTCACTTTCACGTGAAAGTGCCGCCCCGCCGGCGCTGCGGAGGGCACTTTCACGTGAAAGTGCCCTCTCGTGGTGGGCGGCGTGCCGCGGGAACGGCACCGGCCGGCGTGTGCCGGCGGCGGTGCCGCGCCCGCGGTGGCCGCGAGGCCGGCACTTTCACGTGAAAGTGCCGGGTCCGGCGGGACGGCGGCGCGATCCGGTGCGGTGCGCCGCCATCCCGCCGCGCCGTCACGCCTCCTTGGAAGCGACCTTCGAGGCTTCCTTGGACGCCTCCTTGGAGGCCTCCTTGCTGGCGACCTTCGAGGCGACCTTCGACGCGACCTTGCTGGCGACCTTCGAAGCTTCCTTCGACATGGGTGCTCCTCATTTTCGTTTGTTGGGATTTCCCCCGCAGATCCGGTCCGCATTTCGCACGTTCCGGCGGGGCCACACCAGATTCACCGACGAGTGCGTTGCGGGTCAAGGGAAACTGCGCGCCGTCCGGTGTCATGTTCGTGCCACGGAGAACGTGCCACCGCCAGGGGCTAACCATTTCCGCCGCGGCCGCCCACCATCGGCGTACCACGATTCACCGTTGGAGGACCCCGTGGCGAAAAGCGCGAACCTCTGCTGGGGACAGCACCACCACCTGCTGCGGTACCTGCGGGTGCCGGCGCGGTCGCGGCACGAGGCACACATCGGCACCAGCTACCCGCTGCCTGCCGGCTGCACGGTCGCGGCCGTCCGCACCGCCCTCACCCACCTGGTGCGCCGCCACGAAGTCCTGCGGACGGTCTACGACCTGACCGGCACCGCGGCCGACGGCCGTGCCTGGCCGCGCCAGCTCGTGCAGCCGCCGGCACCGCAGCCGGTCACCGAGGCGACCACCGAGGACGCCGTGGACGTCATCGCGCGCCTCACCCGTACCCCGTTCGACCTGGCCCGCGAGTGGCCGCTACGAGCCTGCGTGGTCACCACCGGCGGCCGCCTGGTCCGGCTGCACCTGGTCTTCAATCACCTCGCCTTCGACGACGTCGCCCTCGACCGCCTGGCCGCCGAGCTCGACGAGCTGCTCGCCGCGCGCACCGAGGGCCGCCCTGCGGTGCTGGATCCGGTGGAACACCAGCCGGTGGACCTCGCCCGCTTCGAGGAGAGCCGCACCGAGGCTGACCTCGAACCCGCGCTGGGGTACTGGCGCGACATCGTGAAGAAGCTCCCCGCGGACGTCTTTTCCGCGCGCCGCAAGGCCTCCGAGGCCGCGCACAGCGCCTCCTTCACCGTCCCGTCGCTGCTGCCGGCCGCCCGGGCGATCGCGGCCCGCGAGCACGTGTGGCCCTCGGCCGTGCACCTGGCCGCCTATGCCGTCACGCTCGCCGCCTACACCGGGGAAACCCGGCTCGCGCACCGGATGTACACCAGCCAGCGCGACGCCAGCGGCTTCGGCGGCGCCGTCACGTGCCTGTCCTACCCGACCCCGGTGCTCGCCGACCTCGACGGCGATCCGCTGTTTTCGGCCGTGGTCAAGGCGTCCGCCACCCGCGTGAGCCAGGCGATGGCGAATGCGCACGTGCCCTACGACCGCGTGTACGAGCTGATGGCCGAAAAGGGTGTGCGCGTGGTCGCGGAGCTGAACTTCCTCGACAACGCGCCGCGGTCGTGCCGGGCGAAGCGGGACCGGTACGCGGTCAACGCGGCCCCCGCCGACTGGGCGCTCGCGGGCTCCGACAGCTACCTGCGCGTCTACGAATGGGCCGACGGCATCACCCTGGCCCTGCAGGCGCTGGACGCGGTGATGGACGCCGCCGCCGTCGAACGGTTCCTGCGCGGCTACGCCCGGCTCGTCGAGGCGCACCGCGACCCCGGCACCGACCTGCGCGTCAGCGAGGCCGCCGCACTCATCGGCTTCGCCCCGGCGCCGCCGCGGACCGGCTCCGGCGCCGTGGACCAGGCCCGGACGGGAACCGCGCCCGCCGAGCACGTGCTCACCGACGTCGTCGCGGAGGTCAACGGCCTCGGCGAGGTCGACCCGGCCGCCAGCTACACCGGCGCGGGCGGGCGCGTGTTGCGCCTGCCCCGCGTGGTGGAAGCCCTGCACGAACGCGGCTGGTCGGCCGGGCTCGTCCCGTTCACCACCGCCCGCCCCCTGTCCGCCCTCGCGCACGAGCTCGTGCCGGCCGGCGGCTGAGCCGGAGATGGAGGAAACCATGTCCCTGCTCGAAGCACCCCGCCTGGAACGGGTGGCGTCGTTCGTGCCGGAGACGAGCCTGCCGGTCGCCGACCTGGCCGGCCCGCTCGGCCTCGACGCGACGCAGCTTCGCTTCTTCACCCGCTTCCTCGGCCTCGACCGCGTCGCCGTCGCCGACGGTCTCGACCTCGCCGACATGCTGGCGGGCGCGGGGGAGCGCGCGCTGGCCGGGATCGACCGCGACTCGGTCCGGTTCCTGGTCCACGCGCACACCATGCAGCACGTCGCCGTCGCCACGCCCGGGCTCCTCGAGGACGTGCGGACGCGGCTGCGGCTGGACCGCGCGACCGCGTTCAGCCTGTCGCACCTCAACTGCGTGGTCGGCATCCAGGCCCTGCACATCGCGCGGTCGCTGCTGGCGACCGCGGGCCCCGGCGACCGCGTGCTCGTGGTGACCGGCGACAAGGTGCTGATGCACGAGTCCCGGCTGATCCGCGACACCACGATCCAGGGCGACGGCGCCGCCGCGGTGCTGCTCGGCCCGGACCCGCGCGGCGACCGCGTCCTCGGGCGGGCGCTGACCGTGCTCGGCGAGTTCTACCGCGGCATCGACTGCGACGAGGCGCTGCAGCTGGCCTACAAGCACCTCTACCCGGACGCGCTCGCCCAGGTCATGCAGGACGCCCTCGACGACGCCCGGGTCGCCGCCGCGGACATCGCCGCCATCCTGCCGCACAACGTCAACAAGCTGTCCTGGAAACGCATCGCGGGCGCGCTCGGCGTGCCGCGGGACCGCGTGTTCCTGGACAACGTCGGGAAGTACGCCCACTGCTACAGCTCCGACCCGTTCATCAACCTGGCGGCGGTGCGCGCGGACGGGCGGGTCGATCCGGGGGACCTCGTGCTGCTGGCTTCGGCCGGCCTCGGGGCGACCTTCGCGGCGGCCGTCGTCGAGATCGGAGAAGGGAACCAGGGATGAATTTCGTGGCACGGCTGAAGAAGGACCTGACCGGCGACGCCGGGGCTCGGTTCGTCTTCGTCAACAACTTCGAGGTGGAGCGCAGCTGGGCGGTGGGCGAGCCGAAACTGCCCGGCGCCGGCATCTCGTTCGCGGGGGCCACGGTCAACCGCATGGAGGAGATGGGCGCGCTGCTGGCCGGCGAGGGCGACCTGGTGGTGCTGAAGGCACCCATGGACGCCGCGTTCGCCGGCTACCTCGCCCGGATCGGCGCGGCCGACGGCTCGACGCTGATCGCCGAGCACAACGACCCGGACGCGATGGTGACCGAGGACGCGCTGAACTCGCCGGAGCTGCTGAGCAAGCTCCGGGAGCTGGCCGACGGCAACACCTACTTGATGCCGCTGGGCATCTCGGCGTCGGAAGAGGCGCTGGCCAAGGAGTCCGGGCTGCCGCTGGCCGGCTCGACCGCGCAGATCTGCAAGGCGGTCAACGGCAAGGTGTTCAGCCGCGGCCTGGTCGACTCCCTCGGCCTGCGCCAGGTGCCCGGCCGGGTGGTGCACACCGTCGGCGAGCTCCGGGACGCCCTCACCGCGCAACTCGCGCTGGGTGGCCGGGTCGTGGTCAAGGAGTCGCTCGGCGTCTCCGGGCGCGGCATGGTCGTCGTCGAGGACGAGCGCGGCGCGAACCGCCTGCTGCGCCTGATCGAGCGCCGAGGCGCCGAGGCGCCCGCGAACCTGGTCGTCGAGTCCTGGATCGAGCACGCCCAGGATCTGAACTACCAGTTCGTCGTCTCCCGCACCGGCGGTGTCCGCTTCGAGACGGTCAAGGCCGCCGTGCTGAAGAACGGCGTGCACCAGGGCCACCGCTTCCCGGTGGAGCTGCCGGAGATCGCGGCGCGCGAGCTGGCCGAAGCCGTCGAGAAGATCGGCCGCGCCCTGCACGACGAGGGCTTCTTCGGGATGGTCGGCGTCGACGCGATGCTCGCCGCCGACGGCACGCTCTACCCGTGCCTGGAGATCAACGCCCGGTTCAACATGTCGACCTACCAGAGCCGGATCGCCGAGAAGTTCATCCCCGAGGGCCGGCACGCCATCGCGGCGACCTTTTCGCTGAAGCTGCAGCGCGAGCACACCTTCGCCGAGGTCGAGACCGCGCTCGGCGACCTGTTCTTCACCGGCGCCGGCGACACCGGCGTGCTGGTCAACAACTTCGCGACGCTCAACGCCGCGAACACCGGCGAGGGCTCCTTCCACGGCCGTCTCTACGCGATCTGCGTCGGGGACTCGCCGGAGGAGGCCCTCGCCGTCCGGACCGAGGCCGAGCGCCGGCTCGGCGCCATCGCAGGGGAAACCGCATGACCGACATCGACTACCAGGACCTGGCCGCGCGCTTCGGCACGCCGCTCTACGTCTACGACGGCGACGTCCTGCACGCCACCATCACCGGCCTGCGCGCGGTGCTGCACCCCGCGCTGGAGGTGTTCTACTCGCTCAAGGCGAACCCGAACATCAGCGTCTTCGCCGCCCTGCACGGCGGCGGCGCGCGGGCCGAGGTTTCGTCCATTGTGGAGCTTCAGACCGTGCTCAAGGCCGGTGCGCGGCCGGAGGACATCATCTTCCTCGGCCCGGGCAAGAGCCAGGAAGAACTGCGGGCGTGCCTCGATGCCGGCGTCTACGCGATCGTCTGCGAGTCCTTCGACGAACTCGACGACATCGAACGGCTCGGCGCCGAGCTCGGCAAGCGGCAGCGGGTGCTGCTGCGGATCAACCCGACCTGCGCGATCAGCGGGTCCCGGCTGACCATGGGCGGCAAGCCCCGCCAGTTCGGCATCGACGAGGCGCAGGTCCTCGCGGCCGGCCCGCGGCTGGCGGAGTACCGCCACGCCGACGTCGCCGGCATCCAGGTCTACATGGGCACCCGCATCCTCGACGCCGACGTCATCGGCAAGAACACGCGCTACGCCCTCGACCTGGCCGAGCGGGTGGCCGCCGAGACCGGCATCCGGCTGGAAGCGGTCGACATCGGCGGCGGCCTCGGCGTCGCCTACTTCGAGGGCGAGGACGACCTCGAAGCCGCCGACGTGGCCGCCGAGATCAACCCGATGCTGGAGGCGTTCCACCGGGCCCACCCGGGCACGCGGCTGATCATGGAGTCCGGCCGGTTCCTGGCCGGCCGCGCCGGGGTCTACGTGCTCGGCGTCCGGTACGTCAAGGAGTCCATGGGGGAGCGGTTCGCGGTCGCGGACGGCGGCACCCACCACCACATGGCCGCCGTCGGCATCGGCTCGTTCGTCAAGCGCAACTTCCCGGCCGTGCTGCTCACGCCGCGCGCCGCCGGCGAGGACACCGACGACACCGTCGAGCCGCGCCCGTGGACCGTCACCGGGCCGCTGTGCACGCCCAACGACACCTTGCTCAAGCAGGTGAAACTGCCCGACCTGCGCGCCGGCGACCTGGTCGGCGTCCTGAACTCCGGCGCCTACGGGCCGTCGGCTTCGCCCGGGCTGTTCCTCAGC
Organism: Amycolatopsis sp. NPDC051102; assembly: GCF_040682815.1. NCBI lineage: Bacteria > Bacillati > Actinomycetota > Actinomycetes > Pseudonocardiales > Pseudonocardiaceae > Amycolatopsis > Amycolatopsis sp. NPDC051102. The sequence continues at coordinate 770,778 of NZ_JBFBBT010000001.1, forward strand.
CACGGGTTCCCCGCCGAGGTGCTCGTGCGCGGAGGTGCGGCCTTCCTGGTCCGCGACCGCGACGAGCCCGCGGACCTGCTGCGCAAGCAGCACCTTTTCCAGCCCTCCACCACCAGCACGGGAAGTGAGCCGAGATGAACCGCACCGAGATCGTCGCCCACCTGGAGATCGCCCTGTCCGCCGTGCTCAACAAGGAGATCGGCGGCGTCACCCCGGAGCTGCGCCTGTTCGAGGACCTGGCGCTCGACTCCACCAGCGTCATCGAGCTGCTGATGAGCCTCGAGGACACCATCGGCCTCGAGATCGACCCGGACGAGCTGGGCCCAGAGGTCTTCCGCACGGTCGGCAGCCTGACCGACTACATCGAGTCGGCCTTCGCCAGGGCCGCCGCGGCGGTCTGAGCCATGTCCCTCCAAACCCTCGCGCCCCCCGGGCGGGCCGCAGGCCCTCCGCGCCCGGCCGGGGTGCACCTGACCGGCGTCACGCACCGGGTGTTCACCGAACGCGCCAAGCCGGTGTTCGGGATGCGCCCGGAGCTGGCCCGGCTCATGGTCGACACCTTCGGCGCCGCGGCCGACCGGGAGGACTTCCTGGCCCGCACCGGCAACGGGTTCATCGAGATGACCGAGGCCCTGCTGGCGGACGCGGGCACCCCGCTGCCGCCGCTGGACGCGGTGGTGCTCGCCTACCACTCGCCCGACCTGTACCACTCCGAAGTCGCCGGCTGCTACCTCGCCGGCCGCCTGCCCGGCAACCCGGCGCCGTGCTCGGTCGCCGGGCCGGGGCCGGGCGCGGCGTTCACCGCGCTGCGCCTGCTGGACGGCATGTGCCGCCTCGGCGAGGCGGGCACGGCGGCGCTGCTGGTGTACGACCAGAACGCGGTGCTGTGGGACAGCGGCCACCCGGCCACGCACCGCCCCGACGCGGCGGTGCTGCTGCAGGCCGGCGCGACCGGCGACGTGGCGGTGACGGAGCTGGAGGAGGTGCGGCTCGGCGGAACCGGGCCGCACACGGCCACCCTGGCCCTGGCCGACGTGCTGTACCGGCACCCGGGCGTCCGGGTGCTGGCCGGCGCGGGCCTCGCCAAGCGGCTCGCGGGCACCCCGTACGCCGGCCGTGTCGAAGCGGTCCCGGACCTGTGGTGCACGGGGGTGTGGGCGGGCCTCGCGCGCCTGTGGCCGCTGGACGAACCGGTGCTGCTGGCCGACTTCGAACCCGCGGGCGGCACGTTCTGCAGCTGCCTGCTCGTGCCGGGGAGGGAGCACTGATGGGCGCGCCGGCTTCCGCCCGTGAGCGAAGGGCCGACACACGTGATCGGGGAGCCGACACGCGTGATCAGGAGGTCGACACGCGTGGGCCGAGGAGGGAGCACTGATGGACACGGGGCTGTCCCGGGTCGCCGTGCGGCTGCCCGGCCGCGTCGAGGCCGTCGACGACGTGCTCGTGCGGTCGGGCGCCAAGCCGCTGGAGCGGCGGATGTTCGGCCGCATCTACGGCCTGCGCGACAGCCCGGTGCTCGCGCCGGGCGAGCGGATGACGGACCACCTGGCCGAGGCCGGGCGGGCCGCGCTCGGCGGCGGGCCGGCGAGCCTCGTGCTCTACGGCCACACCCTGCTCATCGCCGAGCTCGACCTGTGCGGGGAGTTCCCGGACCGGCTGCGCGACGCGCTCGGCCTGCCGGGCGTCCCGTTCTTCGGGGTGTCGCACGTGAACTGCACGTCGGTGCTGCGCTCGGTCGAGCTGGCCCGGCGCTACCTGGCCCGGCCGGGCGCGGCGCCGGACGACCGGGTGCTCGTGCTCGGCGGCGACCAGGGCAGCGCGAGCGACCGCGGCCGCTACATCCCGGGCACGACCGTCGCGGGCGACACCGCCGCGGCGCTCGTCGTCTCCCGCGGTCCCGCGCGCTACCGCTACCTCGGCGGCGCGAGCGCCCGCGACACCCGGTTCCACCGCAGCCTGCGGATGACCAAGGAGGAGTTCACGCTCTTCGGCAAGGTCTGCTGCGAGCAGGCGGTGGCGGTCGTGGGGGCGGCGGCCCGGAACGCCGGCCTCACCCTGTCCGATGTGGACTGGGTGCTGCCGGACCTGTCGAACCGGATGTTCTGGCGCACCTTCAGCGGGCTGTCCGGGTTCCCGTTCGACCGGATCCCCCTGGAGCTGGTCGCCGAGCGCGGGCACAACTTCGGGGTCGATTCGCTGCTCGCCCTGCAGCACGCCGACGCGGCCGGCCGGCTGCGTCCCGGACAGCGCTGCGCCCTGGTCTCCGTGGGCCAGGGTGCCTACTTCCAGTCGGTGATCGTCGAGGTCGTGGAGGAGAAGTGACCACCAGCCTGCTCGAATGCGAGCGGACCGCGCGCAGCGGCGGCCTCGCCGCCGGTCTCGCGCGGGCCCTGCCCGCCACCCCGGCCGACCGGCTGGCCCCCGGCCGGTACGCGGCCGTGCCCGCCGGCGCCGTGCCCGAAGGCGCCGAAGTGCGCACGCACAGCCTGGCCGATCGCGAGGACATCGTCTTCCTCGCCTGTCCCGGGCGGCCACGCGAAGAGCGTGACGCCCACGAGCTGGCCGACTTCGGCCGGCACCTGGCGGCCGTGCGCCTCGGGGTGCTGCGCTCGGTGCTCGACCACGTCGTCGAGCACCTGTCGAACCGCACCTCCGGCGACGAACCGCTGATCCGCAAGCAGCTGATCGCCGGGGCGATCGGCGACGTGATGGCCGCGGTGGAACGGCTGCGCGCCCAGGTGCGCTCGCAGCGTCACCCGGTCGCCGTCGCCGACGTCCACCGCGAACTCGACGAACTGGGCTGGCGGGTGGCCCAGCACCTCGGCGCTTCCGGCTTCCTGGCCACCTCACCCGCGCGGTCGCTCTACGTCTCGGCCCTGGTGGCCGGCACCTGGGTGGACCGGGAACCGGAAGGAGAACCGGCATGATCGAGCTGAGCGAGCGGGTCCGCGCGGTGCGCGACCTGAGCCGCGAGGCGGCCGTGGACCTGCGGTCGCGGGCCCTGGCCATCGACGTCGACCCGGACGCGATGGAGGAGCACTACAACTCGCCCGTGTTCGAGATGGTCCGGCAGGCCGACACGCCGCCGCAGTACCGCGAGTCGCTCCCGTCGACGCCGTTGCTGCGGGCGATGGAACGCGGCTCGTGCCTGGAGAACGTGGCCGGGCTGATCGAACTGGCCCGCGGCGACGTCGGCGCGATCCTGGCCTGCCCGTCACCCGGCCTGGCCGGGGTGTTCGTGGAGCTGCTCGGCACGCCCGAGCAGCAGGAGTGGTTCTTCACCCGGATGCACGGCGGCCGCCGCTGGTCGTTCTTCGCGATGACCGAAGAGAGCCGCGGCAACGACGCCACCGCGATGGAGACCCGCTTCGACCGCGACGGCGAGGGCTGGCGGCTCAACGGCGGCAAGTGCTACGTCGGCAACGCCGCCCGCGGCAGCGTCGGCGTGGTGTTCGGCCGCACCGGCCGGGGCGCGCTGTCGATCCGCGCGGCGCTGGTCGAGGTGCCCGCACCGGGCTGGCACGGCGAAAAGCTCGACATGATCGGCCTGCGCGGCGCCTACATCAGCCGGCTGTCCTTTGCGGACGTCGAGGTGCCCGCCGGCCGGATGCTGGGCGACCACCTGCCGGTGACGCGCCGGGGGATCTTCGCCGCCATCACGACGTTCAACCACATGCGGGTCCGGATCGCCGCGTCCGCCGTGGGCACCGCGCTGGCGATGGTCGAGTACGTGCTGGACCACCGCAAGAACGCGCCGGGCGGCCAGCTGGCCCTCGCGCGCGCCGAAGCCGGGCGGGAGCTGGTGTACGAGGCGGCGGCGCGGATCGACCGCGACCCCGAGCGCGGCTACCTCTCCAGCGCCGCGAAGCTCGGCGCGATCGGGCTGGCGGTGGGCACGGCGCACTGGGCGTCGGCCGCGCTCGGCCCGGCCGGCCTCATCGAGCACCCGCTGCTGGAGAAGTGGACGCGCGACGTGCACGCGTTCGAGTTCATGGAGGGCACCAGCAACATCCACCGCCTCCACGTGGCGCGCGGGTACCAGGCGGGAGACGCCGATGCCTGACCTGGGAATCGACACGATCGCGTTCGCCGCCGCGCGGCGCGAGGAGTACGTGCCGCTGTCGACGCTGCCCGGCGCCGCCGACCTGGTGCCGCCGGAGCGGCTGGCCGCCGCCGGGATTCCGCTGTCCCGCTTGATGGTCCGGATCCCGGAGGACGACGACGTCGACGTCACCGCGCAGGTGCTCGCCGCCCTCGGGCCGCCCGCGGTGCCGCAGCCGCTGTTCTTCGTGCGGTCCGGCCCGCTGCGCGACCCGAACGTGGCCGCGCTGGCCGGCCTGGTGCACCGCAGCGGCTGGGCGGGCGAGGACGTCGGCCTGTCGCACCTCGACGAGCTCGGCGGCACCGCCGTCTTCGGGCTGCTGGAGTGGGCGGTCGAGAGCGAGGCGACGGCGGTCATCTGCGACGAGCCGCTGTTCGCCGACGCGGCCTGGGGCCACCCGCGGTTCGCGGCGGTGGGCGTACGGCTGCGCCGCGGTGGGGTTTCCCCGCTGGCCGTTTCCGGCTGCGGGGAAGGAAAACCGGCGCTGACGGGCGACCACCGGTTCGCCGGCCGCGGCCCGTGCGACGCCTGGCTGGCGTTCTGCGCGGCGCTGGCCGAAGGCGTGGTCGCCGACGGCGACCACGTCCTGCTGCACACGCGCGGGCCGCTGCGCGAGGGCTGGCTTTCGCTGCTGGCTCTGGACGTGGCCGCGTTGCGGCTGGTGCCGGCCGCCACGGCGAGTCTGCTCGGGGGGCGGAGTGGATGAGAATCGGCGTGGACCTGATGTCGATCCCGCGGTTCGCGGAGGTCGCGGCGCACCACCGGTACCGGACGCTGGTCTTCACCCCGGTGGAGCTGGAGCAGGCGGCCCGGATGGGTGCCGAACGGTCCCTGGAACGGCTGGCCGGGCGGTTTTCCGTCAAGGAGGCCACCTGCAAGATGCTGGGCCGTGGCTTCGGCCAGGGCCTGCGCTGGCGTGACATCGAGGTCACCAACGACGACTGGGGAGCGCCGTTGGTGACCCTGGGCGGGGGCGCGGCGGAGATCGCGGAGGAAGCGGGCCTGGAGGAGATCGTGGTGACGCTGAGCCACCAGGCCGACCTGGTGGTCGCGGTCGCGGCGGCGGGCTGTGCCCGGCCGCCGCGCCCGTTCCGCCGCGCGGCCCCGCCGGCGGTGTCGGTCGTCCCGGCCCGCTTCGACGAACTGGCGGCCCTGGCCGCCGACCTGTTCTCGGTTCCCACGACCGAAGTGGCCGCCGCGGCATCGTTCGCGGGCGATCTGGGGGTCACGTCGGTGGTGGTGATCGAGCTGCTCGCCCGGATCGAGCACCGGTACGGCGTCCGGATCCCGGAGGCCGGCCTCTACCGGATGACCGATCTGCAGCGCACCTACGGCGTCGTGGCCGAGGCCGCCGGTTGGTAGGCGGGCAGAGAGAAGGGGCCTTCCGCGTGCGGAAGGCCCCTTTTCGTGTGGCGGTGATCAGGCGAGCGTGAAGCGCGAAGCCGCCTGAACCCCGGCCTGGAACCGCGACACCGCATCCAGGTTCTGCAGCATCGCGGCGATGTGCCGGCGGCACGTCCGCACCGACATCCCGAGCCGGCGGGCCACGACCTCGTCCGTCAGCCCCTGGGCCATCAGCCGGGCGATCGCCTGCTGCAGGTCGTGGGCGATTTCGCCGCTGTAGCCCTGGTCCTCGGCCGAGAACGGTGTCGCGCCGTCCCACAGCTGGTCGAACAGGCCCAGCAGGAACCGCACCATGCCCTGGTCGCGCACCCGGCGGGCCGACAGGTCGGCGACGTCCAGCGTCACCGCCAGCGACCGGTCGAAGACCACCGCCGCCTGGGGCACGCGGCTGAGCGTGCGGATGCGGGCTCCGCGGCCCGCGAGCTGCGTCAGCCGGGCGCGCGACGCGTAGTCGGCGCGGCTGCGGTGGGGGCACACCACCCGGACGCCGACGCCGTCGCCCAGGACCGAATAGCACGCGTCCAGGAGCTCGTCGACCAGCTCGTCGGCCGCCTCGCCCGGGTGGAGGACCACCAGCTCGTCGCGGCAGACCTCGGCCGCCAGCTTGATCAGGCCGCGGATCTCCGCGACGCCCTCCACGCGGTCGAGTGCGCCCGCGGCGCCCGCCGGGGCCCGGGTGATGCCGTCGATGCGCTCGCGCAGCCGGTCGGCCATTTCGCGGCGCTCGTACATCGCGCGCTCCAGCGGCGTGACGACCAGCTCCGCCGCCGCCGACGGCTCGCGGGGGACCAGGCCGCCGTCGGCGGCCGCGCGCAGCAGGTGCAGCTCGACCAGCCGGGCCGCGGCCGCCTGGACCGTGTCGGCCGGCAGGCCGAGGTGCGCCGCCGCCGTGTCCACCGACGAGATGCGGCCGCAGCGCGCCGCATAGCGGTACAGCTCGGCTTCGGGGTCGGGCTCGGGCACGGAAAACGCCCCGGGGGGCGGGAGAGTGGCCGTCGACATCGTGCCTCCAAGGATCCGGCTCACGGCGGGGTTCGGGGGTTCGGGTGGCGGAGCCCCCGGCCCGTGGCGAAGCCGCGGTTGTCACTGCGTCCACCGTCGCAGCCGGTCTTCTCGGGGCGCTCTCACGCCGCTCTCACCCGGCAGTGGCGGGATGAGAGCGGCGTGAGAGCCCGGTGAGTCCGGCCGGTGGTGTCCTCGGGAGGACAACGGTTGACCGCCGAAGCGAAACTGGGTGACGAAATGCCTGAATTCCCCATCCCGCCGGGATTCCTCGAGATCCTGATCGCGCACCTGCCCTACGCGCTCGGGGACCGGATCGCCGAGGACGACGACCTCGCCGCGCTCGGGCTCGACTCGATGGGCGTCGTGCAGCTCGTCACCGACCTCGAGGAGACCTTCGGCTTCGAACTGCCCGACGAACTGCTCACCGAGGACACCTTCGCCACCGCGGGCAGCCTGTGGGCCGCCGTCGCGGAGTTCGTCGTGCCGGAGCCCGCCGATGTCTGAGGCGGCCGCCCCGGTGCGGCTCGACGAGCTCCTCGCCCGCGGCTCGGCCGGCGATCCGGCGCTGACCTACAAGGACCGGACACTGACCTACGCCGAGCTCGCCGACCAGGTCGCACGCGTCGCCCACGGCCTGCACCGGCTCGGCGTCCGCCGCGGCGACCGGGTGGCGGTGTACGCGGAGAAACGGCTCGAGACCGTCGTCGCGCTGTTCGCGGCGTCCGCCGCCGGCGCGGTGCTGGTGCCGCTGAACCCGCTGTTCAAGGCCCGGCACATCGCCCACGTCGCCACCGACTGCACCCCGAAGGTGGTGCTCACGACCACCGAGCGCTCGGCGACGGTCCGCGAGGCAGTGCCCGAAGCGATCCCGGTCGTGGTGTTCGGTTCGCCCGAGTGGGACGTGCTGACCACGGCCGCGCCGGAAGCGGTGCCCAGCGCCGTGATCGACCAGGACCCGGCCGCGATCATGTACACCTCCGGCAGCACCGGCGGCCCCAAGGGCGTCGTGCTGTCGCACCGCAACCTCCTGGCCGGCGCCGCGAGCGTCGCGGAATACCTCGGCCACACGCGTGACGACGTCGTGCTCGCCGCCCTGCCGCTGAGTTTCGACGCCGGGTTCAGCCAGCTCACCACCGCGTTCGCCGCCGGCGCGCACGTCGTGCTGGTGAACTACCTGCTGCCCAAGGAAATCGTGCGGCTCTGCGCGCGCCACGGCGTCACCGCGCTCACCTGCGTGCCGCCGTTGTGGCTGCAGCTGGTGACGCAGGAGTGGCCCGCCGAGGCGACCGCGCGGCTGCGGTACTTCGCCAACACCGGCGGCCGGATGCCCCGTGCCACGCTGACGCGGCTGCGCGAGCTTTTCCCGGCGGCGCAGCCGTTCCTGATGTACGGGCTCACCGAGGCGTTCCGCTCCACCTACCTCGATCCGGCCGAGGCGGACCGCCGTCCCGGCTCGATCGGCAAGGCCATCCCCAACGCCGAGGTCCTCGTGCTGCGCCCCGACGGCTCGCCGTGCCTGCCCGGCGAGCACGGCGAGCTGGTGCACCGCGGCGCGCTCGTGGCGCTCGGCTACTGGAACGACCCCGGGCGCACGGCGGAGCGCTTCCGCCCGGTGCCGGGGCAGGACGGGCTGGTGCGGCCGGAGATCGCCGTGTGGTCGGGCGACACCGTCTACCGCGACGAGGACGGGTTCCTCTATTTCGTCGGCCGGACCGACGAGATGATCAAGACGTCCGGTTACCGCGTCAGCCCCGCCGAGGTCGAGGAGGCCGCCTACGCGACGGGCCTGGTGGGGGAGGCGGCCGCGTTCGGCGTGCCGGATCCCGTGCTGGGGCACCGGATCGTGCTGGCGGTCGCGCCGGAGGCCGACGCCGACGCGGTGTCCCGGGCGCTGGCGAAGGAACTGCCCGCGTACATGCTGCCGCGGCGGATCGAGCCGCTGCCGAAGCTGCCCCGGTCGGTCAACGGCAAGTTCGACCGCGTCGCGCTGCGTCAGTCGGTGATCGGCGAGACGTTGACCGCCGTGCCCGCCGGCACCGAATGACGGCAGTTTCCTGCCACCGCGGGAGCCCGCCGCTCCCGTCGTCCCCGTGCGACAGTCCGTTTGTCGCGAATCGCAAGGAGCGATCCCTATGTTGCAAGCAATCGACCTCCGGAAACGCTACGACGAAGTCCAGGCCCTCGACGGCTTCAGCCTCGAGGTCGCCGCCGGGGAGATCGTCGGCCTGGTCGGCCACAACGGCGCCGGCAAGACCACGTTCGTCGAGATGGTGTCCGGGCTGCTGCGCCCGGACAGCGGAACCGTGCTCGTCGACGGCGAGTCGCCGACGCGCGCCCGTGACCGCATCGGTATCTCCCCGCAGCACATCGCCCTCTACCGCCCGCTGACCGTGCGCGAGCACCTGGAGCTGTACGGCCGCCTGGCCGGCCTGCGCCGGGCCGCGCTGCGCTCGGCCATCGACGACCTCACGGCCGCGCTGCGGCTGGAGAGCTTCCTGAACCGCACCTGCGGCCTGCTTTCGGGCGGCCAGCAGCGGCGGGCGCAGGCCGCCACGGCGCTGGTGCACCGGCCGGCGCTGCTGCTGCTCGACGAGCCGACCGCCGGTGCCGACCCCGAGACCCGTCAGGCGCTGCTCGACGTGGTCAAGCAACGAGCAGGCGAGGGAGCCGCAGTGGTCTACACCACCCACTACCTGACCGAACTGACCGACCTGCAGGCCACGATCGCGGTGGCCGCCGAGGGTCGCGTGATCGCGCGCGGCAGCGCGGACGAGCTGCTCTCGGGCCTGCCCGGTGAGGTCCGCGTCCGCACCGCCGACGACCAGCTGACCGTCTCGACCACCGACCCGACCGGCACGCTGCTGGAGCTGCTGCCCACGGTGACGCGGCCGGTCGAGTCCGTCGAGCTGCGCAACCCCAGCCTGGACGACCTCTACCACTCCCTGGCGGTGAACGATGTCGACGCGCACTGACTCCCTCTACCGGGCGGGTGCCCTCGTCCGCTACAACGCGACCCTGCGCCTGCGCGACCCGTCGCAGCTGATCAGCTACCTGATCACGCCGATGATCTTCATGGTGCTGTTCCAGCCGCTGTACGTGAAGGCGCTGGGCACCGGCGCGGTCGAGGCCGTCACCGGCCAGCTGGTGATGTTCTCGGTGTTCGCCATGGCGATCGTCGGCAACGCGATCTTCGTCGAACGCGAGTGGCGCACCTGGGACCGGCTGCGCGCCAGCCGGGCCGCCCGCGCGGAACTGCTGATCGGCAAGGCCGTCCCGGTGTTCGTCGTGCTCCTGATCCAGCAGGGCGTGCTGATCATCTACGGCTGGCTCGTCGTCGGGATGCCGTTCCCGGTGTCGCCCGGCCTGGTGTTCGGCGCGATGTGCCTGTGGGGCTTCATGCTGCTGGCCATGGGCGCCGCACTGTCCACTGTGGTCCGCAGCCGCGGTGACCTGATCGTCGCCGTCGACCTCGGCGCGATCACCATCAGCTCACTCGGCGGCTCGCTGCTGCCGGTGTCGCTGATGCCGTCGTGGGCGCAGGCGATCGCGCCGTTCTCCCCGGGCTACTGGGGGCTGTCGCTGATCCGCTCGGCCATGGCGGGCAACGCCGAGGCGATGCTGCGCCCGGCGTTGATCGTGCTCGGCATCGGGCTCGCCACCGGCGCGTTCGCCACCTACCGGCTGGCCCACGGCTGGGGCCGCAGCCACCTGCTCTGACACTCGCGAAAGGACCGGCCATGACGGAACCGGTACACGAATCGGCCGTGGCGCTCGTCGGGATGGCGGGCCGGTTCCCCGGCGCCGCCGACGTCGAGCAGCTGCGCCGCAACCTCGCGGCCGGGCGCCCCGGCCTGCGCGAACTGACCGATGCGGAGCTTGCCGCCGCGGGCGTGGACCCGGCCACCCCGGGCCACGTCCGCGTCGGCGGGCCCGTCGCCGGCGGCGTCGAGACGTTCGACGCCGCCGCCTTCGGGCTTTCCGCGCGCGAGGCGGAAACCCTGGAACCGCACCACCGGCTCCTGCTGGAGTGCTCGTGGGAAGCGCTGGAACGGGCCGGTTACCGGCCGGCGGATCCGGGCGTGCCCGTCGGGCTGTTCGCCGGCTGCGCGTTCCCCGACTACCTGACCCGCAACCTTCCCGGTCTCGCCGGGGAACCGGGTGGCAAGCCCCTGCTTTCCGCGGGCGTCGAGCGCGACTCGCTGACGTCGCTCGTGTCGTACAAGCTGGGCCTGCGGGGCCCGGCGATCACCGTGCAGACGTACTGCTCGACGTCGCTGGTCGCGGTGCACCTGGCGTGCCAGAGCCTGCTCACCTACGAGTGCGACCTGGCCCTGGCCGGGGGCGCGGCGCTGCCGCTGCCGCAGACCGGCGGCCACTTCTCGGAAGAGGGCAGCATCCTGTCGCCCGACGGCCGGGTGCGGGCCCTCGACGCGGCCGCGAACGGCACCGTGATGGGGTCCGGTGCCGCCGTCGTCGCGCTGAAACGCCTGGAGGACGCCCTCACCGACGGCGACGTCGTGCACGCGGTGATCCTCGGCTCCGCGGTCAACAACGACGGCCGCGACCGGGCCGGGTACCCCGCTCCCGGCGTCGCCGGGCAGGCCGCGGTGGTCGACACCGCGCTCGCCGTGGCCGGGGTGAAGCCGGAGACGGTCGGGTACGTCGAGTGCCACGCCGTCGGGACGCCGCTGGGCGACTCGATCGAGCTGGCCGCGCTGAACCGCGTCTTCGGGCCGGGGCGTGCCGCGCCGTGCGTGCTGAGCTCGGTCAAGCCGAGCATCGGGCACCTCGACCGGGCGTCCGGCGTCACGTCACTCATCCGGGCGGCGTTGAACCTGCGTGACGGCGTCCTGCCGGGCACCGCCGGGTTCCGCACGCCCAATCCCGCCATGGACGAGCGGTTCACCGTGCTGCCCGCCGACGTCCCCTGGCCCGCGGACGGTACGCCGCGCCGGGCGGGTGTCAGCTCGTTCGGGGTCGGCGGGACGAACGCGCACGTCGTACTCGAACAGCCTCCTTCTCGGGCGCCTCGGCGTTCGAGTGGTCCTCACCTGCTGACGTTTTCCGCCGGTGACGCTGTCGCGCTCGACGAGGTGACCTCGCGGCTGCGGGTTCACCTGGCTGCGCACCCGGACGTGGACCTCGGCGATGTCGCCTTCACCTTGCAGGTCTCGCGCGGTCACTTCGCGCTTCGCCGGGCTGTGGTGGTCCGGGACCATTCGGATGCGCTGGCCGCGTTGGCCGATCCCGGCCGGTGGATCGACGGCGAAACCCGTCGCCGGGATCCTCGCTTCCGCCTGGTTGCCGGCGGGGGCTCGGAGTGGGCGTCGACGGCCTCGGCCGCTCACCGGCTGCTTGCCGGGGACGACGTCCCCGCACCCGCTCCCACCTGCGCGGGTGCGCTGTCGGCGTTGACCGCCGGGCTGACCCGGCTGGGCATCCGGCTGGACGAGAGCGCCGGCGACATTCTCGTCGTCGAGGGCGGGTCGGGCGAGGAGTGGGTCCTCGAGACGCTGGCCCGGCTGTGGATCGCGGGCTGCACGCCGGACTGGCCGGCCCTGCACCGCGGCGCGGCCCGGCGGGTCGAGCTGCCGCCGTACCCGTTCCAGCGCAAGCGGTTCTGGGTCGATGCGGCCGACGTGCCGCGCCCGGCGGCGCTCGCGCCGTCGTGGCGGCTCGAGCCGCAGTCCGAGACCGGCCTGGAGGGCCGGGTGCGGGCGGCGGGGCCGTGGCTGGTGTTCGCCGGCGACTCCGCCGGCGAGGCGCTGGCCGAACGCATCACCCTGGCCGGGTCGGAAGTGACCACCGTGCGGCCCGGTGCTCGGTTCGCTGCGCTGGACACCGGTGACTTCGAGGTCGGCCCGGGTGATCTGCCCGAGCTGCTGCGCTCGCTGGTGGTCGTCCCGCGTACGGTCGTCCACGGGTTCGCCCTGGGCGGCGCACCCGGGGACGTCGAAGCGGCGGCCGAGCTGTGGCCGGGCATGGTCACGCTGACGTCCGGCGCGGTCGGCGTCCTGGGACCCGACTTGACCACCCCGGACCATGCGGCGCTGACGGCCTTGACCGCGCGGCACGTCGACGTGGGCGTGGGCGCTGCTGTGAACCAGGTGCTGGCGGCGATCCTGCACGAGGAGTCGCCGCTGGCGGTGCGCGGCGACCAGTCGTGGCGGCTGCACCACGAGCCGTGCGAGCTGACCGGGCACGCCGAAGCCGAGGTCCACCGCGACGTGCCGGACCTGGACGGACGGCGGGGGATCCTGCTGGTCCGGCCGGATCCCGCCGGCCGTGCGCTCGCCGCCCAGGCGCGTGCGGCCCGTCTCGCCGGCCGGGGACGGTGGACCACGGTCGTGTCCACCGCGGACCCGGCCCGGGAAACCCTCGCCGCGGTGGCCGCGGCCGACCACCTGACCGAAGTGGTGCTCTCCGGCGTGCCGCCGGTCCGTCCCGTCTCGGCCGCCGGCCCCGTTCAGCTGCCGGCGTCGGCCCGGCCGCGCCCGGCGCTGGGAACGCCGTTCGTGGAGCCGGAGCCGGGCCTGGAGCAGGAAGTGGCGGCCCGCTGGGCGACGGCGCTGGGCTACGACGAGATCGGCGCGGACGACAACTTCTTCGAGCTGGGCGGCCGGTCCGCGGGCGCGGTCCGCATCGCGGCCCACTGGAACCTCCCCGCGACGGCGGTCGTGGAGCTCCCCACGGTCCGGTTGCTCGCCGCCCGGATCGCCGAGCTCCGTCCCTGACCGGACACACCGAAAGGGCCCCTTCCCGAAGCTTCGGGAAGGGGCCCTTTACGTGGGTGATGGGCCCGCCGCCAGGGGTATTGGCGGCGGACCCACCACGTTCCGGGGGCGAGATACCCCGCTCCGCGGGGTCTCACACGTGATCAGGCAGGCATCTCGCGTGATTGAGCGGCCATCTCGCGTGGTTGAGCGGCCATCTCGCGTGATTGGAGGGGCGACACACGCGATGCCTCTCCAATCACGCGTGATGCCCCTTGCGGGTCAGGACCAGGGGCGGAGGGCGGTGGCCAGGTGGGCCAGTGTCACGTCCTCCCGCTCCAAGACCGCGAAGTGGCCGCCGTCCAGGACGTGGCCGCGGAAGGGGCGGACCGTCTGCTCCCGCCACGCCAGCACCGACTCCACGCTCGCGCGGACGTCCGACGTGCTCGCCAGGGCCGTCACCGGGAGCTCCAGCGGCGGCCCGGGGACGTAGGCGTAGGTGTTCTTCACCGTCAGGTCCGCCCGGATCGGCGGCAGGATGAGCCGCAGGACGCGGGGGTCGTTGAGGAAGACCTCCGGGGTTCCGCCGAGGGTGCGCAGCAGCGCCACGATCTCCGCGTCGCCCATGCCGGCCACGATCGGGTCGTCCGGCGTCAGCCACTGCGGGGCCGGGCAGCCCGACACCACCAGGTGCGCCGGCAGGGGAGCGCCGCGGCGGGCGATCTCCCGCACCAGCTCGAAGCCGACCAGCGCACCCAGGCTGTGCCCGTAGACCGCATAAGGTGAGTCGTCCGACAGCACGAAGTCCGCCAGGTCGGCGACGTACGAAGACATCGACGTGTGCGGGGTGTCCCGCTGGCGCGTCTCGCGGCCGGGCGGCTGGACCGGGCACACCGTCACCCCGGGCAGCCGCCCGATCCACGAGCGGAAGGCCGACGCCGAGCCGCCCGCGTGCGGCAGGCAGTACAGCCGCACGTTCCCCGCGGTCACGGGGAACGGCAGCCAGCGGCTCGCGACCGCCGTCGTCACGACTCCACCTCGAGCGTCACGTACGCCGGCGGCTCCTGGATCTCCGACAGGTCCGCCGCGAGCACCACTTTCGCGCCCTCCCGGGACACCTCGCGGAACCCGCTGAACGCGTACGTGATCTGCATCATCCGGTTCCGGCCGGTCTCGACGAAGTCCGCGCGCAGCCCCGCGCCCGCCGCCCGGGCCAGGCCCATGACGTGCCCCAGGAGCACCGTGCCGACTCCGCGGGACATCACCCGGCACGACATCAGCATCATGTTGAGCCGCCAGTCCGGCGACCCCTTCTCCAGCAGCGCCAGGCCGATCTTGCCGTACGAGCCGAACTTGTCGGTCAGCGACGCGACGAGCAGCACGTGGTCGTCCGAGGAACGCAGCGCGTCCAGCTCGTCGTAGGAATACGTCCGCCCGGTCGAGTTGAGCTGGTTGGTCCGAACCGTCAGCTCCTCCGCCCGCTGCAGGTCCTCCCGACGGGCCGGCGCGATGGTGAACCGCAGGTCCAGGCTCGCCAGGAAGTCCTCGCCGGTGCCGGCGAAGTCCGCCTCGACGTCGTCGCGCGCCAGCTGGCTGAAGTACATCCCGCGCCGCTGCGCCGACTCGTCGGTGACGAACCGGGGCGCGAATTCCGGACGCCGCAGCACCTCGTCGGCCTCCAGGATGTCCACAGTGGTCACCTGCGGCAGCGCGAACGCCACCTCGGCCCGCTCGAACTCCTGGTCATCGACGAACGCGAACGCGTCCAGCCCCAGGTTGAGCTTCTGCGCGATCTGCCCGATCGACACCGACTTCGCGTTCCACGAGATGCGCGGGAACAGGAAGTACTCGTCGAGGCCGAACTCGCGCAGCTTCGCCATCGCGGCTTCGTGGTCGTTCTTGCTGGCGACCGAGTGCAGCACGCCCATCGCGTCGAGCCGCTTGACGTGCTCGACCACCCACGGCCGCAGCCGGACGTCGCCGTCCTCGAGCAAAACCCCGTCCCAGACGGTGTTGTCGAGGTCCCACACCACGCACTTGATCTTGCCCTGCACCGGCTTCGCCACGGGTGCCGGGGAAACGAGACTGGTCACGGTACCTGCTTCCGGTAGGCCTCGGCGGCGATGGTCATCCGCTGGATCTCGGTGCTGCCCTCGATGATCTCCATGACCTTCGAGTCCCGGTAGAACCGGGCGACGGGGTAGTCCCCGCTGCAGCCGTTGGCGCCGTGCACCTGCACGGCCTCCGACGCGTGCTTCGCGGCCGCGACCGAGGCGAAGTACTTCGCCACCCAGGTGGCCATGATCGTGGCCGAGTCGCCGCGGTCCTTGAGCCGGCCGGCCTCGGCCAGCAGCAGCCGGGCCGCGCGGACGTCGGTGACCATGTCCGACAGCTTCGCCTGGATCAGCGGCAGGTCCTTGAGCGGCTGGCCGCCGACCGTGCGACGGCTCGTGTAGTCGGCGCACGCGTCCGCGCACGCCTGGATGATGCCGACCGACCCGGCCGCCACGCTGTAGCGGCCGAGGTCGAGCGTGCCGGTGAGGACCATGCCGGACGCGAACCCGCTCGGCCCGAGCAGCGCGTCGGCGCCCAGCCGGACGCCGTCGAAGCCGATGGACGCCAGCATCGACGAGCGCGTGCCGAGGATGTCGTCGATCGGGGTGACCGTGACACCCGGCGCGTCGCGCGGCACGAGCAGCGCGATCGTGCTGGCCGGGCCTTTCGCGAAGACGAGGAACAGGTCGGCGCGCTGCCCGTTGGTGGTCCACTTCTTGAGGCCGTCGAGCCGCCAGCCGTCGCCGTCCGGGGTGGCGGTGGTGGTGATCGCGGCCGTGTCGCTGCCCGCGCCCGGCTCAGACAGGCAGAACGCGCCCAGGACGCGTCCGCTCGCCAGTTCCGGCCCCCACCGGTGCTGCTGCGCCTCGGTGCCGAAGCGCAGCAACGCCCAGGAGAGCATGGTGTGCACGGTCAGCAGGCTGCGGACCGACGAGCAGCCGCGGCCGACCTCCTCGTGGATCTCGCCGAGGGTGACCATGTCGGTGCCGGCGCCGCCGAGCGCGGGCGGCAGGAACGGCGCCCACAACCCGGCCTCGGCGATCTTGTCCAGCAGGTCCTCGGGAATGCGCCCGGCCTTGTCCCACGCGTCGGCGAAGGGCACGACGTGCTCGTCCACGAAGGCCCGCGCGGCCTCGCGGCCGGGCGCGCGGACCGCGGTGAGTACCTCCGGCACGGCTCAGCCCACCGTCGCGGCCGGGCGCAGGCGCCCGACCAGCTCGGTCATCGCCGCCGCGGTGCGGAAGTTGTCGATCCGCAGCTCGTCGTTGGGGATGGTGACGCCGAACGTCTTCTCCAGGTGCATCACCAGCTCCATGGCGAACAGGGAGTTGATGTAGCCGAGCGAGAAGATGTCCTCGGTCTCGGTGATCGCGGCCTGCGGGAAGCGGCCGGTGATGAAGGCGAGGATGTCGCCGGTGGTCTCGGACATGGCAGGTTCTCCTTCGGTGTGTTCGGGGGTCAGCTGTAGGTGTAGAAGCCGCGGCCGCTCTTGCGGCCGTGCAGGCCGGCGTCGGTCATCTGCTTGAGCAGCGGGCAGGGGCGGTACTTCGAGTCGGCGTAGTGCTCGTAGAGCACCTCGACGCTGTAGAGGATCGTGTCGACGCCGATCAGGTCGGCCGTCTCCAGCGGGCCCATCGGGTGGCCGAAGCAGCCGCGGAACACCTCGTCGACCGACTCGGCCGTGGCGACGCCCTCGTGCACCAGGTAGGCGGCCTCGTTGACGGTCAGCATCAGCACGCGGTTGGACACGAAGCCCGACGCGTCCTTCACATCGACCCAGCGCTTGCCGATGCTGGTGAGCAGCTCGCGGGTGCGCAGGATCGTCTCCGGCGTGGTGTGGAAGCCCGGGATCAGCTCGACGACGGGCTTCTGCGGCACCGGGTTCATGAAGTGCACGCCGATGACGCGGCCCGGGTTCTTGCCGACCGACGCGATGCGCGTGATCGGGACGGCCGAGGTGTTGGCGATGATCACCGTGTCCGGGCCGCAGACCTCGTCGAGCTCGGCGTGCACGGCGGCTTTGATGTCCCAGTCCTCGGTGACGTTCTCGACGAGGATCTCGGTCTTGTCCAGCGCGGCCAGGCCGACCGCGGTGGTGATCCGGGCGAGGATCTCGTCCGCGTCGAGCGCGGGGCCGCCCATCAGCCGGCTGAGCCGGCAGTTGCGCGTGATCGCGGCGCGGGCCTCGTCGAGGATGCGCTCGTCCTTGTCGACCAGCACGACCTCGTGGCCGGCGGCGGCGAAGTCCTGGGCGACGCCGATGCCCATGACGCCGGCGCCCACCACTCCCGTGACTGCCATGTTCGTTCCCTTTCTGGTGTACGGACTTCTGGTTTCAGGCCCGGCGCCGTCGGGCGGCCGCGGCCTTGATGCCGGAGCGGCGCAGCTGTCCCTGCGCCTGGGTGTCGGGTGCGGGTTCGGGGGTCCCGGCGTCGCCGGCGGCGATCTTCGCGAGCGCGGCGACGGTCGGGGCCTCGTGGATGATGTGCGGCGGCAGCTCCGCGTCCGGGAACACCGTGCGCAGCGTCGCCAGCAGCGAGATGCCGAGCAGGGACGTGCCGCCCAGTTCGAAGAAGTTGTCCGACGCCCCGACGCGGTCCAGCCGCAGCAGTTCGCACCACGTCTCGGCCACCGCGCGTTCGGCGTCGCCCTCGGGCTCCTGGAACGGCGTGACGAGCTCCGGACGCGGGTGCCGGTCGGCTGTCGAACCGCCGTGCGCGGCGGAGGTGACCGCGTCGACGCTGAACCGGGCCGCCACGGCGGTCACCGCGTCCAGGTCCTGAGTGGACACCACGACGTGCGGCTCACCCGAGGCCAGTGCCCGCAGCAGCGTGCGCCAGCCCTGGTCGAAGTCGATGCCGAACTTGGCGCGGTGCTCGCGGAAGTAGGTCTGGATGTCCTCCTCGTACCCGGAAAGCCCTTCGTCCCAGGCGTTCCAGGTCCACTCGCCCCACGAGATCGACACCGTGCGGCCGCCGTGGCAGGCGGCGTAGGCGTCGAGCCACGCGTTGCCGGCGCAGTAGTCGACCTGGCCCGGCCCGCCGCCGGTGACCGAGGTGATCGACGAGAACAGCGCGACGAAGTCCAGGTCCAGCCCGTCGGTGGCCGCGCTGAGCGCCCGGGAGCCGGGCAGCTTCGGCGCGAGCACCTGGTCGGCGTCGCCGGGCTCCTTGAACTGCATCAGCCCGGTGCCCGGCACGCCCGCGGTGTGCAGGATGCCGTGCAGCGCCCCGAACTGCTCGAGGGCCACGGCGACCGCGCGCCGGACGTCGGCCTCCTCGGCGACGTCACCCTCGACGACCACCACTTCGCCGCCGAGCGCCTCGATTTCCCGGACGTGGTCGACGCGGTCGCGGATCGTGCCGGGCACCTCGTCGGTGCCGCCGGCGATCCCGGCCCAGCGCTCACGCGGCGGGAGGCCGCGCCGGCCGAACAGCACCAGTTTCGCGTGGTTGTCGCGGGCCAGCCGCTCGGCCATCGCCAGCCCGATCCCGCCGAGACCGCCGGTGATCAGGTAGACACCGTTCTCGCGCAGCACGTCCGTGGTCTGGTCGATCGGTTGCGGCGTCAGGACCTCGTAGCCGGGCAGCCAGCGCCGCGACCCGCGCAGCGCGACCGTGCGGCCGGGGGCCGGGCGGTGCAGCTCGGCGACCACCGCGGCGGCACCGGCGGCCGCGTCGACATCGATGAGTCGCGTCTGGACACCCGGGTACTCCATCGGGATCACCAGGTTCGGGCCGGTGAGCGTGGCCGCGTCGGGCCGCAGCTCGCCGTCGTGCAGGACGCGCTGGGTGCCGGTGGCGGCCAGGTCGAGCGTCCAGCCGCCGAGGCCCAGCTCGCCGGCGGCGCGGGCCAGCGCGACGAGCGTGTGCAGGCCGAGGGTGAGCTGGTCGCCGTCGTCGAGGTTCCACAGGTGCACGACCCGGTCGAGCCGGGTGCCGCCGCGCTTGAGGTCGCGCAGCAGCTGCAGCAGGTCGCCGACGTCGCCGGGGCGGACGGTGGCGTCCGGGCCCGGCCGGTACCCCGCCCCCGGCCGGACCACGGTCACCGGGTCGCCGGTGCGGCGGATCCCGTCGAGGACGTCCTCGGCGCGGCCGGGACGGGCGAACACCAGCCAGGACGCGGGCCGCGGCGCGGCGGGCGCGGCCGAGGTCTGGCGCCAGGTGGGCAGGTTGATCCACTGCTCCTCCGGCAGCAGCGGAATCCGGTCGAACTCCTCCAGCGGACCCTCCGCGGGCGTGTCGACCCGGGTGCCGCCGGCGGCGGCAGGCTGCGCCTCGATCCAGTAGCGCTGCCGCTGGAAGGGGTAGGTCGGCAGCGGCACGCGGCCCGGGGCGGACCCGCGGTACACCGGCGTCGCCGTGCCACGGCCGTGGTAGGCGGACCAGTCGAGGTCCGCGCCGAGCAGCCACAGCCGGGCCAAGCCGTCGGTGAGGACTTCGTCGGCCGGCCGCGGGTCGTCGGCGGCGGGCAGCGTGGCGGTGATGAGCGGCCAGCGCGTCGCCGGGCTCAGGCCGCGCAGCAGCGCGCCCAGGGACGGGCCGGGGCCGATCTCGACGACGGCCAGGTGCTCGTCGGCGAGCAGTGCGGTGGCCGCGTCGGCGAACCGGACGGTCTCGCACATGTGCCGCGCCCAGTAGGCGGCGTCGGTGACCAGCTCGGCGGTCGCCTGCTCGCCGGTCACGTTGGACAGGTACGGCAGCTCGGGCGCGGTGAGCGTGACGTTCGCGGCGATCCACGCGGTCAGCCCGGTCGCGGCCGGCGCCAGCATCCGCGAGTGGAACGCGTGGCTGGTGCGCAGCGGACGGCACGGGACGTCCGCGGCCCGCAGGTCCTGCGCGAGCCGGTCGACCGCCGCGGTCTCCCCGGCCACCACGACCAGGTCCGGGCCATTGACCGCGGCGATGTCGATACCCGCGAGGTCGAAGCGCGCCTCCAGGTTCGTGGCGGACAGCGGCACCGCGGCCATCGAACCGCCCGGCAGCGCGGCGATCAGCTCCGCGCGCTTGGCGACCAGCGCCAGGGCGTCCTCGAGCGAGAGGACCCCGGCCAGGCAGGCGGCGACGTACTCACCGAGGCTGTAACCGAGCATCGCGGCGGGCCGCAGCCCCCAGTCCATCAGCGTCCGGGCGAGGGCGTAGTCGACGGCGAACATCAGCGGCTGCGCGAGTTCCGTCCGCTGCAGCCGGTCGGCGCGCGGGTCCTCGTCGCCGCCGCGGCCGAGCAGCGCGGCCAGGCTCGGCCCGCCACCCCGGACGCCGGTGACGAGGTCGCCGTCGGCGTCCAGGTGGGCGAGGCACTCGTCGAGGTGGGCGCGGAACACCGGCTCGCGCCGGTACAGCTCGCCCGCCAGGCCGGGGTACTGCTCGCCGACGCCGGCGAAGAGGAACGCCACCGGCCGGCCCTGCACCGGCTCGACCCGGGCGGCGGGCGCGCCGGTCAGCGTCGCGACCGCACCGTCCACATCGGACGCCACGGCGACCCGCCGGTGCTCGAACGTCTTGCGCCCCTCCTGCAAAGTGAACGCGACGTCCGCGAGACGCGCGTCCGGGGTCCCGGCGAGGTGCTCGCCGAGGCGCCGGGCCGCGGCGTCGGCGGCGTCCGCGGTGCGGGCCGACACCGGCAGCACCTGGTAACGGCGTTCGGTGTCCGGGTCGCCCGGTGGCGGCGCGGGCCGGTCGGGCGGCTGTTCGACGACGACGTGCACGTTGGTCCCTCCCATGCCCAGCGAGTTGAGCCCGGCGATCCGGGGCCGGCCGCCGTCGGTGTTCCACGGCGCGAGCTCGGCTGCCACCCGGAACGGGCTGTGCGCGAAGTCGATCTCCGGGTTCGGCGCGGTGTAGTGCAGCGTCGGCGGGATCAGGCCCTCGCGGACCACCAGCGACGCCTTGATCAGCCCGGCCGTGCCCGCGGCGCGGTCGAGGTGCCCGACGTTCGGCTTCACCGAACCGAGGGCGCAGTACTGCTTCTCGGCCGTGTCCCCGAACGCGCGGGTCAGCGCGGCGACCTCGATCGGGTCGCCCAGCTCGGTCGCGGTGCCGTGGGCCTCGACGTACCCGACGTCCTCGGCCGCGACTCGTGCGTCCGCCATGGCGTCGGCGATCACCCGCGACTGCCCGCCCACGCTCGGGGCGGTGTAGCCGACCTTGAGGGCGCCGTCGTTGTTCATCGCCGAGCCGCGGATCACCGACCAGATGTGGTCGCCGTCGCGCAGGGCCGCGCCGAGCTTCTTCAGCACGACGACGGTGGCGCCGTCGCCGAACATGCTGCCGTGCGCCTGGGCGTCGAAGGTGCGCACGTGCCCGTCCGGCGACTCCTGGCCGCCGGGGGAGTGCAGGTGCCCGATCCGGTCGGGGACGCGGACCGAGACGCCGCCGGCCAGCGCCATCTCGCAGTCGCCGGCCCGCAGGCTGCGCATCGCGGTGTGCACCGCGACCAGCGACGTCGAGCAGAACGTCTGCACGGCCATGCTCGGGCCGCGCAGGTCGAACAGGTAGGACACGGTGGTGGTGAGCGCGTCCTTGTCGTTGCCCATCACCAGCTCGTAGATGCTGGCGTCGGCATCGGAGGTGAACTGGTTGGCGATGCCGAGCAGGTACGTCGAGAGGTTGCAGCCGCCGAACACGCCGACCCGGCCGCGCTCGTCGCCGGGCCGGGCGTACCCGGACTGCTCCAGCGCTTCCCAGCAGACCTCGAGGAACAGCCGTTGCTGCGGGTCGGTCAGCGCGGCCATCCGCGGGCTGAGGCCGAAGAACGCGGCGTCGAAGCCGGTGACGTCGTCGAGCACCGGCCGCGCCGGCACGTAGGCCGGGTCGCGGACCTGAGCCGGGTCGACACCGGCGGCGATGAGCTCGTCGGGGCTGAAGAAGGTGATCGACTCGACGCCGTCGCAGAGGTTGCGCCAGAACTCGTCGACCGTGCCGGCGCCGGGGAACCGGCCGGCCATGCCGACGATGGCGATGTGCCGGTCCAGCTCGTCGTCGTCCGGGTCCGCGACGGTGATCGGCGCGGCCGGGGTCACCACCGGTGCTTGTTCGTCGAGGGTGGCGGCCAGCGCCTGCACGGTCGGCAGCTCGAACAGCGTCACGGTCGGGATGGCGACGCCGAAGCGCTCCTTCACCAGCGCCAGCATCTGCAGGGCGAGCAGCGAGTTGCCGTTGAGGTCGAAGAAGTTGTCCCGCGTGCCGACCGGCTCCACACCCAGCACGGACGACCAGACTTCGGCGAGGCCGCGTTCGGTGGCGGTCATCGGCGGGGTGTACGGCTGCGGGAGATCGGGGCGGGGGAACCGGTCCGCGGTCGTCGTCGCGACCGGGGCCACCGCGGCGCCCGGAAGACGTTCGGCCAGCCCGCCCGCGGCGACGACCACCGCGGCGCCCGGGTGGGCGGTGAGGCGGTCGAACGCGGTCAGGGCCTGCGTCCGCGTCATGGCGTGCTTGGCCATGGTGGCGCCGAGCCGGCCGTCCAGCCGGTCCAGGGTGCCCGGCCAGGTGTCCCAGGCGGCGGCGAGCCAGCCGGGCCGGCCGTGGGCCTCGGCCAGCAGCGCCGCGTTGGCGGCGGCGTAGCTGCCGAAGGTGACCCCGCCGAGCAGTGCCGACGTCGACGAGAACAGCAGTGTCCATTCGGGACGGTCCGCGGCGGGCAGCTCGGCCAGCGCCGCGCCCAGCACCCGTGCGCCGCCGACCTTCGCCGCGAAGTGCCGGGCGATCGCCGGTTCGTCCAGTTCGGACAGCGGGCGGAAGCCCGCCGGGTCGGAGTCCGCGGCGGCGTGGACGATGCCGTCGAAGCGGTGGTCCGCGAGCAGGGCCCGCACCGCGACCGGGTCGCCGACGTCCACGCGAGGGATGTGCACGTCGGCGCCCAGCGCGCGCAGCCGGGCCACGGCCGCGTCGGTGCCCCCGCTGCGGCTGGCCAGCACCAGCCGGCGCGCGCCCCGGGTGACCAGGTGCTCGGCCACGGTGAGCCCGACGCCGCCGAGGCCGCCGGTGATCAGGTAGCTGCCGCCCGGCCGGATCGCCGGCGCGCCGGCCGGTTGGCCCGGGCGGTAGTCCGGGACGAGCCGCTCGTCACCGCGGTAGGCCACCAGCGGCGTGCCGGGGGAGCGCAGCTCCGCGGCCAGCACGGCCGCGGCTTCGGCGGGGCTGTGGGCCGCGTCGAGGTCGACGGTGCCCGCGTCGAGGTTCAGGTACTCCTGGTTCGCGACGACCGGCAGCACGCCCACCGCCGCCTGCGCCGGGCGCACCGGGCCGGGCCCGGCCGCCTGACCGGCGCGGGTGGCGACGAGCACCCGGACCGCGCGGGACCCGTCACCCGCCGCGGCGGCGAGGGTCCGGGACACCGCGTGCACCGCGGCGACGTCCTCGTCCAGGTCGAGCACCGACAGGTCGACGACGGTGTCGGCTTCGGCCACGTCGACCACGTCACCGAGCAGCGAGGTCAGGGCCGCGGCGACGCCGCCGGTGTCCGGCAGGATCGCGACCCGGCCGGTGCTCCCGGCGGCGGGCGCGGGCTGGGACCGCCACGACGGCGTCAGCAGCTGCACGTGCTCGTCGGGTTCGGCGGTGAGCCGGGGGACCTCCGGGGCGACGGTGCCGGGCGCGTCGATCCAGTAGCGCTCGCGCTGGAACGGGTAGCCGGGCAGGCCGACCCGCCGGGCTTCGCGGCCGCCGCGGACGCCGGTCCAGCCGAGGTCGACGCCGGCCAGCCACAGCCGCCCGGCTGCCTCGGTCAGCGCCGTGGTGGCCGGCACCGGGTCGTCGGCGCCGGGCAGCGTCGGCACGACCGAGGCCCAGCGCTTCGGCGGGCACGCCCGGTGCCCGCGGACCATCGCGCCCAGCGAGCGGCCCGGGCCGAGCTCCAGCAGCACGGTGTCTTCGTCGGCCAGCAGGGTGGCCAGCGCGTCGTCGAACCGGACCGGGGCGCACATGTGCTCGGCCCAGTAGGCCGGCTCGGGTGCCTCGGTGACCAGCTCGCCGGTGACGTTGGAGACGTAGGGAATGGCCGGCGCGTTCAGCGTGATGTTCGCGGCGACCCACGCGGTCAGCTCGTCGCGCAGCGGGGCGAGCTGCCGGGAGTGGAAGGCGTGCGTGGTGGCCAGCGGCCGGCACGGCACCTCGTCGGCGGCCAGCGACGCGCTCAGCCCGGCGATCGCCTCGGCGGTGCCGGACACGACGGTCAGCTGCGGGCCGTTGAGCGCGGCGATGTCCAGGCCGGTGCCCGCGATCCGGGCGCGCACGTCGCCGGCGGCCAGCGGCACGGCCGCCATCGCGCCGCCGGGCAGCGCGGCGATCAGCTTCGCCCGGTGCGCCACGAGCTTCAGCGCGTCCTCGAGGGACAACACCCCGGCCAGGCACGCGGCCACATACTCGCCGAGGCTGTAGCCGGCCAGGACGCTCGGCTCGACGCCCCACGAGCGCACGAGCTGGGCCAGCGCGTACTCGACGGCGAACAGCGCGGGGTGCAGCACGTCGGTGCGGTCGCCCGGGCGGTCCGTTCCGGTGGTGCGGCCCAGCAGCGCGGCAAGGCCGCCCGAAGTCTCCCGCTCGCCGAGCATCTCGGCCAGGAAGTCCGTGTCCAGCAACGCGCGGCAGCGGTCCAGCTCGGCGCGGAACACCGGCGCCGTCTCGTACAGCTCGGCGGCCAGGCCCGGGTACTGCTCGCCGGTGCCCGCGATGAGGAACCCGACGCGACGGCCGGTGTCGGCGTCGCTCGACGCCGACACGGCTCCTTCGCGCAGGGCTTGCGCCGCCTCGGCCGCCGAGGCCGCGACCAGCATCCGGCGGTGCCCGAACGTCGTCCGCCCACTTTGGAGCGTATGGGCGACGTCGGCGAGCGCGTCGCCGGAGGTGGCCAGGTGGGCGGCGAGGTTCGCGGTGGCCGCGTCGGCTGCGGCGGCCGAACGCGCCGACCACACGAGCAGCTCGGGGCCGGTCGCCGCGGTGGGCACCTGCAGCGGCGCCTCCTCCAGCACGACGTGGGCGTTGGTGCCGCCGATGCCGAACGCGCTGACGCCGGCGCGGCGCGGGGTGTCCGTACGCGGCCACGGCGTGCGCTCGGTGACCACGGTCAGCTCGGCCGTCCCCGCGGTGAGCTGCGGGTTCGGCGTGCCGAGGTTGCGCGTCGGCGGGATCTCCTCGTGGTGCAGCGCGAGGGCCGCCTTGATCAGGTTCGTCACGCCGGCGGCGCGGTCGAGGTGCCCGACGTTGGTCTTCACCGAGCCGATCCGGACCGACTCGCCCGCGAAGACCTGCTGCAGCGCGGCGATCTCGGCGGCGTCGCCGAGCGCGGTGCCGGTGCCGTGCGCCTCGACGTACCCGATGTCCGCCGGCTCCAGCCCGGCCGCGGCGAGCGCCTCGGCGATCACCGTGGCCTGCCCCTCGACACCGGGTGCGGTGAAGCCGACCTTGCGGCCGGCGTCGTTGTTGACCGCCCAGCCGCGCAGCACCGCGTACACCCGGTCGCCGTCGGCGAGCGCGTCCTCCAGCCGCCGCAGCGCGACCACGCCGACGCCGCCGCCGAGCGGGGCGCCGAGCCCCGCGGCGTCGAACGCGCGGCACTCGCCGTCCGGCGGCGCGATGCCGCCCTGCTGGTACAGGTAGCCGACGCGGTGCGGCACGCCGATCGACACGCCACCGGCCAGTGCGACGTCGCATTCGAAGTTCGCCAGGCTGCTCGCCGCGACGCAGACCGCGACCAGCGACGTCGAGCAGGCGCTCTGGATGCTGAAGGCCGGTCCGGACAGGCCGAGGGTGTGCGAGACCCGGGTGGCCAGGGTGTCCTTGTCGTTGCCGAGGGCGATGGCGATCTCGCCCATCTCGCGGGCCGCGTCCGCCGGGGTCAGGTTGTGGGTCAGGTAGGTGCTCCACGCGCAGCCGGCGAACACGCCGATCGCGCCGTCGAACCGCGCCGGGTCGCAGGCCGCGTCCTCCAGCGCGTGCTGGCTGTGCTCCAGGAACAGCCGGTGCTGCGGGTCGAGGATCTGGGCCTCCTTCGGGTTGATCCCGAAGAAGCCCGCGTCGAAGTTCTCGACGCCGGTGACGACGGCACCCGCCTTGACGTAGGCGGGGTCGCCGAGCCGGTCGGCGGGCACGCCCGCGGCCAGGAGCTCCTCGTCGGTGAAGCGGGTGATGCCGGAGCGGCCGGCGCGGACGGTCTCCCAGAGCGTGCCGACGTCGTCGGCGCCCGGGAAGCGGCCGGCCATGCCGACCACGGCGATGTCCGTGGGGGAGAGTTCGCTGCTGGTGTCGGTCACGGTGTCCCTCATTTCCGGGTGCCGGCCAGGCGGCGGCGCCGGCCCCGCGCGGATCCGGTGGTCGCCGCCCGCGGGGCGGGCGAGTCGGTGTCGGTCAGGGCGGCGGCGAAGGCGGCCACGGTGGGGTGGCCGAAGAGGACGGCGGGCGCGATCGGCAGGCCGAGGCGCTTCTCCAGCGCCGCCACCATGGCCATGCCGACCAGCGAGTTGCCGCCGAGGTCGAAGAACGGGTCGTGCACGCCGACGGCGTCGATGCCGAGGAACTCGCCCCAGACGCCGGCGATGTCGGTCTCGAGCTCGCCGCGCGGGGCGGCGTACTCGGTGCGCAACGGCGGCCGCGGGTAGCGCGACTTCGGCGTCGGCGCCGCTTCGAGGAGCCCGCCGAGGTCGTTGAGCGCGGCCAGCTCGCGACGGGCCGCCGGCAGGTCCTGGCGCAGCGCCACGACCGTGCCGCGGAAGCCGTTCCCGGCGAGTTTGTCCAGGACGGCGCAGCCGGCTTCGGCCGTGAAGCCGTAGCGGCGGCGGTAGGCGAGCCGGGCTTCGCCGGTGGCCGCGTCGGCCCAGGCGTCGTGCTGCCAGTGTCCCCAGGCGACGGTCACGACTTGCGTGTCCGATGTGGACAGTGCGGCGCCGTGGGCGTCGAGGACGCTGTTGGCCGCGCAGTAGTCGGCTTCGCCGATGCCGCCGACGACCGTGACGATCGAGGAGAACAGCACCAGACGCCGCGGCTGTGCGTCCAGGAGCGGGCGGATCGCCCGGACCTTCGGGGCGAGCGTCCGGTGCATGTCCTTGGCGGTGCGGCGTTGCGTCAGGCCGCCGCCCGGCAGGCCCGCGGCGTGCACGATGGAGTCGAACTCGCCGACCTGCTTCCTGGCTTCCGCCAGGGCTCCGGCCAGCTGCTCCGGGACGCCGGTGTCGGCTTTGAGCACCAGCACGTCGGCCGTCAGCTCCGCGAGGTCGCGCTGGTCCGCCTCGCCGGTGCGGCTGATCAGGACGAGCTTGCGGGCGCCGTGGCCGTCGAGGTGCTTGGCCACGATCATGCCGAGGCCGCGGGTGCCGCCGGTGATCACGTGCGTGCCGCCCCAGTCCGGGGTGGCGTCGCCGAGCGTGATCTCGGTGTACTCCTGGAGACGGCGGCGGCCGCCGCGCCAGCCCGCGAGTATCGGTTCTTTTGCCGCGTCGTCGGTCCAGGGCCGGGCGAGCTCGTCGAGCAGGTGTTCGGCCGGCGTGCCGGGTTCGACGTCGACGCCGCGCCACCGCAGGCCGGGGTACTCGGCGCGGACACCGCGGCCGAGGCCGTGCACGCCGGCGGCGTCGGGGTCGGTGAGGTCGCCGCCGGTGATCTCGGCCGCGCCGGTGGTGACGGTCAGGAGCCGGACGTCGTGGCCTTCGAGGGCCTGGACGGTCCGCAGGAGGTCGTCGAACCCGCCGTCGTGGACGACGTGCACCGGCTGGGGCAGCTTGGCCGGGTCCGTGCCGACGGTCATCCCCGCCTGCGCGGCCAGCGTGGCGAGTTCGCCGTTCGTGGTGATCAGCGAGCCGTGCGGCGTGGCGGTGGGGCGGGTGGGGTCCAGGCGCCACACCGGCGCGTAGAGCCGGCCGGTCTCGTCGACCGGTTCGGCTTGCGTGCGGGTCGCCTGGGGCCAGAACTTGGTGCGCTGGAACGGGTAGCCGGGCAGGGACACGGTCCGGCCGCCGTTCCGGAGGGCCGTGAAGTCCGTTGGCACGCCGAGTTCCCACAGCCGGGCGAGGGTTTCCAGCAGCGCGGTGCGTTCGGCCGGGCGGTTCTCGGCGGGCCAGGGCGCGGGGAGGGTGCCGAGCACGGCGGGCCGGGCGCCGGCGAGGTTCTGGCGGACGAGCCCGCCGAGGGTCTGGCCCGGGCCGAGCTCGACGTAGGCGTCGACTTCCTGGCCGGCGCAGTGCCGGACGCCGTCGGCGAACCGCACCGGGCGGCAGAGGTGACCGGCCCAGTACTGCGGGTCGACGGCTTCAGCGTCGGTGAGGACGGTGCCGGTCGCGTTCGAGACGATGGGGATCCGCGGCGCTTGCCGGGGGACGGAGGCGACCAGCGCGGCCAGCTCGTCCCGGGCGGTTTCCAGCAGCGTCGAGTGGAACGGGTGGGCCGAGCGCAGGGCCCGCGCGGCGAGGCCGGCGTTTTTCAGTTGCGCGGCCGCGGCTTCGACGTCCGCCGGCGATCCACTGAGGACGGTCATCTGCGGGCCGTTGAGGGCGGCGACGTCCACGTTCGTTCCGCTGATCGCCGCGGCGACCTGATCGGCGGACCCGGCGACGGCGAGCATCCGCCCGGCCGGGGCGCGCCCGATCAGCCGGGCCCGTCCGGTGACGACGTGCAGGGCGTCGGCGAGGGTGAAGACCCCGGCGAGACAGGCGGCGACGTACTCGCCGAGGCTGTAGCCGACGAGCAGGTCGGGCTGGACACCCCGGGCCGCGAGCAACTGGGCGAGGGCGTACTCGACGGTGAACAGGAGCGGGTGGGCGACCTCGGCGCGGTCGAGGAGTTCGTCTTCCTGAGCCGTCCCGAAGAACGACGCTTCGATCGTTCGGGGTTCCGCGAAGAAGGCGGCCTCGAGGTCGACGCCGCACCGGTCGGCGGCGATGGTGCAGCATTCGTCGACGGCTTGGGCGAAGACGGGTTCGTCGCGGTAGAGCTGCGTGGCCAGGCCGCGGTACTGGTCCCCGACGCCGGGGAGCAGGAAGGCGACCCGGGGTTTGCCGGGCTTGCGGTGCACGCCGGGGGACGCCGGGGCGGCGGTGAGCTGCCGGGCCGCGTCGGCGAGATCGGTGGCCACCACGGCCCGGCGGTGGTCGAGGTGGGCGCGGCCGGCGCGGAGGGTGTGCGCGAGGTCGGCGAGGGTCAGGTTCGTGATCGAAGCGGCATCTCGCGTGATTGCGGGGACATCTTGCGTGATTGAAGGGACATCACCGGCCGCTCGGGCGAGGCGGGTGAGCTGCGCACTCAGCGCAGCCGCCGACGCGGCCGAGACCGGGATCAGCTCGGCGACCGGCGGCACCACACCCGGTCGTGAGTGGTAAGGAGGGTTAGAACCCGCTTTTTCACTCACGACCGGCTGCGGCAGGTCGGAAGCCGGTGCGGCCTCCAGGACCAGGTGGGCGTTCGTGCCCGACCAGCCGAACGAACTGACCCCCGCCACCGCCGGGCGGCCGTGGTCCGGCAGGGCGGCCAGGCCCGTGGCGGGCCGCACGGCCGGGTTCGCCAGCACCTGCTCCGCCGGGTCGCTCATGTGCAGGTTCGGCGGGACTTCCCCGTTCTCCAGCACCAGTACCGTCTTGATCAGCCCGGCGATCCCGGCCGCGGTGTGCGTGTGCCCGATGTTCGTCTTCACCGCCCCGACCGTGAGCGGCCGATCCGCGGGACGGCTGCCGAACACATCGCCCAGCGCGCCCAGCTCGATCTCGTCGCCCAGCGGCGTGCCCGAGCCGTGCGCCTCCAGGAAGTCGACGTCGGCCGGGGCGGCACCCGCGTCGGCCAGTGCCCGGCGGAGCACGTCGACCTGGGCGCCGCGGTTGGGTGCGGTCAGGCCGTTGCTGCGGCCGTCCTGGTTCACCGCCGAGCCGCGGATCACCGCGCGGATGCGGTGGCCGTCGCGCAGGGCGTCGGACAGCCGGGCCAGCACCACCATCCCGCCGCCCTCGCCCATCATGTAGCCGTCGGCGCTCGTGTCGAACGTGTGGCAGCGGTCGGTCGGCGACAGCAGCGCGTTGCGGCTGCTGTAGACGTACAGGAACGGGTGCAGCGCCAGGAACCCGCCGCCGGCGAGGGCGTAGTCGCACTCGCCCGTCCGCAGCGCGCGGGCCGCGAGGTGCACGGCGACCAGCGTCGACGAGCACGCGGTGTCCAGCGAGAACGCCGGCCCGCGCAGGTCGAAGTGGTACGCCAGCCGCCCAGCGACGACGCTGGCGAGGCTGCCCTGGCCCATGTACGGGTCGGCGTACACGCCGGTGCCTTCGCGCTCCGCCTCCACCTGGCCGTACTGGAAGGCGTCGGAGAAGCCGAGGAGCACGCCGGTGCGGGTGCCCTTGAGCTGCGGCGCGGGGGTGCCGGCGTCGTCCATCGCCTCCCACGCCAGCTCCATCAGCAGCCGCTGCTGCGGGTCCATCCGCAGCGCCTCCTGCGGGGCGTAGCCGAAGAAGCCGGCGTCCCAGCCGTCCACTTCGGACAGGAACGCGCCGCGGCGGCGGGTGCCGGGCCGGTGGTCGAACCGGCCGTCGGGCACGTCGCCGACTTCCGCGGCCCGGCCCTCGCGAAGCAGCTTCCAGTACGAGCCGACGTCCGGGGCGCCGGGGAACCGGCAGGACATGCCGATCACGGCGATGGGCTCGCTCTCGCGGGCCTCGTACTCGGCGAGCCGCTTGCGCGCGCCCGCGAGCTCGACCGTCGCCCGCTTCAGGTAGTCGCGAAGCTTGTCTTCGCCGGTCATAACCGAACCCCTATCCGTTCGCAAAAGGTCAGAGCTTGTCGATGAAGGCGAAGAGCTCGTCGTCCGAGGCGAGGTCGAGCGCGGGCTCGGCGCCGAGCCCGTCCAGCGCCTCCCGCAGCACGTCCGCCAGCCGGACGCGCTCCTCGGCGTCCGCGCCGGGCAGCACTTCGCCGAGCGCCTCGCGCAGCCGCTGCGCGGGGTCCGGCGGCGGCGGGAGCAGCTCGCCGAGCAGATGCGCGGCCAGCAGCTCGACCGTCGGGTGGTTGAACAGCAGCGACGCGGGCAGCCGCAGCCCGGTGCCGGCCCCGATGCGGTTGCGCAGCTCCACCGACGTCAGCGAGTCGATCCCCAGCTCGCTGAACGGCTTGGCCACCTCGACCGACGCCGGTGACCGGTGCCCCAGCGCCGTGGCGACCTCGGTCCGGACGAAGCCGGTCACCGTCGCGGCCGCGGTTTCCCGGTCCAGCCCGGCGAGCTGCCCGGCCAAGCCCGTGGCAACCGGGGCGGCCGAGACGGCGCGGCGGACCGGCACGAAACTCCGCAGCACAGCGGGGATTTCGTCGGCGACCCGCAGCGCCGCGATGTCCCAAGTGG
This sequence comes from Amycolatopsis sp. NPDC051102, assembly GCF_040682815.1. Taxonomy (NCBI): domain Bacteria; kingdom Bacillati; phylum Actinomycetota; class Actinomycetes; order Pseudonocardiales; family Pseudonocardiaceae; genus Amycolatopsis; species Amycolatopsis sp. NPDC051102. Next base: position 802,362 of record NZ_JBFBBT010000001.1, read on the forward strand.
ACGCCACGACCGTACCGGACAGCCCGAGCGCGGCGTCGAACGCGGCCAGGCCCTGCGCCTCGGTGATCGGCCGGACGCCGGTCAGCCGCGAACGGTCCGTCGCGCTCATCGCGGCCGTCATGCCGGTGGCCGTGTCCCACAGGCCCCACGCGATCGACACGCCCGGCAGCCCGCGGGCCGCCCGGTGCTCCGCCAGCGCGTCGAGGGACGCGTTGGCGGCGGCGTAGTTCGCCTGGCCGCGGTTGCCGAGCACCCCGGCGATCGAGGAGAACAGCACGAACGCGGCGAGCGGCTGGTCCGCGGTGAGCTCGTGCAGCAGCCAGGCGGCATCGCGCTTGGGCCGCAGCACGGTGTCCAGCTGCGCTCGCGTCAGCCCGGTGATGGTCGAGTCGTCCAGGACGCCGGCGGCGTGGACCACGCCGGTGAGCGTCTCGCCGGCCAGCACCGCGCCCAGCGCGGCCCGGTCGGCGACGTCGGCCGCCACCACCCGGACGCGGGCGTCGAGCCCGGCCAGCCGGGCCGGGACGTCACCGCCGCGGCGCGAGACCAGCAGCAGGTCACGCACGCCGTGCGCGGTCACCAGCCGCTCGGCGACCAGGGTGCCGAGCCCGCCCGTGCCGCCGGTCACCAGCACCGTGCCGGTGCCGAAGTCCACAGTGGACGGCTCGGCCACGCACCGCGCCAGCCGGGGCACGAGCACCGCGCCGTCACGCACGGCGAACTGCGGCTCCCCCGCGTCGAGCGCCGCCGCGAGGGGAGCGCCGGGCCGGGCACCCGCCAGGGCGAAGCGGCCGGGGTGCTCGGCGATCGCCGACCGCACCAGGCCCCACACCGGCGCGCCTTCGGGCGATCCCGGGTCCTGCAGGAACACCAGCTTCGAGCCGTCGCACCGCTCGTCGAGCAGCCAGCGCTGCACGAGGTCCAGCACGGCGGGCAGCTCGTGCGCGGTGGTCAGCACGACGGGCGGGACGACCTCGGGCAGCTCCGTGCCGATCACGGTCCACTGGCGGTCGTCGCCGGCCGGCAGCGACGCCGGCGTCCATTCCACGCGGTAGAGCTCCGCGGCCGCGCCCGGCAGCGCGCCGGGCCGCAGCAGCAGTGACTCCACGCCGCCGAGCGGGGTGCCGGCCGTGTCGTAGAGGGTGACTTCGACGCCGGTGGCCGCCGAACCGGACAGCCGGGCCCGCACCGAACCCGGCAGGGGCGAGGTGATCCGCAGGCCGCCGAAGGAGAACGGGAGCAGCAGCTCGGGGCCGTCGAGCACGAGGGCGTGCAGCACCGCGTCGAGCACCGCGGGGTGCGCGGTGAACTCGCCCTCGGCGGCCAGCGCCACCTCGACGTACTGGTCGTCGCCGTCGCGCCACAGCGCGGTGAGGCCCTGGAACGCCGGCCCGTATTCGTAGCCGCGTTCGGCGAGCCGCGTGTAGACGCCGTCGAGGTCGACCGGCTCCGCCCCGAGGGGCGGCCAGACCGGCAGGGGAGTGACGGGTGCATGCTCGGGGCTCACCGTGCCGGTCGCGTGCCGGGTCCACGGGCCGTCGCCGAGTCGCGAGTGGATGGTCAGCGGACGGCGGCCGCGGTCGTCCGCGCCGCCGAGACCGGCCTGGACTTCCACGACGCCCGAGGCGGGCAGCACCAGCGGCGCTTCCAGCGTCAGGTCCTCGACGCCCCCGAAGCCGTTCGCCGCTTCCAGGGCCAGTTCGGCGAACCCGGTGCCGGGGAACAGGACCGTGCCGCGGACCGCGTGCCCGGCCAGCCACGGCAGCGAGGTGAGCGAGAGCCGGCCGGTGGCGACCAGGCCGTCGCCGTCGGCGACCGGCGTGGGGGTGCCGAGCAGCCCGCCGGAGCGGTCCGTGAGCCAGTAGCGCTGCCGGTCGAACGCCGAGGTCGGGACGTCCGGGTGGCGGGTGACCGGGCCGAGCAGCCGCGGCCAGTCCACTCCTGCGCCCCGCACGTGGGCCGCGGCGAGGGAGAGCAGGAACCGCTGCGGCCCGCCTTCGCCGCGGCGCAGCGTGCCGACGGCGGTGCCGTCGATGGCCGCGTCGGCCAGGATCTCCTGCACCGCGCCGGCGAGGATGGGGTGTGGGCTGACCTCGACGAACAGCGGCCGCCGGTAGCCGGCGAAGGCGCGGACGGCGGCGTCGAACCGGACCGGCTCGGCCAGGTTGCGGTACCAGTAGCCCGCGGTCAGCTCCGAGCCCGGCAGGAAGCCGCCGGTGCAGGAGGAGCAGATCGTGGTCGCGGTGTCGGCGGGCGTCAGGTCGCCGATCGCGGCGAGCAGGGCGTCGCGGACGGCTTCGACGTGCGGGGTGTGCGCCGCGTACGCCACCGGCGTGCGCCGGACCTGGACGTCCGTGCAGACGGCCGCGAACTCCTCGATCGCGGCCAGGTCGCCGCCGACCACGGTGCCCACCGGGCCGTTGTCGACGGCCGGCCACAGCCGCCCGGCCCACGGTTCGAGCCGCTCCCGCACCTGCGCGACCGGCAGGCCGACGGCGAGGATTCCGCCGGTGCCGTCGAGTTCGGCGGTGAGGAGGCGGCTGCGCACGGCGATGATCCGGGCGGCGTCGGCGAGCGGCAGCGCCCCGGCGACGACGGCCGCGGCGAGCTCGCCTTGGGAGTGGCCGACCACCGCGGCCGGGTCGACCCCGGCGGCCTGCCACAGTCCGGCGAGGGCGACCATGACGGCGAACAGCACCGGCTGCACGACGTCGGTCCCCTCCAGGCCCGGCGCGCCGTCCGCGCCGGTGAGCACGTCGAGCACCGACCAGCCGGTGTGCGGCCGCAGGGCCTCGGCGGCGTCGGTGAGCAGCTGTGCGAAGCCCGCGTCCGCGGCGAGCAGTTCGGCGGCCATGCCCGGCCACTGCGCGCCCTGGCCGGGGAAGACGAACACCGGCTTCGCGTCGCCCGTGGCGGTACCGGTCACGAGCGCCGGGTGCGGGGCACCGTCGGCGAGGGCGGCGAGCGCGGCCACCAGTTCGGAACGGCCGGCGGCGACGACGACCGCACGGCAGGTGCCGGGACGGCGGCGGGCGAGAATCGCGGCGGTGGCAGCGATGTCGTCGTCGGCGGCGGTTTCGGCGTAGGTCCGCAGCCGGGCGGCCTGAGCCCGCAGCGCGACGTCCGAGTGGGCGTACAGGGTCCACACCAGCGGCGCGGCGGACACCGGCGGCAGCTCTTCGGCAGGCGCCGCTTCCAGCACGACGTGGGCGTTGGTCCCGCTGATCCCGAAGCTCGACACCGCCGCCCGGCGCGGGCGGCCGTGCTCGGGCCACGGCTGAGCGGCCGAGAGCACCTCGACCCGGCCGCTCGCCCAGTCGACGTGCGAGCTCGGGACGTCGGCGTGCAGCGTGCGCGGGATCGTGTCGTGCCGCAGCGCTTCGACCATCTTGATCACGCCCGCGACACCGGCCGCGGCCTGCGTGTGGCCGATGTTGGACTTGAGGGAACCCAGCCACAGCGGGGTTTCGCGGTCCTGGCCGTAGGTCGCCAGCAGCGCGTGCGCCTCGATCGGGTCGCCCAGCGCCGTCCCGGTGCCGTGCGCCTCGACCACGTCGACGTCCGATGTGGACAGTCCCGCCGTCCGCAGCGCACGGCGGATGACCTGCTGCTGCGCCTGGCCGTTCGGGGCGGTGAGGCCGTTGCTGGCACCGTCGGAGCCGGTCGCGCCGCCGCGCAGCAGCGCCAGCACCGGGTGGCCGTGGCGGCGGGCGTCGGACAGCCGCTCCAGGACCAGCATCCCCGCGCCCTCGGCGAACGCGGTGCCGTCGGCGTCCGCCGAGAACGCCTTCGCGCGGCCGTCGGCGGACAGGCCGTTCTGGCGGGTGAAGTCGACGAGGTTGCCGGGGGCGGCCATCACGGTGACGCCGCCGGCGAGGGCGAGCGAGCAGTCGCCGCGGTGCAGGGCGTCGGCGGCCAGCTGGATCGCGACCAGCGACGACGAGCACGCCGTGTCGATCGTGAGCGCGGGCCCGCGCAGCCCGTAGGTGTAGGCGATCCGGCCCGACGCGACGCTCGGGGACGTGCCGGTGAGGCGGTGGCCGTCGACCAGGCCGGTCGGCTCGTGCAGCCGGGGTCCGTAGTCCATGGCCATCGCGCCGACGAACACGCCCGTTTCGGTCCCGGCGAGGGCGGCCGGCTCGAGGCCGGCGCGCTCGATCGCCTCGTGGCTGATTTCCAGGAGCACCCGCTGCTGCGGGTCCATGGCCAGGGCTTCGCGGGGGCTCAGGCCGAAGAACGCGGGGTCGAACCGGTCGGCGTCGTGCAGGAACCCGCCGAAGCGGGTGGCGCACGAGCCGGGGCCGGTGTCGCCGAGGAGCGTGTCGAGGTCCCAGCCGCGGTTCACGGGCAGCTCGGTGACGGCCTCGCCGCCCGCGGCGACCAGGTCCCACAGCTCGGCGGGGGAGGTGATGCCGCCGGGGAACCGGCAGCCCATGGCGACGATCGCGATCGGGTCTTCTTTCTGCGGCGCAACGGCTTCCGGAGCGGGGCCGGCCGGGCGAGCCCGCAGGTGCGTGATGAGGTGAGCGGGCGTCGGGAAGTCGAACAGCAAGGTCGTCGGCAGCTTCAGCCCGGTGGCGGCCTGCAGCCGGGTGCGCAGCTCGACCACGCTCACCGAGTCGAAGCCGAGGTCCTTGAACGTGCACGCGGGGTCGATGGCGGTCACGTCGGCGTGGCCGAGGACGGCCGCGGCGGTGGCGAGCACCAGGTCCGAGACCTGCGCCGGATCCACGGCGACCGGCGCGGCGGCCGCTTCTTCGCCGAGCCAGTGCCGGGTCCGCTGGAAGGCGTACGTCGGCAGGTCCACCAGCCGCGAGCCGGGCACGACCCACCGCACACCCGCCCCGGCGACGAACGCCTCGGCGAGGCTCCGGCGCAGGCGGTCCTGGCCACCGTCGTCACGCCGGAGCGTGCCGACGACGGCCACCGCACGGTCGTGCGCTTCGGCCGTCTCCTCGATGCTGCCCAGCAGCACCGGGTGTGGGCTGCACTCGACGAACCGCGCGCCGCCGGCGGCCAACGCCCCGGCGGTCGCCTCGGCGAACCGGACCGGACGCCGCAGGCTTTCGAACCAGTACCCGGCGTCGAGGCCCGCGGTGTCGAAGGGTTCGCCGGTGAGGGCCGAAACGAACGTGACCGAAGTGGACACCGGGCGCACCGGCTCCAGGAGCCGCAGGATTTCCTCGCGCAGGGGGTCGACCGCCGCCGAGTGCGACGCGTAGTCGACCGGCAGGATCTTCGCGCGGTACCCCTCCGCGGTGAGCGTGGCGTGCAACGCCGCGAGCGCATCGGCGGGCCCGGACAGCACCACGGACCGGGTGCCGTTCACCGCGGCCACCGACACTCCGGCAGGCAGCAGCGGCACGACCGTGTCCTCGGGGGCGCCGACCGACATCATCCCGCCGCCGCGCGGCATCCCGGCGATCGCCCGGCTGCGCAAGGCGACCACCCGGGCGCCGTCGGCGAGGGACAACGCACCGATCGCGGTGGCGGCGGCGATCTCGCCCTGGGAATGCCCGACGACGACCGACGGGGTGAGTCCCGCGTCGCGCCAGACCGCCGCCAGCGACACCATCACCGCCCACAACGCGGGCTGGACGACGTCGACGCGCTCGAGGTCGGCGGTGCCGGCGCGCAGGTCGGCCAGGAGGTCGTAGTCCACGAACTCCGCGAGCGCGGCCGAACACTCCGCCAGCCGGCGGGCGAACACGGGCGAGTCGCGCAGCAGCGCACGGGCCATCGCCGGCCACTGCGAACCCTGCCCGGGGAACACGAGGACGTCGGCGCCGTCGACGGTCCGTCCGGTCACGACACTCTCCGAGGGAGTTCCGCCGGCGAGCGACGCGAGGTCGTCGAACACGACCGCACGGTGCTCGAAGAGGTCCCGGGTGCGCAGCAGCGACCGGGCGACGTCGCGGTGGGCGAGGCCGGGGTACTCGGCGAGGTGGCCGGCGAGCGCGCGGGCCTGGGCGGGCAGGGCGGCGGCCGTCCGGGCCGACAGGACCAGCGGGACGCCGTCGGCAGCGACGTCCTCGGGCTGGGGAACCACCGGGGCCTCGGCCAGGACGAGGTGACAGTTGGTGCCGCCGACGCCGAACGAGCTCACGCCGGCGACGAGCCGGTCCTGCGGCCGCGGCCAGTCCCGGTCCTCCTGCACCACTTCGACGTTCAGTTCCGCGAACGGGATGGCCGGGTTCGGCGTGGCGAAGTTCAGGCTCGGCGTCAGCCGGCGTTCCTTGAGGCACACCAGCACTTTCAGCAGCCCGGCGACGCCGGCGGCCCCTTCGAGGTGGCCGACCACGGTCTTGACCGACCCGACCGCCAGCGGTTCCGGGCGGTCCCCGGCGAACGCGGCCCCGAGGGCCTCGGCCTCGATCGGGTCGCCGACCGGCGTGCCGGTGCCGTGCAGTTCGACGTACTGGACGTCGGCCGGTGCGACTCCGGCGTCGGCGCACGCCAGCCGGATCACCTCGGTCTGCGCCTCGGCCCGCGGCACGGTGAGGCCCGCGCCGCCGCCGTCGTTGTTCACGGCCCCGCCCAGCAGCACCGCGTGGACGCGGTCGCCGTCCGCGAGCGCGGCGCTCAGCCGCTTGAGGACCACCAGGCCGCCGCCCTCGCCGCGGACGTACCCGTCGGCGCGGCTGTCGAAGGTGTGGCAGCGCCCCTGCGGGGACAGCGCGCCGAAGCGGTCCACGGTCTCCGTGACCGCTTTCAGGAGGTTGAGGTTCACTCCACCGGCGAGCGCGACGGCCGCGGTGCCGCGGCGCAGCTGCTCGGCCGCCAGGTGCACCGCCACCAGTGACGACGACTGTCCGGAGTCGACGGTCAGGCTCGGGCCGCGCAGCCCCAGCACGTAGGAGACGCGGTTCGCGATGAGGCTGCGGTGCGTGCCGGTGAGGGTGTGCGGTCCGGCGCCGAGGCGGTCGTGCAGCAGCGCGTAGTCGCCGTTGATCGCGCCGACCACGACCGCCGTGCCGCTGTCGCGCAGCGATCCGGGCGCGATCCGGGCGTCCTCGCACGCCTCCCACGCCAGCTCCAGCACCAGCCGCTGCTGGGGGTCCATCGCCGCGGCCTCGCGGGGGGAGACGCCGAAGAAGGGCGCATCGAAACCGTCCACATCGGACACGAACCCACCGCGCCCGGCACCGTCGCCGTCCGTCCACCGGCCCGGCGGGACCGCGCCGACGGCCTCGCGGCCCTCGGCCAGCAGCCGGCGCAGCCGCGCCGGGGAAGGGGCGCCGGGCAGCCGGCAGGACATGCCGACCACCGCGATCGGCTCACCGGGAGCAGGCAGGGAAGACATAGTTCACCCATCGTCGGAAGGGATCCGGAAATCGGGGAATGCGCTTGGTGCGGACGGTTCCGGGGAATTCCCCGGGTGCCGGTGGATTCCGATCGTGCGGGCTGCGCACCCCGTTCGTCAAGGGGTGTTTCCCGGGCCGCCGGTGGCAGGCAGGCGACGGCAGGAAGCTGCCACCGGAGCGGGCCACCCGCCTGGACCAACGGGGGTGGGTGACTGCGCCGAACGGTGTGGTCAATCGCCCTGACCTGCGAAAATGTCCCGGCGATCCGATGTGGGTGGTGTCACGGGGGTGACCACTCGGACACAGCAGGTACACCTGGGGGCCCGACTCCCCACCCGGCCGCCGAATCTGGGTGAGGACTACCCATGCCCGGGTGGGTGGGTAGTTGCTTCAGTGGTCCCCGTACCGCCCCGGAACCGGCGGTGGTGCTTTTTCCGGTCGCTATTCACCCGTGCTCGAAGAAAAGGAAAGCGATGGCGAACACGACGGAAGCCGCGGCGGCACCGCATCGCCGCGCCGGCGGTGTGCTCACCGTGGGCGGCGTGCCCGTGGACCGGCTCGCGGCGCGGGTCGGCACCACCCCCTTCTTCGCCTACGACCGCTCACTCGTCACCGCCCGCGTCGAGCGGGTCCGGGCCGCGCTGCCCGGCGACGTCGAACTGAGCTACGCGGTCAAGGCCAACCCCATGCCCGCGCTGCTGCACCACCTCAGCGGCCTCGTCGACGGCCTCGACGTCGCCTCCGCCGGGGAACTGCGGCAGGCGCTCGACACGACCGTCCCGCCGGAACGGATCAGCTTCGCCGGACCCGGCAAGACCGCGGCCGAGCTGGGCCGCGCGGTCGCCGCCGGCGTCACGGTGGAACTGGAGTCCACCACCGAGCTGGCCCGCGTGCGGGAGGCCGGCGACCGCCTCGGCCTCACCCCGCGCGTGGCGCTGCGGGTGAACCCGGACTTCGCCGTGCGCGGGTCCGGCATGCGCCTGGGCGGCGGCCCGCAGCAGTTCGGCATCGACGCCGAGCGCGTGCCCGCCGTGCTCGCCGAAGTCGGCGCCGCGGGCCTGGACTTCCAGGGCTTCCACGTCTTCGCCGGCTCCCAGAACCTGCGCGCCGAAAGCCTCTGCGAAGCCCAGCGCGCCACCGTCGACCTGGTCCTGCAGCTCGCCGAAGCGGCGCCCGGGCCGGTGCGGTCGGTGAACCTGGGCGGCGGCTTCGGCATTCCCTACACCGCCCGCGACACGGCGTTGGACCTCGACGAGGTCGGCGAAAACCTGGCGAAGCTCTTGGACGTCTCGCTGCGGCCGGCGCTGCCCGAAGCGCGCGTGGTGATCGAGCTCGGCCGTTACCTCGTCGGCGAGGCCGGGGTGTACCTCACCCGCGTGGTCGACCGGAAGGTCTCGCGCGGCACGACGTTCCTCGTCGTCGACGGCGGCCTGCACCACCAGCTGGCCGCGTCCGGCAACTTCGGCCAGGCCATCCGGCGCAACTACCCGCTCGCCCTCGCCTCCGCCCCCGGCGGTCCCGAAGAGACGGTGACCGTGGTCGGCTGCCTGTGCACCCCGCTCGACCTGCTCGGCGACCGGGTGTCCCTGCCCGGTGCGGCGATCGGCGACCTGATCGCGATCTTCCAGGCCGGCGCGTACGGCCTGACCGCCAGTCCCACCGCCTTCCTCGGGCACCCGGCGCCGCCCGAAGTCCTCGTCTGACCCCCGGAGGGAACACCGTGCAGACCACCGTGCCGACACCCGGAGCCCCCGTGCTCCGCGCCGTCCCCGACGCCGTCCCCGGTCCTGGTTTCCGCGTGCTCGGCCTGCTGCAGGTGCACGGCCGCGAGCCGGTCGTCGTCACCGCCCGCCGCCAGCAGGTGGTGCTCGCGCTGCTGCTGCTCAACGGCAACCGCGTGGTGCCGCTGGAGGTGCTGCTCGACGCGCTGTGGGGCGCCGCGCCACCCGCGACGGCCCGGGCCCAGGTCCAGACCTGTGTGTCGGCGCTGCGCCGGGCGCTGGCGAAGGCCGGGCTGGGGGAACGGATCTCCGCGCGCGGCAGCGGGTACTGCCTCGACCTGGGGCCGGGGCAGCTGGACCTGCACGCGTTCGAGGCACTGGTGGCCCGCGGCCGGGCCGCGCGACGGCCGGAGGACGCCCGGGCCGCGTTCCGCGAAGCACTGGCGCTGTGGCGCGGGGAACCGCTCACCGGCATCGACAGCGGCGTCGTGCGCGCCCACCAGGTCCGCATCGCGCAGCGGCGGGTGGAGGTGCTCGAGGACTGCCTCGACGCCGAACTGGAGCTGGGGCTGCACCGTGAGATCGTCGGGGAGATCTCGGTGCTGACCGAGGAATACCCGCTGCGCGAGCGGTTCGTGCTGCAGCTGATGACCGCGCTGCACCGGTGCGGCCGCCGGGTCGAGGCCCTCGCCGCCTACCGGGCCGTGCGCCGCCGGTTCGTCGACGAGCTGGGCCTGGAACCCGGCGCCGCGCTGCGTGAGCTGCACCAGGACATCCTCGCCGGATCAAGCGAGGCACCCGCGGCCGGCTGGGCGGCCCCGCGGATGCTGCCCGCGCGCCTGCCGTACTTCACCGGGCACGAGCGGCTGCTGGCCGGGCTCCGGCGCGGCCTCGCCGACGACGGCCCCGGCGCCGCGGCGGTCACCGTCCTCACCGGACGCGGCGGCGTCGGCAAGTCCGCCGTGGCTGCGGAGGCCGCCCACCGCGCCGCGCCCGCCTTCCCCGACGGCGTGCTCTACGCGCGTCTCGCCGAGGAGGACGCCGCCGATGTGCTCGCCCGGTTCCTGCACGCACTCGGCGTGCCCGCCGCGGAGATCCCCGAGGAGCTGGACGGCCGCGCCGCGCTGTACCGCAGCGTGCTCGCCGGGCGCCGGGTCCTCACCGTGCTGGAGGACGCGGCGAACCTGTCCCGCGTGACGCCGTTCGTCGCGGACGCCCGCGGCTGCCGGCTGCTCGTCACCACCCACGCCCGGGTGGCGTCGCGGCCCGGCGTGGCCGTGGCCGAACTGGACGTGCTGGACGGCGCCGAAGGCGTCGAGCTGCTGTCGGCCCTCGTCGGCGAGGACCGCGTGACCGCCGAGCTGTCCGACGCGGTGGAGCTGGTCGAGCTGTGCGGCGGGCTGCCGCTGGCGGTCACCGGCGCCGCCACGCACGTCGCGGCCCGGCCCGGCCGCACGCTGGCCCAGGCGGTGGCGCGGCTGCGCGCCGAGGACGACCGGCTGAACCGCCTCGGCGCGGGCGTCCGCGACGCCGTCGGGCGCGGCCTCGACGAGCTGCCGGCCCCGGCGCGCGACCTGTTCGCCCGGCTGGCCCTGCTCCCCGCGGGCAGCTGGCCGGGCTGGTCGGCGACGGCGCTCGCGGACGCCGGCCCGGCCGAAACCGCGGACGCGCTGGAGGCGCTCGTCGACGCCCGCCTGGTCGACGTGGCCGGCACCCGCTACCGGCTGCCGTCGCTCACCCGGCTGCTGGCGCTCGAACTCCTGGCGGCGCAACCACTTCCCGCCCGCGCGGCGGCGTCACGGCGGCTCTTCGGCGCGTGGCTGCACCTGGCCGACCAAGCCCGGGGCGTCGCGGTGGAAGGCCTGCCGCGGACACCGGTGCCGGCAGGACCCGGCGACCCGCGCACCTGGTACGACCGCGAGCACACCGGCCTGCTGGCCGCGGTGCGCCAGGCCGCCGACGCGGGGGAACCCCGCTACTGCGCGGAACTCGCGCTGGCGGTGGCCGACCTGGCCGGCGAACGCGGCTGGTACGCGGACTGGCGCGAAAGCGGCGAAACGGCCCTGGGCGCGGTGGTCCCGGCGGGCGACCGCCGCGCGGAGGCGGCGCTGGAACGTTCCCTAGGCGAGCTCGCGGTCCGCGAAAGCCGGTTCGCCGACGCGGCCGGCCGCATCACCCGCGCCCTGACGGTGGGCGAGCAGGCCGGCGACCTGACCTGGGACGAACTGGTCCGCCAGGTCCTCGCGGGCGTGGGCCGCGCGCGGGCGGAGGTGGCCGCGGACCCGGTCCCGCTCGCCCCGGCACCGGGAGTGCCGACGCTCGGCAACCGCACGGCGTCACCGCGGATCACGTTGGGCCGCAACCAGTTCGACCTGGCGGCCGACCGAGCCCAGCCCGAGGGGGCGCCCCGGTCGACTGGACGCGCCGGGCACCGCCGCCTGCCACGTCCACGGCCGATCTCGTGGCGCCGCGAGTCCGATTACCCGGAAGAAGCGTGATCCCGGCCGCGCCGGGCATCGCCGGATCGGTGGTGCCGCGAGCGGGTGCTCGGTGCGCCGGGCACCTGTCTTGCGGGTCGCGCGGTCGGTGGCGCGTCGAGCTGGAGTCCGGGGCGGGCGCCTCCCGGCCGGCCGCGCGCGGCCGGCGGCGCTGCGAGCCGGAGCCCGGTGCGTCGGGCGGCCGCCCCGCGGGCCGTGGCGCCTCGAACCGAAGCTCGGCGTGCCGGCTGGCCGTGCGTGGTCGGTGGCGCCGCGAGCCGAAATCCGGCGGGCCGGGCCCCCACCCGCGCCCGGCGCGCCGGGCCGCGAATCCGATGCCCGGGCCCATCACCGTCTGCCGCGGCCGGTCTCGTGGCGTCGTGAGTCCTACTGCCCCGCAGAAGCCTCATCCAGGAGGAACCCCATGACCATCGGTGCCGCGCTGCCCGCCGGCGACCTCTCCGGGGCCGCCAACAGCGTCGAAGAGCTGCTCGCCCAGACCCGTGAGGCCGCCGCCGCCGGGTTGCGTTCCGTGTGGTTTTCCCAGCTGTTCGACCACGATGCCCTGACCCTTGCCGCCCTCGCTGGGCGGGAGGTGCCCGGCATTGCCGTCGGGACCGCGGTCGTTCCGCTCTACCCGCGGCACCCGCTGCACCTGGCCGCCCAGGCGCAGACCGCGCAGGCCGCCACCGGCGGCCGGTTCACCCTCGGGCTCGGCCTCGGCGTGCAGCGCCTGCTGGAACCGGCGTTCGGCTTCGAATACCCGCCGCCGATCACGTCGCTGCGCGAGTCGCTGACCGTGCTGCGCGACATCTTCGGCGGCAGCCGGCCGTCGTTCGACGGCGAGACCCTCACGGCCTGCCCGCCGCTGCCCACGACCGTCCCCGGCGGCGGCGACGTCCCGATCGTCGTCGCCGCCATGGGAGCGCAGGCGCTGCGGGTGGCGGGGGAGCTGGCGGACGGCACGCTGCCGTTCCTGGCCGGGCCGCGCGCGCTCGCGGAGCACATCGTGCCCACCCTCACCAAGGCCGCCGCGGACGCCGGCCGTCCGGAGCCGCGCGTGATCGCGGCCGTGCCGGCGGTGGTCACCGACGACGCCGGCCCGGTCCGCCAGATCGCCGCGGTGCACCTGGGCTACTACGGCGACATCCCGTCGTACCGCCGGATCCTCGACGCCGAAGGCGCCACGCACGCCGCCGATCTGGCCCTGATCGGGGACGAGCGGGTCGTCGAGGCGGGGCTGCGGCGGTACTTCGACGCGGGGGCCACGGAAATCGTCCTGATCCAGTCGGGGATGCGTTCGGCGCGGGACCGGCTGCGCACCTGGCAGCTGGCGGGCTCGCTGAACACGCGGACGTCCTGACCCGGGCCGTGATCAGCGGTCGCCGAGCGGGAGTTCCCGGATGCGCCAAGCCGTGACGGCGGCGACCGCGGCGACCACAGCTGCGACGGTGAAGATGCGCGACATCCCCGTCACCACGGCCGCGGGGCCCGCGCCGCCGGTCGCGAGCAGGGCGCCGAACACCGACGTGCCGACCGCGCCGCCGATCGTGCGGAACATCGTCGTGGTCGCCGTCGCCACCCCGATTTCGGCGACCGGCACGGTGTTCTGGGCGATCAGCATCACCACCTGGGTGGCGAGGCCGAGCCCGGTGCCGACGAGCACCAGCGCGCCGCTGGTGAGCCAGACCGGGGTGCCGGCGTGCGCGGTGGCGAGCACGGCGCAGCCCGCGGCCATGGCCGCCGCGCCGATGACCGGGAACCGGCGGTACCGGCCGGTCCGGCTGGTCACCCGCCCGGCCACCTGGGACGCGACGACGACGGCCAGCGTCATCGGCAGCAGCAGCGTTCCGGAGCCGGACGGGGACGCGCCCTGGACCGTCTGCTGGAACAGCGGCACGAAGGTGATCGTGCCGAAACTGATGACGCCGACCACGAAGGTGACCACCGTCGTCAGCCGGAGGTTCGGCCGGGCGAACAGGCTCAGCGGCAGGACCGGTTCGCTGCTTCGCCGCTCCACCAGGACGAAGGCGACGGCCGCCCCCACCGTGACCACCGTCAGCGGCACCGCCGGGCCCGTGCCGCCGGTGACCAGCAGCAGACCGGTCACCGCCGTCGTGAGCAGCAACGCGCCCGCGGCGTCGAGGTGCACCCGGCGCCGGGGCACCGGCGGCACCACCAGCACCAACGCGGTGGCCGCGAACACCGCGAGCCCGAGCGGGAGGTTGAGGAAGAAGTTCCAGCGCCAGCCCAGCAAGCTCGTCACCAGGCCGCCGAAGAGCGGGCCGCCGATCTGCCCGGCCGCCATGACGCTCGCCGTCATGCCCTGGTAGCGGCCGCGTTCGCGGGGCGGCACCAGGACGCCGATCAGCGACAACGCGCCCACGGCGAGCCCGCCGCCGCCGACGCCCTGCACCGCGCGGAAGGCGATCAGCTGGGGCATGTCCTGGGCGAAGCCGCACGCCACGGAGGCCGCGGTGAACAGGGCGATCGCGCTCAGGTGCACGCGCTTGCGGCCGTAGAGGTCGCCGAGCTTGCCCCAGACCGGCGTGGTCGCGGCCGTGGTCAGCGTGTAGGCCGTGACGACCCAGGCCAGGTGGCCGAGGCCGCCGAGCTGGGCGACGATCGTGGGCATCGCGGTGCCGACGACGGTGTTGTCGAGCATCGCGAGCAGCATCGACAGCAGCAGCACGGCGAACGCCGCCCGCAGCCGGGCCGGGCTCATCGCGGTGGGTTCGGGCCGCGGCGGGGAGAGGATCATGATCGCTCCGTCCAGGGGTGGGTGGCCGGGACGGGCGTAGCCCGCCGGTGGGACGAGGTGGCGCCGTCCGGGACCGCCGTCGAGACGCCGTCAGCAGCGCGCTCCGCGACCTCGCCGCTCAGCCCGTGATTCCGCGGCCGAGGACGAGGTCGGCGACGCGCTCGGGTTGTTCGAGCTGCGGCTGGTGGCCGGCTTCGCGCACCACGGTGAACTCGGCGCCTTCGTCGTTCTCCCCGGCGAAAGCGGCCGCGTAGGCACGTCCGTAGGACAGGCCGGCGACCCCGTCGCTTTCGCCCCAGAGGACCCGCACCGGCAGCCGGACCGCTTCGAGCCGGGCCCGCAACGCCGGGTCGTGCATGTACGGATCGCCCGCGTAGCGGTTCAGTGCCGCGGCGTTGCCCTGCATGGCGGTGAGGCGCTCGGGCGGCAGGAGCGACGGATCCACCCGGAAACGGTCGGGGGAGTGGAAGACGAGGTCGGGCAGCTTGTCCGGTGGCACAGCGGACAGGTCGGTGATCGGGTGCCCGTCGACGGTGATCCCGACGGCGTCCAGCAGCACGAGCCGGCCCACGCGGTGCGCCGAGGCGTCCCCGGTGTCGCGCGCCGCCTGCTCGTCGACGCCCATCTGCGCCGCGATCCACCCGCCGACCGAGTTGCCGGCGACCAGGACGTCCGACACCCCGAGTGCGCCGAGCAGCTGCCGGAAGAGCCGGGCGAGCCCGGGGACGTCGGCGACGTCCCCCGCGGCCGGGGTGCCGTCGAAGCCGGGGATGACCGGCGTGAGCACCCGGGTACCCCGCGCGGCGAGCAGGGTGGCCAGGCCGGCCACCGACGCCGGGCCCGCTCCGCCGTGCAGCAGCAGGACCGGGCGTCCGGTGCCGCGCTCCTCGAGCCGGACGGCGACGTCGCCGACCTGGACGTCGGTGGTCCGCGGCTCGGCCGCCGGGGTGTCGTCGCCGGCGTAGGTGGTGGCCGGTTCGGTGTGGTAGCGGGCCATGATCTCGGTGATTTCGCCGCCCTGCGGCGGCCGCCCCGCCTGCTCGGCGAACGCGCGGAGGTCGCGGAAGTACTGGACGTAGAGGTCGGGCGTGAAGGTGTTGAGGACGACCGCGGGTTCGTCGCCCGGGTTGGCGAAGGTGTGCGGCGCGCCCGGCGGCACCATCACGAGGCTTCCGGCCGGGGCGTCGTGGCTTTCTTCGCCCACGGTGAAGCGGACCGTGCCGCGCACGACGTAGAAGCCTTCGTCGTGCTGGGCGTGGCGGTGCTGCGGCGGGCCGGCGGTGTGCGGCGCGACGACGATCTCGCCGAGGCCCAGCCGGTGGCCGGTGGTGCTGCCGTCTTCGAGGATCCGCAGCTGGATCGGGCCGGTCAGGACGATCTCGCCGGCTTCGGGCCCGACGATGGCGATGCGTGGCATCGATGCTCCTCGTGAGAGTGGACTATCACGAGGAAGGTATACCCTCATTTGGCGTTCGTGCAAGTGGACTCTTAGGATGAGAGCCGGCTTGAAAGGCGGTGCGGATGGACGGCGGGGGACGGGTCAACCAGAAGCGGCGGACGCGCAACGCGATCCTGGCCGCGGCCACCGATCTCGTCCGGAGCGGCGGACCGGTGACGATGCCGGAGGTCGCGCGGGCGGCGGCGGTGTCCGAGGCCACCGCGTACCGCTACTTCCCGGACCTGGCGAGCCTGCTGCGCGAGGCGGTGGCCGGGACGTTGTTCGACCCGGCCGAGGCTCTCGCCCCGATCGCGGACAGCCCGGATCCGGTCGTCCGCGTGGCGGCGGCGACCGAGCACCTGCTGCGGCACGTGCTGGCCCACGAGACGGTGGTCCGCGCGATGATCGCGGCGACGATCACCCGGCCCGCCGACACCGCGGCCCGCCCCGGCCTGCGGTTCGGCTTGATCGACGGCGCACTGACCCCGCCGGCCGACCTGCGCGGCCTCGACGCCCCGGCGCTGGCCCAGCTGAAGCGCGACCTCGCGGTGGTCATGAGCGCCGAAGCGCTGTTCGGCCTCACCGACCTGCACGGCCTGCCCCCCGACGAGGCGGTCCGCAGCCTGATCCGGACGGCGACCACGCTCACCGAAGCCGCTCTCGGAGCAGCTTCGGCGGGTTGAGGACGTGGTGCGGTCCGGCGGTCGGGGGCCTCGGCGGCGGTGCCCCTCCCGGCAGCACCGAAGCCGCTCTCGGAAGAGCGGCTTCGGCGGCCTGACAACGCACCTCCGTCAGCTCGGCACCACGAACACGTGGGTCATCGCCGACGTGTGGTTCGGTGTCGAGCCGGTCACGCCCGTCTCGTCGGTCAGGCCCGCTGCCGCGCCGCCCACCGAGCCCGGGTTGCCCGCCACGTACGTCGTCGTCACCTCGGCGCTCACCTCGGTGCAGCCCGGGTTGACCGGGACCTTCGTGTACAGCGGGATGGCCGCGTGGTTGACCCCGCGCACCACCGTCTCCTCCGTCTGCGCGACCGGGGCGCTCGCGCAGTCCGGGCCGCCCGAGGTCGTGGCCGTGAGGGTGAAGCGGGCCGTCGAATAGTGGATCGGGCTGTCCGGGGTGGGCTCCGGGCCGCGGTGGAACTCCACGTCCGCGATCACCGCCAGTTCGCGGTAGCCCGCCGGCAGCGTCGCCGTGACGACCGGGGCCACCGTCGTCGACGTGACCGGGAGGTTGCCCGGCGGGAGCGAGCGCTGCACCGCCGCGCCGCCGGCGTCGCCGCCCACCGACGTCGAGGCGAACCTCAGCGTCCCGGAGACCGTCTCCTGGGCCTCGAAGGCCGACGTCGATGCCGTGCGCAAGTACAGCGTGCACGTCAGGGCGCCGCTCGTCGTGGCCGTGACCAGGAACCGGTTGACGATCGTGATGTCCCGCAGTGCCGGGTTCGGGCTCGTCGCGGGGAGCACGTTCTCGCCCATGACGACGTTGGACGAGCCCGCGCCCGAGCACCGGATCTCGTTGTCGATCAGGTTGGCCTGGTCGGCGTCGTAGGCCCGCAGCTCCGAGTAGACGTACGCGGTCGTCCCGGCGGTCAGCTGCGTGTCGATGGCGGCCAGCGGCACGACCTTCTGCGTGGCCTTCGCCGGTGGCGTGGGGGCCTTGGGCACTCCGGTGATCACCACCGGGCCGAAGTCCCGGGTGGTCGCGGCCGGGCTCGCGCCGGCCGGGGTGCCGCCGAGCCCGGTGAGGATCAGGGCGAGGGCGAAGCCGGCGCACTGCGTGCGGTTGTTCATGCGGTCCTCCGGGAGCGGTGCAAGGGTCTCGCCATCACCTGCTCGGGTGATCTCGGCGAACCGCGCCAACCTAGCCAGCGGCGCCTATACGGGGCCTACACGCCGTGGACAGCGGCTTTCCCGGCCGCGGACGCCCCTTTCGGGCGATCGATCCGCCCGGCAGTTCTGCTACGTTCCTCATCCGGGGTGGGAAATCGTGGGTGAGACCGCGCGGTTCGGGATCTTGGGTCCTCTGCACGTGACGAACGCGGGCCGGCCGCTGAAACCGGCGGCGCCGCGGCAGCGGGCACTGCTCGCCGCGCTGCTGGTGCGCACCCCGCAGGCGGTCGGCCTCGGCGCCCTCGTGGAGGCGCTGTGGGGCGAGCGGCCGCCGGCCTCGGCCGTCGCGAACGTCCACACCTACGTCAGCCGGCTGCGCCGGGACTTCGCCGGCATCGGCCTGCGCGACCTGCTGGTCACCGACGGCGGCGGGTACCGGCTGCACGTCGGCCCCGGCGCGCTCGACAGCCGGGTCTTCCAGACCACGGCGGAGGCGGCGCGGGCGGCGCTGGCCGCCGGGGACGCCGGCACGGCGGTGGCGCTGTGGGAACAGGCGTGGAGCGCGTGGCGCGGTGAACCGCTCGAAGACGTGCCGTGCGCCGGGTGGCTGGAGGTCGAGGTGGCGCGGCTGCAGCAGACGGCCGCCGCGGCCCGGGAAGACTTCGCCGACGCCCGGCTGGCGGCCGGCCAGTACAGCAAGCTGATCCCCGAACTGGCCGCGCTGGTGCGGCAGCTGCCGTTGCGGGAAGGCTTGTGGCAACGGCTGATGCTGGCCCAGCACCGGGCCGGCCGGCGCGCCGAAGCGCTGGAAACCTACCGCGCGTTGCGGGGCGTGCTCGTCGAAGCCCTCGGCGTCGAGCCGTGCGACGCGGTCCGGGAGCTGCACGAGCGGGTCCTCCGCGGCGAAGTCCCCGAGGACGGCGACGCCGTGCGGCCCATGCAGCTGCCGCCCGACATCGAAGACTTCACCGGCCGGGTCGCCGAATCGGCCGAGCTGCACCGCCTGCTGACCCGCCCGGCGCGGTCGGTGGTCACCGCCATCACCGGCAAGGCGGGGGTGGGCAAGACGGCGCTGGCCGTCCGGGTGGCGCACGAGGCCGGCGAGCACTTCACCGGCGGCCAGCTCTACGTCCGGCTCGGCGGTCCCGGCTCGTCGCCGCGCGAGCCCGCGACCGTGCTGGCGACCCTGCTGATCGCCTTCGGCGTGCACCCGCACGCCGTCCCGGCGGACCTGGAGGCCCGTGCCGCGCTGTACCGGTCGCAGCTGGCTGCGCGGCGGGTGCTGATCGTGCTGGACGACGTCGCGAGCATGGCGCAGATCCGCCCGCTGCTGCCCGGCTCGCCCGGGTCCGCGGTGCTCGTCACCAGCCGCGTGCAGCTGGTCGGCGCGCACACCGTGCACCTCGACGTGCTCGGCGCCGGCGAGTCCGTGCGGCTGCTGGCGTCGATCGCCGGCCCGGCGCGGATGGCGGCCGAGCCCGGCGCGGCCGCCGCGGTGGCCCGCTACTGCGGCAACCTCCCGCTGGCGCTGCGCATCGCGGCGTCCCGGCTGGCCCGGCGCGGTCAGTGGACGGTCGGCCGGCTGGCCGCGCGGCTCGCCGACGAGGGCACCCGGCTGAACGAGCTGCGCATCGACGACCTCGAGGCGCGCGCCAGCCTCGCGTGGAGCTACGAGGCGCTGGACGAGGTGCAGCAGCGGGCGTTCCGGCTGCTGGGCCTGCTCGACGTCCCGGACTTCCCGGCCTGGGTGGTCGCCGCGCTGCTGGAGATCGGCCTGCCGGCGGCGGAAGACGTCCTCGACAGCCTGGTCGACGTGCACCTGGTGGAGGTCTCCGGCACCGACCCGGGCGGCCGCGGGCGCTACCGCTTCCACGACCTGCTGCGGGTCTTCGCCCGGGAACGCGCGAACGCCGTCGACCCGCCTGCCGAGCGGACCGCGGCGCTGCGCCGGGCATTTGGCGCCTGGCTGGGCCTGGCCGTGCGCGCGGAATCCGGGCTGCCGTGCCGGTTCCTCAAGGTGCGGCTCACCCCGGAGCTCGGCGCGCCGTTCGACGCCGGCACCGCCGAGGAGCTGCTGGCCGATCCGCTCGGCTGGCTGGACGCCGAGCGGGACGCCTTGGTCGCCGTGCTGGAGCAGGCGCTCGCCCTCGACCTGACCACCCTGGCCTGCGACACCGCCTGCGTCCTGACCACCCTGTTCGACCTGCGCAGCCACTACGACCTGTGGGCGCACACCCACCGGCTCGCGCTGGCCGCGGCCGGCCGCGCCGGGGCGCGGCGCAGCCGGGCGATCCTGCACCAGGGGCTCGGCGCGCTGGCGTTCTACCGCGACCGCTACGGCGAGGCGAACGAGCACTTCGCGCAGGCGCAGCGCATCTTCGCCGGGATCGGGGAGTGCCGGGGGCACGCCTACGCCACCCTGGGGCTCGGCAGCGTGCACCTGTTCCACGGCGCGCATGCCGAGGCGGCGGCCGAGCTGGACCAGGCACGGGCCACCTTCGACCGGTGCGCGGACGCCGCCGGGGCCGCCTTCGCCCTGCAGGCGCTCGGCATCGTGCACCGGACCGAGGGACGGTTCGAGGAAGCGGCGCGGTGCCTCGGCAGCGCGCTGACCACGTTCCGCGAGCTGGGCAGCCGGTACGGCCAGGCCTGCGCGTTGTTCAGCCTCGGCCTGCACCACAAGGCCCGGGGCGACCGCGAAGAGACCGAGCGGGCACTGTCCGAGGCCATCGAGCTGTTCCACGCGGCCGCCTGCCCCCGCGACGAGGCGCTGGCGCTGCACGTGCTCGCCGCCACCTGCGCGGAGCAGGGCGACGCGGACCGGGCGTCGAGCCTGATGTCCCGGTCCCTGGCGGTCTTTTCGCCGGGCGACGAGAGCGCCGACAAGGCATCGGTTCTGTACAGCCTCGGCTGGGTGGCGCACCGCAACCGGCGCTTCGCCGAGTCCGCCGCCTGTTTCGACCGGTCGGCCGAGCTGTTCGGGCGGCTGGGCATGCGGGTCTCCCACGAGCGCGCGGTGGCCACCCGGCACCGGCTGGGGCTCAGCGTCCCGAGCCGGTGAAGCCGATCGTCCGGACCAGGTGCCGTTGCAGCAGCACGAAGACCAGCAGGCACGGCACCCCGGTGACGGTGGCCGAGGCCATCAGCTGACCGGCGGTCAGGTGCCCGGCTTCCAAAGTGGACAGACCGACGGTCAGCGTGCGCATTTCGTCGGACTGCGCGACCACCAGCGGCCACAGGAAGTCGTTCCAGTGCCACAGGAAGACGAACACCGCCAGCGTCGCGAGCACCGGGCGGCACAGCGGCAGCACGATGCTCAGGTACACCCGCCAGTCGCCGGCACCGTCGACGCGTGCGGCGTCGAAGACCTCGTCGGGCAGGGCCGCGATGAACTGGCGCAGCAGCAGGACGGCCTGGGCGTTGGCCAGTGTCGGCACGATCAGGCCCGCGTAGGTGCCCGACCAGCCCAGCCGGGAGATCACCACCACCGACGGCATCAGCAGCGCGTGGAACGGCACCATCATCGTGGACAGCAACGACCACAGCAGCACCTCGCGGCCGGCGAACCGCTTCCGGGCGAACACGTAGGCGGCCATCGACGCCGAAAGCAGCACGGCCACCACCGAGACCACCGAGTAGATCACCGTGGTGGCCGTCCAGCGCAGGAAGCTCTCGGTCGAGAGCACCCCGGCGAGGTTGTCCCCGGTGAGCGAGTCCGGCAGCCGGTTCGGCAGCGTCGGCGCGCTGCCGGGCGACAACGCGACGAGCAGCATCAGCACGAACGGCCCGACGGCCACCAGGGAGGCGACAGCCAGCAGCGCGGCGGCCCAGCGGCGGCGACCCGTCACGGGTTCCGCTCGAAAGCGCGGCGCTGGGTGAGCGACACCAGCAGCACGATGGCCCACAGCGTCACCCCCGCGGCGGCGGCGCGGCCCACGTCGAAGTACCGGAACCCGTAGTCGTACACCGCATACGCCAGCGTGTAGCTGGCCCGGACCGGGCCGCCGCCCGTCATCACGTACACGGTGTCGAAGACCTGGAAGGCGGCCACGGTCTCGACGACGAGGACGAAGAACAACGCCGGCCGCAGTGAGGGCAGCAGTACGTGGCGGAACCGCTGCCACGCGCTCGCGCCGTCCACTTTGGCCGCCTCCAGGCAGCCGGCCGGGACGTCGCCGATGCCCGCCAGCAGCACGAGCATCGCGTAGCCGAACCCCTTCCACACGCCGACCACGGCGAGCGCGGGCAGCACCAGCCCCGGCTGCCGGAGGGCGCCGGTGGGTTCGAGCACCCACCGCCAGACGACGCCGCCGAGCACCAGGCTGGTGGCGTAGGGCGCGAGCAGCGCGGCGCGGAACAGGCCGCGGCCCCACGGCACGACGTGCAGGAGCAGCGCGGTGCCCAGCGCCGTCGCCACGGTGAGCGGCACGTAGAGGGCGACGTAGCCGAACGTCGTGCGCAGGCTGTCCAGGAAGATCCGGTCGGAGAACAGGCTCCGGTAGTTCTCCGTGCCCACGAACCGCCAGTCCCCGCCGACGTGGTAGTCACTCAGGCTCAGCCCCACCGCCCCCAGCATCGGCAGGAACCGGAACACCCCGAACAGCACCAGCACCGGCAGCAGGAAGACCAGCACCGGCAACGCCCGGCGCGCCCGGGCCATCAGCTCCTGCCGAGCAGCGCGTCGGCCTCCGCGGCGGCCTCGGCGAGCGCCTGTTCCGGGGTCTTCTCGCCGAGCAGCGCGGCCTGCAGGTGCGGCGCCAGCAGGCCCATCACCTTCCGCGCCTGCGGATGCGCGTCCCCGGCCGAGGTGAAGGGCAGGGCCCGGGCGAACTCCCGGTCGACGGCGTCGGCCGAAGGCGGCGCCGCGTCCGACCACGGCCCGAAGAAGCCGGAGCGGGCGCAGAGCTCGCCGGCCACCGGCGGCGAAGTCAGGGCGGCCAGCAGTTTCCGGGCCAAGTCCGGGTTCTTCGCGCCGCGCAGCAACGACAACGCCCCCGGTGTCCCGAACGCCACCCGGGCCCGGTTCTGCAGCGGCAGCCCGATCACGGCGTTCTCCGGTCCGATCGCGGCGATGACGGTGCGGGCCGCGGCTTCGGTCACGGCGTGCGCCATCGCGGCCCGGCCGGTCACCATGGCGTCGTCGGCGAGCCCGCTGCGTTTGGTCGCCGCGTCCCGCGGGAGGCCGTTCACCGCGTTGAGGTCGACCAGGAACCGCAGCGCCGACACGCCTTCCGCCGACGCGAACGCGCTCTTCCGGCCGTCGGGGGTGAACACGCGGCCGCCCGCCTGCCACAGCAGCGGGTAGAAGGTGAGGTTGAGCGTCTCCTCGGTGGAACCGGAGTAGTCGAGCACCGGGATGCCGTGCGCGGCGAGTTTCGGCGCCGCCGCCTTCACCTCGTCCCACGTCCGCGGGAGCTGCGTGATCCCCGCTTCGGCGAACAGCTTCCGGTTGTACACGGTGGTCGTCACGGTCCGGTACAGCGGCACACCGTAGGCCTGGCCGTGCACCCGCAGCGCGTCGAGGACCGGCGGCGAGTACGCGCGCGGGCTGCCCGCGACCACGTCGTCGACGGTGGCCAGCGCGTTCTCCCCGACGTACTGCGGGATCATGTCCGACTGCAGCAGGACCACGTCGGGGCCGTTGCCCGCCATCAGCGCGGCCCCGAGCTTCTCCTGCCTGCCCTCCCACGGCTGCAGCTCGATCCTGAGGTCGGCACCGGTGTCGCGTTCGAACCCGGCCTCGGCCCGCTGCCAGAAGGCCCGGCTCTGCGCCTGGTCGGCGATCACCGGGTACATCCACAGCGTGACCGTGTTGACGGCCGCGCCCGGGCCGCAGGCCACGAGCGAAGCCGCGATCAGCGCGGACACCACGAGGACGGCGGCCGGCCTCATGCGCCCGGGCCCGGTTCGGCCGCGATGCCGAAGAGGCCGGCCGCGTTGCGCCACATCACGTGGTCGTACTGCTCGTCGGTGAGCCCGTCCTCCAGAACCACGCCCATGGCGATCGCGGGGTCGACCAGGGTGCTGTCCGTGCCGAACAGCAGCTGGCCGAGCGGCACCCGGTCGAGCGCGTACCGGAACCGGCCGCGGTCGGTGATCGAGCAGCAGGGTTCGAGGTAGAGCCGCTCGTGGCGGCGGGCCGCCTCGACGGCCGTCCGCCACGCCGGGCCGCCCATGTGCCCCGCGATCACCCGCAGGTCCGGGAACCGCTCCAGCACGTCCACCAGCCCCAGCACGGTCTCGTCCCACGTGTGGACCAGGACCGGCAGCCCCGCCTCGGCGGCCAGCCCCAGCGCGTCCCGGACCTCGGCCGACAGCAGCGGCCGGTCCGGGTAGGTCGTGTGCACCTTGACCCCGACGAACCGGCCGCCGGGCCGGTACTTCTCCAGTTCCCGGGCGGCGCCGCCGAGGTCGTTGGGGTTCACCACCACGTACCCGAGCAGGCGCGGCTGGGTGTCGAGGACCTCCGCCAGCCACCGGTTGCCCGACACCATGTCGTAGGTGACGGCCTCCGAGGCGGAGACGATCTGGCGGTCGATGCCGTAGCGGTCCATCAGCGCGAGGTTCAGGTCGACGCTCCCCACGTCCGTGCTGAAGAACCACGGCCCGGCGTGGCCGTGGACGTCGATGATCATGCCCCCTCCGCCAGCCACGCCGCGGCCGTACCCCCGGCCACCTGCCGCCACGCCTCGTCGTCGAGCCCGGCGGTCCGCAGTCTCAGCGCCGAGGGCAGGACGTCGTGCAGCGGGGCCCGCGACCCGTAGGCCAGGTGGTGCGCGCCCACCTCGCCCGCGATGCGCTCGATCGAGTCGGGACCGCACAGCAGCCGCGTCGAGGCGACGAACCCCGGTTCGCGGCGGGCGAGCACGACGAAGTCCGCCACCCGGTAGGCGTGCACGTCGAGGAAGCACACCCGCGCCCCCCGGCCGGCGAACGGCCGCCAGAACCGGCTGAAGTCGCCGCTGGTGAGCAGGACCAGCCCGTGGGCGACCGCGACGTCCACGACGTGCGCCAGCGCCGCCGAATCCGGCTCCACCCACTGCTCCGGCGGGAAGAGCCGCAGCAGCCGCACCCCGGACGCGGCCATCCGCGGGATCTCCGTGTCCGCGGTCAGCGCGTCCCGGACGTCGACCGTGCCGACGGGGACGAACCGCGTCCGGTCACCGGCCTTGCGCAGCTCGTCGTTGCCCGCGCGCGCGTCGAACAACGCCCCCCGCAACGAGCAGACCAGGCCGCGCCGGATCCGGTGCTTCACGTGCTGTCCGGTCGCCGCGTCCAGGGACGCGTCCAGCCGCCGGCTCGGCAGCGCGCCGAACAGCACGTCGACGTCGATACCGATCTCCTGCCGCCCGGCGGGTACCGGCGGAAAGGGTGACCTGCTCACCTCGTCCCCCGTCCGTCGGATCCGGTACCCGAGCCTGCCGAGCGCGGCTACACGATCGCTACACGCACGCGGGGAAGGCCGCCGCTGCGGGACGGCCTTCCCGGGGAGGTCAGGCGCAGGTGCTGTCGCCGCGGTAGCAGGCGACGCCCTTGAGGTAGGTCCCGCCCCCGTCGGTCATCCAGAGGTCGACGACGTCGGCCCCGCCGACGACGTCCGCGGTCAGGGAGAACGACGTCGACGTGGTCGAGTCGCAGTGCGTGCTGGTGCTCCGGTAGTCGGTCCGGACGCTGCCGGCCCACGCCGACGCGTACACCCGGCGGCACCCGGTGGCCTTGAACGTCCCGGCGACGCCGACCGAGCGGTTGTACCAGGTGACGGTGCCGCGGTAGTAGCTCGCGCCGTAGGTGATGTCGAAGGTGCTGGTGGGGTAGGCGGCGTTGGCGGGCTGGGCGGCGAAGACCATCCCGGCGGCCGCGGCCACCACGGCGGCGGCCGCGCCGATCTTCCGCGTCGTCATTCGTTCTTTCAGTGTCATCACGGGCTCCCCGGTATTCGAGTGGGCGGTCGAGCCGGAAATCTATTGAGCCGCCTTACA
The DNA here is from genome assembly GCF_040682815.1 of Amycolatopsis sp. NPDC051102. Taxonomy (NCBI): domain Bacteria; kingdom Bacillati; phylum Actinomycetota; class Actinomycetes; order Pseudonocardiales; family Pseudonocardiaceae; genus Amycolatopsis; species Amycolatopsis sp. NPDC051102. The sequence continues at coordinate 827,874 of NZ_JBFBBT010000001.1, forward strand.
GTGCGGCCATACGTTCGCTACACGTGATCGGTGACACCCGGACGGGTTGAAAAGGTTTATTCTGCGAATCGTGGCGTTTCCGCGGCGTATTCACTCGTCAAGGCGATCATGATCTTGTTCCGGTGGCCGGTCCGCCGAACCGTCGGTTAGCGTGGGCGCGGCCCGGGAAACGGCGCGCCACAAGCGCTTCGCCGACCGGTTTCGCCCGAAGGCGTCCGAACAGGAGATCCGGGAAGCCTTCATTTCCTGCGCAACACACGGTTGGTTCCTCGACGGGGAGAAGGCAATGTCATTCGGCAATGGCGCGATTCCGCGCGCGCGGCGGCGCGGCAGGTCCCGCCCCAGGCGGGCCGGCGGAGTGCTGGCGGCGCTGGTACTGGCCGCCACCGCCGCCTGCCCGGACGCGCACGCCTATCCCTCGCGGGTCCAGGTGTTCGTGGCGAACAGCGGTTCGGACAACGTCACCGTGTACGACACGCGGATGCAGGAGGTGGTCGCGACCATCCCGGTGGGCCGGTCACCGGTCGGCGTGGGCGCGGCGCCCGACGGCGACCGGGTCTACGTCGCCAACGAGCTCTCCGACACGGTTTCGGTGATCGACGCGCGCACGTATTCCACGCTGGCCACGGTCCCGGTGGGCCTGCACCCGTTCGGCGTCGCGGTCGCCGGCTCGCACGCCTACGTGACGAACTTCGGTGCCGACACGGTTTCGGTGCTCGACACCACGACGAACGCCGTGGTGCACCGCATCCCGGTCGGCCGGTTCCCGCACAGCCCGGCCGCCAGCCCCGACGGGCGCCGGGTCTACGTGACCAACAACGGCGGGGCCACGGTCTCGGTGATCGACGTCGGAACGGACCTGGTCGTGGCCACCCTCCCGGTCGGCCGCTTCCCGGCGGGCATCGCGACCAGCCCGGCGGGCGACCGGGTCTACGTGGCGGCGACGGGCGCGAACAGCGTCGACGCGATCAGCGCCACCGGGCCGACGCTGATGACGACGCAGCCGGTCGGCCAGGTGCCGATGGGGGTGGCGGTGACCCCGCGCGGCCAGGTCTACGTCGCCAACGCGGGCTCGGACACGGTGTCCCTGCTGGGCCACACGGCGATCCCGGTGCAGGACCAGCCCGAAGGCGTGGCGGCGGCCCCCGACGCCAGCTACGTCTTCGTGACGAACTCGGGCTCGGGCTCGATGTCGGTGATCGACATCGCGACCAACAAGGTGATCGCGACGGTGCCGGTGGGCAGCGAGCCGGAGGGGCTTGCGGTGACGTCATGACCGGGCCTGCGCCGGGTGCATGAGTGGTTCCGCGGCGAGGGCGGTGAGGGTGGTGCCGGGTCGGGTGCTGGCTTCGGCTGCGACGCGGCTCAAGGCGAGCGGGACTCCGCCGCAGAGGTCGATCAGCCGGTCGGCCGCCGGTGCTTCCGCCGCCACCCGGGCGGCGCCGAGCCGGGCCGTGAGCAACGCCCGGGCCTCGGTGCCGGACAGCGCGTCCAGCGCCAAGTGCCGAGCCGCTTGCCGGGCGACCAGGCCGGGCAGACGGGTGCGGCTGGTCACCAGCACCGTGCACGTGCCGCCGCCCGGCAGCAGCGGGAGGACCTGACCCGTGCCGGCTGCGTCGTCGAGCACCAGCAGCAGGCGCTTTCCCGCCACCAGGCTGCGGAACAACGCCGTCCGGCGGTGCGGGGCCGCCGGTACCCGGAGCACCCCCAGCGCCTCCAGGAAGCCGCCCACGACCTCGGCCGGGTCCGTTCCGGCGGGCGCGCGGCCGCGCAGGTCGGCGAACAGCTGGCCGTCGGGGAAGCGGCCGGGGTGGCGGGCTGCCCAGCGCAGCGCCAGCGACGTCTTGCCGATTCCCGCCGGGCCGACGATCGCGCACACGGACGGGCCGGCGTCGAGCCACGCGAGCTCCCGGCGCCGTCCGACGAACGACGCCGGCGTGGCGGGCAGCTGCCGGGGAACCACGGGCGTGCCTGGGTCGGCGATCGGCCTCGCCGGCGCCGGAGAGGCCGCGGGCGGATCCAGGGCCGGGTCCGCGCGCAGGATCCCGGCGTGCACGCGCCGCAGGCCGGGGCCCGGATCCGCGCCGAGGTCGCCGGCCAGCCGGCGGCGGATGCCGTCGAACACCGCCAGTGCGTCGGCCTGGCGGCCCGCCCGGTAGAGCGCCAGCATCAGCAGTTCGCGCAGCCGCTCCCGGTACGGGTGCTCGGCCGCCAGGCGGGTCAGCTCCGGAATCGCCAGCGCGTGCTCGCCGCGGCGCACGTCCAGCTCGGCCAGGTCCTCCAGCGCGCCCGAACGGTACTCCGCCAGCCGCTCCCGTTCGGCGGCTGCAGCAGGAGTGTTCAAGCCCCCGAACGCCGGCCCCCGCCACAGGCCGAGCGCGTCGGTGAGGCACTGCCTCGCGGTGCCGAGGTCGCCGTCCGCCGCCGCCGCCCGCCCCCGCGCCAGCCCGGCCGCGAACCGCGCGCTGTCCAGCCGGCCGGGCGGTACGCACAGCAGGTAGGCCGTGCCCAGCGTCCGCAGCGAACCGCCGTCCAGGCCCAGCGATCGGCGCAGGTCGCCGACGTACTTCTGAACCAGGTTGACCGCGCTCCTCGGTGCCGCCCCGCACCAGACGTCCTCGATGATCCGGTCCCGCTCCACGCGCTGGTTCGCCGACAGCAGCAGCGTGCCCAGCACTCGCAGCGCCTTGCCGGAGCCCACTTCGGCCACGTCCGCGCCACGCCAGGCCGTGACCGGTCCGAGTACCCCGAACCGCACATCGGGCATGCCGACCCCCTTTCCGTGTGACTGCAGTGCCGTTGCAGCGGGCCCTGCCACGATCGCCTCCGTCACGACACTCCGTTCCGAATCGAGGGGGAACCATGAGGATCAAGCACCGGGTCGCGTCGGTCCTGCTCACCGCGTGCGGGCTCGCCGCACCGCTCGCCGCGCCGCCGGCGGCGAGTGCCGCCACCGCGGCGTACTCCGACTTCTGCGCCACCGGGACGGTGAAGTCACTGGCCGACCGGCTCCCGATCGAGGAGGTGCCGTACGGGACCGTGGTCGGCTCGGCGAGCAAGGGCAACGTCCTCGCGTGCTGGCAGAACCACTACACCCTCTCCAACACCCGCTACACCGCCTGCGGCGTGTCGAACGCGAACGGATGGCTGTACGTGCAGGCGACGGACGGGAACTGGGGCTGGACCTACATGACCTGCCTCGCGGACGTTTAGCCCCGAACCAGGACTCCCAGGGTCGCAGCCGGCCCTACAGGATCGGCACATTCAGCCGATATCGCCGGCCCGGCCCCAGTTCGCCGCGCGTTTTTCGACCTCGTCCGCGGCCGGGTGCAGGTTGCCCGCCCGGTACAGGTCGATGGCCTGGTGCCACGCCTCGCGCGCCTGGTCCGGGTGGCCCAGCGCCTGGTGGGCGTCGCCCATCGCGGCGAGCGTGGCCGCCTGGCGGTAGGTGTTGTCCAGGTGGCGCCACAGGGACAGGGCCCGCCGTGACTGCTCCAGCGCCTCGCCGTGGTCGCCGGTTTCGCCGGCGATCGCGGCGAGGCTGTCCAGCGCGTCGGCCTGGCCGTAGACGTCGCCGCGTTCACGGCAGCGGGCCAGCCCCGCCTCGGCGTGGGCGCGCGCCTCGTCGTGGCGGCCCAGCCGGCTCAGGCACCCGCCGATCAGGCTGAACGCGCGCGCTTCCCACTTGCCGTCGTCGAGGGCGCTGTACAGCTCCTGCGCGCTGACGGCGTGCGCCAGCGCCCGCTCGTCGTCCTTCTCGTTCGTCCAGTGCAGCGCCAGCACGAAGTGGACGCCCGCCTGGCCCAGCGTGTCGCCGATTTCCCCGGCCAGCTCCAGCGAACGGTCCAGGTGCGGCAACGCCTCGGCCGGCATCCCGAACGGGCCGTAGACGAGGCCGAGGCGGCGGTGCGCGCGGGCCTGCACGGCCACGTCCCCGAGGCGCTCGGCAGCGGCCAGGCCGGCCAGCCACGACGTGATGTTGGCCTGGAGGTGACCGCGGCGGTAGTGGAAGTTGTCCAGCGTCCAGGCCAGCTGCCACACCCACGTGTCCCAGCCGGCGTCCTCGGCGGCCTGCCGCGCCGCGAGCACGCACTGGTGGTTGCCGTCGAACCAGGCCATCGCGGCCGTGTCGTCGGGCACCGGGGCCGGCACGCAGCCGGGCGGCGGCTCGCCGACGTCGATCGGCGGGTGCTGCTGGTCGAGCAGGCGGCTGGCGCGGTGGCCGGTGTGCAGGTGGAAGCCGATCAGCCGGCGCAGCGCCGCGGTCCGGGCCGGTTCCGGCTCGTCGGCCAGCGCGGTGGCCTGCGCGTGCTGGCGGACCAGGTCGTGGAAGCGGAACCGGCCGGTCACCGGCTGCTGCAGCAGGTGGTCGTCGACGAGGCTCTCCAGCAGCCGCTCGGCTTCCCCGGGGGCCACGGCGGCCAGCGCCGCGGCGGCGGGGACGTCGATGTCCGGGCCCGGGTTCAGGCCGAGCAGCCGGAACATGCGCTGCTGCGCCGCGTCGAGGTGCCCGTAGGACAACGCGAACGCCGCGGCCACGCTGCGGTCGCCCGCGGACAGCTCGGCCAGCGGACGGCCGGCCTGGCGCAGCCGGTCGGCCAGGTGGGCCACGGTCCACGCGGACCGGGTGCGCAGCCGCGCCGCCGCGATCCGGATGGCCAGCGGCAGGTACCCGCACAACGCGACGACGTCGAGGACGGCACCGGCTTCGGCGGCGGGCCGGTCGTCGGCGACGACGCCGTTGAACAACGCGACGGCGGTTTCCTCCGGCAGCACGTCCAGGGACAGGATGTGCGCCGCGTCCAGGCCGGCCAGGCGCCGCCGGCTGGTGACCAGCAGCAGCGTGCCCGGGCTGCCCGGCAGCAGCGGCCGGACCTGCGCGGCGTTCGCCGCGTTGTCCAGCACGACGATGATCGAACGGCCGGCGAGTTCCGCGCGCCACAGCGCCGCGCGGGCGTCCGGTTCGTGGGGGATCCGGTCCGCGGCCACGCCGAGGGCACGCAGCAGTGTGTCCAGCGCCGCCGCCGGGGTGGTCGGTGCCTGGGCGGAGGTGTGCCCGTGCAGGTCGATGAACAGCTGGGCGTCGCGGTAGTGGGCGGCGAGCCGGTGCGCGGCGTGGATGGCCAGGGTTGTCTTGCCGATGCCGGCCATCCCGTCGATCGCCTCGATCACGACGGCCGTCGGCGCGCTGTGCGTGACGCCGTCCCGGGCCGCCAGCAGCCGCGCCAGCTCGGGTTCCCGGCCGGCGAAGTCGGCGATGTCGCCGGGGAGGTCGTTGCGGACCGGTCCGGCCGGTTGGACGACCGGCCGGACCGGGGGCGCGGGCAGCAGCCGCGGATCGTTGTCGAGGATCCGGCGGTGGATCCCGGTCAGGCGCGGCGAAGGGTCCAGCCCGAACCGGCCGACGAGCACCGCCCTGGCCCGCGTGAACGCGTCCAGCGCGTCCGCCTGGCGGCCCGCGCGGTAGAGGGCCGTCATCAGCTGCCCCCACAGCCGCTCGTGGCCGGGGTGCCGGTCGCTCAGCGCCGTCAGTTCGCCGATCAGCGCCTCGCCGGCGCCGGCGGCGAGGTCGGCGTCGATGCGGTCTTCGAGCGCGCCCAGCCGCAACGCCTGCAGCCGCCGGGTTTCGGCCAGCAGCGCCACGGTGCCGGTGAAGTCCTCGTAGGCGTCACCGCGCCACAGCGCCAGCGCGCGGGAGAGCCGGTCCGCGGCCGTCACCGGGTCCGCCGCCAGCGCCGCCCGCCCGGCGATCACCAGCTGTTCGAACTCGCGGGCGTCGAGCAGCGCGGGTGCCAGCCGCAGGGCGTAGCCGGCCGCGCGGGTCTCGATCAGGTCGCCCACGCCGAGGGCGGCGGCGACCGGCGCCAGCGAGCGGCGCACCCGTGACATGTAGGTCCGCACGGTCCGGGGTGTGCCGGGCGTGGCGTCCACGTCCCACAGCGCGTTCGCCATCGTGTCCACCCCGGTCACCCGGCCGGCGTTCGCGATCAGCAGCGCGAGCAGCGTCCGGATGCGGGGACCGCCCAGGTCGAGCGGCCTGCCGCGCACCAGCACCTCGAACGGGCCGAGCACGCGGAACTCCGGTCGGTCCTGCCCCAGGGCCGCGCCCGCCGGATCGTCCATCCCCACCCTGTTCAGGAGGGCCGGACCGCGGTGTGGATACGGGTCCGTTCGGCCCAATCGAGCACTGTCGACGGGCTGTCGACGCGCCTTGTCACGGTGGTCCATGGACGTCGCCAGTGAGATCGTGCTGCGGCTCGCCGATCCGGTGGCCCGCCCCGCGCTCGTGACCGAGCCGGCGACGGCGACTTTCGACCGGTTCGACCTCGCCGTGCCGCTCGGGGCCCGGGTGTCCGCGCCGGCCCAGTTCCGCCGCACCGGCGAGCCGGTGCCGTGGGAGGTCAGCGCGTCCTGGGACACCGGGCAGGCCCCGCCGGTCGCGGCCGACGCGGTGTGGACCGGCGCCGTCGTGCTCCGCACGGCGGTCGCCGACGGGACCATTGTGGACGTCGCCACCGGGGAGTCCGGTGTGGACGACCGGATCGCGCTGGGCACGACCGTGGCGATGAGCCCGCCCGGGCCCGACCCGGCCCCGGTGCTGCTCGCCCTGCCGGTGCGTCACCGTCACCGTGAACCACCTCGTCCCCGCTCATCGCAGCTGCGCCGGCAGGGCGGCGGCCTGATCGCCCGGACGAACGCGCCGGCGGCCTGCTGGGCCTGCCGCGGCAAGGGCCGTACTCGGCCGCGACGGCCGCCGTGCGGGACCCTCATCATCAGCGAAAAGCAGGTCGTGCGGGCACTCCGGCGCGAACCCGCCGACGCGGCCTTACCCTGGACGGCGTTCACGCTGGCCCGGCTCCGGCGGGCCCTTCCCGCCGCCGTTTCCGGTGCCCTGATGCGGAAACCGGCTCAGCGGGTGGCGCGGTCCCAGATCAGCACCGGGGGCTCGTTCGGGAAGTCGGCGTCGTGGGCCCAGACCTTGTCCACCTTCGGGTTGTGGCGCAGGATCGGGAACTCGTCCATGTCGAACACGTTGTTCGGCCGCCGCGAGCCCAGCTCGTCGCCCTGGTGGGCCCAGCCGCTCGATTTGCCCGGGGTGTTCGGCAGGGCGATGTGGACGTCGCCTTCCGCGTTGTGCGCCAGCGCCTTCGACGCGTCCTTCCACACCTTCTCGCCGTTGGGGTGGTTGTCGGCGAACTTGGGCATCTCGACGCCGTTGTCCTTCAGGATGCCTTCGAGGGTGTTGCCGCCGTGCTTCTTCGCCATGTCGATGGCCGGGTCCTCGAGGGAGCCGTGGTACTTCTGCTCCGTGATGTTCTTGCCGGTGACGGGGTCGTAGAGGTGCGAGTTCGGCTTCGACGGGTCCGCGTTCTTGCCCCACACCGGAACCGCGAAAACTCCGAGTCCTTGATGTGGCCGCCCGACCAGAACCACGACTTGTCCTTGCCCGGCGCCATCATCTCGTCCCACTTCTTCGAGAACTTGGCGTACTGCTCGTCGGTCATGTTGTGCGGGCGGATCTTGCCGTCCGGGTCGCGGAACTCGTCGAGGCCGTCCGGTTTCTTGGCGCCCGGCGGGACCTTCGCCGCGTCGCCGCCGCCCGCCGGGTTGTCCGGGGGCTTCGGGCCGCCCGTCTTGCCGCACGGGCTCTGCACCAGGCCGAGCGGGTCGCCGTGCAGGTGCGGCTGCGAGACGTACCCGACCGGGTCGGGCGCCGCGGCCAGGCCCAGCGGGTCCTGGCTCAGGTACCGGCCGGTCCGCGGGTCGTAGTAGCGGTAGACGTTGTAGTGCAGCCCGGTTTCGGCGTCGCGGTACTGGCCGGGGAAGGCCAGCGGCATCGGCGCGGTCCCGGACGTCGACGGCAGCAGTTCGCCCCAGAAGCTCATGCGCGCCTGCCACTCGACCCGGCCGTCCGCGCCGACGAGCTCGGTCGGCGTGCCGGCCGGTGACGTCACCACCGTGTGGAACCGCACCTCCGCGCCGCGCTGCTCGATCTGGACCACCGGCCGGCCGTCGTCGGGGTGGCGTTCCCAGGTGAGCACGCGCGACCGGCCGTCGTCGGTCAGTTCGATCTCCTCGACGAGCTCGGGGCCGCTCCAGACGAACCACGTCTCGGCCGTCTGCCGCGGCGCGCCGTCGTCGCCCAGCTCCCAGCGCCGCTTGGCGAACCGCCGGCCGAGCGGGTCGTACAGGTACGTCCAGAACGCCTCGTCGGGGGCGATGACGGCGATCAGCCGGTCCAGCTCGTCCCAGACGAACCGCCATTCCTCCGGACCGGCGGGGGTGACCCGCACCCGGCCGGTGACGCGGCCCTGCGGGTCGTGGCCGTACCGCGTCCCGGCCGGGGTGAGCCGGCCCGCCGCGTCGTAGGCGAAGCGTTCGACGCCGTCGGGCGCGTGCACCTCGGTGACCCGGCCCGCCTGGTCGAACCCGAACCGGACCGGCCGTGCGTCGTCGATCGCGGCGAGCCTGCCGTCCGGCGTGTAGGTGTAGCCGCGCCGGCCCAGGCCGGTGATCACCTGTTCGCCGAGCCGGTCCGAGGCGTCGAAGACCTGGCGCAGGACCACTTCGCCGTCGACCGAACGCGTGGTCTCCCGGCCGGCTTCGTCGTACTCGAACGCGATTTCGTGCCCCGCGACGCGAAGTGACACCGGACGGTCGCCGTCGTAGTGCCACTCACTGTCCACACCGGACAGCGTGTGGCGGCGGACGCTCGTGGCCCCGTAGGTCCACCGCACGCCGACGCCGTTGAGCGTCTCCTCGCGGATCCGCCCGCGCTCGTCGCGGACGATCTGCAGGACCGACTCGTTGTTGACCGCGTATTCGAGTTGCCCGAGCGCGTCGTAGGCGTACCCGGTGACGCCGGTGGCCGTGCGGCGTTCGACGACGTTGCCGAGCACGTCGTAGGAGTACTCGGTGACCTCGCCGAGGCCGTTCGTCATCCGGAGCAGCTGCCCGGCCTCGTCGTAGGCGTAGGTGAGCCGGCGTCCGTCGAAGTCGGTCTCCTCGACCAGCCGCCCGGCGGGGTCATAGGTGTAGCGCCAGGTCTGGCCGCGCGGGTTGGTCACCGCGATCAGCCGCAGCTCGGCGTCGTAGCCGTACGTGGTGCGCGCGCCGGTGGCGTCGGACTCCTCGATCGGCAGGCCGAACGGGCCGTACGTGCGCCGGGTCGTCCGCCCGGCGGCGTCGCGGTGCTCGACGACGCGGCCTTCGCCGTCGTGGCGCCAGCTTTCCCGAGCGCCGTCGGGGCCGATCCGCCAGGAGCGCTGCCCCTCGGCCGTCCAGCCGAGCCGGGCCGCGCCACCGGAGGCGGTGTGCACCAGCCGGGGCCGGCCGAACGGGTCGCGGTCGCCCGGCCGGGCCGCCGCGGTGATCACCGGCTCGTCGCCGAGGGGGTCCGCCGGCCCGTCGACGCGCAGCCGCGTGGAGACCCCCGGGAGGGCGGCGTAGGGATCGGCCGCCGGGGCCACCACCCGGGCGTCGCCGGCGCGCAGTTCGACCTCGCCGACCGCGGTGGGGCGCAGCCGCACCTGCGAGCCATCCGGCCGCGTCACCGTCGTCAGCACGCCGTTTTCGTAGCCGTAGAAGGTGATCCGGCCCAGTTCGTCGGACTGCGAGAGCAGGTCGTCGTAGCGGGTCCAGGAGTACCGGCGCGTGTGCCCGAGCGGGTCAGTGCGTTCGACGAGCTGGCCGGCTTCGTTCATCCGGTAGGTCCAGGTGTGGCCGAGCGCGTCGGTGTGCCGGGTGGTCCGGGCTTCGGTGTCGTAGGCGAACGTGCCGTTGAGGTAACGCCCGGCGCCGACGCTGCGGACGCAGCGGCCCGCGGCGTCGTAGACGTAGCGGTACCAGGTGCCGGTGCGGTCCTGCCAGCCGACGATCCGGTCGTCGACGTCGTAGTCGAGGTTCACCGGGCGGCCGGTGAAGCCGGCGATCTGGGTCAGCTGGCCGAGCCGGTTGTAGCCGTACCGGACGACGGGCGCGCCGCCGGGCACGCCGAGCGCGGTGATCCGGCCGGTGCCGGCTTCGACGCTGATCTCGGTGCCGTCGGCTCGCCGCAGCAGCCGCGGGGCGCCGCTTTCGGCGTGCTCGATCGTGGTGCGGGAGCCGTCCTGCTCGATCGCCGTCAGCGGCAGCACCTGGCCGCGCCCGCCGGCGAACTCCAGGTCGCGGGCGCCGGCGGAGAGCCGGTAGCCGCCGGCGATCCGGCGCAGCGGGTGGCGCGGCCCCTCGATCGGCAGCACGGGCCGGTCGCCGTCGGGCAGCGGGTAGACGAGGACCATGCCGTCCTCGGCGAAGAACCGGACGTGCGCGCGGCCGACCTCCAGCCGCTGGTCCAAAGTGGACGCCCAAGAGCGGCCGAACCACCGGCCGCCGCGGTAGGCCGACAGGTGCGTCCGCGACAGCACCAGCTCGCCCGCGTCGCCCGGCAGCGTCAGGTCGATCTGGGTCAGCACGACCTCGCCGGTGGCGACGTCGACCGGGTCGGAGACGCAGACCTTCTTGTCGTCGGGCACCGCGCGGTCGCGCGGGCCGTCGCCCTTCGGGTCGCCCTGGGGCTTGCCACCGCCGCCGGGGCCACCCCTCGGCGTGCCCCCGGGCGGCGCTTCGGTCTTCGGCGGTGGCGGGGTGTCGGCCGGCGGATCGCTCTTGGGCGGCGGATCGGTCTTGGGCGGCGGGTCGCTCTTCGGCGGCGGGTCGCCCTTCGCACCGGACGTCGTGGTGCTGTCGCCGTCCTTCGGCGGCGGGTCCGTTTTGGGTGGCGGGGCGTCCGGGTCACCCTTGCCCTTCGGCGGGCCGATGTCCTTCGGGCCGCTCTTGATGTCAGCGTGCTTCGGCGGCGGCGGCGCGGCCTTACCCGGCTTGATGTTCTTCAACGCCTTCGCCGCATCTGCGAACAAATCCCCGGCGCGCTTCAGCAGCGGAATCAGCGCCTTCAGCGCCGTGACCAGCCGCTTCACCAGATCGGCGATCTTCGACGCGGTCTTGGCCACCGCGTTGATCACCTGCGGCACCACCCACGTCATCCCGATGCCGAGGGTGAACACAACCTGCAACGCCCAGCTGATCAAATGCCCGACCAGCTCCGCGATGATGTCCCGCACCAAGGCGCGGACCGCCGCGACCACTTCGCCGGCGGTCTTGACGCCGCTGGAAGCGCCCTCACAGCCCTTCTGCGCCGTCTCCAGCAACGTCACCGTGTCCTGCGCCCGCTGCCGATAGGTGTCCGCCGCGTTCCCGGTCCAGGACGCGGTGTCGGCCTTGACCATTCCGGTCAGGTCCTCGCCGACGCTGCCCAGCTCGGCCGCGATGTTCTTCCAGGTCTCGGATTGCGCGGCGATCTCGTCGGCGTTGCCGGTCAGCCCGTTGAGCGCTTCCTTCAACGGACCGACGTGCTCGATCAGCCACCCGACCCCGGCGGCGAGGATCGCACCGAAGGGGTCCATCGCCATGGACAGCGCGTCGAGGGCGGTCCCGACCGCACCAAGGGCCACCGACGCCCAGTCGCCACTTTCGATGGCCGACTTCAGATCATTCGCCGACTCCAGCAGCGAAACACCCGAATACGCCTTCGTGGAATCCTTGGTCTCCGCCACCAGCGGGTTTGCCATCGCGCAACCCTCTTTTCACCGAGTTGTCGGCCAAAATTAGCAGCGCCGGACCGTCCCCTGCTGGTAGTGGCATCCTGCTGCCCGAAAATCCACGATCGCTGCCCGGCGCGGGCAACGCCCCCGCCGACGTGGAGGTGATCACCACCGGAGCGGCCGGACGAGTGGGCGGTTCCGCCCTCTCTTCCCGGCCGGAACCGCTCCTAGAGTCACTGGGCGACCGGAAGAAAAGGGGTGCCATGGACGGGTTGATGCAGCCACGGCCGCTCACCATCGCCCACATCCTGGAGCGCGCCGAGCGGCTCTACGCGCACAAGGAAGTCGTCACGGCGGGGGAGGGGCGGCTGACCTACGCCGAGGTCGCCCGCCAAACCCGCCGCCTCGCCACCGCGCTGGACACCCTCGGCGTCCCGGCCGGAGCCCGGGTGGCCACCTTCGCCAGCAACCACCGGCGTCACCTGGAGCTCTACCTGGCCGTCCCGGCCACCAAGCGGGTGCTGCACTCGATCAACATCCGGCTGCCGGCCGAGCACCTCGAGTACATCGTCGGGCACGCCGAGGACGACGTCGTGTTCGTCGACCGCGCGCTGCTGCCGCGGATCTGGCCGAGCGCCGGTCGGCTGCGGCGGGTGCGGCACTGGGTGGTGCTGCCGGACGACAGCGGCGTGCCGATCCCGGCGGACCCCCGCGTCCTGGACTACGACGAGCTGGTCTCCGGAGCCGCGCCCGCCACGGGCTCGTTCGAGGAGACGTTCACGCTCACGGACGAGCAGCTGGCGTCGGGGCTGTGCTACACGTCCGGGACGACCGGCCCGCCCAAGGGCGTGCTCTACAGCCACCGGTCGACGGTCCTGCACGGCCTGGGCACCCTCGCCGCGGGGTTCATCGGGCTCTGCGAGAGCGACGTCGTGCTGCCGATCGTGCCCATGTTCCACGCCAACGCCTGGGGCCTGCCCTACGGCGCGATGCTGGCGGGCGCGTCCCTGGTGCTGCCGGGGCCGTCCGCGGATCCGGACCACCTGCTGCGGCTGATGGCGGCCGAGCGGGTGACCGTCGCCGGGGCCGTCCCCACGGTCTGGACCGGCCTGGCGCCCCGGCTGCGGGACCACGACCTCGGCGCCACGCGGTTCCTGCTCGGCGGCGGCTCGGCCGTCCCGCCGGCGCTGTCGGAGGCCTACCGCGCCGCGATCGGCGTCCCCATCACGCATTCCTGGGGCATGACGGAGATCAGCCCGGTCGGCGCCATCGGCGGCACCCGCACCCAGCACCGGGACGCGGCCGAGGCCGACCGGGTGGCGGTGCGGGCCGCCCAGGGCCAGCCGCTGCCGCTGGTGAACGTGCGGATCGCCGACGTCGAGACCGGCCGGGAGCTGCCCCGCGACGGCACCGCCGTCGGCGAGCTGCAGGTGGCGGGCCCCTGGGTGGCGGGCGGCTACTTCCGCGTGGACGCCGGCAGCAGCTTCACCGCCGACGGCTGGCTGCGCACGGGCGACCTGGCCACCATCGACGCCGACGGCTACCTGCGGCTGGTGGACCGGATGAAGGATCTGATCAAGTCCGGCGGCGAGTGGATCTCCTCGGTCGAGCTCGAAGGCGCCATCGCGTCCCACCCCGACGTCGTCGAGGCGGCGGTGATCGCGCGCCCGGACCCGCGGTGGATGGAACGCCCGGTGGCCTATGTCGTGCTGCGCGAAGGCAGCGCGGCGACGGCGGACGAGCTGCTGGCGCACATCACGCCGATGGTCGCGAAGTGGTGGCTGCCGGACGAAGTCGTCCTGGTCCCCGGCCTGCCGAAGACGGGCACCGGCAAGATCTCGAAGACCGCCCTGCGCGACTCGGCCGCAGCCTCAGGACGTGACCGCGCGGAGCTGGTGCAGCCGGAGGCCAAGCTGTAGTTCGAGGTCGTTCTCGTGGCGCCAGTCGAAGCCGAGCACGGTGCCGGCCCGGTCCAGCCGCTTGAGCAGCGTGTTGACGTGCAGGTGCAACGCGCGGGCCGTCGCCGCGACGTTCGCGCGGTGGACGTAGTACGCGCTGAGCGTGCCGACGAGGTCGGTGCCCCGCCGCTCGTCGTACTCGAGCAGGGTGCCGATCGAGCCGGCCAGGAACCGGTCGAGCTCGCCGGCCCGCTCGGGGTCGAAAACCATGGCGTACAAGGCGTACTCGCGTGTGGTGGTGCCCAGGTCGGTGTGGCCGAGCGCGCGCAGCACGGCGCTGCACCGGCCGGCCATGGCGAAGGCGCGGGCCCAGTCGTGGTCGCCCGCCCGTTCCCCGACGACGAGGACGGGACCGCCCAGCGAGCGCCGAAGTCCGGTGTGGACTTCCGCGACGGTCCGGTCGTCGCCGGCGCCGGGCAGGATCATCGTGGCCCGGCCCAGGTGCTCGCCGGCCAGCCCGGCGCGGTCCCGGGCGATGTCGTGCAGGTGCCGCGCCAGATCGGCCGGCGACGCGGCGGGGGAGTCCGCGACCAGCACCAGGTCCAGCGCGTCGACGTCGATCGTGCGCGCCCGGGCGCGGGCGCGCTGGGCCGGGCCGGCCCCCGGCCCGCCGACCAGGAGCTCGGTCAGCAGCTCACCGCTCAGCCGCTCGCCCGCCTCGGCCACGGCCCGCTCCTTGAGGATGAGCAGCCCGAGGATGTGCGTGGCGCGTTCGAGCGTCCGCAGGTCCGTGTCGTCCGGTACGTCGTCGTGGCCGTCCGCCGCCCGGCGCCACACCAGCGCACCGAGGTAGCTGTCGCCGGCCTGGATCGCGGCCACGCTCCGGGTGGTGCCGCCCGCGTCCACCGAGACCGAGCAGCGGCCCGAGCGCCGGGCTTCTTCGACGGCGGCGGCCAGGTCGCTCTCGCCCGTCCGGTCGAGGAGCGTGACGCTCCCGCCCAGCTGGTCGGCCAGGTGCTGGGCGACGTCGGCGGGTGTGCCGCCGCCCAGCACCACCCCGGTCAGTGCTTCGTGGATCGCCTGCGCCCGCTCGGTTTTCCGGTACGCCACCCGCAGCTCCCGCAGGGCGGTCCGGCTCTCCTCGTAGAGCCGGGCGTTGTCGAGCGCGACGGCGGCGTGGTCGGCGAAAGCGTTGAGCAGCGCGATTTCCTCGGCCTGGAAGGACCGTTCGGACCGGTCCGCGGCGAACAGCGCCCCGACCGCCTCGCCGCGGATGACCAGCGGCACCCCGAGCAGCGCGCCCAGTTCCTCGGTGACGACCAGCCGGTCGAAGTCCGGGTCGTGCTGGATGAGCGTCGAGGTGGCGTAGTCGCGCACCCAGTGCGGGCTCTTCGAGGCCAGCACCTTCCCGCCGAGCCCGACCGTGGCCGGGATGGTCGCGGCGAGGAACTCGGCGGAGATCGTCCCGTCCGACGCCCGTGCCGAGAGCCGGCCGTCCGCGCCGACGAGCGAGAGGTAGGTGAAGTCGGTGCCGATCAGGTCGTGGGCGTGGTGCACGATCGACTGCAGGACCTCGTCGAGCTCGCCCAGGGCGGTGAGCGACTTGACGGTCGCGTACAACGACGCGAGTTCACGCTGACGGCGGCCGGGCGAGCCACTGGTCACGGCACGGTCCTCCGGGGGCGTCGGGTGGGGGAAAGATCCACCGAGCGGGGTGGAGGAGTGGGTGGTCCACACCTCCGGTCGCAGCGTAACGGCGCCCTACCATGACCGCCATCACCTTGCCGGAGCTCCTCGACGAAGGCGGCATCCATGGCCATCCCGCTCACCCAACCCGAAGGGCAGTCCGACGCCGCGGTGTCCGCGACCCGGCGCCGGTCCTTCCGCAAACTGCTGGCGGCGGGGCTCGTCGGCAGCTCGATCGAGTGGTACGACTTCTTCCTGTACGGCACCGCGGCCGCGCTGGTGTTCCCGAAGGTGTTCTTCCCGCACTCGACGGCGTTGACCGGGACGCTGCTGGCCTTCAGCACGTTCTGGGCCGGGTTCGTGGCGCGGCCGGTCGGCGGGGTGCTCGCCGGGCACCTCGGGGACCGGTACGGGCGCAAGCCGGTCGTGGTCGCGTGCCTGGCCCTGATGGGGGCCGCGACCTTCCTCATCGGCTGCCTGCCCAGCGCGGCGAGCGTCGGGGCACTGGCCCCGACCCTGCTGGTCATCCTGCGGTTCGTGCAGGGGCTCGCGGCCGGCGGGCAGTGGGGCGGCATCGTGCTGCTGCTGACCGAATCCGCCGGTCCGAAGCGGCGCGGGTTCGCCGGCACCTTCGGGCAGACGAGCGTGCCCGTGGCCGTGATCCTGTCCAACCTGATCTTCGTCGCCGCGAGCGCGCTGATGCCGGACGCCGCGTTCCTCAGCTGGGGCTGGCGGATCCCGTTCCTGCTCAGCGTCGTGATGTTCGGCGTGGTGCTCTACATCCAGGCGAAGGTGGAGGACACGCCGGAGTTCCGGCAGCTGCAGGAAGCCGTCGCGCGCCACGACGGCCCGGTGGTCCGGGCGCCGCTCGCGCAGGTCCTGCGCAGCAAGTGGGGGACCGTCCTGCTCGGCTGCGGCCTGCTGTCGGCCACCAACAGCCTGTTCTACGTCAGCATTTCCGGGCTGCTGAGCTACGGCACGGGGTCCCTCGGGCTCAAGCGCAACGCGCTCCTCGCGGTGGTGCTGCTCAGTTCCGCGGCGATGCTCGCGACGATCCCGTGGTCCGGGCACCTTTCGGACAAGGTGGGCCGGCGGCCGCTGATCCTGATCGGCGGCCTGGGTGTCGCCGTCTGGGGCTTCCCGTACTTCGGGCTCGTCGGCACCGCGTCCCTGCCGCTGATCTTCGTCGCCGTGACGGTCGGGTTCGTGTTCCAGTGCCTCACCTACGGCCCGATCGCGAGTTTCCTCGGCGAGCTGTTCGCCCCCGCCGTCCGCTACTCGGGTGCGTCGCTGGCCTACCAGCTGTCCGCGATCGTCGTCAGCGGCGGCACGCCGTTCCTGATGACCGCGCTGATCGCGGAGACCGGGAGCACCTGGCCGGTCGCCCTCTACATCACGCTGATGGGGCTGATCACGTTCGCCAGCGCGTGGTTCCTGCCCGAGACGAACCCCGCCGAGGTCCGCGCCGATCCGCACGCCGTCCCGGGTGCGCACCTCCACTGAGAAGGAGCCGCTATGAGGAAAACCCGCAGGCTCGTCGTCTCGGCGGCCCTGTTGCTGGCCGCGAGCGCACCCGGACCCGCCGCCGCGGCGACGCCGGAGCCGGGGTGTGCCGGGCTGGCCGGGCTGCGGATCCCCGCGTCGGTCATGAGCCTGCCGACGAGCGGCGGCCGCGTCACGGCGGTTTCGGTCGTCTCCGCCCCCGTCGAGTACTGCCGGGTCGACGCGGACCTGTTCCCGGTCGACCCGGCCGCGCCGGCCATCAAGCTGCGCGTCGCCCTGCCCCGCGCGTGGAACCACAACGCGCTGATGTTCGGCGGCGGCGGGTACGACGGCACGATCCCCGACCCGGCGGCGAACGTGCCGTTCGGCCCGGCCGACCGGCCGGTGCCACTGGCCCGGGGCTATGCGACCTTCGCGAGCGACTCGGGTCACCAGCAGAACCCGGCGTCCCCGCCGTCGCTGGACGGTTCGTTCGGCGTGAACGACGAGGCCCTGACCAACTTCGCCGCCGGTGACGCCCTCAAGAAGACCCGTGACGCGAGCCTGTTCCTCATCCGGCACGCCTACGCGGCGACGCCTGCCGAAGTGTTCTTCGCCGGCGGGTCGACCGGCGGCCGCGAAGCTCTCGTCGTCGCCCAGCGGTGGCCGGCCGCGTTCGACGGCGTGATTTCCGCCTATCCGGCGTGGAACAACCTCGCCGAGATCCTGGACCTGGGCTACCTCACGCAGATCCTGGCTCGGCCCGGCGCCTTCCCCGGCCCCGCGAAGCAGGCACTCCTCTACGACAGCGTCATCAAGGCGTGTGACGGCTTGGACGGCTTGACCGACAAGGTCGTCTCGAACCCGGGAGCATGCCGCTTCGACCCGCGCGCGCTGCGGTGCCCGGGCGGGGCCGACACCGGCCCGGACTGCCTGTCCGATCCCCAGATCGGTGCCGTGCTCGCGATGTCCACCCCGTTCCGGTGGCCGTACCGGATCGCCAGCGGCGAAACCGCTTACCCGGGCTTCCCGTTCCTCTCCGGCGCGGACATGCGGACGCCGTTCCTCGGCTTCGGCACCACGCCACCGGCCGACCCGATGCCGGTGACCAGCGGCTACGGGATGCAGTACTGGGACCAGTGGGTCAAGTACTTCCTCACCCGGGACCCGCGCCGCAGCGGGCTGGACGTGGATCCCCGCCACCCCGGCCAGTGGCTCGGCCGGATCAGCGCCCTGTCCACGGTCGAGGACCGGAACGACGCCGACCTGCGCCCGTTCGCCCGGGCCGGCGGGAAGCTGATCCTGCTGCACGGCGCCGCGGACGAACTGGTCTCCCCGTACTCGACGAGCGACTACTACGAGCGGGTGCGCGCGGTGGCGGGCCCGCGCACGACGAACGCGTTCCTGCGCTACTACGTCGTGCCCGGGGCCAACCACGCCAACTTCGGGACTCCGGCGTTCGCGGCCGGCTGGGACTCGCTCACCGCGCTCGAACGATGGGTCGAGCGGGGCCAGGCGCCGGCGAACCAGGTCGTCACCGACCTGGCCCACCCGCGCACCCGGCCCCTCTGCGAATACCCGGCCTGGCCGCGGTACCGGGCGGGCGACCCCGATACCGCCACCAGTTTCACCTGCGCCCGGTGAGGTTCAGCCGATGGCCACGGTGAAGATGTGCATCGCCGCGGTGCCCATCTGCGCCCCGTCGCTGACGTCGGGCAGGGTCACCGACTGCACGGTTTTGCCCGGCTGCAACGGGATCGGGGCGTAGTACAGGCTCACCTGCTGGTCCAGCCGCCCGCTGCTGTTGTCGAGGTACGGCAGGGTGGTGAGGATGTCGCCGCCGGTCGCCGCGTTGGCCCACCAGTCGGCGAAGCTGACGGAGTGGGACTCGGTGGTGCCGTCGGTGTAGGTCACCGTCGCGGTTCCGCTCGGGCTGCCGTAGTCGCCGGCGCCGATCAGGCCGAGGGTGTGACCGGAGCCGGAGAGCATGATGGTCTGCCCGCCGCCCACCCCGCCGGCGACGACGTTGTCCGGGCTGCCCGGCGGGACGTCCGGCCAGGTGAACGTCAGACCGTCGTGGGTGAACGTGGCTCCCGGGGTGAGGCTGGGCGTCGCCGCGGCCAGCGCCTGTGCCGAGAAGCTGGCGTTGCCGCCGTCGAAGTTGCCGGAGCCGGGACTGGCGTCGTCGGTGACGCCCACGTTGTTGTAGGCGGCCGCCAGTGACGGGTACGGCGGGTGCGGCAGCAGCACGGTGGTCGCGTCCACGGAGGTGCCCGGCCCGTTGGAGGAGGTGAACGTCGCCTGCGCCGACACGGCGAACTTGCCGGGTTGCGCCGAGGCCGGCACGCCGACCTCCCAGGTGGTGCTGACCGTCTGCCCGGCGGGGACGACGGCGAAGGTGGCCGGCGAAGTGGCCTTCGCGGTCCAGCCCGCGGGCACGTCGAGCGTCAGAGTCACGTCACGCAGCGGGCGCGCGCCCGCCGGGTTCGGCAGCGTGGTGGTGACGGAGTAGGTCGTGCCCGCCTTCACCTGGGCCGGCGCGGTGAGCGTGAACGGCTGCTTGACCACCACCGGCGTGGTGCCGGTGACGCCGTCGACCGTCACGCTGATGGTCGTGACACCGGGCGCCACCATGGTCACCTGGCCGGTCCGGCTGACCTGGGCCACCCGCGGATCGCTGCTGCGGTAACCGATCCGGGCGTGCGCGAGGTCGGTGAACGACTGGTCGTCGCGCACCGCTTCGACGACGTGGTCGGCCGGCACGTGCTGGGCGGCCTGCCCGGTGTCGTCGGCGATCCACGGGTTCCGGCCGGTCAGGTCGAGCCGCGCGCCCGGCGCGAAGACGACCTGGTCGGGCTGCACGGTCACGTACCGCGTCTTCGGCGTGATGGCCCCGGTGACGGTCACCGTGGCGGTGCCGGCGAGGTGACCGGCGTCGGCGCCCACGCCGAACCGGTAAGGACCGTCGTACACGACCTGGCGGTGCTTTCCCTCGTCCCACAACGCCAGGTCCTTGATGGAAACCGGGATGGCCAGGTGCTGGGTCTGGCCGGGGGACAGCACCTTCGTCTTCGCGAACCCGGCCAGGCGCTGGCGCGGCAGTTCCACGCCGGGCACGCCGAACGCCGTGGCCGCGTACAGCTGGGCGACGGTGGCGCCGGGCGTGCGGCCGGTGTTGGTGACGTCGACGTGCACGGTGACCTGCCCGTCCGCGGTGACGTGCCGGGTGTCGGCGTGCACGCGCGAATAGGCGAATTCCGTGTAGGAAAGGCCGTAGCCGAAGGGGTACGCCGGCGTGCCGGTGAAGTACTGGTAGGTGCGGCCGAGCCCGCCGGTCTGCGACGGCGTCAGGCCGTAGTTCTTCATGGCGGGCAGCTGCGAGTCGTCGGCGTACCAGGTGAAGTTCAGGTGCCCGCTGGGGTTCTGCTTGCCGAACAGCACGTCGGCGAGCGCGGTGCCCTGGCTTTCCCCGTTGTACGCGCTGAACACGACGGCCGGGACGCCGTCCTTGGCGTGGGCGAGGGAAACGGCGCCGCCCGCCTGGACGGCCAGCGCGATCCGGGGATTGCCGGCCGCCTTGACCTGGTCGATCAGCGAGTCGTAGTTGCCCGGCATGGCGATGCTGGTGCGGTCCTTGCCTTCGGTGGCGGTGTTCGTGTCGGTCCCGGCGGCCACCACGACGAGGTCGGCGGTCTTGAGCGCGTCCAGGGTCGCCGCGGAGCAGCTCGCCGGCGTGGTGGCGGCGGTGGACGTGCCGCACGCGTCGAAGGTCAGGGTGGCGTCCGGGCTAGCGGCCTTCAGCGCGGCCGTGAGGCCCTGGACGGCGGTCACCTGCACGGCGGGTTCGCCGGAGTAGTCGCCGAGGGTGACCTTGCCGGCGAGGTCGCCGACGACGACCACGCTGCGGAGTTTCGCCGGATCGGCGGGCAGCAGCGGCCGCCCGGTGCCGGCGAGGGCGTCGTTCTTCAGCAGCACCAACGAGTTGGCGGCGACCTTCGCGGCCAGCTCGTGGTGCGCGGCGCTCTGGATTTCGTCCTTGGTGATCTTCGTGTAGGCCACCCGGTCCGCCGGGTCGAATTCGCCGGTCTGCATCCGCAGGGTGAAGACGTGCACCAGCGCGTTGTCCAGTACGCCTTCGGACAGGACGCCGGCCTTGATTGCCTCCTCGACGTTGGCCACGGTGGCTTCGGAGCCGGTGCAGTTGAGCTGGGTGCCGGCACGCAGCGCGTAGGCCTGGCCTCCGGCGGCCCCCGAAACCTGTTGGCCGGTGGCGGTGTTGGTCCACTGCGTCGCGGCCCCGGCGGTCGTGGTGGTCCACCCGGGCGGCGCCCAGTTGTGGCTGCCCGGCGCGTAGACGTCCCCGACGGCACCGCAGTCGGAGGTGGTGTAGCCGTCGAAGCCGTAGGTGCGCTGGGCGAGCGCGTTCGCGGTGTAGGTGTTCGCCGGTGCCGGGGTGCCGTTGATGGCGTTGTAGGACGTCATCAGGCCGGACACGTGCGCGTCCTGGATCAGGGCGCGGAACTGGGCGGTGTAGTAGTCGCGGATGTTGGCGTCGGTGGTGTCGGAGGAGTCGGCGTGCCGGTCGTTCTCGACGTCGTTGAGGGCGTAGTGCTTGGCCGTGGCGGCGACCTTGAGGTAGGGCGTCATCGGCCGGCCGGACGGCGTCTGGCCCTGGTAGCCGTTGACGAACGCCCCGGCCATTTTCGCGACCAGGAAAGGATCTTCGCCGAACCCTTCGTCGGTGCGGCCCCACCGCGGATCGCGGTCCAGGTTGACGGTGGGCGCCCAGTAGGTGAGCGAGCCGTAGCCGTTCTTGTCGGGCCCGATGTTGTTCTGCGCGACGCCCCACAGGGACTTGTCGAGCATGCCGCGGGCTTCATCGGAGATGGCCGTGGTCTCCTGGTAGATCAGCCCAGGATCCCACGACATGGTGCTGGCGAGGTTCGTGGGGAAGCTGGTGGCGTGCACACCGCCGGTCGCGGTGCCGTGATCGGTGTTGGCACCGAGCGTGTTCAGCCCGTGCTGCCCTTCACTCCAGTAGGTGTACTGCTGCACCCCGAGCCGCGGAATGGCGGGCGCGCTGTTGGTGTGCAGCTGCAGCACCTTTTCGGGCAGGGTCATCCGCGACACGAGATCGGCGGCCCGTTCGGCGAAGCTGTAGTGGGTGTCCCGGTACACGGGCAGGGTTGGCGAGGGGGCGGCCACCGCGGAGGTACCGGCGGTGAGGGTGGCGGCGGCGATCACGGCGCTGATCGCGGTGGCGGTCAGCCGCCGGCCGGGGAGGAGCAAGGACATCGGATCTCCGTCACAGAAGGTCGATGGCACATCAGCTGCGGCTTGGACCGCCTGTCATCGTTAGCAGCCGCTCAGCGGGGGAGGCAAGGAGCCGGTGGTGCGCCCGAGGTCGCGATCGGTGAGAATGCGGAAAGGGTTTGTAAATTTCACGCGCGCGAGGGGTCAACTCCGCTCGTTCGTGTGCCGGAGCGCGAGCCGGTGGGTGAATCGGGCGTCGGACACGTTTCGACCTTCGTTGTCGCAGCGGCGCGGCCGGATCGGCCCGGTTGATAGCGGCTGAGCTGCGGGAACGACTCGAAAGTGTCGCACCAGCGCGACGGAAATCCTGCCACGCCAAGCTGTTCTTGAATTCGCCCTCGCCGAGCGGCCGCCGAAGGAGCGATGAACCCGGCGAACAGGAACGCCGACAAGGCGGTACCCGTTCCGATGGACGGCACCCGATCGGAGCTGTCCGGTACTGCCAGTGACGTCGTTCAGGCGCGGGACGTCAGTGGGGGAGTCCACTTTCACCGAGTCGGCCCAACGCGGCGGGACGTTCCCCGCCAATTGCTCGGTGACGTGCGGGGATTCGTCAACCGCGCCGCCGAACTGGGCCGCCTGGACACGGTTCTGTTTCCGCCCGGACCGGACGCCGCCCATCTCACTGTGATCGTCGGAACAGCCGGCGTGGGCAAAACGGCTCTGGCACTCCGCTGGGCGCACCGCACTCAGGAGCAGTTTCCCGACGGCCAGCTGTACGTGAACCTTCGCGGTTACGACCCGGGCACCCCGATCACCGCCGAACAGGCGCTTGACCGGTTCATCCGCGCCTTGGACGTGCCCTCGTCGCGCATTCCCGCTGATCTGGAAGCCAAGGCGTCGCTCTACCGGTCGTTGCTGGCCAACCTCCGCGTCCTCATCGTCCTGGACAACGCCGAGAGCGTCGGGCAGGTCCGGCCTCTGATCCCGGGCAGTGACGGCTGCCGGGTCATTGTCACCAGCCGGAGCAGGCTCGCGGGGCTGATGGCCCGCGACGGAGCCCAGCGCGTCATCGTCGAAGTCCTGCCCGAATCCGAATCGGTCGAGCTGATCACGGCCATCACCGCGGATTATCGCGGTCAGGACGATCCCGCCGACATCGCCGAGCTCGCCCGGCTGTGCGCCTGCCTGCCGCTGGCGCTGCGGATCGCCGCGGAACGGGCCGCGACCCGGCCGTGGATGCCGCTGGCGCAGCTCATCCAGGACCTGCGGGACGAATCCGGGCTCTGGGATGCCCTCACCGCCGAGGACGGCGAAGAAGCGGACGGCGTGCGCGCGGTCTTCGCCTGGTCGTACCGCGCCCTGCCGGTCGACGCGGCCAGGATGTTCCGGTTGCTCGGCCTGCACCCGGGGCCCGAGTTCAGTGTCCAGGCGGCCGCCGAACTGGCGGACGTCACGGTGCTGGACGCCCGCCGGTTGCTCGACGCGATCTGCGGTGTGCACCTGATCGAGCAGACCGGGCCGGACCGCTACGAGTTCCACGATCTCCTCCGTGCGTACGCCACGAACGCCGCCCACCACCAGGACTCCCTGGAGGACCAGTACGCCGCGCTGAGCCGGGTTCTG
This sequence comes from Amycolatopsis sp. NPDC051102, assembly GCF_040682815.1. Lineage (NCBI taxonomy): Bacteria > Bacillati > Actinomycetota > Actinomycetes > Pseudonocardiales > Pseudonocardiaceae > Amycolatopsis > Amycolatopsis sp. NPDC051102. Next base: position 851,401 of record NZ_JBFBBT010000001.1, read on the forward strand.
GCGTGGTACCTGCACGTGGCTTACGCGGCCGGGACGGCCATGCGGACACCGGTCCGGCTCCTTCCGCCGACCGCGCTCCCGGCCCCTTCGGCGGTGCCCGGTTTCCCGGATTACCTCGACGGTGCCCGGTGGTTCGAGATCGAGTGGGCCAACCTCCTCGCCGCCGTGCAAGCCGCGGAAAAATCCGGGCTGGACCGCGTGTCGTGGCAACTGGCGCTGATGTTGCGCCCGTATTTCACACGGGAGGCAACGATCGCCGACCGGCTGCAGGTGATCGAGGCCGCGATCAGTGCCGCCCGCCGGGACGACGACAAGCTGGCTGAAGCGGAAGCCTTGTTCGCTCTCGGGAGCGGCTACTCCAACCAGCATCGGCTGGACGACGCGGAACGCGTGCACCGGCAGGTGCTCGCGCTCCGTCGTGAACTCGGTGACAGCGAAGGAGAATTGCTGTCGGTCAACATGCTCGGCGTCCTCTTCCTCATGCAACGCAGGTTCACTGAAGCCGTCGAGCAATTGGAGTTGGCTCGACTGCTGTCGCGCGAACGTAACGACACCGAGCGTGAGGCGACGGCGCTGTTCAACCTCGCTGATGCTTACGGTAGCTCGGGGCGGTATCCGGAAGCCATCGAGGCTGCGAGCCAGAGCCTGGCACTGAGCCGCGAACTTGCTGACCAGCGGCGGGAACTGGTCGCGCTCGTCGTGCTGGCCCGGGCCCAGGCCGATTCGGCGGAAAATGACAGAGAAGAAGCGCTCGAATCGGCCGGGAAAGCGCTCGAGCTCGCGCGCGCCCGCAACGAAGACCGCAACGAGGGTTGGGTGCTCCTCGAGTACGCCCGGATCCAGCGGCTCAACGGCCTGTTCAACGACGCACTCGTGTCCTGCCAGCGGGCCACCACCCTGCACCGGGCACTCGAAAACCGGGCCAGGGAAGCTGCGGCGCTGGACGGCACGGGAGAGGCGTACCAGGGACTGGGCCGCGCAGCGGACGCCGTTCCGTTCCACCGCCGGGCGGTGGTGATCTTCCGGGAGCTCGACGACCGGTGGCAGCTCGCGGTCGCTCTGGACAATCTCGGTGCGGCGCTGGCGGAGGAAGATCCCGCCGAAGCGCGGGCGTGCCGGCAAGAAGCGTTCGAACTATTCGCAGGCTATTCCGATCCGCTGGCGCGGGAGAATTCGGCGCGGATAGCCCGGCTGCTCGGCTGAGGTCAATCGCCTTGACACTGAGGGCCCGACTGCACCGGCGGGCAGTCGCTGCCGCCGATTCGCTTGGCGAAGCCGGCGGAGATCGCCGCCATCCGCGGGCCGGCGAGAATGCTCTCCACCGGCTCCCGGTGGACGTTCCCGATGCGGATCCACCGCGCCATCACGCAGGGCGAAACGTTGCCGAGCGGGTCGATGGCCGCACTTTCCTGAGCGCATCGACCGCACAACTCGGCGGCTGAAGGGTGGTTTCCGCGGGAGCCGCGGCCGATCTTCCGGAACCGGCCCACGGTGACTTTTTCGACCCCCAGCGCGGCAAGATCCGCACACGCCTGATCGGCCACCGCACCGGACCCGACCACCGCCACCCGGATCCGCACTCCCGCCCGCACGGCTCGGGCGATGTTGGCGCGCGTACGGGCATGACTGCCCCGCAGGCCGGTGAAGGCGTCGTGGGTCGCGGAATCAGCGGTGTAATAAGACGTTGCCACGGATACGCCCGGACGCTGGTAGCGGGACCACCAGGATCGGCTGACCTGCACCAGGTTGGTGAACACTTCGACACGCATATCCTTGGCCAAGGCGTGTTCGACCAGGCTCGCGCACTCGGGGTGCAGCGTGGGCTCGCCGCCGATGAACTGCACTGCCGCCACGCCGGTTCCGGCCGCCGCGTCGAGCACTCGCCGCCAATCCTCGCCGGTCATGGAACCGTGCCCGCCGCGCGGCGAAGATTCGGCGTAGCAGTGGGCGCAGGACAGCTGGCAGCGCCCGGTCAGTTCCAGAGCGAGTGATCGGATGCGCGTGCCGGCTGGCATCGGTTCTCTCCCCTTCCCCGGCCACAGAGCGAGAGCCCGTTTACGAAGGGTCGCAGGTAGTTCGCGGAGGGTCAATGGTCGCGGGACGGTTGTCCAGTCCGTCACGGCCGCCGGTAGAGCGTGATGGCGTGGCCCACTTCGTCGATCGGCGTGCTGGTCCCGATCAGCGCCGCCAGCCGGGCGTCCGCTTTGGCGACCGCGGAATCCGACACCGCCAGCAGCCCGTGGACCTCGGCTGGTGGTACCGCCAGCGGGTCGGCCGCCTTGATCCCGTAGTACGACGGCACTCCGCTGCCCTTGTACACCAGCCACACCCGCTCGCCCGGGTGCTCCTGCCGCAGCCGTGCGGCCAGCCGGCTCAGGTCCTGGCCCCAGTCGACGTTCGAATCGTGCAGGTGCAGGTGCGTTGCCGTCGGGCCGCCGAATGCCTCGTTCGCGTACGGCAAATAATACGGGTACGTCCGCAGCGAGCTCGCCGCCGTGCACAGCACCAGACCCGCCACGACGACCGTTGCCCAACGCCGGCGCAGCTCGATCACGCCGGCCGCCGCGATCGCCAGGAACATCGGGGCGAAGACCGCGTACCGGACGCCGAGGTCGCGGCTGCCCGTCATGGCCGCGGCCAGCAGGACCGCCGTGGGGAGGAGCACGTACGCCGCCGCCGGGCGGAGGTGGGGGAGCGCCGGCAGCAGTGCCGCTCCGGCCGCCCACAACGCCAGTGCGCCCAGGGGCGTCTTCACCAGCAGTGCCGCCGGGAGGTAGTACCACAACGATCCGACGTGCTGCGTGCCGAACAGGAACGTCGTCCACACCTGGTCTTCGAGGCCGAACTGGATGCGCATGCCGGCGAGGTACGGCTCCGGGAACGGCAGCCACGCCGCGAGCGCGCGCAGCCCTCGGAACGGCGGCACGCCCGGGGGTGTCACCCAGCGCAGCTGCGGGTCGACGACCAGATAGGACGCCCACACCACCGCGACCGCAAGCAGGGCAACGGAGACGGCCGCGGCGACCCCGCGCAGCCAATTGGTCCAATGTGGACCGTAAGCACGCCGGACCGACAGCACGACCAGGAGCAGCAGCACGGGAACCGCGGCGAGCGCGCTCATCTTCGTGGCCACGGCCGCGCCCAGCGCGAGGCCCGCCAACGGGGCGTACACCGCGGGACGCCGCCGGGCGCGCCACAGCAGCCAGGCCGTCGTCACCAGGAACCCGGCCACCGGGACGTCCAGGGTCGCCAGGGAGCCGTGCGCGATGACGTCGGGGGAAAACGCGTACAGCGCCAGCGCCACCAGACCGCCGGCCGGGCCGGTCAGGTCGCGGGCGAACGCGAAGACGACCAGACCGAACAGCAGCGTCAGGACGATCACCGGCAACCGGGCCAGCAGCAGCAGCAGCAGACGGCCCGCGTCCTGGCCCGACTCGTAGAGCACGTGCCGGCCCAGCTGCGTCTGGTCGCCGCCGAAAGCCGGGTCGAGGTGCACGCCGGCGAACGCCAGCCCGGTGGCGATGACCAGTTTGCCCAGCGGCGGGTGCTCGGGGTTGTACCGCAGGCTGTGCTGCTGCAGGTAGACGACGGCGGTGCCGGCGTAGACCGGCTCGTCGATGGTCGGGGACTGCTCCACGGCGGTGGTGATCATCGCGATCGCCATCTCCGCGAGCAGGGCGACGACGACGAGCGCGTACAGCCACCGTCGCCGCCCGCGGGCCGTCGTGGGCAGCGCCGCCGGTGGCGTCTCGGCCGGGCTCGCCGGCCGGCTGGTCAACAGGGACAACCCGCAGCACGTCCTTCCCGGTGAGGGCACCACCTCCATTAGACGCCCGGCCGGGTGCCGTCGTTGAGCCCGTTCGCCGGCTGCCGCTCCCATGACACGGACCGCGCAAGCAAGTATCGTCCCACGGTACGAGACAGTGGATCGATCACGCGCGAAGTCCTTAAAGTCCTCGATCGTCACTCGATCGGCTGAACCTTGAAGGTGTTGTGACCCTCCCCGCCCTGCCGCCCCTGGCGGCGCGTTCCCTGCCCGCCGCGGTGTGGCGTGCCGTCCGGTCCGGGCGGTGGACGTCGGTCTGCGCGGTGCTGATCGTCGGCATCGGGCTGCTCGCCGCCGCGGCCGACCTGTTCGTCCTGGCCGAGGGGCAGAGCCTCACCCCGGACATCGGCACGCTCGGCCCGACCGGCCTGCCGGCCGGGAGGCTGGGCGGGGTGAGCGGCGCGCACTGGTTCGGCGTCGAGCCGCTGACCGGCGTCGACCTGTTCGCGCTGGTCGCCCACGGCGCGCGGACGTCGCTGCTGGTCGGGCTGGGGGCCACCGCGCTGGGCACCGTGCTCGGCGTCGTGGCCGGGGTCAGCGCCGGCTACCTCGGCGGCTGGTGGGACCGCGTGGTGACGTGGACCGCCGACGTCATCCTCGGCTTCCCGTACCTGATCTTCATGATCGCGCTCGGCGCGGTCCTGCCGGTGGACTTCCCGCGCCAGGTGACGCTGATCGTCGTCCTCGGGCTGTTCGGCTGGCCGCGGGTGGCCCGGATCGTCCGCGCCCAGACGCTGAGCCTGGCCCAGCGCGACTTCGTCGCCGCGGCCCGGGTGGTCGGTGCCGGGCCGTGGCACGTGTTCACGAAGGAGCTGCTGCCCAACCTGTGGGCGCCGGTCATCGTCGTCGCCAGCCTGACCGTCCCGTCGATGATCGGGAACGAGGCCGCGCTGTCGTTCCTCGGCGTCGGCGTCCTGCCGCCGACCCCGAGCTGGGGCCGGACCATCAGCGCCGCCATCGACTTCTTCGAAACCGACCCGATGTACCTGGTCTTCCCGGGGCTGCTGCTGTTCGGGATCACCCTGGCCTTCAACGTCGTCGGCGACGCGATCCGCGACGCGCTCGACCCGCGCTCCGGAGGTCCGGCCTGATGCGCACCGCCCGCTTCGTCGCCACCCGGTTCGCCGGGATGCTGCTCGTGCTGCTGGTCGTCGCCTTCGTGACGTTCGTGGTGTTCTACATCCTGCCCGCCGACCCGGCCCGGATGGCGTGCGGCCGCCCGTGCTCGCCGGCGGGACTGCAGCTCGCGCGGGAGTTCATGGGCTACGACGTTCCGTGGTACCGGCAGTTCCTGGACTTCCTCGGCGGGATCGTCGGCGGCCGCACCTTCGGCACCGGCGCCGCGGCCATCCACTGCACCGCGCCGTGCTTCGGCTGGGACTTCCAGAACAACGTCGACGTGCTCGGCGAGATCGGCGGCCGGGTCGAGGTCAGCTTCTCGGTCGCGCTGGGCGCGGCCGCGATCTGGATCGTCGCCGGTGTCGGCCTCGGCGTGCTTTCGGCGCTGCGCCGCGGCAGCGCGGCCGACCGGATCACGATGGCCGCCGCCATGGCCGGCGTGTCCATGCCCGCCTACCTGGCCGGGATGATCGGCATCACGATCTTCGCCTTCGCCCTCGACGTCGTGCCGAAGTCCGGCTACGTCCCGCTGACCGAGAACCCCGCGCAGTGGGCCTGGCACCTCGTGCTGCCGTGGTTCGTGCTGGCGTTCCTGCACGCCGCCATCTACGCGCGGCTGACCCGCGGCCAGATGCTGGAGACCCTCGGCGAGGACTACATCCGCACCGCGCGGGCGAAGGGGCTCACCGAGCGGAAGGTCGTCGGGCGGCACGCGCTGCGCAACGTCCTGCTGCCGGTGGTCACGGTGTTCGGCGTCGACCTCGGCGGGCTGCTGGCCGGGACCGTGATCACCGAGCGGATCTTCGGCATGGCCGGCGTCGGGCGGCTGCTCGTCGACGCCATCGCCTCGCTCAACCTGCCGGTGCTGCTGGGCGTGACGCTGTTCTCGGCCCTGCTGGTCACCGTCCTGAACTTCCTGGTCGATCTCTGCTACGGCGCGCTCGATCCGCGGGCTCGCCTCGTCTGAAGGGGGAACCGATGAAACGGGCACACTGGCTGGTCGCCGGGGCGACGGCCGCGGTCGTGGTGCTGACGGCGTGCGGGGCCAACGACGCACCCGCCGGGGCGGGCGGCACCGTCAAGCCGGGCGGGACCCTCCTGCTGCTCAACGACGCACCCTCGATCACCTGGGACCCGGCGAAGAGCTCGAACCTGGTCGTCACCACGCTCGGGCTGATCCACCGGCGGCTGACGTCGTGGGACGTCGCGCCGGGCAAGGACACCACGATCGTGCCCGACCTGGCCACCGACACCGGGCGGCCCAGCGACGGCGGCAAGACGTGGACGTTCACCCTCAAGGACGGCCTGAAGTACGCCGACGGCACCCCGATCAAGAGCGAAGACGTCAAGTGGGGCCTCGAGCGGTCGTTCGCGCCGGCCTTCAGCGGCGGCCTGGCCTACCACAAGGACCTGCTCTCGCCGGGCCTGGCGTACAAGGGCCCGTTCGACGGCGGCAAGGAACTCGACACCATCCAGACGCCGGACGCGAAGACGATCGTCTTCCACCTCGCCCGCGCCTACGGCGACTTCAACTGGGTCGCCAGCACGCCGGCGTTCTCCCCGGTGCCGAAGGGCAAGGGCGCCGAAGCGAACTACGGTGACCACCCGGTCGCGTCCGGCCCGTACCAGCTGCAGAACTACCAGCGCGGCAAGTCGGCGAAGCTGGTGCGCAACCCGAACTGGAGCCGCGACGAGGACAAGACGCGGCTGGCCTACGCCGACACCATCGACTTCGAGCTCGGCCAGGACACCAGTGTCATCTCCAAGCGGCTCATCGACGACACCGGCAAGGACCGCGCCGGCTTCGGCATGTCGTTCGCCTCGCCCGCCCAGCTGGCCCAGATCCAGGGCAACGCGTCGGCGAAGTCCCGGCTGGTGACGTCGGAATCCGGGGCGCTGGCCTACCTTTCGCTGAACACCCAGCGTGGGAACCTCACGAACCCCAAGGTGCGCCAGGCATTCCAGTACGCCGTCGACAAGGCCGCCTACCAGGTGGCCAGCGCGGGCAGCGCCCAGCTGGCCGGCGACGTCGCCACGACGCTGATCACGCCCGGCCTGCAGGGCCGCGAGCAGTACGACCTGTACCCGGCGCCGCCGTCCGGCGACCCGGCGAAGGCCAAGCAGCTGCTCGCCGAGGCGGGCTTCCCGAACGGCATCGAGGGGCTGGTCCTGGCCACGCACAACGAAAACGGCTACCCGGAGAAGGCCGCGGCGATCCAGGCCGCGCTGGCGCGGGCGGGCATCAAGGTCACCATCAAGCCGCTCGACGACGACACCTACACGTCCGAAGTGGACACCAAGGGCCTCTCGGACTACGACCTGACGCTCACCTCGTGGCAGCCGGACATCCCGTCGGCCAACGCGAACATCCAGCCGCTGTTCCAGTCGACCGAGATCGGCAACGGTGGTTACAACGAGTCCCGCTACAGCAACCCCGAGGTCGACCGGCTGATCGCCGAAGCGCAGGCCACCGTGGACCCGGCCGAGGCCGGGAAGAAGTGGGCGGCGCTGGACAAGAAGATCCTCGCCGACTCGCCGGTCGTGCCGCTGATCTACACCCGCAACTCGTTCCTGCACGGCTCCCAGGTGGGCGGCGTCCAGATCGGCCGCTTCCCGGCCTACGTCGACTACCGCAAGTTCGGGCTCGTCCAGTGAGCCCGGCCGGGCTCCTGCGGCTGCACGACGTGGCGGTCTCGTTCGGCGGCGTCGAAGCCGTCCGCGGGGTCGGCTACGAGGTCGGCGCGGGCGAAGTCGTCGCGGTGGTCGGGGAGTCCGGCTCCGGCAAGACGGTCACCGCGATGTCCCTGCTCGGCCTGCTCCCGCCCACGGCCCGCGTGACGGGCCGCGCGGAGCTGGCCGGGCGGGACCTCTACGCGATGCCGCCGGCCGAGCTGCGGGCGGTGCGCGGCGGCGAGGTCGGCATGGTGTTCCAGGAGCCGATGAGCGCGCTGAACCCGGTGTTCACCATCGGGGACCAGCTCGTCGAGGCGATCCGCGCCCACCAGCCGCCGGCGGCTCCGGCCGCCCGGGACCGCGCGATCGAGCTGCTCGGGCTGGTCGGCCTGCCGGACCCGCGCGAGCGGTTCCGGTCGTACCCGCACGAGCTGTCGGGCGGGCAGCTGCAGCGCGTCGTCATCGCGATGGCGGTGGCGAACGAGCCGAAGCTGCTGATCGCCGACGAGCCGACCACCGCCCTCGACGTCACCGTGCAGGCGGAGATCCTCGAGCTCCTGCGCGACCTCCGCGCGCGGCTGGGGACGGCGGTCCTGCTGATCACGCACGACATGGGCGTGGTCGCCGACCTCGCCGACCGGGTCGTGGTGATGCACGACGGCCGGGTCGTCGAGCAGGGTGACGCCGGGCGGATCTTCACCGCTCCCGCCGAGGACTACACGCGGCAGCTGCTCGGCTCGGTGATCTCGCTCGGCAGCGCGGCGACGACCGGGCTCGAACGCGTGGTGGCCGCGGAAGTCTCGGTGGGGCCGGGGCACGTCGCCGCGGCGGAGCACCCGGCGGTGGCGTCGGTGCCCGACGTCCCCGCGGTGGCGCCGCTGCTGCGCGTGGCGGACCTGGCGGTCACCTACCGCGGCCGGTTCCGCGCGCTGGCCGTGCACGCCGCGGCGGGGGTGAACCTGCACGTGGAGCCGGGCGAGGTGCTCGGCCTGGTCGGCGAGTCGGGCTCGGGCAAGAGCACGGTGGCCCGCGCGGTCACCGGCCTGATCGCGCCCACGGCGGGCTCGGTGCACATCGGGGACGTGGACGTCACGCGCGTGCGCGGCCGGGCGGCGAAGGCGTTGCGGCGCCGGATCGGCGTGGTGTTCCAGGATCCGCTGTCGTCGTTGAACCCGCGCACCACGGTGGGGGAGAGCGTCGCGACGCCGTTGCGGCTGCACCGCGCGGTTCGTGAGTCCGAAGTGGACGGACGAGTGGCGGCCCTGCTCGACGCCGTCCGGCTGACCCCGGCGCTGGCGGCGCGCTACCCGCACGAGCTGTCGGGCGGCCAGCGGCAGCGCGCGTGCATCGCCCGGGCCCTGGCGCTGCGCCCGGACCTGCTGGTGGCCGACGAGCCGACGAGCGCGCTCGACGTGACGATCCAGGCCCGCATCCTGGACCTGCTGCGCGAGCTGCGGCAGGAGTTCGGCTTCGCGTGCCTGTTCATCAGCCACGACCTCGCGGTGATCGAGCAGCTGGCCGACCGTGTCGCGGTGATGCACCGCGGGCACGTGGTCGAGCAGGGCCCGGCGAAGGAGGTCCTGACGACCCCGGCGCACGCGTACACGCAGCGCCTGCTGTCGGCGGCGCCGGTGGCGGACCCGGAAGCCCAGCGCCGGCGCCGCGAAGCCTGGCGAAAGCTGCGTCAGGGATAGGCCGTGGTGACCGGCGACGGGCCGAAACCGTCGAAATGGGCCACCGCGCAACTTTCACCAGCGGGGCTCCGGCGCTTCGTGGCCCGCGCTGCTTGTGCACCGGACTGGCGCCCAATCACCGCTCGGGTCGTGACAGCGGGGAATGTTAGCGCTAACGTGCCATCCGCGTCCTCCACTCAGCGACGATCGGAGAACCCGGTGAACTCCTCCTTCACCCGGCGGCGACTGCTGCAAGCCGCCGGAGCCACCGCCCTCGCCTCGGCCGCCGGACCGCTCATCGGCAGGCCGCTCGCCCGGGCGGCCACCGATCCCGTCCGCTCGGACATCGGGGTGGCCGCCGTCCCGTTCGACCTCGGCCAGGTGCGGCTGACCGCGAGCCGGTGGCTGGACAACCAGAACCGGACGCAGAACTACCTGCGCTTCGTCGACGTCGACCGGCTGCTGTACAACTTCCGGGCCAACCACCGGCTTTCCACCGGCGGCGCGGCCACGAACGGGGGCTGGGACGCACCGAACTTCCCGTTCCGCAGCCACGTCCAGGGCCACTTCCTGACCGCGTGGGCGCAGCTGTGGGCCGTCGCCGGTGACACCACCTGCCGGGACAAAGCGACCTACATGGTGGCGGAACTGGCCAAGTGCCAGGCCAACGACGGCGCGGCCGGCTTCGGCACCGGGTACCTGTCCGGCTTCCCCGAGTCCGACTTCACCGCCCTCGAGGCCGGGAACTTGTCGAACGGCAACGTCCCGTACTACTGCATCCACAAGACCATGGCCGGGCTGCTCGACGTCTGGCGGTACGCCGACAGCACGCAGGCCCGTGACGTGCTGCTGAACCTCGCCGGATGGGTCGACCGGCGCACCGGACGGCTCAGCTACAGCCAGATGCAGTCGGTGCTGAACACCGAATTCGGCGGCATGAACGCCGTGCTGACCGATCTCTACCAGTACACCGGCGACTCGAGGTGGCTGACCGTCGCGCAGCGGTTCGACCACGCCGCCGTGTTCGACCCGCTGGCGGCGAACCGCGACCAGCTCAACGGCCTGCACGCCAACACACAGGTCCCCAAGTGGATCGGTGCCGCCCGGGAGTACAAGGCGACGGGCACCACCCGCTACCGGGACATCGCCACCAACGCGTGGAACATCACCGTCGGCGCGCACACCTACGCCATCGGCGGCAACAGCCAGGCCGAGCACTTCCGCGCCCCCAACGCCATCGCCGCGTACCTCAACCAGGACACGTGCGAAAGCTGCAACACCTACAACATGCTCAAGCTGACCCGGGAGCTGTTCGAGCTCTACCCGGACCGCGCCGACCTCGCCGAGTACTACGAGCGGGCGCTGCTCAACCAGATGATCGGCCAGCAGAACCCGGCCGACAGCCACGGGCACATCACCTACTTCAGCTCGCTCAACCCGGGCGGCCGCCGCGGCCTCGGCCCGGCGTGGGGCGGCGGCACGTGGAGCACCGACTACAACTCGTTCTGGTGCTGCCAGGGCACCGGCGTGGAAACCCAGACGAAGCTGGCGGACTCGATCTACTTCCACACCGACACGACGCTGATCGTGAACCTGTTCCTGCCTTCGGTGCTCACCTGGACCCAGCGCGGCATCACCGTCACCCAGACCACGTCCTACCCGGCGAGCGACACGACGACGCTGACGGTCACGGGCACCGCGAGCGGCAGCTGGGCCATGCGCATCCGCATCCCGAGCTGGGCCGCCGGGGCGACGATCAGCGTCAACGGCGTCGCGCAGAACGTCACCGCCACCCCCGGCAGCTACGCCACCCTGACCCGGTCCTGGGTCTCCGGTGACGCGGTCACCGTCCGGCTGCCGATGCAGCCGGTCCTGCGGCCCGCCAACGACAACGCGAACGTCGCGGCGGTCACCTACGGCCCGGTGGTCCTGGCCGGCAACTACGGTTCCAGCACGTTGAGCGCCTTGCCGACGCTCGACCCGGCGTCGATCACGCGGACCAGCACCAGCTCGCTCGCCTTCAGCGCCAAGGCCAACGGCTCGACGGTCAACCTGGTGCCCTTCTACGACGCCCAGGGCTTCAACTACACGGCCTACTGGAAGACCGGCGGCAGTTCCGGCGGGACGACGTCCCGGCTCGTCAACGTGGGCAGCGGGCTGCTGCTCGGGATCGAGAACATGTCCACCGCCGACGGCGGCCGCGCGCTGCAGTGGTCGGACAACGGGACCGCGGACCACAACTGGGAGATCGTCACCGACGGGACCGCCGTCCGGTTCCGCAACGCCAACAGCGGCAAGGTGCTCGGCGTCCGTGACATGTCGACGGCGGACAACGCCCAGGTCCTGCAGTGGTCGGACAACGGAACGGCCGACCACCGCTGGACGGTCGTCGACCAGGGCGACGGCACGGCGAAGATCCGCAACGTCAACAGCGGCAAGCTGCTGACGATCGAGAACAACTCGACCGCCGCCGGCGCGTACGCCGCGCAGGGTCCCGACAGCGGCGCCGCCGCCACCCGGTGGCGGATCGTCCGCAACGGCTGAGAAGGGCCGGGCCGGCCGGAGGGGTGACCCCCGGCCGGCGCCGGCCGCGACTCCGCGGTGAGGCCGGGCTCCGGTGATCGGGTGCAGGTAATTTTCACGCTTTCGAAAGTTGGCCGAAACTTTTTGCGTGGCCGCCGAACGCCGTGTTGTGCTGGCCTTCCAGCCCGGAAGGAGACCACGGATGGCAGAAAGTTCCCCGGACCCGCGCCGCCCACGGCGGTGGTGGCGGTCGCCGGCCACCCGAGTTCTGGCGGGGGTGACCACCCTCGCCGCGACCGCGGCGGTGCTGGTGGCGGCGCCCGGTGCGGACGCCGCCGCGAGCACGCTCGGGGCCGCGGCCGCCCAGTCGGGCCGCTACTTCGGTACCGCGATCGCCGCCGGCCGGCTCGGCGACTCGGCGTACACCACCATCGCGGCGCGCGAGTTCAACATGGTGACGCCCGAGAACGAGATGAAGCCCGACGCGACCGAGCCCAACCAGAACCAGTTCAACTTCTCGGCAGGCGACCAGGTCTACAACTGGGCGATCAGCCACGGTTCCCGGGTCCGCGGGCACACCCTCGCCTGGCACGGGCAGCAACCCGGCTGGATGCAGAGCATGAGCGGCAGCGCGCTGCGCAGCGCGATGATCAACCACATCCAGAAGGTGATGGCCCACTACCAGGGCAAACTCGCCTACTGGGACGTGGTGAACGAGGCGTACAACGAGGACGGCAGCCGTCGTCAGTCGAACCTGCAGGGCACCGGCAACGACTGGATCGAGGTCGCGTTCAAGACCGCGCGCGCCGCCGACCCGTCGGTCAAGCTCTGCTACAACGACTACAACATCGACAACTGGAACTACGCCAAGACCCAGGGCGTCTACCGCATGGTGCAGGACTTCAAGTCCCGCGGTGTGCCGATCGACTGCGTGGGCCTGCAGGCCCACTTCACCGGCGGCAGCTCCGTGCCGAGCAGCCTCCAGACCACGATCTCCAGCTTCGCGGCGCTCGGCGTCGACGTGGCGCTGACCGAGGTCGACGTCACCAACGCGAACACCTCGCAGTACTCGGCGCTGACCCAGGCGTGCATGAACGTCGCACGCTGCGTCGGCATCACCGTGTGGGGCGTGCGGGACAGCGATTCCTGGCGCTCCAGCGAGAGCCCGCTCCTGTTCGACGGCAGCGGTAACAAGAAGGCCGCCTACAGCTCGGTGCTGAACGCCCTCAACGCCGCCTCGCCCACGACGTCGACCACCCCGACGGGTCCCACGACCCCGACCACCCCGACCACCCCCACAACTCCGACGACACCGACCACCACGCCCACGACCCCGGGCGGGGGCAGCTGCTCGGCCACGCTCTCGGCCGGCCAGTCCTGGGGTGACCGGTACAACCTCAACGTCTCGGTCAGCGGTTCCTCGTCGTGGACGGTCACGATGAACGTGCCCAGCCCCGAGCGGATCAGCACCACCTGGAACATCAACGCCACCTGGCCGAGCAGCCAGGTGCTCATCGCGACTCCCAACGGCAGCGGCAACAACTGGGGTGTCACGATCATGACCAACGGGAACTGGACCTGGCCCAGCGTCAGCTGCAGTTCTTCCTGACCGGCGTGGGTGACTCGCCCGCGGGCTTCCGCGGGCGAGTCACTCGCGTCGCAGGTGGTCGTGGGCCAGCAGGGCCAGGCGGCAGCACAGCTGGTGGCGGTCGTCCTCCAGGGACGCACCGGTGAGCTGTTCCAGCTTGCGCAGCCGGTTGAGCACCGTGTTCCGGTGGCAGTACAGCAGTTCGCCCGCGCGGGTGGGGGAGCGGTCCGCGCGGAACCACGCCCGCAGGGTGTCCAGGAGCACCCGGCGTTCCTCGTCTTCGAGGTCCAAGACCCGGCCCAGGGTCCGGGCCGCCAGCCGGTGGGCCAGCCGCGGGCTGGCCACGACCAGCGCCTCGGGCAGCCGCTCGTCGAGCACCGCGAGGCCCGGCGCGTCCGGCGCCTGCGTGGACAGGGCGATTTCGGCCAGCTGGTAGGCGATGCCGATCTCGGCCAGGCCGTCGACCTCGCCGGAGAGACCCGCCCGGTGGTGCAGGTGCGGCGCCAGCAGACCGGCCAGCCGCTCGGCGGTGACCCCGCCCAGCTCGACCAGCCACACCACCCGGTCCCGGTACGGCGCCACGACCACGCGCACGCCCAGCGCCGCCAGCCCGGGCACCGGCGCCGGATCTTCGGCGCCCAGGTCGCAGACCACCAGCACCACGACGTACCGGCCGTGCCCGGGCAGGCCGAGGTCGGCTTCGGCGTCCGCGGCCACGGCCGGGTCCGCGCCGCGGCCCTCGACGAGCACCCGGACCAGCCGCTCCCGGCGCCGGTTCGCCCGCGTCTGCAGCTGGATCTCCCGCGACCGGTACCCCTCGACCATCGCCGTCGAGACGCGGTCGGTCGCCTGCCAGAGCACCATCACGCTGTCGACGAACTCGGCCAGCTCGTCCGGTGACCGGCGGCGGGCCGCGGCCAGCAGCATCCCCCACAGCAGCTCGGTGCCGAGCCGGAACAGGTGCAGCACCGCCTCGAGGGGAACGCCCTGTTCGGCGCGGCGGCGGCCGGTCGCCAGCGGGGCCGCGATCCAGTCGGCCCGCGTTTCGAACCCGTCGGTGATGAGCACCAGCGCGCTGCGGGCGTTGTCCATGAACGACTGCCGCATGTCCGCGGGCGCCACCCAGTCGCCGTGGGCGTAGAACGTCTTCTCCTCGACAGCACCCCGCTCGACCAGCCGGTCGGCGAACACGGGCAGCTCGGTGAGGACGACGGTGGCCACCTCGCGGATGACCCTCCTGGACGCGTGCGGATGGCCCGGCATCCGCCGACCCTAGCGCCGGCGGGCTGGGCGGGAGCCGCGAACCGGTTGTGCGCGGCGCACAACCGGCCCGGAAACGGCCCCACCCGTCAGCTGTCGGTCAGCGGCCGTTGCCAGCGTGCACGTCGTGGCCGCCCGGCCCGCGCAACCCCACCCGTGAGAGGTAGCCCCGTGAGCCCTTCCGACGACATCGAGCGCACCCTGGTCCAGCTGATCCGGAAGGTGTCCGGCACCGACCCGCTGGCGATGTCCGCCGGCCGCCCGCTGACCGGCCTGTCGCTGCGCGAGGAACTGGACATCGACTCCCTGGCCATGGTCGAGCTCACCGACGAGATCGAAACCAGCTACGGACTGACGATCCCCGAGGACGGCCTGCACCGGCTGGAGACGTTCGGCGACGTCGCCGACTACCTGCGCGCCGCTGCGTGAACAGCTTGTCCCGCAACGACATCGAGGTCGTCGTCACCGGCGTCGGCGCGACCACCCCGCTCTGCGGCGACGTGCCTGCCACCTGGCGGGGACTGCTGGAGGGCCGCTCGGGGGCGTCGGTCCTCGACACCGAGTGGACGCGGGAGCACGACTTCCCGGTGCGGATCGCCGCGCGGCTGGCGGTCGAGCCCGACCTCGACCACGTCGAGCTCAAGCGGATGGACCGCGCCGAACAGCTGGCCGTCGTCGCGGCCCGGCAGGCGTGCCGGGACGCGGACCTCACCGACGGCACGGTGGCACCCGACCGGTGCGGCGTGGTGATCGGCACCGGGATCGGCGGCGCGTCGACCCTCGTCACCCAGCACGACGCCCTGCGGGAGCGCGGCCTGCGGGCGGTGTCGCCGCAGCTGATCCCGATGGTGATGCCCAACGGGCCGGCCGCGCTGGTCGGGCTCGCGCTCCGGGCGCGGGCCGGGGTGCACGCGCCGATGTCGGCGTGCGCGTCCGGGGCCGAGGCGATCGCCTGGGCGTGGCGCATGATCATGGCCGGCGAGGCCGACGTCGTGGCGGCGGGCGGAACGGACGCCTGCATCACGCCGGCCATCATGGCGGGCTTCGCGCGGGCGCGGTCGATGAGCACCCGCAACACGAGCCCGGAGACGGCGTCCCGCCCGTTCGACGCGGACCGCGACGGCTTCGTGCTGGGGGAGGGGGCCGGCGTCCTCGTGCTGGAGCGCGCGGACTTCGCCGCCGCGCGCGGCGCGAAGGCGTACGGCAGGCTCGCCGGCGTGGGCATGAGCAACGACGCCCACCACATCACCGCCCCCGACCCCGACGGCACCGGGCAGTGCACCGCCATCACGGCCGCGTTGCGCCGCGCGGGACTCGAAGCGGGCGACATCGGGCACGTGAACGCGCACGCGACGGCCACGCCGCTGGGCGACCTGACCGAGAGCACCACGATCCGGCGCGTCCTCGGCGACGGGCCGGTGGTGACCGCACCGAAGGGCGCGCTCGGCCACCTGCTCGGGGGATCCGGTGCGGTGGAGGCGATCGCGACCGTGCTGTCCGTCCGCGACGGCTTGGTGCCGCCCACGGCCAACCTGGCCACGCTCGACAGCCGGATCGGCCTCGACGTCGTGGCCGGCGCGCCCCGCGAGGTCCGGCTCACCGCGGCGATCAGCAACTCGTTCGGCTTCGGCGGGCACAACGTGTCGTTGGCTTTCACCGGCGCCTAGGGAAGGACACTGTCTTGAACGTGACGATCGGCGGCGTGTCCGCCTACCTGCCTCCGGCCCTGGTCGCCGACCGGGAGATCGAAGACCGCATCGGCCGCGAGAGCCCCGGTTTCACGCCCCGGCCGGGTGCCATCGGCAAGCTCAGCGGGATCCGGACGCGGCACCGGGCCGCCGAGGGCGAACAGGCGTCCGACCTCGCCGTGACGGCGGCCGCGAAACTGCTGTCCGAGACGGGGCTGGCCGCGTCCGATGTGGACCTGATCCTGTTCGCGTCGGCCTCCCAGGACCTGATCGAGCCGGCCACGGCGCACGTCGTGGCCGCCAAGCTCGGCGCGACCTGCCCGGTGTTCGACGTCAAGAACGCCTGCAACAGCTTCCTCAACGGGATGCAGGTCGCGGAGTCGCTCATCCTCAGCGGGCAGTACCGGCGCGTCCTGGTCTGCACCGGCGAGACCGGCTCCCGGGTGGTCCGGTGGTCGGTCGCGGACCGCGAGCAGTTCGTCGACTCCCTCGCCGGGTACACGCTGTCCGACGCCGGCGCCGCGATGCTGCTGGAGTCCTCGGCCGGCCCCGGCGTCTTCTACCGGGACTTCACGGCGGACTCGGCGCGCTGGCACGTCAGCTCGATCCCGGGCCACGGCGGCGCGAACTCCCGCGACCCGGTCGCCGACGGCTACATCCGCGGCGCGGGCCGCACGCTGATGGAGTCCGTCGTGCGGGGCATCCGGCCGCAGCTGGACGCCGCGCTGGCCCGCACCGGGCTGGCCCGGGAGGACTTCGCGGTCTTCTTCGTGCACCAGGTCGGCGTGCCGCACCTGCGGGTCTTCGTGGAGCACAGCGGGGTACCGGAGGAGCAGCTCGTCGTGACGATCGCCGACCACGGCAACGTGGCCTCGTGCAGCCTGCCGCTCCAGCTGAGCCTGGCGCTGGAGTCCGGCCGCTGCGGGCCCGGCGACAAGATCGCGTTCATCGGGCTGGCCGGCGGCACCAGCATCGGCGTCCTCTTCGCGGAGCTGCCCTCATGAGCGAACGGCTGTGGGTCGTCATCCCCGCGTACAACGAAGAAAAGTGGATCGAAGGCCCGCTGCGCTCGCTGGCCGCCCAGCGGTACCGCGACTTCACCGTGCTGGTGGTGGACAACGCGAGCACGGACGCGACGGCCGACGTCGTCCGCGCGTTCGCCGCCGATCACCCGGAGATGGACGTCCGGGTGATCGGCGAACCGCAGAAGGGCACCGGCGCCGCCTGCGACACCGGCATGCGGCACGCGATCCGCCTCGGCGCCACCCACCTGGCCCGGACCGACGCGGACTGCCTTGTCGCTCCACAATGGACGGAAGCCGTCCGGCGCGGGTTCGCTTCCGGGCTGGAACTGGTCGCGGGCCGGTTCAAGGCGCGCACCGACGACTTCGCCGTGCCGCGGTCCGAACGGGCCGTGCTGGCGTTCCTGGTCGCGTTCGGCGGGTACGCCGCCCGGTTCAAGCGCGCCAACCGGGGGCCGGAGTACACCGGGCCGTACCTGTTGTGCGCCGGCGGGAACACCGCCATCACCGCGCGCCTGTACGAGCGGTGCGGTGGCTACCCCAGGACGGCCATCGAGGAGGACCACGAGGACCGCACGCTGGTGAACCGCGTCCGGCGCGTGACCCGGGCCTACGGCAGGCGGCGGGACATGGTCGTGTACTGGTCGCAGCGGCGCACGAAGGCGTGGGGCATCCGCAACACCTTCGCCTGGTACACCAGCCACGGCTACCGGGGCGAGACGGTGGACGTGCGATGAGGGCGGCCGCGCACGAGCTGCGGGTGCAGCTGGCGGCGCACCCGCTCGCGTACCCGGTGATCCGCCTGCTCGGGCGGTTCGGCCCGGTGGTGCGGGTGCCCGGGCTGGGTGTCGTCGTGAACGAGGCGGCGGTGGCCAGGGAGGTGCTGACCGACACCGGCACCTTCCGCAGCGGCGGCGGCACCGAGGCGGACCTGTGGACGCCGGTGTTCGGCCCGTCGATGCTGGTCAACATGGACGGCCCGGAGCACCGGGCGATGCGGCGCAAGCTCGCGGAGTTCTTCACGCCGTCCTACGCCGGCCGGCTGGTCGAGGCGGTGTGCGCGGAACCGCTGGCCCGGGTGGCCGAGACGCTCGGCCGCGGCCGTCCGGTGGACGTCGTGCGCACGACGAAGATCGTCGCGGGTGCCGTGACCAGTGCGCTGGTCGGGTTCACCGTCACCGGCTCGACGGCCGAGCGGGAGGCGGCGTACCTGCGGATGGCCGGGCAGGCGACGGCGATCATCGGCCTGGTCAAGCTGGGCAGGCTCAGCCTGAGCGCCCAGCAGATCGCCCGGGCCCGCGCCATCGTCGCGGAGATCGGCACCACGACCTCGCGGGCCTGGGCGGCGGGCGACGAGAACACCGCCGTCGGCCGGATGCGCAGCTTCGGGCTGACCGAAGCCGAGGCGTGCGGGCTCGCGTCGGCGTTCCTGATCGCGGGCACCGAGACGATCGCCGGCCTGCTGCCCCGGCTGGTCGCGGTGCTGCACGACCACGGTGAGCTGGCCGGCGTCGCCGCGGCGCACCGGGCCGGTGACCCGGCGCCGGTGGCGGCCGCGATCGCCGAGACGGCCCGGCTGATCACCCCGGCCCCGATCATCCTGCGCAACGCGGTGCGGCCGGGCCGGATCGGCGGGGTCGCGGTGCGGCCCGGGGACCGGGTCGTCGTGTCGACGCTGAACTGCGCCCGGGCGCTCGGCCGGTTCGACCTCGGCCGCGCGCACCCGCCGCAGCTGCGGCACCTGTGGTTCGGGGCGGGGCCGCACTTCTGCCTCGGCTACCCGCTGGCCATGGCCGAGATCCACGCCGTGCTCGGCACCCTGTTCGACCACGCCCCGCTGCGGGTCACCGCCCGCCGGGCCGAATCCGGCGTGCTCTTCCCCGCCTACCGCCGACTGGAGGTCAGCCGCGCATGAACGACCTGGTGACCCGGTTCCTGGACACGGCCGCCGAACGGCCGGACGAGGTGGCCGTCATCGACCCGGACGGCCGGACGGCGACGTTCGGCGAACTGCGCCGGCTGACCCTGGAAGTGAGCACCGGCCTGCGGGCCGAGGGCTTGGCTCCCGGCGACGGCGTGCTGTTCGCGGTCCGGAACTCGGCCACCGCGATCGGCCTGTTCCTGGGCTTGCTGCGGGCCGGCGCGGTGGTCATCTCGGCGGACACGGCGGTCGGGCCGGCGCTGGTGTCGGCGCGGATGCGCGCGTACCGCCCGCGCTGGCTGATCGCGGAGTCGCTGTTCTTCACCACCAGCGTGGTGGGACCGGTCCGCGCGTTCTGCCGTCGCCGCGGCTGGCCGGTGCCGGACCTCCGGCAGCCGCTCGCCGACCCCGGTGTCCGGACCGTCCACATCGGACGCCGGCTGCCCGGCGTGCCGCGCTCGGCCCTGGCGCTGAAGGACCTCTTCGACCGGATGCCGTCCGCCGCCCCCGAACCGGATGCGGACGCGCCCGCGCTCGTCGTGTTCACTTCGGGCACCACCGAGCAGCCGAAGGGGGTCGTGCACTCGCTGCGGACCCTGACCGCGGCGGTGACGATGCTCGGCGAGTACCTTCCGTTCGCGCCCGGGGACGTGATGCACGCGGACGGCATCGTGGCCGGCCTGCCCGCGCTGCTGGGTGGCGCCCGGCTGTCCCTGCCGAAGCCGTCCGCGTCGCCGAAGCGCTTCGCCGAGGACCTCGCGACCCGGCGGGTGACCCACGCCTACGGGGTGCCGGTGCACCTGGCGGAGGTGTGCCGGGTGCTGCCGCGGTGGCCGGACCACGTCCGCCACCTGGTGATGGGCTCGGCGCCGGCGGCCCCGGCCGTGCTGCGCCAGGCGATGGCCGCGGTCCCCGCCGGGCAGGTGCTGTCCGTCTACGCGATGACGGAGGCGATCCCGCTCGCCGTCGCCCGCGCGGAGGACAAGCTGGCGCACATCGAGCGGGGGCTGCCGGGCGACCTGCTCGGCACGCCGTCGCCCGGGGTGAGCGCCCGGATCGCCGCCGACGGCGAACTGCTGGTCTCGGCGCCCAATGCGTGTCTCGGCTACCTGGGTGCGCCGCCGCTGACCGAGCTGGCCACCGGCGACCTGGCCAGGCTGGACGACGCCGGCCGGATCGTCCTGACGGGCCGCAAGAAGGACATGCTCATCCGGGGCTCGTACAACATCTACCCGGGGTTGTACGAGCCGTCGATCGCGCTGCTGTCCGGCGTCCGGGAGGCGGCGATGGTCGGAACGCCCGATCCGGTGACCGGAGACGAGAGCGTGGTACTCGCGGTGGTGGTCGACAGCGACGACGCCGACCCGGCCCGGCTGGTCCGGCGGCTGCGTCGCCGGCTGCCGGAGCTCATCGACGCCGAAGCCGTGCCGGACCGCATCGTGGTCCTGCCGGAACTGCCGCGGTCGGGCCGCTCGCGCAAGCTGGACCGCGGGCGCCTGCGCGAGCTGGTCACCGCGAGCCGGCCATGAGACTGGCGGTGACGGGCGCGACGGGTTTCGTCGGCGGCGCGGTCTGCCGGGCGGCCACGGCGGCGGGCTGGGAGGTCACGGCGTTCGGCCGGCGCCCGGCGGCGGACGCCCGCCACCTGGGCGGCGCCCGGTACCGGCCGTGGGACATCGGCGCGGCCAAGCTGGCGGACCCGCCCGACGTCGACGCGGTGGTGCACTGCGCGGCATCGGCGACCGACACGGGAGTGGCGGACGAGGTGTGGCGGACGAACCTGCTCGGCACCCACCACGTGCTGGTGTCGTTCCCGGACCGCCGGATAGTCCACGTGAGCAGCGCCAGCGTGTACGACCCGTACCGGCCGACGGTGCGGGCGAAGGAGCACGAAGCCCCGGTCAGCCGGTACCTCAACGCGTACGCGGCAGCCAAGGCGGCGGCCGAACGGCTCGTGCTGGCCATCGCCGACGACCCGGTGATCTTGCGCCCGCACGCGGTGTACGGCCCCGGAGACACGACGCTGCTGCCTCGCCTGCTGGAGAACGTCCGAGCGGGCCGGTTGCTGGTGCCGGGCAACGGCCGGGTCCTGGTCAGCATGACGGCGGTGAGCAGCGTGGCGCGCGCCTGCCTCCTGGCGGCGGCCGGTGACGCGGTGGGGGTGTTCAACATCGCGGACAGCGACCCGATTTCGATCGACCGGGCGTTGCGCGGCTTGCTGGCCTCGGCGGGGGTTCGAGCCCGGCCGCTGTACGTGCCGGCAGCGCTGTTGTCCCCGTTCGCGCGGGTGTTCCCGGGTGGGCGGTTGAACCGGTACGTGATCAGCCAGTTCGCGATGGAGCGAACACTGGACATCACGGCGGCGATCGACCGCCTGGGCTACGAACCGGAGCCGACGACGTTCCCGGCGCCTTGAGTGCCGAGGTCTTTCAGAAGCGGCGCGACATGGAGTTGGTGGCAGCGGGGTCGATACGCGCGGCTGTAAGGGCGGCCCTGGTGAGGTATGCACCTTGGAAGTCGATGTCCGACAAGTCCGCGTTGGTGAGGTTGGTGCCGGTGAAGCGGACTCCCCGGAAGCTCGCGCGGGCGGCCCGCACGCCGGCAAGATTCGCGTTGCCGACGATTGCGCCCTCGAGATCGGCGCCTTCCAGCATCGCGCCGGTCAGCCGCGCCAGCGAGAGATCGGCGCGGCGGAGGTTGGCTCCGCGAAGGTTCGCGCCGGCGAGCGATGCCCCCTTGAGATTCATCATGGACAGGTTGGCGCCCGGCAGGAACGCTGCGTTCAAGTCGAGCGCGATGTCGCCGGGCCATGGCCGGAGACCATCGAGCCTCAGGTAGGCGTCCGACGGACGGTGCAGGCAGAGCAGGCGCAGAGCTGTCCGGCGGACTTGGAGTTCTTGAGATCGCGCTTCATGCCGTTCGTGCTCTTCGGGCGTGGCGCCCTCGGACAGTTTGTCGGGCGGGCTGTACTGCATGCGCAGGTAGGCGCAGAACATGTTCAGGATCGTTTCGCGCTGCGACTCGTTGTCCTGGCCCAGCCGGTCGAGGGCGTAGAGGCCGCCCAAACGGACCGATGCCTTCGGCGATCCCAGCTGCTCGACGGCCTTCGCGTACAGCTCGGTGACCCGCTTCTCGGTCGCGTCGAACGTCACGTCGGCTGCGGTCAGTTCTTGATGCGTCTGCCGCCGAACCGCCAGCAGCAAGGCGAAGATGCCGGTTGCGCCGGCCGCGCTGCCCAGACCGGTCTTGATCGCCTCCACCCGGGCCGCGCCGGGATCGCGGGCCCGGTCGGCTTCCCCCAGCAACAGCGTGGTCGCGCCCCACGCGACGCCACCGACCACCAGAGCGGCTCCTGCCACCACCGTCCAGCTGACGCCGACCGGACGGGGAGTCCGGCGGGCCCGGTACCGCGACAACGCTCGTGACAACAGCCGCCACCACAGGCGGACGGTGATCGCCGCAGCGGCGACCAAGGCCGCCAGCTTCCCCAGGAACAGGGGGTGCAAGCGGAGCCAGCGGCCCAAGGCCGGCCAGTCGACCGGCACCTGGGTGACGAGAAGAACCAGTACGGCGACTTCCGCCAAGATCAACACCAGTGCGACCAAACGCGGCTGGTCTTCGATGAAGTCCTTCATACGCGGTGAGTCGTACCGCGCGTCTCTCTCGCTACGACCGAGGCGTCCCGGTACCGCAGAATCCCTTCCACACCAAGCAGGAACGTCTCGCAGATCGGTGCCGGGTCGGTCAGGCAGCCCGCCGCCATCGCGCCGTCGCGGAGGAGGACGAAGTGCCGGGCCGCCGGCTCCGGGGCCGTCTCGCCCGTTGCCGCGAGCAACTCCGTCACCGTGCTCAGGAACCACTCGCGGTGGGTCAGGACCGCCTGGTGCACCGGGTGGGCCGGGTCCGGGTACTCGGCCGCGGCGTTGAGGAACGCGCATCCGCGGAACCCGGGGGAGCGGATGCCGTCGGCGATCGTCGCCGCTACCGCGCGGACGATGTCCGCCGGTTCGTCCGCTGTCGCGCGGGCCGCGTCGACCTGGGTGCGGATGGCTTTGTCCGCTTCGGACAGGTACGCCACCAGCAGGTCGTCCTTGCTGGGGAAGTGGCGGTAGAGCGTGGCGCGGGTGACGCCCGCGTCGGCGATGACCCGGTCGATGCCGACCGAGTGCAGTCCCTCGGTGTAGAACAGCCGGCTCGCCGACGCGAGCAGCCGGGCTCGGGCTTCGGACACCAGTACTCCTGCCTCGCGGACGCTTCCTCCGCAGCCTAGCAGATAGAACGGTCGGTCTTGACGGCGTCGATGTCCGCTGCCATAGTCGGCAACGAGACAGATCGTTCTATCTACCGGGAGGGCTCATGACCACCGAAATCGCACCGTCCCTGCGACGGCTCTACTTCGTCCGCTTCGCCTTCGCCCTGGTCTGGGCGGGCCTGCTGTTCGTGACGGCGTCGAGCCTCGGGCCGGTCAGCGTCGCGCTGCTGGTGCTGTACCCGCTGTTCGACGTCGCCGCCGCGCTGGTCGACGCACGCACGTCGAGGACGGGCACGCTGTATGTGAACGTCGTGATCAGCCTGCTCGCCGCGGCCGGCCTGGCCGTCGCCGCCGCGTCCGGGATCCCCGGCGTCCTGCGCGTCTGGGGCGCCTGGGCGATCGTGGCCGGCGTGGTCCAGCTCGTCGTCGGCGTCGCCCGGCGCGCCCTCGGCGGACAGTGGCCGATGATCCTCAGTGGCGGGATCTCCGTGCTGGCCGGGGCTTCCTTCGTCTTCCAGGCCACAAAGGACGGTGCCTCGCTGGCGCCGCTCGCCGGTTACGCGACGCTGGGCGGCGTCTTCTTCCTCGTCTCCGCGCTGCGGCTGGGGACGCGGGACCGTCGCGCGGCTCAGGTCGGCTGAGGCGGCGCCTGCAGGCCCGAGAACACCGCGGCGATCAGGCGCCGCCCCTGTGCGGCGCCTTCGTCGTCGTTCGCGACGCGCCACAGGAAGCTCATCAGCATGATGATGTCGGCCGGGTCGTGCCCGGGGGCGATCGTGCCCTCGGCCACGCACGCCTCGACGAGCTTCGCCACCGCGGCCGCCGCCGGGGCCCCGGCGGCGCGGATCAGGTCCTGGGCCGCTTCGCTGTGCAGCGCGTCGCCCAGGCCGTGCTTGATGCGGATGTAGGCGGCGAGCGTCTCGAACCACTCGACGAAGGCGGCCTTCGCCGACGCGTGGCGCGTCAGGACCTCGTCGGCGGTGGTGGTCAGGCGCTCGATGTCGTGCCGGTAGGCCGCGAGGATCAGGTCTTCGCGGGTGGGGAAGTGGCGGTAGAGCGTGCCCGCGCCGACGCCGGCGCGCTTGGCGACCTCGCTCAGCGGCACGAGCGGATTCTGCGCGAAGAGCTCGTGCGCGGCCTCGATGATCGCGACACGGTTGCGCGCGGCGGCCTTGCGCTGGGTGCCGTACGTCCCGTCGGTCATGCCCCGATCATGCCCCATCTTTGACATGCG
The DNA here is from genome assembly GCF_040682815.1 of Amycolatopsis sp. NPDC051102. Classification (NCBI taxonomy): domain Bacteria; kingdom Bacillati; phylum Actinomycetota; class Actinomycetes; order Pseudonocardiales; family Pseudonocardiaceae; genus Amycolatopsis; species Amycolatopsis sp. NPDC051102. Next base: position 876,180 of record NZ_JBFBBT010000001.1, read on the forward strand.
GAGAATCCTCCGCTAGCTTGGCGGCTACTTGCGGAGAATCCTCCGCGAGTTTTCGTCCAGGAGACTCCCCATGCGTTACGTGAAGCTCGGCACCACCGGCCTGGACGTCTCGCCCATCGCGGTCGGCGCGATGAGCTACGGCGAACCCGACCGCGGCCACCCCGTCTGGTCGCTCGGCGAGGCGGAAGCGCGCCCCCTGATCAAGCACGCGCTGGACGCGGGCATCAACTTCTTCGACACCGCGAACATGTACTCGGACGGGTCGAGCGAAGAGATCCTGGGCCGCGCCCTCAAGGACTTCGCGGTGCGCGACGACGTGGTGATCGCGACCAAGCTGCGTCACCCGATGCGTCCCGGCCCCAACGGCCGCGGCCTGTCGCGCAAGGCGATCATGACCGAGGTCGACCATTCGCTGCGCCGGCTCGGCACCGACTACATCGACCTCTACCAGGTGCACCGCAACGACCACGCGACCCCGCTGGAGGAGACCCTCGAAGCGCTCGGCGACCTCGTCAAGGCGGGCAAGGTGCGCTACCTCGGCGCGTCGTCGATGCACGCGTGGGAGTTCGCGAAGGCCCTGCACCTGCAGAAGCAGCACGGCTGGGCGCGGTTCGCGACCATGCAGAACCACTACAACCTCCTGGCCCGCGAGGAGGAACGCGAGATGATCCCGCTGTGCCTGGACGAGGGCGTCGGCACGATCATCTGGAGCCCGCTGGCCCGCGGCCGCCTCGCCCGCGCCTGGGACGACGCGAAGTCGACGGCCCGCGCCTCGACGGACGGCGCGTTCGCCGACATGCTGTACTCGCCCGCGGAGGAGGCGTCGAACCGCGCGATCGTGGAAGCGGTCGGCCGGATCGCCCAGGTGCGCGGCGTGAGCCGGGCCCAGATTGCCTTGGCGTGGCTGCACCGCCAGCCGGTGGTGACGGCCCCGCTGGTCGGAGCGGGCTCGGTGCGGCAGCTGGACGAGGCGGTGGCGTCGCTGGACGTCGTCCTGACCGACGCGGAGGTGCGCGAGCTGGAAGCGCCGTACACGCCGCGCTACGACTTCCAGGGGATTTCGGACGAAGCCGAGCTGGACGCGATCCGGGCCCGCATTCCCGGCATGGCGTTGAAGTAGCGCGGGTCCCGGCTGCGATCATCCCTCCTGCCGAACCACCCCCGCCCGTGGAGGAACACCGATGACCGCACCGGCGCGTGACGCGCTCGTCGCCGTGGCCGGGCTGCTCGCCCCCGGCGTTCCGGAGGTGGCCGCCCGCGCCGCGTCCGCCTGCGATGATCCCGATGGCTACCTCGTCGAGCACGCCGATCGGCTCGACGAGCGGGGCATCGACGAAGCCGGACCGGAGCTGCCGTGGATCGCGCTCGTCGACGCGCTCGACGATCACCGGCTGCTCGCCGAAGTCGACTGGAAAGAAGATCCCGGGGAGATCGCCGGGCAGCTGCAGGCCCTGCGCTCCGCGCCGGCCGCCGCGGAGTTGTGGGCGTCGCTCGGCCGGATCGAGCTGGCGACCCACGAATTCCTCCGCGCCGCGGGGGAGCGCTTGCGCGCCCGGGGAACCGCGCTGGCCGTGCTCGACATCGAGTCCGACTGCTACCCGCTCGTGCTCCTGCCCGCCGAGCGCGCCGATGAGCTGGTCGCCCTCGCCGCGGCCGCCGGGTTCACGGCCGTCGTCTTTTAGCTGGACGGCCGGACGGCCGGCGGTCCCGGTGGAGGGCGCGACCCCCAACGACGCGCCCGCCACCGGGTCGCCCCGGCATTCCCCCTCTTCCGCCGTGGCCCTAGGGTTCCGGACGTCGTCCTCGTTTCGTCCTCGCGCCGCCTCACCTGCGCGTTCCGGATCGCGGACGCGGGGGAAAGCCTTGACCGAGGGGGAATGCGATGAGGTTCCGGATTCTCGGGACGCTGGAAGTGCGCGCCCACGGGGACCGGATCACCCTGGCCAGCCCGCGCCAGCAGCGCGCGCTCGCCGCCCTGCTGCTCAACGCCAACTCCGTCGTGCCGGTGGAGCGCATGGTCGACGCGCTCTGGGAGGACGAGCCGCCCGTGACGGCCGTCAAGCAAGTGCGCAACTCCGTTTCGGCGCTGCGCAGCCGGCTCGGCGAGGCCGGCGCGTCGATCGTCACCGACGGCCCCGGGTACCGGCTGCAGGCCGGCTCCGACGACCTCGACTCCCTCCGGTTCCGCCGGCACCTCGCGGCCGCCCGCGGGCTCGCCGGGCAGGCGAAACTCGCCGACGCCGTCGAGGAGATCCGGGCCGCGCTCGCGCTGTGGCGTGGCCCGGCGCTCGACGGGTTGCGGACGACCACGCTCGCCGGGCGCGCCGCCGTGCTCGACGAACAGCGCGCCGAAGCCGTGGAGCTCTGCGCCGAATGGCAGCTGCGGCTCGGCGAACCGGGGGAGGTCGTCCGCCGGCTGACCGAGTTCTGCGGTGAGCACCCGATCCGCGAGCTGTCCCACCTGCTCCTGATGCGCGCGCTCGCCGAAGAGGGCCGCTACGCCGAGGCGTCGGCGGTCTTCCACGGCCTGCGCCGCCGGCTGGCCGACGAGCTCGGCGTCGACCCGAACCCCGACCTGCGGCGGCTCCACGAGCGGATCCTCGCCCAGGCCACCCCCGCCGAGCCGGACACCCCGGCCGAGCTACCTACCGCGGTCGCCGAACCGCCGCCGGCGCACCACTTCGACCGCGCGGTCGCCGAGCTGGCCGAAGCCGTCACGTGGCAGTGGCGCGCCGAAGCCGAGCTGCGTTCGCTGCACCGGCCGCAGCCGATCGCGCTGCGCTGGTCGGCGGACGTGCGGCCGGGACGGCCGGCGCTGCGCGGCGACCTCGACGACATCGCCGGAACCTTCGCCGCGTTGCCGACGCCGCAGCTGCTCGTGCTCGGCGAGCCCGGCTCCGGCAAGTCGGTGCTGGCGCTCATGCTGACGCTGGAGCTGCTGCGCGTCCGCACGCCCGGCGCCCCCGTCCCGGTGCTGCTGTCGCTGGCTTCCTGGGATCCGCGGCGGGAACACCTCGACCGGTGGCTGGCGGCCCGGCTCGCCGACAACCACCCGGCGCTGCTCACCGCGCGGGAGTACGGGCGCGACGCCCCCACCCGGCTCGTCCTCGGCGGCCACGTCGTCCCGGTGCTGGACGGCCTCGACGAGATGCCGACCGACCTGCGCGTCGCCGCGCTCGACGCACTGGACCAGACCATGGCCGGGGGCCGGGCGCTGGTGCTGACCAGCCGCTCGGCCGAGTACGAGCAGGTCAGGCGCGAATCCGGGCCGGTGCTCAGCGCGGCCACCGTGGTGCGGCTCGAAGCCGTCGACCGGCGGGAAGCGCTCACCTACCTCTCCGCGCGGCAGGGTACCGGGCAGGACCGCTGGCGGCCGGTCGCCGAACGGCTGCGCCGGGAGCCGGGCGCGCCGCTGGGCCGGGTGCTGCGGACGCCGCTGATGGTCGACCTCGCGCGGATCGCCTACGGCCGCCCCGGCGCCGACCCCGCGGAGCTGCTCGACGCCGAGGACGACGGCGTCCTCGAAGGACGGCTGCTCGATTCGTTCGTCCCCAACGCCTACGCGCAGGTGCCGCAGCCGCCGGGCCGCAACCCGCAGACCAGCCCGTCCGGGCGGTACACCGCGGCGCAGGCGGCGCACTGGCTCGGTTTCCTGGCCCGGCACCTCGAGCAGGCACGCAGCCGCGACCTGGCCTGGTGGCAGCTGTACCGGGCCGTTCCGGTCCGGACCCGCTCGGCGCTCGTCGGCGCGCTGGTCGCGGTGTTCTTCGTCGTCACCGGCTGGGTCGACGAAGGCCCGGGGCTGGCCGCGATCTACGGTGTCTCGTTCGGCGGCGCCGCCTACCTGACCCACCGCTTCGGGCGCGCGCCGGAACCGCTGCGCACCGAACTGCGCTTCGCGGGCGCCGCGGGGAAGTTCGCCGGCCGGTTCGCGCTCGGCGCCGTCGTGGGTGTCCTGCTCGGCCTGGGCTGGTCGCTGGCGACCGGCCTGGTCGTCCTGCTGGCGCTGGTGTTCGGCCTGGTGTTCGCGGTGCACGTGTGGCTGGCGAAACCGGTCGACGCCAGCCGCGTGGCCAGCCCGGGGACGATCCTGCGCAACGAGCGGACCGGCGCGATCGCGCTGGCCGGTTCCTTCCTGGTGTCGCTGGGGCTGTTCGACGGGATGGCGTTCGCGTTCACCGCCCAGACGCGGTTCCTGCCGGTGCTGGGCGGCCGGTACGACCTGGCGCTGGCCGTCGCGGGCGGGCTGGCGGGCGCGCTGTTCGGGTTCTTCATGGCCCGCGGCGCCGCCGCGGTGTGCTACGGCCTCGCGGGCGCGATCGCGGGCGGCCAGGTGTTCCCGCCGGCGACGAACCCGGTGCTGCCCTTCGTGGTCGGCGTGTGCTTCGGCGGCGGCATCGGCCTGGCGGTGCTGGTGACGCGCGCGTGGGGCAACTACTTCGTCCACCACGTCTGGCTGGCGGCGACCGGCCGGCTGCCCTGGCGCCTGATGCGCTTCCTGGACGACGCCCACCGCCGAGGCGTCCTCCGCCAGGTCGGCGGCGTTTACCAGTTCCGCCACGCCCGAGTGCAGGAACGGCTCGCGGGCGGGTCCGTCCCCCGAGTGTGACACCTTCGCTCGTTTTCGGTATCCCCGTGTCGGAAATCGGCCGGAAAACGGGCTTGGAAATCGCACGAAAGCGGGAATCGGCAGCGTCCGGTTGCCCTGCCGCCGCCGCGCGGTTTACGTTGGCCCTCCTACCGCACTGAGCCATGATCAGGGGTGATTCGATGCGACAGTGGCGGGTGGACGGCGGCGGTTCGATCGGAATCGACATTACCGTGCGGCGGATCGCGGATTCGGTGACCGTCGTCGCCGTGCGTGGCGAAATCGACAGCTCGAACGGCGAATCGCTGTCCGACGTCCTGCTCGGGGCGCTGCCGGAAACCACCCGGGTGATCGCCGACTTCAGCGCGGTGACGTTCTGCGGCAGTTCCGGCCTGCGGGCGCTGCTGCTCGCGAGCGATGCCTGCGTGGGCTGCGGAAGCGAATTGCTGGTCGTGCCCTCGCCGGTGGTCCGGCGCGCGGTCGAAGTGTGCCGGCTGAGCCCGCTGGTGTGCCTGGCCGCCGCGGAGGACACGGTGACCACTTTGCTGTCCTGACCCGGCCCTGCGGCGCCGGGACCGCATTCGGGGCGCGGGAAGGTCGTCACCGACGCGCTCGGGCCGTTGGCGTCGATCCTCCGGGTCAGGAGCGAGCCGGCGGACGCGGGAGGGAGCGGGGCGGCAGGTGCGGTACCGCGCCGAGCTCGGGCCGCACGTACCGCGGCTGTCCGGTCAGCGCGCGAAGCAGTTCTTCGATGCCGGCGTCGGACAATTCGGTGACGTGGTAGCGGTCGGCGCAGTAGGGCTGCAGGAACAGCGGGATCTCGTCGATCTCGTGGCCCGGCAGCACCACCGGCAGCAGCCGCGCCGTCCACGTGCGCCGGTCCTGGTGCAGCAGGTCGCGGATGGTCGCCGACTCGGCCTGCACACCCCGGTTGTCGCCCGTCTTCGCGAGACCGTCGCCGGCGCGCCGGTAAGCGGGCGAAGCGATGATCAGCACGAAGTCGGCCTTCGTGATCAGGCCGGTCGCCCACGCCTGCCAGTCCTGGCGGCCGGGCCCGGCCCACTGGTCCATGTCGGCGTCGATCCCGTTGCGCACCAGCAGTTCCGCCAGCGTCCGGACGGTTTCCTTGTGGCCGGGATCGTCGTGCGCGTAGGAGAGGAACACCTCCGGGCCGGACACCGGCGGCCGGCACACCACGCGGATCTCCCGCGGCCCGCCACCCGGCCGGAGCACGACCTCGCCGCCGCGCGCGAGCCCCGCCCGCTCCAGGCGGGCCACCACGTCGGCGGTGTCCCGGTCCTGCGGCGCCGCGCCGGGCACGCGGGCGTGCAGCACGAGACCGCCTGCCGTGACTTCGGCCCGCTCCAGGGAAAACACCAGCCGCGCGACGCCGGGCCGGACCGCACTGGCGCCGAGGTGCCGCAGGACGGTCGCGCTGATGGCCCCGAACACGGCGGCGCGGGCCACCGCCGGGTCCACCTGCGCTGCACCGGCGTGGAAATCGAGCAGGCCGTCCAGGGTCGCCCGCAGTTCGGCTTCGGGCGCCCCGAGCGCACCGGCGAGCTCGGCGACGAGCGCGGCATCGATGGTGACCCGGTCGCCGGTCGCGGAGGCCAGGCGGGCCAGCCAGTCGTCGAGCGTCACGGCGGTCATTCAACCGCAGCCGGAATGTCAGCGCGGCGGCGCGGTCGTTCGGCAGACGATGGACGCCGGCTCCAAGTCCGGCGCCTGACCTGCGGGCACTCCAGTGTGGACATTCAGCGGTGGAGGTGCCGGTCCCAGTCCTCCGGGACGCGCTCGGCGGGTCCCGGTGCGGTCTGGGTGAGCGGGCGGTGGGCGGGCTCGGCCAGCGCCGGGCCGGACTCGAACATCACCTCCTCGTCGTAGTCCCAGAACCACTCCTCGCCGGGCTCGAAGCTGCGCACGATCCGGTGGCCGGTGGCCGCGGCGTGGGCGCTGGCGTGCTGGCCGGGGGAGGAGTCGCAGCACCCGATGTGCCCGCATTCCGCGCAGCGCCGCAGGTGGAACCACCAGCCCTGCGGGTCCGCGGCGTCGCACTCCGCGCAGCCCGTGCCGCTGGGCGGCACCGAAGGGTCGATTCCCTGCATCCGAACTCCTCTGCTCGTCCTGCACGCGGCGGCGCGATCGGGGCACGCCGTCAGCGAAAGGCTACGGCCCGCCGCCGTCCGGTGCACCCGGCCCGGCATCCGTCGCCGCGCCCCCCGCGGTCGCGACGGCGAGGTCCTCGGGCGGAGCCCACAGCGGTGCGGCGCCGGCCCGCTCCGGATGCAGCCAGTGGTGGCGGGCCGCTGTCCCGTGCGCGATCTCGAGGAACGCCCGGACGGTCTCCGGCTGCTCGCCGTCGCGCCAGGCGAGTGACCACGGGTAGACCGGCTGCAGCTCCTGCGGCCGGTGGGCCGGGATGCCCGCCGCCGCGTACCGGCGGGCGTAGCTGTCGAACTCCAGCAGGTGCGCGCGGGCCGGGGCGCGGCTGAGCGCCGCGTGGCAGGTGTCGAACGTGCCCGGGTTGCCCAGCCAGTTCAGGGCCAGGCCGGTGTGCCGCTCCAGCGAGCTGAGGTAGTGGCCGTGCACGTTGTACAACGCCGTGCCGGGGGCGTCCGCGAAGACCTCCAGGGGTCGTTCGTGCACCGACACCGACGTCCGGTGCGGGTCGCCGGGCCTGCCGACCAGCCAGAACGGCTCCAGGCGCAGCAGCGCGTGCCGCCAGCCCGCCGGGTGGGCGGCCTGCATCGCGCCGGTGACGCGGATGATCGCCACGTCCAGGTGGTCCTCGAGCAGCGCGGTGAGCTGGCGGCCGCTGTCCATCTGGCTCTGCACGAGCCGGACGCCGGGGTGGGCGGCGAGGAACGCGTCGGCCACCACGCGGCTCGTGTCCAGCTCGAAGATGTGGGCGATCCGCAGGTGGTGCGGCGCCGGTTCGCGCAGCATCCGGTCCGCGGTGGCCAGCAGCTGCCGGGCGAGGTGCAGGAACCGCTCGCCGCGCGGGGTCAGGGCGACGTGGCGGCTGTCGCGCACCAGCAGGGGGCCGCCGACGTCGGCTTCGAGCTTGCGGATCTGCTTGGACAGCGTGGGCTGGCTGATGAACAGCTTGGCGGCGGCCCGCCCGAAGTGCAGCTCGTCGGCGACGGTGACGAAGTACCGCACCAGCCGGAGGTCGAGGTCCATGCGGCCTTCCGCGCGAAGGGGTGGAGCGGGCACCGACGATGCCACCACGGCTATCGATGCGCGCGCAACAGGTCTTGGACGTGGTGGCCGTGCATCGGGTTGGCTTCGGGAAAGCCCCCGCGCACTGGAGGATCGATGACCCCCGTCGTGTTCATCCACGGTCTGTGGCTGCACGCCACCTCGTGGAACCCGTGGATCGAGCACTTCCGGGCGGCCGGGTACGCCCCGGTCGCGCCCGGCTGGCCGCACGAGCCCGAGACCGTCGAGCTGGCCCGGGCGAACCCCGGCGCCGTCGCGGACGTCGGCATCGACGACGCCACCGGCCACTACGCGTCGATCATCGCCGGGCTCGAGTCGCCGCCGGTGCTCATCGGCCACTCCTTCGGCGGCCTGATCACCGAGAAGCTGCTGGGGCAGGGGATCGGCCTGGCCGGCGTCGCCATCGACCCCGCCCAGATCAAGGGCGTCCTGCCGCTGCCGCTGGCCCAGTTGCGCGCCGGCCTGCCCGCACTGGGCAACCCCGCGAACCTGCACCGGTCGGTGTCGCTGACGGAGAAGGAGTTCCGGTTCGGCTTCGGGAACGCGCTGAGCGAGGAGGAGTCGGCCGGCCTGCACCGGCGCTGGACGATCCCGTCGCCGGCCCGCCCGCTGTTCCAGGCCGCGGCCGCGAACTTCGTGCTGCACTCCCAGGCGCAGGTCGACACCGGCCGCGAGGACCGCGGCCCGCTGCTGCTGATCTCCGGCACCGCGGACCACACGGTCCCGGACGTGGTCACCCGATCGACGTTCAAGCAGTACCGGGACTCCACCGCGGTGACCGAGCTGAAGCAGTTCGAAGGCCGCGGCCACTCGCTGACCATCGACCACGGCTGGCGCGAAGTCGCCGACGCCGTGCTCGGCTGGCTGCACGAGCAGGGGATCCGCTGACATGGACCTCGGCCTGGACGGCGCGGTCGCCGTCGTCACCGGAGCCGGCCGGGGCATCGGCCTGGCCGTCACCGAAGCTCTGATCGCCGAGGGCGCGCACGTCGTGGCCGGCGCGCGCGTCCCCGGTCCGGACCTGGAAGCCCTGGTCCGGGCGAGAAAGGCGCACGCGCTGGCCGTCGACCTCGGCACCTCCGACGGCCCGGGCCGGCTCGCCGAACTGGCCCTGGCCGAACGGGGGCGGATCGACATCCTGGTCAACAACGTCGGCGCGGTGACCCCGCGGCCGAACGGTTTCCTGCTGGTCACCGACGACGAGTGGGCCCGCTCGGTGACCCTGAACCTGCTCAGCGCCGTCCGCGCCACGCGGGCCGTGCTGCCCACGATGGTGACCGCGGGCCGCGGGAGCATCGTCACGATCGCCTCGGTCAACGCGCACCTGCCCGACCCCGGCGTCATCGACTACAGCGCGGCGAAGGCGGCGCTGGTCAACTTCACGAAGTCGGTGTCGAAGGAGTTCGGCCCCCGCGGCATCCGCGCCAACGCGATCAGCCCCGGCCCGGTCGCGACGGACCTGTGGCTCGGCGCCGGCGGCGTGGCGGAAACCCTGGCCGCCGCGACGGGCGCGGACGCCGAAGCCGTCGCCCGCGAGGCCGCCGCCCACGCGGTGACCGGCCGCTTCACCCGGCCGGCGGAGGTGGCGAACCTGGTGGCGTTCCTGGCGAGCGACCGGGTGGCCGGCAACATCACGGGCGCCACCCTCACCATCGACGGCGGCTTCAGCACCGAGACGCACTGAGGTCTTCTCCGGGCTGGTGCGGCTGTTCGTCACGCTGGGCAAGCGGCTCCCGGCTGCCGGGAGTAGCCGGCCCGTGCGCGGGGTATCCGCGCCCTGACCGTCCGGAAGGGAATCGCCATGGGAATCCTCGTCGCCCTGCTCGTGGTCTGGGCCGTGCTCGTCGTGCTCGGCATCGTCGTCAAGGGGCTGTTCTGGCTGATCATCGTGGGCGCGGTGCTCTTCGTCGCGACCGGGGTGATCGGCTTCGTCAAGCGAGAGGCGCTCGGCCGCCGGCACTGAGCGCGACACCGGCCGCCGCGACGACGTCGAGGGCCGCTTCCGCGGGGGAGCGGTCGTCGGCGTCGTCGCCGCGCTCCGGGTGGGTGGCGACCGAGCCCGGATCGACACCCGTGACCACGATGCCGCTTTCGCGTAGTTCGGCGGCGAGGGCCACGGTGAGTGCGTCGAGGGCGTACTTCGCGAGCGAGTGGCCGGGCGCCCGGACCCCGCCGGTCCCGGCGGTGAGCTGGCCGGCGGCCGCGCTGGCGACGTTGACGATCCGCGCGCCGGGCGCCGCCCGCAGCAGCGGCAAGCAGGCCTGCACGAGGGCCAGCGCGCCGAGCACGTCGACGTCGTAGGCGGCGCGGGCCTCGGCCAGGTCGGCGTCGAGCAGGGACAGTGCGGTGAAGTCCGGCATGGTGGAGGCGTTGTTCACCAGCGCGTCGAGCCGGCCGAAGCGGGTGCGCAGGAACTCGGCGCACGCTGCGACGTCCGCCGGAAGAGTGACGTCGAGCCGGATCGCGTCGGCGGAAAGTCCTTCATCGGAGAGCTGAGCGGCCAGTGCGCGGGTCCGGTCGAGGTCCCGGCCGGCGAGGACCACGTGGTAGCCGCGGGCGGCGAATTCGCGCGCGACGGCGAAGCCGAGCCCTTGCCGGCGGCTCGCTCCGGTGATCAGTGCTGTTTCGTTCATGACTCCTACTGTAGGTGATCCCCACAATTGAGCCAACCCGCGGACGCTGACCTAGGATCGCCGGCATGGCCACTTCGTCCCCCGACCGTCCTCGCGCCCTGCTGCGCTGGCCCACCTACGTGATGGGGCACCTGCACCGCAGCGGCGTCAGCCGGATCGACGCGGCCCTGGCCGGCTCCGGGGTGTCCCTGCGCGAGTTCTACGTGCTGGTCTGCATCGGCGAATCCGGCCCGCTGTCCCAGCAGCGCGTCGCCGACCGGCTCGGCCTGGACCGCAGCGACCTGGTGAAGGTGCTCGACCGCCTCGAAGCCGCCGGCTGGGTGCTGCGGGAGCGCGACACCGAAGACCGCCGCCGGCACGTCCTCACCCTGACCGAGGCGGGGCGGGCGACGGTCGAGAAGGTCGAGGAGGTCTCGAGCGCGGTCACCGCCGAGCTGCTCGGCCTGCTGAGCCCGGCGGAGCAGGAAACGTTGCACCGCCTGCTGCTGAAGGCATTCGGGGAGCCGTCCGGCTGACGGCGGCCGAGCTCCGGTACCGGCCGTCCGAGGGCGGGTCAGCGGGTCGTCAGTGCGCCGTCAGCGTTCGCCGCAATCCTTGCCGGGCAAGCACGTTCGGAGAACCGGGAGGGTGACGGCGCGATGACTTCGCTGGTGGCGGTGTCCGCCTACGTGCCCACGACCGTTTCGATCGAATCGCTGCAGGACGAGCTGGGGCTCTCGGCCACGCAGCTGCGGCGCTTCCGCCGGATGTACGGCCTTTCCGACGTCTGCCGGTCGAGTGAGTCCGAAGCGGACATGCTGCTCGGCGCGGTCAGCAAGCTCGACTTCCTTGCCGGCCAGGAAGAACGCGTCCGCTACGTCGTGCGCGCCAAGACGATGCCGGCCGCCAGCCCGTACCCCGTCAACCCCATGCTCGGGGTGCGGGAGGCGCTCGGGCTGGAGCACGCGGCCATGTTCACCGTCACCGACCACGCCTGCGCTTCCGGGCTGCTCGCGGTCGACCTGTGCGGCACGCTGCTGGCCGCCGACGGCGATCCCGACGCGCTCGCGCTGGTCCTCACCGGCGAGAAGGCGTTCACCCACTCCGCGCAGGTCATCCCCGACGTCGCGATCATGGGCGAGGCGACGGCCGCGGTGCTCGTCGGCCCGGGCGACGCGCAGGACACGATGCTCGGCTACGCCACCACCACGCTCGGCGGCCCGGGTGGCGAAGTCATCCTCGACGACGAGCAGGCCGCGGAGTTCCGGCGCATTTACCCCGGTGCCGTCGCGGACGTCGCGCGCGAGGCCGTCGCGGCCGCCGGGCTGACCGTCGACGACATCGCCATGGTCCTGCCGCACAACGTCAACAAGATCTCGTGGGTGCGCGCGAGCGGGGCGCTGGGCATCCCGCGCAGCCGCATCTTCCTCGACAACGTCGGAACGACCGGGCACAGCTTCTGCGCCGACCCGTTCCTCAACTACCACACCGCGAACGGCCTGGGCCTGCTGGCGCCCGGGGCCTGCTACCTGATGATCTCGGTCGGCCTCGGGTCGACCTTTTCCGCCATGGTCTTCCGGAAATGAGGAGCGCTTCATGAGTGTCGAGTTCGAGATCCAGGGTGTCGGCATCACCGAACTCGCGGAGCGTCACGGCACACCGCTGTTCGTCTACGACGGCAACGAACTGGGCGGCCGGCTGACCGCGCTGCGCGAACGCCTGCACCCGCGGCTGGAGATCTTCTACTCGCTCAAGTCCAATCCGAACATCTCCGTCTGCGCCCTGCTGCACGCCCACGGCGCGCGGGCCGAGGTTTCGTCGATGGCCGAGCTGATCACCGCCCGGCGCGCCGGGGTCGCCGGCAACGACATCATCTTCCTCGGCCCCGGCAAGAGCGCGTCGGAACTGGCTGCGTGTCTCGATGAAGGCGTCTACACGGTCGTCTGCGAATCGTTCGGCGAGCTCCGGCTGCTCGACGACCTCGCGCGCGAGCGGGGGATCGAAGCGCGCGTCGCGCTGCGCGTGAACCCGAGTTTCGCGGTCAAGGGTTCGGGGCTCACCATGGGCGGCAAGCCGCGCCAGTTCGGCATCGACGAGGAGCAGCTGCTCGCGTCGACCGGGCTCGTGGCGCGGCACCCGAACCTGCGGCTGATGGGCGTGCAGGTCTACATGGGAACGCGGATCCTCGACGAGGAGCCGATCGTCGAGAACACGCGGCGGATCTTCGAGCTCGCCGAACGCGTTTCGCGCACGATCGGGTTCCCGCTGGAAATGGTCGACGTCGGCGGCGGCCTCGGGGTCGCGTACTTCGCCGGGGAACGGGACCTCGACCGCGACCTGCTGGCGTCGATGCTGAACCCGGTGATCGACGAGTTCGCGCAGCGGCACCCGGCGACCCGGCTGGTGATGGAACTCGGCCGGTACCTGACCGCCACGTCCGGGACCTACGTCGTGCGCGTCCGGTACACCAAGACCTCGATGGGGCAGAACTTCGCCGTCGCCGACGGCGGGACCAACCACCACATGGCGGCCGTCGGCATCGGGTCCTACGTCAAGCGCGACTTCCCGATCCGGCTGCTCAACCGCATCGACGAGCCCGCCACCGAAACCTGGCAGATCACCGGGCCGCTGTGCACGCCCAACGACGTGCTCGCCAAGAAGGCCGCCCTGCCGCCGGTGCGCAGCGGCGACCTGATCGGCGTCACCCGGTCCGGTGCCTACGGCCCGACGGCGTCCCCGGTGCTGTTCCTCAGCCACGGCTACCCCGCCGAGGTGCTGGTCTACGGCGGCCGCGCGCACCTGGTCAGCGAACGCGACCAGCCGGCGGACCTGCTGCGCCGCCAGCACCTGCACGAGTTCGCGCCGCTGGTCCCCGCGGGCGCGGAGCGCTAGGCGATGTACCGCGCGGCCGCACCGGTCCTGTCCGCCACGCCACCGCCCGGGCTGCAGCCGTTCCCGCTGCGCCTGGCGACGGCGATCCGGCGCGAATTCGGGCCCGGGGACCGGGAGATCGACGTCCCCGAGCTCCACCACTACTTCGCCGACCTCAGCCGCGGGCACGAGATCGGTTTCCGCCCCAGCCGGGTGACGCGGGCGCGGGGCAACACCTTCCTCGCGATGGCCCGCGACCTGCTCGCCGGGCAGCTGTCCAGCGAGCCGATCGACCTCGCGATCGTCGCGCACGCGGCGCCCGAGTTCGACCCGCGGCTCTCGGCACCGGTGAACCTGACGGCCGTGCTCCCCGGCGGGCCGCTCGTGTTCGCCGTGTCCGGGCAGGGCGGCCTGGCGCCGTTCAGCGCCCTGCGGATCGCGGCTTCCTACGTGCAGCGGCACGGGTACCGGCGCGTGCTCGTCCTGATCATGGACCAGGGTGTCACGCCGTACGACACCCCGGAACGCATCGGCGACGCCGCCACGGCCCTGCTCTTCGAGCCCGGCGGTGACCGCGCGATCCGCGTCGGTGTCCTGCCGGGCGTGGCGCCCGCCGCCGTGGCCGGGTTCCGGCAGCCGGGCACCGCCGCGATCGTCGGCCGGGAGCTCGACCGCACGGGTGCGTGGCCGGGAGCGGGCGTCGCCCCGCCGGAGTACCCGTGCACGGGACTGTGGGCGCCGCTTGCCGGCGGCCCGGCCGACGGCCCGCTCCTGCTGGCCGACTACGACCCGCACCACCGCGCGCTGGGCGTCTGCGTGGTGGCCGAGCCCGCCTGAACCGCCCCTATGATGGTGGTCGTCAGCGGGCTCAGGGTGGGGGACGGACAAGTGCGCGTGGTCATCGGCGAGGACCAGTTCCTGCTCCGGGACGGGCTGGTGCGGCTGCTCGAGGCGCACGACTTCGAGGTGTGCGCGGCGGTCGACAACGGGCCGGACCTGCTGGAGGCGATGCTGCGCGAGCGGCCGGACATCGCGATCGTGGACATCCGCCTGCCGCCGTCGTTCACCGACGAGGGCCTGCGCGCGGCGATCGAAGCCCGCCGCCGGATGCGGGGCTTCCCGGTGCTGGTCCTTTCGCAGTACGTGGAACGCCTCTACGCGGACGAGCTCCTCGCGGACGGCGAGGGTTCGGTCGGCTACCTGCTGAAGGACCGCGTGTTCCACGGCGACCAGTTCGTCGACGCGGTCCGCCAGGTCGCGGTCGGCGGCACGGTGATGGACCCGGACGTGGTGACCCGCCTGCTGACCCACAACACCCGCGACGACCGTCTGGAACGCCTGACGGCCCGCGAGCGCGAGGTGCTCAAGCTGATGGCGGAGGGCCGGTCCAACAGCAACATCGCCGGCGAGCTGGTGGTCTCGGAGAAGGCGGTTTCCAAGCACATCAACAACATCCTGGCGAAGCTGAACCTGCCGCAGTCCGAGGACGCCAACCGGCGTGTGCTGGCGGTGCTGGCCTACCTCAAGCACTAGGGTGTACCGATGCTGAACGAGGTGGCCGACGGCGTTTGGGTGCGGCAGAGCGAGTGGGTCTGGAGCAACAGCACCGTCGTGCGCGGGGAAACCGGGCTCGTCCTGGTCGATCCCGGGATCACCGGTGCCGAACTGGACCAGCTCGCCGACGACGTCGAGCGGCTCGGGCTTCCCGTCGTCGCCGGCTTCAGCACCCACCCGCACTTCGACCACCTGCTCTGGCACCCGCGGTTCGGTGACGTCCCGCGGTACGCCACGCCCGCCTGCGTCGAGGTGGCCACCGAAGCCCGGGAGCGCGCGCAGGCGATGGCGAAGGAAACCGCGCCGGACATCCCGCTCGACGTGGTCGCCCTGCTCACCCCGCTGCCCGACGGCGGGGGACCGGTGCCGGGCGAGGTCATCGAGCACGACGCGCACGCCGTCGGGCACGCCGCCCTGCTGCTCGCCGACCGGGGCGTCCTGCTCGTCGGCGACATGCTCTCCGACGTCCTGATCCCGCTCCTCGACCCCCGCCGCGACGGTCAGGAGGTCGCCTATCCGGCGGCGCTCGACCGGCTGGAGGAGGCCGCCCGGGACGTCGACGTCGTCATTCCCGGCCACGGCGCCGTCGCGAAGGGACCGGAGGAAGTGGCGGCCCGGTTCGCCACCGATCGCGCCTACCTCGACGCCGTGCGGCGGGGCGAGGAACCGGACGACGGGCGCTGGGGAAAACGGCGGTAGCTCAGGACCCGAGCGGCTCGAGGGTGCAGGGGATCTCGATCGTCACCATGGTCGGGCCGCCCAGCGGGCTGAGGATCGTGATGAAGCCGTCGAGCGGGGCCAGCCGCTTTTCGATGCCCCGCAGGCCCGTTCCGTTCTCGGTGTTCGCGCCGCCGCGGCCGGAGTCGCTGACGTTGATCACCAGCCGGCCGGACTCGTAGTGGACGTGGATCTCGCCCGTCTGCGCGCCCGAGTGCTTCATCGCGTTGTTCAGCACTTCGGACACCGAGAAGTACGCCGCGGTTTCGACCGCGAGAGAAGGCCGGCCGGGCAGGTCGATCGTGGTTGCGATCTGCAGCGGGTTTTCCAGGGCCAGCGTGCGGATCGCGTCGGCGATGCCGCGGTCGACCAGCACCGGTGGCTGGATGCCGCGGACGAGGTCGCGCAGCTGCTGCAGGGCTTTCGCCGAGCTGTTCTTCGCTTCGTCCATCAAGGACCGTGCGGCCTCGGGGTGGGAATCGAGCACGCGCATCGCGGCGTCGAGCGTCATCCCCATCGCCACGAGGTGCGTCTGCGCGCCGTCGTGCAGGTCGCGCTCGATGCGACGCAGCTCCGTCGCCTGGGAACCCACCGCGTCGTCGCGGCTTTCCGACAGGTGCTGCACGCGGTTCGTCAGCCGGGTGACCTCGGTCGGGGACAGCAGCGTGGCCGCCAGCTTCGCGTGCAGCCGGAGCAGGTGGGGTGCGCTCCACAGTGCGAGCGGGAAGTGCGCCAGGCCGAGGATGGCCGCGAACCAGGCCGTCGGCTGGTCGTCCACCGGGATGACGACGTACCAGCTGCCGAGCCACTCGGCGGCGTCGGACCCGACCAGGAACGGCATCGCCAGCCCGCGCAGCCCGTGCAGGATCAGCAGCAGCGGAGTCAGGGTCAGCAGGATCCCGAGGGAGCTGTCGACCAGCAGCCACAGCACGTCACGCCAGTTCGCGCGGTCGCCGAGCAGGTGGTGGCAGCGGCGCGCCGGCGAGCTGCCGCCCGCCGGCTCCGGCAGGTACGGCACAGGGATCCGCACGCCCGACCACGCGGCGGCCGACGCGCGCACGCCGTTGGTCAGGTACCGCATCAGGAGCACGGCCGGGGGCAGCACGAAGAGCCCGGCGCCCACGCCGAGCAGCGAGCCGGCGGTGACCACGACGACGAACACCGCCAGTTCGATCACCGCCACCACGGCGAGCGCGCCGCCTCGCAGGGTCGCCAGACCGCCGTCGCGCAGCAGCGACCGCGTCATGCCGGCGACCGGGCTTCCGCTAGTCATGGCGCCCATTATGCGCAGCCGGAACCGTTCTCCGCGGTAGTGCTAACCCCCGCATAAGTCCGCTCCCTAGCACCCTCGGAAATGGCTTCGCGGCTTCGTAACGTGGTCGCGGTAACGGATCGAAGAACGCGAAGCCACGCCAGGGGAGCCGCAGATGTACCAGCAAGGCGACACGGTCGAAGTCGTGCGGCTGCTGTCCGTACGCAAGGCGTACGGCAAGGACCGGGCCCAGGTTCTCGCCCTCGACAACGTGACGGCGGGCTTCGCCGGTGGCACGTTCACCGCCGTGATGGGGCCGTCGGGGTCAGGCAAGAGCACGCTGCTGCACTGCGCGGCGGGCCTCGACAAGCCGACGTCCGGCACGGTCACCCTCGGCGGCACGGACCTCAGCGCGATGCGCGAGGTCGAGCTGACGAAGCTGCGGCGCGACCGCATCGGCTTCGTGTTCCAGGCCTTCAACCTGCTGCCCGCGCTCGACGTCGAGCAGAACGTGACGCTGCCGCTGCGGCTGGCGGGACGGCGGGCCGACGCGGCCTTCGTGCGCCGCATCATCGAACAGGTCGGGCTCGGCAAGCGGAGCCACCACCGGCCCGCGGAACTGTCCGGCGGCCAGCAGCAGCGGGTGGCGATCGCGCGTGCCCTCGTCACGCACCCCGAGGTGATCTTCGCCGACGAGCCGACCGGGGCGCTGGACACGCGGTCCGCCCAGGAAGTCCTTACCCTGCTGCGGGACGCGAAGAACGCCTCGCGGCAGACCATCGTGATGGTCACCCACGACCCGGTCGCCGCCTCCTACGCCGACCGCGTGCTGTTCCTCGCCGACGGCCGCGTCGTCGACGAGCTGCGGCAG
This sequence comes from Amycolatopsis sp. NPDC051102, assembly GCF_040682815.1. Lineage (NCBI taxonomy): Bacteria > Bacillati > Actinomycetota > Actinomycetes > Pseudonocardiales > Pseudonocardiaceae > Amycolatopsis > Amycolatopsis sp. NPDC051102. The sequence goes on from NZ_JBFBBT010000001.1 coordinate 893,870, forward strand.
CCGAACCCCGAAGAGGTGGCCCGCCGGATGACCGGCCTGGTCGCCCGCACCGAACAACGGTCCCCGGAGGGACCCTGGCTGAGTGAGCTGACGCGCTGATGCTGGCACTCGTCCTGCGCACCCTGCGCTACCGCACCGGTGGTTTCATCGCCACCCTCGTCTCGGTGTTCGTCGGCACCGCCGTCATGCTCGCCTGCGGCGGCCTGATGGAAACCGGCATCCGGACCGTGATCCCGCCGCAGCGGCTGGCCGCCGCGCCGATCGTGGTGGCGGGCAACCAGTCCTACGACCTGCCCACCGTCGGCCACGGCGAGGACGCCGACCACGAGACGGCGACGCTGTCCGAGCGCGTCCGGCTGGACGGGGCGCTCGCGAACACGATCAGCGGAGTGCCCGGCGTCGCCCACGTGGTCCCGGACGTCTCCTTCCACGCCGACGTGCTCGCCGACCAGGGCGGCTCGTCCGTGCCCGGCACGCAGGCCGGCCACAGCTGGGTTTCCGCGGAGCTGGCGCCCTACCGGCTGACCGACGGCGTCGCCCCGATCCGCGAAGGCGAGGTCGTGCTCGACTCCGCGACCGCCGGCCGGATCGGCGCGCACGCCGGCAGCAAGGTCGACGTCGCCGTCCACGGCGGCGTCCACTCCTACCAGGTCACCGGCATCGCCGACGCCGGCCGCAAGATGGCGGGCGACGCGGTGTTCTTTTCGCCCGCCGAAGCCGGTGGGCTGAGCTCCGCGGCCGGGAAGGTCGACGCCTTCGGCGTGCAGCTCGCCCCGGGTGCCGACGTGAACGCCGTCAGCGCGCAGATCGCGACCGCGGTGCACGACCAGCACGCGGTGACGCTGACCGGCGACGCCCGCGGCTCCGCCGAGTTCGCCAGGGCGGCCGGCGACGGCGAGCTGCTGATCATCCTCGCGGCCGTGTTCGGCGGTCTCGCGGCGCAGGTCGCCATGTTCGTCGTCGCGAGCACGCTCACGCTTTCGGTGCAGCAGCGCCGCCGCGAGGTGGCGATGCTGCGGGCGATCGGCGCGACCCCGCGCCAGCTGAGCCGGATGATCACCGGCGAGGCGATGATCATCGGCGTGCTGGGCACCGCGCTGGCGATCGTCCCGGGCATGCTGCTCGGCGGCTGGCTCTTCGGGCGGCTGACCGGCTTCGGCGTGATCCAGCCGGTGCTCAAGTTCGAGCAGGGGTTCTACCCGGTCGTCGCCGCCGCGGTCGTCGGCCTGGGCTCGGCGTGGGGCGCCGCGTTCGTCGCCGCCCGGTACGCGGGCCGCACCCGGCCCGTCGAGGCGATGCGGGAGACCGCGATCCCGACGCGCTGGCTGACGCCGGCGCGGCTGTGGCTGGGGGTGTCGAGCCTGATCGGCGCGGTGGCACTGGCCTACCTGACGATCACCGTCGTCGACGGCCCGCTCGCGGCCAGCACGGCCGGCCCCGCCGTCACGCTGGTGGCGACGGCGGTGGCGTTGTTCGCCCCCGGGCTCACCCGGCTGCTGATCTCGGTGCTGCGCCGGCCGATCCACGCCCTGGGCGGCCTGCCCGGCTACCTGGCTTCGCTGAACGCGCGGGCCCGCTGGATGCCGATGGCCGGTGCGGTCACCCCGATCATGCTCGCCACCGGCCTGGCGATCTTCATGCTGTACTTCCAGACCACGGAGGTGGCGGTCGCGGAGAAGCAGTACTCCGATTCGCTGCTCGCCGACGCCGTGGTGACGTCCGCGACCGGCGACCTGCCCCCGGACCTGGTCGCCAAGGTGCAGCAGGCCCCCGGCGTCGGCGGCGCCACGGCGTTCGTGACGAGCAAGGGCTACAACGAAAAGCCGGCGGACTCGACGCAGGACGAGGACGGCGTGGACCTCACCGGGGTCACCGCCGACGGCATCGCCCAGGCGTGGGGGAGCATCGTCGCCACCGGGAAGCTCGACGACCTGCACGGCAACACGATCGCCTTGCCCGCGGACCTCGCGCAGCGGCTCGGCGTCGGCGTCGGTGCCAAGATCGTCATGCGGCTGGGCGACGGCTCCCTGGCTACCCTGGACGTCGTCGCGACGCTGCGGACCACGGCGGCCTCGGCTTCCGCGCTGCTGCCGGCCGACACGCTGGCCCCGCACACGGCGGCGGGCGCGGCCGACCGGATCCTCGTCATGGCGAAACCCGGTACCGGCGAAGCCGACCTGCTCACGGCGTTGCGCAGCCAGGTCGGGGGAGCGGACGGCGTGCAGGTGGCCGGCCGGGAAGCGCTCACCAAGGCGTTCGTGGCGGAGGTCCAGGCCAATGCCTGGGTCAACTACCTGATCGTCGGGCTCCTGCTCGTCTACGCCGCGATTTCCATGGTGAACACGCTGGTGATGGCGACGGCGGACCGGCGGCGCGAGTTCGGGCTGCAGCGGCTCATCGGGTCGACGCGGGGGCAGGTCATGCGGATGATGGCCGTGGAGGCGGGGATCGTGGCCGCCATCGGCGTGTTCCTCGGCACGCTGGTCGCCGCGTCGATGCTGGTGCCGTTCAGCGCGGCGGTGTCGGACAGCTCCTTCCCGTCCGGTCCTTTGTGGATATATCTTGTGATACTCGGGCTGGCCGTCGTGCTGACGGTGGTGGCCACCTGTGCGCCGACGTGGTTCACGTTGCGCACGAGGCCGTCGCCTTCGACGCTGGCCCCTGAATAGGTGACCTCGGGCGGGCCGGGGACCCCAGTGACGCGCTGACGACTCTCTCCCCCGGATTGTCAGCGCGCGGTCAGCCCGAGGTCACCGCTCCGGCATAGCGTCGGGGCGTGGACACAGAAGAGACGGCCGCCGGCCGCTGGGACGCCATCGTGGTGGGATCCGGGATCGGCGGGCTGGTGTGCGCCGGGTACCTGGTGGCCAGCGGGATGCGCGTGCTCGTGCTCGAACAGCACGACGTCGCCGGTGGGAACAGCCACGTGTTCCGGCGGCGGCGGGCCTACCAGTTCGACGTCGGAGTGCACTACCTCGGCGACTGCGGACCGGACGGCCTGCTGCCGCGGGTGCTCACCGGGCTCGGCCTCGGCGACCGGGTGCGCTTCCACCCGATGGACCCCGACGGGTTCGACCGGATCGTGCTGCCGAGCGTCACCGTGGACGTGCCGGCCGGGTGGGACCGCTACGCCGACCGGCTGCGGGCCGCGCTGCCGGCGGAGGCCGAGGGCATCACCCGCTACATCGACATCTGCGCGGCCGTCGCACGGGCGTGCCGCCAGTCCGCCTCGGCGGCGGGCCCGGGGGCGAAGGTGCCGGCCGTGATGCTGCGCTGGAGCCGCCGGACGCTGGCGCAGCTGTTCGACCACTGCGGCCTGTCGGCCCGGGCGCGCACCGTGCTGGCCGCGCAGTCCGGGAACTACGGCTCGGCGCCGGCGAGCACGCTCGTCGTCGCGCACACGATGATGCTCGACGACTACCTCCGCGGCGCCTACTACCCGGAGGGCGGCGGGCAGGTGATCGCCGCGTCGTTCGTCGAGCTGCTGGAGTCGCACGGCGGCACGCTGCTCACCCGCACCCGGGTCGACCGGATCCTCATCGAGCACGGCAAGACCGCCGGTGTCCGGCTGACCGACGGCACGATCCACCGCGCGCCGGTGGTCGTGTCCAATGCGGACTACTGCCGCACGGTCCTGGAACTGTGCGACGGCCGGGAGAACTTGCCCGAGTCCGTCGTGACCCGCGCCGAAACGGCGACGATGCGGCTGCCGCTGGCCGTCTGCTACGTCGCCCTCGACCGCGAGCTCCCGCTGCCGAGCGCGAACATCTGGTACTGGCCGAACGAAGACGTCGACGCCGCCTACGCGAAGGTGGAGGCGGGCCGGCTCGACGAACTGCCGTTCGCGTTCCTGTCCTTCGCGTCGCTGAAGGACCCGGTGCCGGGCGCGGCGTGCCCGCCGGGGCACACGAACTTCCAGATCATGACGGCCTGCCCGCCCGGGTACGCGCCCTGGGGGCTCGCCGACGGCCCCGCGCACGGGGCCCGGTACCGGCGCGAGCCGGCCTACGTCGGCGCCAAGGACCGGCTGACCGAGCAGATGCTGGACCTGGCCGAGGCGGCGATCGGGCCGTTCCGCGCGAACATGGTGCACGTCGAGACGTCGACGCCGCTGACCCAAGAGCGTTACACGCTTTCGACCGGCGGAACGGCGTACGGCCTGCAGACGTGGGGCCGCGTCGGGCAACGACCCGATATCGGTTCGGGCGTCGAAGGTCTCTACCTGACGGGCCAGAGCATCTTGCACGGAGGCGGCATCGTCGGCTGCGCCACCGGGGGTGCGCAGTGCGCGTCGACGATCCTCGGCCGGCCGGTCCTCGAGCAGGGCCCGCTGGGCAATCCCGAGCTGCTCCCGGAACGCGAGCCGAGCTGGGACCCGCTGCGCACCTCCCGCGGCCTGCGGCGGCGCGAAGCGCGCGGCCTGGCCCTGCTGGACCGGGTCGTCGCGGGCTGAAGGCACCACACCGAAAGAACTCGAGGCCCGGTACCGGGCTCGTGGGTAACGACTGCTGTCTTGACGAAGGGAATGGTGAGCACTGTGACCGAAACCGTGGCCGAACCGACCGAGGTCCTGGACGACCGCGTCGTCGCGGGGATCTGCGCCGCGCTCGAGTCCGTGCTGGAGGCCGAGGTGGCCGACCTCGGCCCGGAGACCCGGCTCGCGGACGCCGGGCTGGACTCCACCGGCGTGCTGGAACTGCTGATGCAGCTGGAAGAGGCGCTGGGCATCGAATTCGACGCGGAGAACCTCGAAATGAGCCACTTCGAATCGGTGGGGTCGCTGGCCCGGTTCGTCTCGGCGGAAATGGCCGCCTGAGCGATGACCACGATCTCGCCGCCGAGCACGGCGACCTGGCTGCGGTGCCACGACATCGCGCGGGCGGAAGGGATGGCCCCGGCGCTGGTGGCGCTGCACGCGGCGCTGCCGGCGGGGGCGCCGGCGTTCGGTGCCGGCGGTGTCGCGGTCCTGCCGGCCGGGCCGGTGGACGGCGACGTGCTCGTGGTCCGGACCGCGGAGCTGCCGGGCGGCGCCGTGGTCCTCGCGCGCACCGGCCGGCCGGTGGCCGCCACCGACCCGGTCCTGGCGACCGGGTCGGTGTGGCTGCGGCTGGGCCTGTCCGGCGCCCTGCTCGACGCGGCGCTGGACTACCTCGGCGGGCGGCGCAGCGGGGACACGACGTTGCTGCGCCGTCAGCTGGTCCAGGGCGCCGTCGCCGAAGCGCTGACCGGGCAGCTCCAGGTGCGGGCGGCCCTGACCGCGGGCGCGTCGACGCCGGCCGCACTGTCCTATTGGCACACCCGGCTCACCGAAACCGACCGGGTCCTGTTGCGCCTGCTGGGTGCGGCGGGATTCGCCCGGGGCGGCGCGGGCGAGGTCGCGGACGTGTCCGAGCTGCTCGCCGGCGCCTACACCGCGGAGGTCGCGGCGTGACGGCGACGGTGCTGGACGAACGGCTGCGGGCGCTGCAGGACGCGGCCCGCGAGTGGGGCGCGGAGTTCCGCACCGCGGGCGCCGGTCTCGATCTCGACCCCGACGCCGTCGGCGCGCACCTGGACCTGGCCGGGGTCCGCTGCCTCGCCGCCATGCTGATCCCGGCGGAGTACGGCGGCGCCGGCCTGCGTCTCGGCGGACACCGCTTCCACGGCATGACGGCGATCGAACGGGTCGTGGTGCTGGAGGAGCTCGCCCGCGGTGACGCCGGCCTGATGCTCGCGAGCCCCGGCGCGTCGATGTCCGGCGTGCTCGTCGACGTGCTGGCCGATCGCGAGCAGAAGGAGTGGTTCTACGGGCGGCTCCTCGAGCGTCCCACGTGGACGTTCTTCGCGCTGACCGAACCCGGCCGGGGTTCCGACGCCGCCGCGCTGGAGACGAAGCTTTCGCCGTCGGCCGACGGTGTGCACCGGCTCGACGGGCGCAAGAAGTACGTCGGCAACGCCGCGCGGGCCGCGCTGGGTGTCGTGTTCGCCCGCACCGGGCCCGGTCCGCTGGGTGTCACCGCGGTCCTGGTGGACACGGCGGATCCGGGGTACCGCGCCGAGCCGATCGAGACACTGGGGTTGCGTGCCGCGCGGATCTGCGAGGTGACGCTGGACGACGTGGCGGTGCCCGCCGAGCGCGTGCTCGGCCGGGACCGCTCGGCCGCCCGGCGGGGGATGTGGGCGTGCGTGCAGACGTTCAACCGGCTGCGGCCGGGGGTCGCCGCGATCGCGGTCGGCATCGCCGCGGCCGCCCACGACTACGTGCTGGCCGGCCGGCTCCGGCTCGACCGCGCCGAGCGCGACCGGCTCGAAGCTCTCGGCCACCGCATCGACAGCGTGCGCCACCTCGTGCACCTGTCCGCCATCGAGGTCGACGCCGACGGCTCCCGCGGCCACCTCGCCTCGGCGGCGAAGGCCGAAGCGTGCCGGCTGGCCGAAGAAGCCACGCTGGCGGCCTGCAGCTTCTTCGGGCCGCGCGCCCGCTGGGACCACGCCGTGCTCGACAAGCTCGTCCGGGACGCGCGCGGGGTGGAGTTCATGGAAGGCGCGGGCAACATCCAGAAGCTCACCCTCTTCCAGGGCCTGATCGCGGGGAAGGTCGGCCGTGGCGAGCCCTTTCCCGCCCACCACGGGAAAACGCCGACCGGAGGTTCGTCGTGCAGGTGATCACCAGGCCGGAGGAGTTCGACGTCACGGACCTGTACGTCGACCTCCGCCACGTCGTGGGCCGCCGGGTCCTGATGAAGTGCGAGGGTTTCAACTTCGCGCGGTCGAGCAAGCTCAAGCCGGCGCTGGAAATGGTGACGCTGGCCGAGCGCGCGGGCGTGCTGCGGCCGGGCTCGACCATCGTCGAAATGTCGTCGGGCAACCTCGGGGTGGCGCTGAGCCTGGTCGCCGCCAGCCGCGGCTACCGGTTCGTCTGCGTGACCGATCCGCGCAGCACCCTGCTGACCCGGCAGCTGATGCAGAACCTCGGCACCGAGGTGCTGGTCGCCGCCGATCCGGCCGCGGGCCTGCGGCTCGTCCGCCGGCTGTGCGCGGAGAACGCCGGCTACACCTGGCTGGACCAGTACGCCAACGCCGGCAACTGGATGGCCCACTTCCGCTCGACCGGCCCGGACATCCTGCGCACCGTGCCGGACCTGGACGTGCTCTTCGTCGGCGTCGGCTCGGCCGGCACCCTCACCGGCTGCGCCCGGTATCTCCGCCAGGTCCGGCCGCAGGTGCGGATCGTGGCCGTCGAGTGCGTCGGTCCCGGGCCGCGGGCCGCCCGGCGCTCCACGGCCGTCCGGACCAGCGTGCGGTTCCCGGTCATCGACATGTCCCTCGTGGACGACCTGGTGCGGGTCGAGGAAGCGGCCGCGATCCGCGCGTGCCGCCGGCTCGCGCAGCGCGGCTTCCTGCTCGGCGGTGGCTCCGGGATGGTGCTGGCCGGCGCGCTGGGCTGGCTGGAGGAGAACGACGCGGCCACGGCGGTGGTGATCTCGCCGGACCTCGGTGACCGCTACCTGGACACGATCTACCAGGACCAGTGGGTCATGGACAACTACGGCCCCGAAGCGCTGCCCGGCGGCGCCGAACACGAATCCCCGTACGCCAAAACACTCTTCGAGGTGCCCTGATGACCGCGGTCGACGCGTTCCTGCCCCTGTCCACCGCACAGACGGACGTCTGGTACGACGAACAGCTGTCCGGTGGTGGCCTCGCCTACGCGATGGCGGACTACCTCGACATCACCGGACCGCTGGACGTCGACGTGTTCCGGGCGGCGCTGCGGGCGCTGGCCGACGAAGCCGAGTGCTTCCGCGCCCGGTTCGTCGAGGTCGAGGGCGAACCGCGGCAGCTCATCGAGCCGCTGACCGAGCTGCCGATCCGCTACCCGGACGTGACCGGGGAAGCCGACCCGGAGGCCGCCGCGCTCGAGTGGATGCACGAAGACATGCGCCACCCCTTCTCCCTGGCGGACTTCCCGCTGTTCCGCGGCGCCCTGATCAGGGTCGGCGAGCAGCGGCACTTCTGGTACCTCACCACCCACCACCTCATCGGTGACGGCTTCAGCGCGGCGATCTGCCACCGCCGGCTGGGCGAGCTCTACAACGCGCTGCTGGCCGGGGAAGACCCGGGGCCCACCGCGCTGCCGCCGTTCCGGCTGCTGCTCGACGCCGACCTCGCCTACCAGGATTCGCCGCACCGGTTGCGGGACAAGGCGTTCTGGGGACGGCACTTCGACACCACGCCCGACCTGGTCAGCCTGTCCGGCAAGGAGCCGGCACCGGCCCGCGGCTTCCTGCGCCGCACGATGATCCTGCCCACGGAGACGGCGAAGGCCGTGCGCGAGGCCGCCGCGGGCGCGAAGGTGACGCTGCCGACGTTCTTCATCGCCGCGATGGCGGCCTACACGCAACGGCTTTCGGGCATCAAGGACCTGCTGCTGACCGTCCCGGTCGCGGCGCGTGCGGGCGTCCGCTCGCGGGCGACCCCGGGCATGGTCGCGAACTACCTGCCGCTGCGGATGGTGGTCGAGCCGCAGACGACGATCGCCGAGCTGCTGGGCCAGGCGTCGGGCGAGCTCGCCGCGACCCTCAAGCACCAGCGCTACCACGTGAACCAGATCCGCCGGGACATCGGCGTGCGCAGCGACGAGCGCCGCCCGTTCGGCGGCCCGTTCGTCAACGTGCTCCCGCCCGAACCCGGGCTGCGGCTCGGCGAGTGCCACACGCGCGTGATGAACCTGTCGACCGGGATCACGAACGACCTCTCGCTGACCGTCCTCGACGTCACCGAAGACATCATCGAGATCCACCTGAACGGCAACCCCGACCTCTACGACGCCGAGGGCGTCACGGCCCACCTGGAGCGGCTGGCCGGGTTCGTCGGCCGCCTCGCCGAGGCCGACTCGTCGGCGGTGCTGGGCGGGATCGACGTGGTGTCGGCGGACGAGCTGGGTGAGCTGCTGGCCGCCGGTGTCGGCGGTGCCGGGACGGTGGGGGCCGATGTGGTGTCGCGGGTGCGCGACATCGCGCTGGCCTCGCCGGAGGCGCCCGCGGTGGCCGACGGCGGGGACTGGGTTTCCTACGCGTCGCTGGTGGGCCGCGCGAGCGCGCTGTCGCGCCGGCTGCCGTCCCGCGGTGTGGTGGGCGTGCTGGCCGACCCGGGTGCCGGGTTCGTGGCCGCCGTGCTGGGCGTGCTGTGGTCCGGGGCCGCCTTCGTGCCGCTGGACGCCGGGATGCCGGTGGCCCGGCTGGCCGGGTTGCTCGCCGACGCCGGCGCGGACGCCGTGGCGGTGGGCGCCGGGTACGAGGAGCTGGCGGCCGAGGTCGTCACCGCGGCCGGCGGCGGTGCCGGGGTGGTCGTGCTCGACGACGCCGAAGACCGGGAGTGGGCACCGGTTCCCGCGGGCGACGCGGGTCTGGACCTGGGATATGTCATCTTCACGTCGGGTTCGACGGGCCGTCCGAAGGGTGCGATGGTGCATCGCCGGGGGATGGTGAACCACCTGCTGGCGAAGGTCGAAGACCTCGGTCTGGCGTCGTCGGACGTCGTGGTGCAGAACGCTCCGGTGACGTTCGACGTGTCGGTGTGGCAGATGCTCGCGCCGTTGCTGGTCGGGGGCCGCGTCCGGGTGGTGTCCCGGGCGGTCGCGGCGGACCCGGACGCGTTGTTCGGGTTGATCCGCGCCGAGGGCGTCTCGGTGCTGGAGGTCGTGCCGTCGCTGCTGCGGGCCGCGCTGGACTCCTGGGACCTGGCCGAGCAGCCGGACGTCTCCGGGCTGCGCTGGCTCGTGGTGACCGGCGAGGCGCTGCCGCCGGACCTGTGCGCGCGGTGGTCCGCGCGGTTCCCGGACGTGCCCTTGGTGAACGCCTACGGGCCGACGGAGTGCTCGGATGACGTGACTCACGCGGTGATCCGGACCGGTCCCGAGGTGGTGCCGATCGGCCGTGCGGTGCGGAACTCGCGGCTGTACGTCCTGGGTGACGAGCTGCGGCCGGTGCCCGCCGGCTCGGTCGGTGAGCTGTTCGTCGGCGGCCTCGTCGTCGGCCGGGGTTACGTCGGCGATCCGGCCCGGACGGCGGCGGTGTTCGTGGCCGACCCGTTCGGGGGCCGGGGTGCGCGGATGTACCGCACCGGCGACCGCGTCCGGATGCGGGAGGACGGGCAGCTGGAGTTCGTGGAGCGCCGCGACTTCCAGGTCAAGATCCGCGGGCACCGGATCGAGCTCGGCGAGATCGAGAGCGTCCTGCGGTCGGTGCCGGGGGTGCTCGACGCCGTCGTGCGCGTGCTCACCGACGCCGACGGCGGCAAGCGCCTCGCCGGCTACCTCATCGGCGTCGAGGGCGAAGGCCCGATCGACGCCGGTGCCGTGCGCAGCACCGCCCAGCAGCTGCTGCCGGACTACATGGTGCCCTCGGCGCTGGTCGTGCTCGACGAGCTCCCGCTCACCGAACACGGCAAGGTCGACCGCGAAGCGCTGCCCGCGCCGGACTTCCGGGCGGAGGTCGTCGGGCGCCGCCCCCGCAACACCGTCGAGACCGTCGTCTGCGACATCCTCGCCGAGGTCCTTTCGGTGCCGCGCGTGTACATCGACGACAACTTCTTCGCCCTCGGCGGCGACAGCATCAGCGCGATCCAGGTGGCCGGCCGCGCCCGCACGGCGGGCATCGAGCTCACCCCGCGGGACATCCTCGAGCGCCGGACGCCGGCCGCCATCGCCGAGCAGGTCGCCGTGCGTGAGCCGGGCATGGGCGAGCCGGTCGTGGCGGACGGCCCGCTGGTCGAGCTGACCGATGACGAACTGCGCGAGCTGGCTCCCGACGGCGGCCGCATCGAGGACGCGCTGCCGCTTTCCGCGCTGCAGCAGGGCCTGCTGTTCCACTCCGAGTTCGACCCGGACGGCGTGGACGTCTACACCGTCCAGGCGACCGCGGACCTCGCCGGCCCGCTCGACGTCGACGCCCTGCGCGACGCCTGCGCCGCCCTGCTGCGCCGGTACGCGACCCTGCGCGCCTACTTCCGGCACCGCCGCGGCGGTGACGCCGTGCAGCTGATCGCCGCCGAGGTCGGCCTGCCGTGGACCGAGCTCGACCTGTCCGCGCTGCCCGAGGCCGAGCGCGAGGAGCGGCTGGGCCGGCTGGCGGCCGAGGACCGGGAGCGCCGGTTCGACCTCGCGCACCCGCCGCTGGTCCGGTTCACCCTGATCAAGATCACCGCCGGGCGCTACCGGTTCCTCTGGACGGCCCACCACATCGCCACCGACGGCTGGTCGGTGCCGATCCTCATCCGCGAACTGGCCACGCTGTACACGCAAGGCCCGGCGGCCGCGCTGCCGGAGGTGGCGCCGTTCCGGAACTACCTCGCCTGGCTCGGCCGCCAGGACGAGCAGGAAGCCCGGCGGGCTTGGCGCGAGGTGCTCGACGGGCTCACCGAGCCCACGAAGGTCGCGCCGGAGCTCGACGGCCACCTGAAGGCCGTCCCGGAGTCGGCCGAGCTGGTGCTGAACCGGGACGAGACCGCCGAACTGGTGGCGTGGGCGCGCCGGCACGAGCTCACCCTGAACACCATCGTGCAGGCCTGCTGGGCGATCATGGTCGGCCGGCTCACCGGACGGCGGGACGTCGTCTTCGGCTCGGTCACCTCCGGGCGCCCGGCGGAGCTGCCCGGCGTCGAAACGATGGTCGGCATGTTCATCAACACCGTGCCGGTGCGGGCCGGCCTCGACCCCGCGGGCACGCTCGACGAGCTGCTGGTCTCCCTGCGCGACCAGCAGGCCACGATGTCGGCCTACCAGCACGTCGGCCTCGCCGAGGTGCAGCACGACGTGCCCGGCCTGGCCGGCACCGGCGAGCTGTTCGACACCGCGATCGTCTTCGAGAACGTGCCCGCGGACGACCAGGGCACCGAGGTGCTGCTGGGCGACGACGTGCGCGTGCTCGACGCCGTCACCGAGGACTCCCGCCACTACCCGCTGAGCCTGGTCGTGAACCCGGGCCGGGAACTGGCCTTCCGCTTCGACTACGCACCCGAGGCGTTCGACGCCGGCCGCGTCGGCCTGATCACCCGCATGTTCCGGCACCTGCTCGACACCGCGCTCGCCGATTCGTCGGTGCCGCTCGGCCGGGTGGACATCGTTCCGGTCGCCGACCTGGAACGCGGCGCCGGGACCACCGGGCCGGTCGGTCCCGACGTGGTGTCGCGAATCTGCGACATCGCGCTGGCCTCGCCGGACGCGCCGGCGGTGGCTGACGGTGGCGCGTGGGTCTCCTACCGGTCGCTGGCCGGCCGGGCGAGTGCGTTGTCCCGCCGGCTGGGTGGTGGTGTGGTCGGTGTGCTGGCCGATCCCGGAGTGGGGTTCGTGACGGCCGTGCTGGGCGTGTTGTGGTCCGGGTCGGCCTACGTGCCCTTGGACCCGACGCTGCCGGTGGCCCGGCTGGCCGGGCTGCTGGAGGATTCCGGCGCCGCGTCCGTCGTGGTGGGCGCGGGCTTCGAGGACCTGGCGGCCGAGATCGCCGGCGGCGGTACCGAGATCGTCGTGCTGGACGGCGCCGAGGACGCGGAGTGGGCACCGGTGTCCCGCGGCGACGCCGGTCTGAACCTGGGTTACGTGATCTTCACGTCGGGTTCGACGGGGCGCCCGAAGGGGGCGATGGTGCACCGCCGGGGGATGGTGAACCACTTGCTGGCGAAGGTCGAGGACCTCGGCCTCGAGTCGTCGGATGTGGTGGTGCAGAACGCTCCGGTGACGTTCGACGTGTCGGTGTGGCAGATGCTGGCGCCGTTGCTGGTCGGGGGCCGGGTCCGGGTGGTGTCGCGGGTCGTGGCGGCGGATCCGGACGCGTTGTTCGGGTTGATCCGCGCCGAGGGTGTTTCGGTGCTGGAGGTCGTGCCGTCGTTGCTGCGGGCGGCGCTGGACTCCTGGGACTTGGCCGGACAGCCGGATGTCTCGGGGTTGCGGTGGCTGGTGGTGACGGGTGAGGCGCTGCCGCCGGACCTGTGCGCGCGGTGGTTCGCCCGGTTCCCGGACGTGCCCCTGGTGAACGCTTACGGCCCGACGGAGTGTTCGGACGATGTGACGCATGCGGTGATCCGTACCGGTCCCGAGGTGGTGCCGATCGGCCGTGCGGTGCGGAACTCCCGGCTGTACGTGCTGGGTGACGAGCTGCGTCCGGTCCCCGCTGGCTCGGTCGGCGAACTGTTCGTCGGTGGCCTGGTGGTCGGCCGCGGTTACGTCGGCGACTCCGCCAAGACCGCGGCGGTGTTCGTCGCGGATCCCTTCGGCGAGCCGGGCACGCGGATGTACCGCACCGGCGACCGCGTCCGGATGCGTGGCGACGGGCAGCTGGAGTTCGTGGAGCGCCGCGACTTCCAGGTCAAGATCCGCGGCCAGCGCATCGAACTCGGCGAAATCGAAGCCTGCCTCGCCGCCCACCCCGGCGTCGGCGAAGCGGTCGTCACGGTCCACGGCACGGGCAACGACCGGCGGCTCGTCGCCTACGTCACCGGCTCCGCCACCGCCGAGGAACTGCGGGCGCACGCGACCGGGCAGCTGCCGGCGTACATGGTCCCGGGCGCGTACCTCGTCCTCGACCGCTTCCCGCTGACCGCGCACGGCAAGATCGACCGCAAGGCGCTGCCGGCGCCGGAACAGCACACGCGGGTCACCGTTCGCGGGCCGCGCACGCCGGTCGAGGCGACGCTCTGCGCCATCTGGGCCGACGTGCTCGGCGTGGCCGAAGTCGGCATCGACGACGACTTCTTCGTCATCGGCGGGCACTCCCTGCTGGCGAACTCCGTCGTGAGCCGGGTCCGGTCCGCATTGGACGCCGCACTGTCCATCCGGGACCTGTTCGAGGCGCGGACGGTCAGCAGGCTCGCGGGCCGGCTCGTCTCCGCGGGCCAGGCGGGCGCCGGCTTCCGGAAGCTCGCCCGGCCGGACCGGATCCCGCTGTCCCACGCCCAGACCCGGATGTGGTTCCTGAACCGGCTCGAAGGCGCCGGGTACAACATCCCGCTGGCCGTCCGGCTCGGCGGCGACCTCGGCGCGGCGGCGCTGGCGGCCGCGCTCGACGACGTCGTCGAGCGGCACGAGATCCTCCGCACGGTCTTCCCCGACGTCGACGGCGTCCCGTACCAGCAGGTGCTCCCGCCCGCCCCGGGCGAGCTGCTGGTCACCGCGGCGGTCACCGAGGACGAGCTCACCGCGACTCTCGAAGCCGCGGCGAGCCGTCCGTTCGACCTCGCCGCCGACCGCCCGCTGCGCGCCACGCTGTACCGCGTCGAGGACACCGGCGAGCACGTCCTGCTGCTCGTTCTGCACCACATCGCCGGCGACGGCTGGTCCGTCGACGTCCTGGCCCGCGACCTGGCCACCGCGTACGACGCGCGAGTGCGGGGAGCGGCGCCCGGCTGGACGGAACTGCCCGCGCAGTACGCCGACTACGCGGTCTGGCAGCGTGAGCTGCTCGACGACCGCCAGGCGGCGGACCAGCAGTGGGAGTACTGGCGCGACGCGCTCGACGGTCTCCCCGACGAGCTGCGGCTGCCCGCGGACCTCCCGCGCCGCGGCGCCACCGCCTTCCGCGGCGGTACAGCCGGCTTCGAGGTGCCGCCGTCCGTCCACAAGGGACTGGTCGCACTGGCCCGCCGGTCCGGCGCCAGCGTCTTCATGGTGGTGCAGGCGGCGGTGGCCGCGCTGCTCACCAAGCACGGCGCGGGCACGGACATCCCGTTGGGCAGCCTCGTCGCGGGCCGCTCGGACGAGGTGACGAACGACCTCGTCGGGTTCTTCGTGAACACCCTCGTGCTGCGCACCGACACGAGCCACAACCCGACGTTCGCCGAGCTCGTCGCCCGGGTGCGCGACACCGACCTCGAGGCGTACGCGCACCAGGACCTGCCGTTCGAGCTGCTGCTCGAAATGGCCCGGCCCGCGCGGTCGCTGTCCCGCCAGCCGTTGTTCCAGGTGATGCTCTCCTACTACGAGGTCCCGGACCCGCGGTTCGAGATCGGCGGCCTGCGGGTGCGGCCGGAGATCCTGCCCGCCACCGGCGCGAAGTTCAAGTTCGACCTGACGTTCCAGCTCGGCGAGCGGCCCGGCGAGGCCGGTCTGGAAGGCAGCATCGAGTACTGCGCCGACCTGTTCACCCCGGCGGCGGCGGAGCTGCTGGCCGAGCGGCTGACCCGGCTGCTGTCGGCGGTCGCGGACGACCCGGAGCTGCCGCTGAGCCGGATCGAGCTGCTTTCCGAGGACGAGCTCCCGGCCGCGGCCGGGACGGACGAACCGGCGGAGCTGCCGACGCTGCGGAACACCCGCGTCCCCGCGCTGATCTCGGCGGACGGCCGGCTGAGCCACGCCCAGCTGCGTCGTCGCGTGACGACGGAGGCGCGGAAGCTGGCGGCGGCCGGAGTCGGTCCGGAGTGGACGGTGACGGTCGGCGCGGAGTCGCCGGTGGACCGCGTGGTCCACATCCTCGCGGCGCTCGAAGCGGGAGCCGCGTACCGCACGGCCGACCCGGCCGAGGAACCCGGCGTGGCGATCGAGGTCGGCCGCCCCGGCCACCTCGGTCACGCCCCGGTGGCGCCCGGGCACGCGGCGGTTCACCTGCCGGACGGCACGATCCTGTCCCGCCGGGCCCTCGCCGAGTCCGTCGCGGCCGTCGGCGAGTCCGTTCCGGACGGCAGCCGGGTGATCGTCTCCGACCTGCCCGGCGCCGTCCCGGTCGTGCTCGCGGCGCTGGCCGCGGGGGGCTCGGTGCACCTGGCCGGGCCCGAAACCGGCGACGCCACCGCACTCGCGCGGCTGCTCGAAGGCGAGCTGCCCGCCGTGCTGTTCGCCACCGCCCACCAGGTCCGGGCGCTCGCGGCCCGCCACGAACCCGCCCTCGCCGGCGTCCGGGTGATCGTCGACGGCGAACCGCTCGCCGCCCCGCTCACCGAACGCCTCCAGCGCGCCGGTGCCGAGGTGCACACGCACCACGGCGGCCTCACCGGCCGGACCGCCCCCGGCACCCTGCCCGACCCGTGCCGCGCCACCCGCGCCTACGTCCTCGACGAGACGCTCCGGCCGGTCCCGCCGGGCGCCCACGGCGAGCTCTGGCTCGCCGGCCCGGCGATCGCCCGCGGCTACGCGGGGGAGCCCGGCCGCACCGCGGCCCGGTTCGTCGCGGACCCGTTCGTCCCCGGGGCGCGGATGTACCGCACCGGCGACGTGGTCCGCCGCGGGTTCGACGGCGGCCTGGTCCCGGCGGGCGGAGCCGTGCAGGCCCGCGGGTTCGCCGTCCGGCCCGTCGAGGTCGAGACCGCGCTGCTGCGGCACGCGAGCGTCGCGGCGGCCGAAGCCGTGGTCTGCGACGACCGGATCGTCGCCTACGTCGTGCCCCGCGGCAGCACCGCGGGCCTGCGTGAGCACCTGACGCGGGAACTGCCGGACTTCGCGGTGCCGTCGGCGATCGTCGAGCTCCCGGACATCCCGCTCACCGCGGCGGGCGAACTCGACCACGCGCGGCTGCCCGCCCCGAGCACGAAAGCGGACGGGCAGACGGCCGCCGAAGAGGTCCTGCGGCTGGCCTTCGCCGAAACGCTGGGCCTGCCGTCGGTCGACGTCGACGCGGACTTCTTCGCACTGGGCGGCAACAGCCTGCTCTCGGTGCGGCTGGTCGCGCTGGCCCGCAACGCCGGGCTGCGGTTCACCGTCGCCGATGTGCTGACGCACGGGACCGTCGAGCACCTGGCCGCGCTGGCCGGGTCCGGCGACGACGCCGGGGAGGTGCTCGACCCGTTCGCCCCGGTGCTGCCGATCCGGCCGGGCGGCGACCGCGAGCCGCTGTTCTGCGTGCACGCCGGACTCGGGCTGAGCCTGCCGTACCTGGGGCTGGTCCAGTACCTCGATCCCGGCCGCCCGATGTACGGGCTGCAGTCGCCGAACGTCGGCGGGGACGGCGACCTGCCGGTCAGCGTCGAGGACGTCGCCGAGGAGTACGCCGCCCGGATCCGCGAGATCCAGCCGGCCGGCCCGTACCACCTGCTCGGCTGGTCGTTCGGCGGGCTGCTGGCGCACGAAATCGCCGTGCAGCTGCAGGAAGCGGGCGAGCGGGTCGAGACGCTGTTCGTCCTCGACAGCTTCCCGGTCGACGCGACGGGGCAAACCCCGCCGACCAAGCACGAGCTGCTCGTCAGCTTCCTCGAACACCTCGGGTACGACGCCGGCGAGTTCGCCGGTGCGGACCTGTCCCCGGCGGACGTTCTCGACGTCCTGCACCGCGGCGGGTCACGGCTGGCCGGGATCGGCGAGGAGCGGATGTCCCGCGTGCTCGACGTGATGGCCAACAACGGCGAGCTCGCACTCCGGTACGAGCCCGCCCGCTTCTCGGGGCGCCTGCTGCTGTTCCTGGCGGCCGAGGGACGCACCGAGGACGACCTCGCCGCGCGGCCGGCCCAGTGGGCGCCGTACGTCGACGGCGGGATCGAAACGCACCGCATCGACTGCGGGCACGAATTCATGATGCACGCCCAAGCCCAGGCCGCCATCGGCCGGATCGTCGCCGCCGAACTGGACGGCTCTTCCGAGGAGGACGAATGACTGTGATTGCCCCGGCGGAGCGCCGCCGGTCCGCGGTGGGCGACGGGGTGGCGGAGGTGCTGGCGCTCGCCGGGCGCCGCCTCACCCACCTGCGCAACGTCCCGGCCCGCCTGCTCGCGGTCACGCTGAACCCGCTGATCACCATGCTGGCGATCGGGTACGTGTTCAAGGACGCGGTGATCGTGCCGGGCAGCGGCAGCTACCCGGAGTTCCTGTTCCCCGCGGCGCTGATGCAGGTCGGCCTGGCCGGCATCGCGCCCACCGCGATCGCCGTGGCCACCGACCTCAACGGCGGCCTGACCGACCGGTTCCGCTCGCTGCCGATCCTCCGGCCCGCCGTGCTGATCGGGCACTCCCTCGGCGACTTCGTGGTCGGGCTGATCGCGCTCGCCATCACGGTGGCGTCGGGCCTGCTCGTCGGCGGGCGGGTGCACACCGGGGTGCTGCCGCTGCTCGGCGGGCTCGGCCTGCTCGTCGTGTTCCTCTACGCGATGATCTGGGTCGGCATCCTGCTCGGCCTTTCGCTGCGGAACCCGGAGGCGATCGACGGCATCGGCGCGGTGGCGACGCTCGGCCTTTCCTTCCTCTCCAACGCTTTCCTGTCGACCGACCGGCTGCCGGGGTGGCTGCGGCCGGTCGCGGAGTGGAACCCGGTCAGCTCGGTGACGACGGCGGTCCGCCGGATGTGGGGCACCCCGGTCGACGAGACCGGGTTCCCGGCCCAGCACCCGGGCCTGGTCGTGACGATCACCCTCGCCGTCACCCTGGTCGTCGCCGGTTCCCTGAGCTTCCGCAAGTACCGGACCATCGCGTAGCGGGTCAGGTGGCGGTCAGCGGGCCGTCAGCCGATCCGAACACCATGACAGCAAGCCACCAGGCCCGAAACCAGACGGAGATGTGAAGTGACGAGTCCTTTCGACGATGAGAACGGCCGGTTCCTCGTGCTGGTCAACGCCGAGGAAGAACGCAGCCTCTGGCCGGTGTTCGCCGCGGTGCCGGCGGGCTGGACGGTCGCGCAGGGGGAGAGCTCCCGGGCGGACGCGCTCGCCCACGTCGAGGCGACGTGGACGGACCTGCGCCCGAAGAGCCTGCGGGACGCCGGCTGATGGCGACGGGCGAGCTCGACCGCGAAGCGGCCATCGAGGTCACGGGCCTGAGCAAGGGGTTCGGCAGTCACCAGGCGCTGGCCGGCATCGACCTGCGGGTGCCCGCGGGTTCGGTGCTCGGCCTGCTCGGCCCCAACGGCGCGGGCAAGACCACCACCGTCCGGATCCTCGCGACGCTGCTGGGCCCGGACGGCGGCACCGCGCGGGTCGCGGGCTTCGACGTCGCCACGCAGGCGAAGGAGGTGCAGCGCCGGATCGGCCTGGTCGGCCAGTACGCCGCGGTCGACGAGCTGCTCACCGGACGGCAGAACCTGCAGCTGCTCGGCACGCTGCTGCACCTCGGCCGGCGCGGCGCCCGCGAGCGGGCCGTCGAACTGCTCGAGCGCTTCGACCTGACCGCGGCGGCCGACCGCGCGGTCGGGACGTACTCCGGCGGCATGCGGCGCCGGCTCGACCTGGCGACCTGCCTGATCGGCCGCCCGTCGGTGCTGTTCCTGGACGAGCCGACGACCGGCCTCGACCCGGCCAGCCGCAGCACGCTGTGGGGGATCGTGCGGGGCCTGGTCGACGAAGGCGTCACGGTGCTGCTCACCACGCAGTACCTCGAGGAGGCGGACTACCTGGCCGACCACATCGTCGTGATCGACCACGGCCGCGTGATCGCCGAGGGCACCGCCGACGAACTGAAGCGCAAGATCGGCGCGGAGCGGCTCGAGATCGCCGTCGCGGACGCGAAGTGGCTCCAGCCCGCGGTGTCGGCGCTGTCCGGCGTGTCGGCCTCGGCCGTGGCCGTCGACGAACGCAAGCGCAGCATCGCGGTCGAGCTCCCCGACACCGCGGGCGGCATCGCCGCGGCGGCCGCGGCCCTACGCGACGCCGGCATCGAGTACACCGACTTCGCCCTGCGCCGTCCGACGCTCGACGAAGTGTTCCTCGACCTCACCGGGCGTCCTTCGGGCCCCTGACCCGGCCGGTGCTGTCCGGTGTTTCGGCTCCGGCAGTATCCGCCAGCCGACGGGAGGGGAGTTTCGCGGTCGAGCCGCCTGCCACGGTGGGCGGCCCCGCGGCCGCCTGCGTCACCGGGCGTCCTTCGGGCCCTTGACCCGCCACCAGTTCGTCCGGCCTCCGAGGACCGCTAGCCGCGGGAGGAGGAGGAACCGGACGATCAGGGTGTCGGCGATCAGGATCGCCGCGGTCGCCAGGGCGAACTCGCGGACGTCGCCGCTTTCCGTCAGGCCCCAGACCAGCCACATCACCACCGTCACCAGCAGCGTGCCGCCGGATGCCGACCAGGCCCGGCGGCACGCGTGCGCCACCGTGTTGCGGCGGGACATGCCGGCCAGCGTTTCGCTTCGCAGCCGGTGCAGCAGGTAGACCTGCAGGTGGTTCGCCGGCACGAGCAGCACGATCACCAGGACCATCGGCGCCCAGGCGGGCAGCGGGTCCACGAGGACGGCGAGCAGGCCCAGCCCGGCGAGCGCGGCGATCCCGTTCAGCAGGAAGGTCGCCAGCGCCACCACCGGCCGGCGGTAGGCGACGAGGGTCGCCACGCCCAGCACCACCAGCAACGTCAGCACGCCGCAGGCGTCCAGGTCGTCGACCAGGGGACGGCAGCCCGGGCAGCCGGGGGCGAACACGCGCAGCGATCCGTAGCCCGCGGCGGCGCCGAGGGTGAGCAGCCCGGCCGCGATCGCCGTGGGCCGCACGAACCGGGGCAGGTCACCGACCGTCAACCGCGCGGGCGGCTGCGGGGGCAGCGACCTCGGCGTGGTGAGCACGCGATCGTTCAGGGCGGGCAGCAGGCTCAGCGAGGCGACGGTCGACACCAGCACCGCCACGAGTACCGCGGTGACCAGCGGCAGCAGATCCGCGGTGCCGGCCAGCGCGACCGCGGCCAGCGACGCCGCCACGCCGCTGCCGGAAACGAGGGCGGCGTTGCCCGCCGTGCTCGCGACGATCCGTGCGGCGCGCGGCGCGTCGTGGCCGCCGGCCATCGCCTCCCGGCGGCGGCAGAAGGCGAACAGCATGTGCTGGACCGAAACCGTGATGACGACCAGCAGCGCCGCGTCGCCGGTGAGCGGCGACATCGCGACGGACTCGGACACGGTGTCCAGCAGCGTCGCCGACGCCGCCGTGACCACGCTGATGAACAGCGCGGACACGAGCAGCAGCAGCCGGGAGAACGGCACGCTCAGGAGCACCGCGATGGGCGCGGCCACCAGCGGCCACCAGTTCGCCGCCACGTCCGGGTCGGAGAAGGAGCCGCCGCCCAGCCGGTGGCCGTCGGCGAAGCCCGGCAGCTCGGCGACGGCCACGAAAACCAGCCAGAGGGCAATGACCGCGCTGGCGTGGTCGGCGGACCAGCAGGAGGCGCGGACGGCCAGCGAAGGCTTCACGATCGTCCCCGTTCGACCCGATGGGCATGCGGCGTTCGCGGCCGTTTCTATCCGCGCATGTGTTCGAGTCTAGTGAACCGTGATCGTTCGTTCACGGGGTGTGAGTCCCGGATCCGCGGTGGTGCTAGGCCGTGTGTGGTGGATCACAGAGCGTGGGCCTGGCGGTCGTCCTCGAGGACGTCCTCGCCGTAGAGGTCGGCCACCCACTGGTCGTGGTAGACGGTGTCGAGGTAGCGGTCGCCGAGGTCCGGCGCGATCGCCACCGCCGTCCCGGTTTCGCCGTGCTCGGCCAGCCACGTCAGCGCGCCGCTCACGACGGTGCCGGTCGACCCGCCGAAGCAGAACCCCTCCCGGGTCAGCGCCCGGCAGGTGCGCACGGTGTCCGCCTCGGCCACGTGCACGACGTCGTCGACGTGGGTGAGGTCGAGCATCGGCGGCCGGATCCCCGTGCCGAGCCCGGGGATCATCCGCCGGGCCGGCGGCGTCCCGAAGGTGACCGAGCCGACCGTGTCGACCGCGACCACCCGGGTGCCGGGCCGGTGCTCGTGCAGGTACCGGGCGCATCCCATGAGCGTCCCGGTGGTGCCGGCGCCGATGAAGACGACGGCGGCACCGGGGAAGGCTTCGGCGATCTGCGGGCCGGTCGTTTCGTAGTGGGCGCGCCAGTTCCCGGCGTTTTCGTACTGGTTGAGCCAGACGAACCCGCGCTCG
The DNA here is from genome assembly GCF_040682815.1 of Amycolatopsis sp. NPDC051102. NCBI lineage: Bacteria > Bacillati > Actinomycetota > Actinomycetes > Pseudonocardiales > Pseudonocardiaceae > Amycolatopsis > Amycolatopsis sp. NPDC051102. The sequence goes on from NZ_JBFBBT010000001.1 coordinate 915,634, forward strand.
GCGCACAGCCGTCTCACCAGCTCGATGCGCGCGCCCAGCAGGCCGTGCTCCGGGTGCGGTTCGGTGACGATGCGGACTTCGGCCCCCATCGTCTCCATCAGCTGCCGGGCCCCGAGCGTGCATCGCGAGTCGGTGACGCAGACGAACCGGTAGCCGGAGCTGGCGGCGACGAGGCTCAACGCGACGCCGAGGTTGCCGGACGAGCTCTCCACGAGCGTCGAGCCGGGCCGGAGGTCGCCGCGGCGCTCGGCGGCGGCGACCATCGACCGGGCGGCCTTGACCTTGATCGACCCGGCGAAGTTGAAGCCCTCGCACTTGAGGAAGAGCGAGCGGCCGGCGAACCGGCGGAGGTCGACGAACAGGTCGTCGGTGTTGAAGTCCTGCGGGGCGGTGATGATCGGCACGCCGGGCTCCTCCTCAGCGCTTGCCGTACCGGTCGAGTTCGAAGAAGAACTCGGGCACGGTCCGCAGCTCGCCGGAAGCGCACAGCTGGTCGTAGATGTGCTTGCCGACGGCCAGGTCGAGCACCCCGAGCCCGAACGGCGAGAAGATCAGCGGCTGGTCCTTCGGCAGGGTGGCCGTACCGGAGATGACGTCGTACAGCGTCCCGGTCAGGAAGTCCCGGCCACCGGTCCGCTGCTCGGCCAGGTGCACCGACGTGTTCGCCTTGAGGCAGTGCTCGACGTCGTCGACGACGTTGGTGCCGGCCAGGATCACCTCCGGCGCCAGGTCGCGCAGCGAGACGTGCAGGACCAGCGGGTTGTGCGCGAACCAGGCGGGGTCGTGGACGTGCGGCTCCCCGGCGACGGTCGCGAACACGACCAGGTCGCTCCCGCGGATCAGGTCCTCGGCGGTTTCGTGCACGGTGACCGACGGCTCCCCGGCCGCGCCCAGGTACCCGCTGAACCCTTGGGCGTGCGCCTGGTTCAGGTCGAACACGCCGACGTCGTCGAAGTTCCAGCCCCCGGCGGCCAGGTAGGTGTGGATGTACCGCGCGATCAGGCCGGTGCCGACGATGCCGAGCCGGGCCGGCCGCGCCCGGTCCCGCGTCAGCCAGTCGGCGGCGAGCGCGGCCGACGCGGCGGTGCGGGTGGCGCTGATGATGGAGCTCTCCAGGCAGGCCAGCGGATAGCCGGTCTTCGGGTCGTTCAGCACGAGGATCGCCGACGCTCGCGGCAACCCGCTCGCGACGTTCTCCGGGAAGCTCGAGATCCACTTGAGGCCGTCGACCGCGATGTCCCCGCCGACCGACGCCGGCAGCGCGATGATCCGGGAGGACGGCCGGTCGGGGAAGCGCAGGAAGTAGGACGGCGGGTTGATCGTGTCGCCCTCGCCGTGCAGGCGGTAGGCCGACTCGATGAGGTCGATGACGAGTTTTTCCTGACCGGCCAGGACATCGTGGACCTGCGCCCCGGAGATGACGGCGAACTCCGGGACGGACGTGCTCGTGCTCATGCGGAAAGCCTCCTGAGGCGCTCGGTGATGTTCTGGTCCAGGTCGTCGAGCTCCGCCACCGACGGGCCGATGAGCACGCCGTAGAGGCGCCCGGCGAACGCTTCGCCCGCGGCCGCGAGGCCGGCGCCGGCGTTGACGGTGGCGAAGTTGTTGACGAGCAGCCCGCTCCCGGACCCGGCGAACAGCAGGTCGCCGAGCGTCTCGCGCAGCCGCGCGAAGGGCAGGGGAGCGGTGAGGCGCACCGGGTAGTGCCGCGCCATCGCCACCGCGCCGGCGGGCACGAACCGCTCCTGCAGCGGCACCTGGTAGGTCGACATGTTGTTGCGCGCGTTGATCTCCAGCACCGGGAAGATCCCGCCGTCCGGCTCGACCAGCGCGTCGACGCCGACCACGCCGTAGTAGCCGTCCCGGGCCAGGCGGGCGCCGAGTGCGTCCGCCGCGTGCCGGATCACCGCGTGCTGGGCCTCGTCGAGCTGCGGCGGCATCCGGTGTCCCTTGTGGACGCCGTTTTCGGTGATGGCTTCCTTCACGAAGTCGAACCGCACCGAGCCGTCCCGGCCCACCGTGAACTGGTAGTTCAGGTCGGCGCGCTTGTCGACCCAGGTCTCGGTGACCAGTGCGATCCGGCCGCGGCCTGCCTTCTGCGCGGTGCGTTCGATCATCCGCTGCAGGCGCAGCAGCCGCTGCTCGCTGGTGACGACGGCGATGCCCTTCCCCGACACGCCGAACGCTTCCTTCACCACCACCGTGCCGCCCTCGGCGAGCACCTTGGCGGCCTCCGGGACGGCGTCGGCCAGCTGGGCGGGGGTGTCGCAGACCCAGCCGGGCGGTTGCCGCAGCCCGAGCTCGTCGGCCAGCTGCCTGCTGTAGACCTTGCTGTTGACGGCCTTGCAAAGCGCGGCGGGCGGCGTGGCCAGCGGCACGCCCGTGCGGGCCGCCAGTTCCTCCTCGACGGCCGAGGCGCCGTGGGGGAACAGGTGCGCGCCGTCGGCGGCCAGCTCCGCCAGCGCGGCGACGAGGCCCGCGTCGGCGAGCGCGTCCTGGCTGACGTTGCGCGCCGGGTCCGGCGCCGCCACGACGTGCACTTCCGGCAGCTCGAAGCCGAGGTCGAGCAGGTAGCGGCGGTAGTCCGGGTCGGGCGCGTGCTTCAGCACGACGTGGTCGCCCTTGCCGCCCAGCAGCAGCGCGAACTCGTCCATGCTGTTGACCACCGCCGTGCTGCCCGCGGCGGACACCCGCGGCAGGCCGAGCTCGTCGGCGGCCCACAGCTCCTCGACCTCGAAGTTGCCGAGGAAGACCAGCGGGTGCTCGGCCGAGCCGAGCGTGGCCGTCTTCAGCCGGGCGATGAAGTTCGGGCTCGTGGAATCGGTGTCCATCGCGGACCTCCCCCTCAGACGACGAGGCCGCCGTCGATCTCGAATACGCTTCCGGTGATGTAGGCGGCGCGGTCGGAAACCAGGTACGCCACCAGGTCGGCCACCTCCGCGGCGGTGCCGAACCGGCCCAGCGGGACGGCCGCGCGCAGCTTCTCGCGGGCCTTGTCCGTCATCTGGGCGGTCATGTCGGTCTCGATCAGGCCCGGCGCGACCGAGTTGACCCGGATGCCGAACCGGCCGACCTCCTTGGCCAGCGCCTTGGTGAACCCGATGACCCCGCTCTTGGACGCCGAGTAGTTCACCTGCGTCGGGTTGCCGTGCACGCCGGAGACCGAGGACAGCGCGACCACGCTGCCGCGGCGCTGCTTGAGCATCAGGAACACCGCCGGCTGGCACACGTTGTAGACGCCGTCGAGGTTGGTCCGCATGACGTCGGTCCAGCGGTCCTCGGTCATCGTCACGAACGCGCCGTCACGGGTGATGCCCGCCGACGTCACCACGGCGTCCGGGACGCCGACGTCGGTGGCCGTGGCGGCCACCCACTCGGCGGCCGCCTCGCGGTCGGTGACGTCGACCTTCGTCGCGACCGCGCGCCGCCCGAGCTCGTGCACCTCCTTGACCAGCACGTCGGCGGCCTGCTCGTCCGCGCGGTAGCAGAACGCGACGTCGTGGCCGGTTTCGGCGAGGCTCAGCACCACCGCGCGGCCGATCCCGCGCGAACCGCCGCTGACGAGGGCGACCTTGGGCGCGCTCATGCGGCGGGCTCGCCGAGCCGCAGCAGCGTGCACGCCACCGAACCGTCGTCGTCGCACGTGGTGACGACCGTGTGGTCGGCGCCGGCCCGCTCGGCGGATTCGGCGACGCTGAGGACGGCGGCGAGCTGGAACATCGCGCTCGCCGAAGCCGTGTCACCGAGGAGGTCCGCCGACGGCACCCGGTCGACGGCGGCGTCGCCGAACAGGCTCCGCAGCGCCACCGTTTCGACCGGTTTCCCGTGGGAGTCGGTGAAACCGCTGCCGGTCGCCGCCCACACCTGCTCGGGAGCGATCCCGGCCGAAGCGAGCAGCGCGCGGACGGCGACGGTGACGGTCCCGGCGAGGTCGTCGTCGAGGCACACCCGCGACTCGAACCCCGCCAGGGTGCCGAGCACCCGGCGGCCGGGCGGGCGCAGGTCCGCGGGTTCCAGCAGGAACATCGCGCAGCCTTCGCCGATGACCACCGGGTCCCCGCCGCCCCGGCGGTGGTGCTCGACCCACGCGCGGGCGGGGGAGTACTCCTCGGCGGCGCCGCAGAGCACCCGGGTCGCCCGGCCGGTCCGCAGCAGCCGCCGGGCGTAGTTCAGCGCGTGCGGCCCGGTGGTGCGGCCCGCGGCGATGGTCGCGTTCGGACCCTTGAGCCCGTGCCAGATCGCGGCCTGGCCGGCGGCGCAGTTCATCACGCAACCGGGCACCGCGGCCGGTTCGACGTGGTCGGGTTTGTCGCCGGTGAGCGACGCCCGGGTCAGGTCCATCATGCTCTGGACGCTGCCGGTCGTGGTACCCAGCACGAACCCGATGTCGTCGCGGTCGTCACCCGGCTCGACGCCGATGTCGGCGAGCAGGTGCTTCGCCGCCGCGACGGCCAGCCCGCTGACGCGGTTCATCGCGCGGGTGCCCTTCGGGCCGAAGAACTCCCGCGGCTCGAAGCCGGGGACCGTGCCCGCCGTGGCGGCGGGCCCGGGCGCCCAGCGTTGCGGATCCACAGTGGACACCGGGGACGTCCGGGTGCGGACGCCGTCGGCGAAGGAGGTGCGGTCGTGCCCGAACGGCGAGATCGCCGTCCAGGCCGAAATGACCGGAGGATTCAACGTGCCGGTGTTCATGCCACCGCCTCCCGCGGACCGTCGTAGCGGCCGATCAGCACGACCGAGTTGTTGCCGCCGAAGGCCCAGCCGTTGTTCTGCACGATCCGCAGGTCCGCCTCGATCGACACGTTGGGCACGCAGTCGACGGCGCACTCGGGGTCGGTTTCGATGTGGTTGATGGTCGGCGGGATGAAGCCCTCGGTGATGGCGACCGAGCAGCCGATGGCGGCCAGCGCGCTCGCCGCGCCCATCGAGTGGCCGAGCATCGACTTCATCGACACCACCCGGGGCGTGTCCTCGCCGAAGAGTTCGCGGATCGCCGCGGCTTCGGTCTTGTCGTTGGCGTGGGTCCCGGTGCCGTGCGCGGAGATCAGGTCGACCTCCGCGGGCTTGACGCCGGCGTTCTCCAGGGCCAGCTCCATGCAGCGGGCGATGCCGCCCTGGTGCGGGGCGACCGGGTGGTGGGCGTCGCAGGACAGGCCGTAGCCGAGGACTTCGCCGTAGATGCGGGCGCCGCGGGCGGTCGCCGACTCCAGGCTCTCCAGCATCAGGATGCCGGCGCCCTCGCCGGTCAGGATGCCCAGCCGGTTCTTGTCGAACGGGCGGCAGTAGTCCGGCGCGATGCTGCGCAGCCGGTAGAAGGAGGTGAACGTCTTGCGGCAGACGGCGTCCGCGCCGCCGCACAACGCGAAGTCGGCTTCGCCGAGCCGGATCGCGTCGAACGAGTGGCCGATCGCGTAGTTGCCCGCAGAGCAGGCCGTCGCGATGCTGCCGACCTCCACATTGGACAGCCGCAGCTCGTGGGCGATCGAGGTGGCGAGCCTGCCGGCCGAGGTGCGCCGGGCCAGCCGCGGGCTCATCGCCTCCGGGCCGCCGGCGATCTCCAGCGACACCATGCTGTCGAGCTCGTGCGACTCGCCGTCGGTCGTGCCGACCGACAGCAGGCAGCGTGCCTCCCGCAGCACGTCCAGGTCGATGCCGGAGTCCGCGACCGCGAGCCGGGCGGCGGCGGTCGAGAACCGGCTCGCGCGGCCGAGCGATTCGATGTCCACGTTGTGGATCCAGCGTTCCGGCTCGAAGCCGATGACCTCGCAGCCGTTGGTGTGCTCGAAGCCGGTCGTGTCGAAGACGCTGATCGGCCGGACGTTGCTGCGCCCGGCGCGCAGCGCCGCGGTGAACTCGTCGATGCCGGTGCCGAGGCTGGAAACCACCCCGCAGCCGGTGATCACCACCCGGCGTCCGGGTGCGGTGGAGTGTTCGCTCATCGCCGATCCCCTACCAGCCGGCGGATTCCGCGACGACGTCGTAGGCGCTGTTCAGATCGGTCATCCGGCGGAACTGCGCCTGATCGATCGTCACCCCGAACTTCTTCTCCAGCGCCGCGAGCACGTCCATCAGCGTGAGCGAGTCGGCTTCGTGGTCTTCGATGAAGTTGCTCGTCTCGGAGAGCTCGTTGTCCTCGAGTTCGAGGTGCTCGCGGACGATCGCGCGGATCTGTTCCCTGCGCTCGGACACTGCCGCTGTCATGACGACTCCTGGGTTTCGGGCGAACTTCGGCCTCGCCGGAAACTAGCCAGGGGAGATGACCGCCCTCTGACCGAACGCTGACGGAGCCCGGCGTCGGTGAGCCGTCAGCGGTCGGTCATCCCGGTGCGTCATGATCACGCCCAGCGATCACGGAAGCACGCGGGGGAAGGAGGCGGATGAGCCCGGAGCGGAACAGGGTCCGAGCGGTACGACAGCAGGGACGGCCGGTGGAGGCGCCGTCCCTGCGGTTCAGTCGAGCATGCAGTCCTGGACCAGGATGGCCTGGTACAGCTGTTTCAGCGCCCGGCCGGGTGAGAGGCCGAGCTCGTTGCCGAGCCACTTGCTGGTGTGGTGGAACACCGACAGCGCTTCGCTCTGCTGCCCGGTGCGGTAGAGCGCGAGCATCAACAGCTCGCTGAGCCGTTCACGGCCCGGGTTTTCGGTCGCCAGCAGCCGCAGTTCGTGCACGATGTCGTGCTGCTCGCCGACGGCCAGCCGGGCCGCGATGAGGTCTTCCTGGACCGCCAGCCGCCGCTCGTTCAGGTGCGTCGCCGCCGCCCGGCACCGCACCCCCTCCTGGACGTCCATCAGGGCCGGCCCCCGCCACTGCATCAGGGCTTCGCGGAGGATGCCGACGGCTTCGTGCGGAGCGGAACCCACCAGGGTGGTGCCGCGCCGCGCGAGCTCGAGGAACCGGTGCGAGTCGATCGACTCGGCGGGCACTTCGAGCTGGTAGCCGCTGTAGGTGGTCCGGACGATCTCCTCCCCGCTCGCGTCCGTGATCGGCTTGAACAGCCGCCGCAGCCGGGCGATGTTGGCCTGCAGTGCGTTGCGCGAGTTGGCGAGCGACCTGGGGCCCCACAGTTCGTCCGCCAGCTGCTCGTAGGACACCGGACGTCCCGGCGACAACGCCATCATCGCCAGTAAAGTCCGCACTTTCTTTGCACGTATTGCGTGAATTCTCCCGTTGGATCTTATTTCCAAGGCGCCAAGCAGTTCGATTTGCACTTCGTTCTAACCCCCAGATTCGATTGACCCGAAGAGTTGACGGCCGGGTCAGCCGAAGATGTATTTTTCGGTGATAGTGGCAGAGGGCCGGTGGCTTAGGTACCTCCGTTCGGACCAGTGAATCGCCTAACTCGTCAGTAGTGTCGCCAGGTGGACGGGTTGAGTATGGATGTATTCGGACATTGCCCGGCATGGTGGTGTTAGCACCACCATTAAAAGTGGTGCCAGCACTCCGACAGCCGGATGTGATCTACGCAGGTAGGGCGGCCGGGCTCGGCGCCCGGGCTTGCACGGCTGGTCGCGGCGTCATTACACCGTGGGCGCAGGGTGATCATCCGGTTGCGCTCGCGGACGGCCCGGCCGGTGGCCGGGCCCGGCGCGACCCCGGCGGCGCTCCCCGTCGCCGCTCCGCCGAAGACCGCCGGCCGGGTGCGGGCCGGCCCGGCATTCGGCGCGGGAAAGCCCATTCCGGAGCGGGTCCGAGGTGAAAATCCGGCCGTGGTATAGGTGACTGTTATTAGTCTGAAACTTATTCAGGTTTCATTGTCGACTTTGCATCCGGGTGCTTCGCCGGTATTCGGCCGCGAGGGGAACTCGGGTTACTCCGGCAAAGGCCACAGGCCGAGCTTCGTGAACTGCTCGCGGACGTGCTCGTCGACCGCGTCCGGGAACTCGTCGATGAGGTCGAGCGTCCGCCGGGATTCGACCCAGGCGTCGCCCTGCCGCCCCGTCGCCGCGAGCGCACGGACGATCGCGACGTGTGCCCGCACGGAACGGGCGTGGTCGGCCCGCGACCGGCACAGGCCCACGGTCTCGCGGGCGCGGAGCAGCGCCTCGGCGAGGTCGCCGCGGTCCAGGCTGACCTCGCCGAGCTCGAGGAGGGCGGTGACGGTCTCGTCGTGGTCCGCCGGGTGGCGGGCGAAGAGGTCCACGGCCTCCCGCAGGTGCGCGGCCGCGGTGCCGGGCCGGCCCTGCCGGCGCGCGAGGAGGCCGAGCCGGAGCACGGCCCGCGCCCGCAGCCGGGGGTCCGGCAGGTGCCCGGCCGTCTCGGCCGCCGCGGTCAGGTGCCCGGCGGCGAGCGCGAGTTCGCCGCCGCGCAGCAGTTCCGCCCCGAGCTCCAGGTGGGTCCGCGCGGCCAGGCCGGGCTCGTCGAGGCCCGCGTGGATCGCCAGCGCTTCCCGCGCGTGGGCGGTGGCCGGCTCGTGCGCACCGGCTTCGCCGTGGCGGGCCGCGAGGAACAGCAGGATTTCGGCGACCCCGCGCGGATCGGCGCTCGTGCGGAACAGCGTGACCGCGAGGTGGGCCGACTTCAGCGCCGCGTCGGGGTCGCCGAGGAGGTGGTGCAGCCGGGCGAGCCCGGCGAGCGCCTCGGCCTCGCTGCCGTGGTCGCGGGCGGCGACCGCGGCGGCGCGGACCGCTTCGTGGGCGGTGAGCCAGTCCGGCAGGTCCCGGCCGGCCGCCAGGTGCGGCCGCAGGACGCGCACCAGACCGGCCACGCGGTCGAGGTGCGTGGCCGCGCCGCGGCGGACGGCCGCGCAGATACCGGCGCGTTCGCGTTCGAGCAGGTCTTCGGCGGCGGCGTACCGGTCCGGATCGCTGCCGGCGCCCGGCCGGGTGGGCGCCAGCGTTTCGGCGGCGTTCGCGGCGAGCTCGGCGAACCAGTCGAGGAGCCGGGCCTGGGCCAGCGCGCGGACGTCGGCCGGATCGACCTTGACGGCCAGCCGCTCGCCGGCCGCCCGCGTCACCGCGTCCATCGTGTACCGGTCGTCCTGGACGCTCATCAGGTGCACCGCGCACAACCTGCCCAGGTGGGCTCGGGTGGTGTCGGCGTCGGTGCCGTCCAGCGCGGTCGCGGCGGCCAGGCCGAGGGCCGGCTCGCTGTGCGGGCTCAGGGTGCGGAAGGTGCGGGCGGCGCCCGCGTCGAGGCTGTCGTAGGACCACAGGATCGACGCCAGCAGCGTCCGGGTGTCGGCTTCGCCGGCCAGGAGCAGGTCCTCGGGGCCGGGCAGCCGGTCCGGGGCGGTGCCGGTCAGCGTGTCGGCGAGCAGCCGGATCGCCCGCGGCAGCCCGCCGGTCAGCCGGGTCGCGGCCTCGGCGGTCAGCAGGTGGGCTTCCGGCGTGAGGGCCGTCAGCAGTTTCGCCGTCTCGGCGGCGGTGAACCGCCCGACCTCCAGCCGGTACGCGCCGTGGTGGTTGACGAGGTCGGTGAGGCGGTGCCGGCTGGTCACGATCACGACGGCGTGCGCGCTGCCCGGCAGCAGCGGGATCACCTGGTCCGAGCTGCGGGCGTTGTCGAGGAAGAGGAGCACCCGGCGCCCGGCCAGCATGCTGCGGAACAGGGAGCTCCGCTGCGTCGGCGACGCGGGGACGGCCCCCACCGCGACACCGAGGGATTCCAGCAGTTCGGCGAGGACGCTGTCCGGGGCCCGGGCGGGGGCGGCGGCGTAGCCGGAGAGGTCGGCGTAGAGCCGGCCGTGCGGGAACCGGTCCTGCACGGCGTGGCCCCAGCGGAGCCCGAGTTCGGTCTTCCCGACGCCGACCGGGCCGGTGAGCACCACGACCAGCGTCGACGTCGGGCCGTTGACGTGCGCGCGCATCAGGCGCTGGTCCAGCTCGGCGAGCGGGCCGGCCCGGCCGACGAACTCGCTGACCGTCGGCGGCAGCTGCGCCGGCGGGATGGCGCGCAACGCCGCCTGCGTCCGGCTGTGGTCGGCCGGGGTGCGCACGTCGCGGGCCTGCAGCAACCGGCGGTGCTGGTCCTGCAGCTCGCGGGGCGGGCCGGTGCCGAAGGACTGGGCACAGCGGTCGTAGATCTGCCGCCAGCAGGTGTCGAATTCTTCGTAGCGCCCGAGGCCGTCGAGCGCGGCCAGCCGCAGCGCGGCGAACGTCGTGTCGTGTTCGTGCCCCTCCACGACCTCGCCCAGCCGGTCGAGGACCTCCTGGTGGTGGCCCCGGCCGAGCTCGATCGTGCAGAGGGCCTGGTAGCCGGGCAGGCGTTCGCGGTCTTCGAGGTCTTCCCGCCGGCTCTCCATCCACCGCGTGCCGAGGCCGTGCACCACCTCGCCCCGCCACAGGCCGAGCGCTTCGCGCAGAGCGTCCGCCGCGGCGTCCGGATCGCCGGCGTCGCGGGCCGCGCGGGCCGCCCGGACCAGGTCCTGGAACCGGGCGTAGTCGAGCTCGTCCGGGCCCGCGACGAACCGGTAACCGCCGTCCTGCGTGAGGATCCGCGCCTGGGCGCCGGCCCGGCGCAGCGTCGCGCGCAGCCGGCTGAGGTAGGCGTGCAGGTCCTTCTTCGCCTGCTGCGGCGGATCGTCCCAGAGCGCGTCGATCACCGTCCGGACGCTGACCACCCGGTCGTGGTGCAGCGCCAGCACGCCGAGCAGGAACCGTTCTTTCGCGCGGGCGACGCGGACCTGCTGCTCGCCGGCCCGCAGTTCCACCGGGCCCAGGATGCGGAACTCCATCGGGTTTCCTCGTCACCCCCGACAGTGCCGGCCAGGACGCGATGACGTGCACCCTAGCGCCCGGATGCCGCCGGAGACCGCGGCTGTCAAGGAACTGTCCAGTGACCGGCAACCGAAGTGTCAACCACCCGGACGCAGGATCGGTTCCTTGACAGCCGGCCCAGCGGAGGTGGCCAGATGCCGAAACCAGATGCGGCGCAGACGTGTGGCGGTGAGGGGTGCCGCAGGCGGGGGTGGTGGCGCCGGCTGCGGCAGCCGGCTCACGGCCGCGAACCGGCGGTGCACCGGACGATCCTCGCCGTCGACGTCGAGGGATTCTCGGCGCCGGGCCGGACCAACGCGGACCGGCTCGCGATCCGCGCCGGGCTGTACGAAGCGGTCCAGCGCGCCCTGGTCACCTCCGGTGTGGTCTGGGGCGACTGTCACCACGCCGATCTCGGTGACGGCATCCTCGTGCTGGCCCCGGCTGGCTACCCCAAGGCGATCTTCGGCGAGCGGGTGCCACCGGCCCTCGCGGCGGCCCTGACCGACCACAATGGACACAACCGGCCGGCCCGCCGGATCCGCCTCCGCATGGCCCTGCACGCCGGCGAAGTCAGCCACGACGCCCACGGCGCGACGGGACAGGCGATCGTCCACGCGTTCCGGTTGCTGGATTCTCCGGCGGTGAAGCAGGCGCTGGCGCGCTCGCCGGGCTGCCTCGCGCTGATCGCCTCGGCGTGGTTCTTCGACGAGGTCATCCGCCAGAGCGCGCTCAGCGGACCGGAGCGGTACGCCCGGGTCTTCGTGCATGTGAAGGAGACCAGCGCACAGGCGTGGATCCGCGAGGACGTATCGCGACCGGATTTCCCCGGCGGCGCCGGATTCGGCGTGATATCCTTGTGGTGACCGGATCCCTCGAATACCGGCCGGTCGCTTCCCTTCCGACGAGATCTGCCCGCTTCGACGACAGCCGCCGAATTCCGACGTCTTCGCCCAGCCCTGATCCCTTGTCCGGTGAACACCCGAGCCGCTGCTCCACGCGAGCGTGCGCGTGGACCGAAGTGAAGGGGAATGTCCATGACCGAAACCATTTTCGCCCAGGCGGCCGACCTCAACCAGGGTCTCGCGGCCATCGGCTACGGACTGGCGGCGATCGGCCCGGGAATCGGCGTCGGCCTCATCTTCGCCGCCGTCATCAACGGAACCGCCCGCCAGCCGGAAGCGAGCGGGAAACTGCAGACGATCGGGTATTCGACGTTCGTGCTGACCGAGGTGCTCGCCCTGATCGGCATCGTCGTCTATTTCATGGCGTCCCTTTCCTGAGGAATCGGGCGGCACGCGCCCGGCCCGGCCGGGCGCGTGCTTCCGTCCGATGAGGACTGTCACGCGCCGCCGAAACACACGAACGGCGTCAGCGGCTCACCCCGGGTCGCGTCGGCCAGGGCGCGCGGCGCCCGCACTCCGCGCACCACCGACCGGTGGTACGCGTACATCACCTCGACCGCCGCCTGGTCGTCGACGCGGGCCACGCTGGAAACCACCGTGTGGCTGCCCGAATACAGCAGCGCGGCGGTGAAGCCGAGGAACTCGTCGCCCGGGCGGACCACCGAACGGCCGACGTCGCAGGCCGACAGCACCACATGCCGCGGTGCCGTCTCGAGCTGGTGGACGTCGTAGGCCATCAGCGGGCCGTCCGCGAGGTCCAGGCGGGAGAACAGGACGTTCTCCGGTTCGTGGTGGCCGTGCGCCGCGAAGTGCACGATCGTCGCGTCCCCGAGTGCGCCCAACGTCGCGGCCACCGTGGCCCGCGCGCCCGTCAGCAGGGTGCCTTCCGGGTACACGGCGGAAATCCGGCTCGCTTCGGCGGGTGCGTGGTCGAGCGCGGGGCCCGCGACGACCAGGACGTGCCCGGCGGCCGGGCCGGCCGAGCCGCGGCGGGCCGCGTGCCAGGCCGACGGCGACGGGCTCACCGTCACCGGCCTGCCCCGCAGCGGGGGCAGCAGGCCCCACGGGACCGTCGACAGCGGCGCGTTCGGCACGATGACGACCTCCGCGTCGCCGATGGTGCCCGCGAGCGGGGCCAGCAGCTGCTCGGTCAGCACCGCGAGCTGCCGCTGCAGGGACGTCCGCACGACCTGGTCGATGGCGTGCGGCAGCCGTCGTCCGCACAGCGTGTCGAGGTCGCTGTGCAGCCGCGCCAGCGCTTCGGCGACCGTGGCCGGGTCGCCGAGCGCGACCAGCGCCGCCCGCCCCCTGGCGAGCACCAGCGCCTTGAAGCCGGCCCGGTCGGTCAGGAAGCTCAGCAGGACGCTGCCGGCGCGGTCCAGCTCCGCGGCGACGTCCGCGAACGACGCGCCGGCGTGGTAGCCGGTCCCGCCCCCGGTCTGCCAGTCGCGGGCGCGGATCACCCGTTCCAGCGCGAGGCACCGCCGCCGGGCCTGCGTCGCGGGCCGGCCGGCCAGCTCGGCCGTGCGTGCCTCGTGCGCGAGGTGCCGGAGCTCGGCGACGGCGTCGAGGGTGCGCTCGTCGGCGGGGGCGTGCACGGCCGGGACCTGGAACGCCCGGGCCCGCGACCGTTCCAGCCACCGGAAGACGACCTCGGGGTCCGCGGTGCCCAGCGCCGCGGCCAGCCCGGCCCGGGCGAGCTCGGCGCCCAGCGAGGCGGCCCCCGTCTGCAGGTCGAAACTGCCGAACCGGACGCGGTGCGCGTCGAGGCGGTCCAGCCCGGCCCGCGCGTTCGCGAACGCGCCCCGGCGGTCGCCGGTGGCCATCGCCAGCTCGGTCCGGGCCAGGCTGCGCACGAGGTGGCTCGTCAGCGGCGCCCCGGCGCCGAGCCGCTTCGCCAGCTGGTCCCCGGCGCGCCCGACCTCGTGCCGGGCGATGTTCGCCCGCGCCGAGAGCAGGGCCGCGGCTTCGGCGTCGTTGCGCAGCCCCAGCGCGGCCAGCTGATCGGCGAGCGCCGCCGTGGCCGCCGCCACCGCGGCCATCCGGCGGCCGGCCGCGAAGTCCGCGCGCAGGACGGTGAGCGTGGCCACCGCGGCCCAGGTTTCGTTGCCGCGGCGCCGGAAGTGCGCGCGCGCCCGCGCCGCCCACTGCCGCGCCTCCGCGGGCCGGCCGGTCGCCAGCGCCGCCCGCGCCCGCGTCAGCTCGGCCTCGGCGTGCTCCTGATCGAGCCGGGAGACGGCGAACAGGCCGAGCGCCGCGTCGAGCTCGATGGCGGCTTCGCTCGGCAGCCCGGCGGCGAGCAGCGCCCTGGCCTTGTCGACGCCCAGCGGGCCCAGCATCTCCGGGCACAGCTCGGCGTAGACCGCGCCGGCCGCGTCGAAGTCCCGCAGCGCACCCGGGATGTCGCCGGTGAGGACGCGGCACTGGCCCCGGCCGTGCCGGGCCTTGGCGACGAGCGCGCGTTCGGCCGGGTACCGGCTCCCGAGTTCCGCGCACTGGCCGAGGTCGGCCATCGCGGGCCGCACCCGTCCGGCGATCTGGTGCAGCAGCGCCCGGTTGAGCAGCGACCGCGCCAAGACCACCTCGTCGCCGGCGCGGCGCAGCAGCGGGACGGCTTCGTCCAGGTACGGCAGCGCTTCGCCCATCCGGCCGACGAGCACCAGCAGCAGGCCCCGCTGCTGCAGCAGGACCCCGCGGTCGGCCGGCGCCACCGCGGTCTCGGCGGTGTCGAGCAGCTGGAAGCCGCGCTCGCGGTGGCCGAGCACGACCTCCACGCCGGCCAGGCTGGTCAGCACCCGGGCGGCCAGCGGGTCCGGGCCGGCGCCGGGTGGCGGGCCGGCCGGCGACCACCCGAGCAGCCGCAGCGCGCCGAGCAGCAGCCGCCGCCCCGCCAGCGGCTGCCCGTTGTTGGTCGCCTCGACCGCCCGCCGTTGCAGGTCCCGGACCTGCGTGCCGAGGTCCGGGTCCGCCTCGGTCGTCACAGCTCGATGACCGGGGTGGTCACCGGCCGTCCGGCGCCGGCGGGCCGGACCGCCAGCCGGGCCGGCCCGCGGTGCGCGTCTTCGATCACGAACCGGCCCTGGTCGTCGCACCGGGTGGTCCGCGGTCCGGCCGTGGTCAGCAGTTCGACGTCGTGGGCGGCCGGCGGGGCGAGCCAGCCGTCCACCCGGACCGTGCCGGGCTCGCCGTCGGTCACGTTGACCAGCGCGGCGAACCCGTCCCGTTCGAACGTCAGCACGCGGCTGGTCCCGTCGCCGCGCGCCGAAGCGACCTCGAGCAGCACGGGCATCGACGTCAGCTCCGCCTCCAGGTTCGCCAGCTGCACCGCGAAGCGGACCCGGACGGCCAGCGACGGCGGCACCGGATCGGCGTCCGTCCACAGCTGCCGCAGCTCGGCCAGCAGGTCGTGGTCGTCCACGCCGGCCGGCCGCGGACGCCCGGTCACGGCCAGTCCCCGTCCGCGAGCAGGGACCGCAGCCGGCTCAGGCAGCGGCCCCGGGTCGGGCCGATGCTGCCCTTCTTCATCCCGAGCGCGGCGCTGACCTGGTCGTAGTCGGGCCGCGGCACGAACGCGACGATGCGCAGGAGCCGGCGGCACCGCTCGGGCAGCCGGTCGACCGCCTCCCACAGCCGCGCCCGGCGGTCCTCGGTCAGCACGTGGTGTTCCGGGCCGGGGGCGGCGTCCTCCCGGGCCGAAAACCCCCGCTCGTCGACGGGTTGCTCGGCCCGGTACCGGGCCTGGGCCCGCCACGCCTGGCGCTTGGTCACGGTGACCAGCCAGCCGGTCAGGGCGACCGGGGAGCGGATCTCCTCGAGCGAGTCCAGCAGGCGCAGCCACACGTCCTGGACGACGTCGCCACTGCGGTCCCGGTCGAGCCCCTGCGCGCGGGCGACGTGCCACAGCAGCGGCGTCAGCAGGCCGATCAGCTCGTCGAACGCCCCGCGGTCCCCGGCGCGGGCGGCGGTGAAGACCGCGGCCACCCGGTCGTGGTCGAGGGGGTGCGCCGGCGACCGGCCGGCCTCGGCAGTGCTCATGGCATCTCCGGGAGCGCCGCGCGGGCGCGCTTGACGGTCGTCTTCCGGTCCACTTTGCTCAGTGCGAGCTTCGCCTTCTGCCCGCCGACGCTCAGGAGCCGGTTCGCCACCTCGGCGGCGACCAGCGGCGTCGCGAACGACGTGCCGCTCCACACGGCGTACTCGCCGGTGAACTTGTCGGGGTCCAGCGAGGACCGGTTCAGGTTCGGGACCGTACGCTCCGGCGTCTCGGAACCGTTCGCGGCCGGCGGGTAGGTGCTCACCACGTTGACGCCGCTCGCCCACGCCGTCACGGACCGGTTTTCGTTGGAGAACAAGGCTTTGCTGCCGTCCGGGTTCAGCGCGCCGACCCCGATGACCTGGGGACCGCCGTCCGGGTCGGCGGGCCGGTCGGCCAGCGCGGCGGGCAGGAACGGCCGGTCGGTCGACTCGTTGCCCGCGGCGGCCACGACCACGACCCCGCGCCGGACCAATCCGTCGATCACCGCGATGAGCTCCGAGGTCCCCACCCATTCGTCGTAGTACCCCGCGGAGAAGGACACGACGTCGATCATCCGGCAGGGGCAGTCGTTCTCCTGCGCCTCGATCACCCGGTTCAGGATTTCGTGCAACGCCGTCAACGCGTCGCCCGAGTACCCGATCTTGTCGCTGTGCACCGCCCGGATCGCGAGCACGCGGGCCCGCGGTGCCGCCTGGCGGATGATCCCGGCGATGAAGGTGCCGTGCCCGTAGGCGTCCTCGAGCGCGCCGACGAGGGGCTCGGTGCACTCCGGGCCGTCCACGTACCCGTTGATGGGCTGGGAGGGCGGCGCGGCGCCGGCGGGGTGGTTCTTCGCGATCTCGGCCTGGATGTCCGGGGACACGGTGACGAACTCGTCGGCGAACGGGGTGTTCCCACCAGGTTCGTAGACGTCCAGCAGCGGGTGGGTGGCGTGGCCGCTGTCGACGACGGCGATCACCGGACGGCGGGCGGCGGGTGGCCGGTCCGGCGCCGCGCCGGGCAGGACCACCGGGAACCGGCCGCGGACCGACGACCGCAGCGAGCTCGTCGCCGGCGTGTCGCTGATCGCCCAGGGTTTGAGCACCATCGCGTCGTCGGTGGTGGCGATCAGGTGTTCCAGCGAGAACCGCGCCACCTCGGCGTGGGTGAGCACCGGTGCCCCGTCGGCGGCGCCCTCGTCCGGCCGGTCCTCACCGCCGGGCGGCGGGACCGAGGCCCGCAGGTGCTGCAGGGCGCGCCACGAATCGACGCTCACGACGATGCCGGCTTCCCGCGGCCGCAGCGCGACCCGGACGGGCGCCCGCTCGGGCGGGTTTTCCGGCGCTTCCGCCCGCAGATCGATCTGGCCGAGCAGGGCGTCGATCGCGCTTCTTTTCGCACCCAGGATTTCGGCCGGGATCAGCAGCACGCCCGGCCGGTAGACCGTCGGCCGGTACCGGGCGCCCGGCGCCGGCCACCCCTCGACGACGTTCAGGTCGGGGTCGAGCACCCGGCCGCCGTGCCGGTCCAGCAGTTCCGGGGAAATCGCGGGCACGAACCCGGGCGCGCCGGTGTCCGGCTCCCCGGGCCGGTGTTCATCCGGCGGATCGAATCGGACCACCATGTGTCGCTCCCTCGGGCCGGTGCGGCCGGCCTGCTGCCGAAGCCGCTGCCACGACGGGAAGGCCGGCGCGCGCCCCGGCAGATACGACTCCCCGGTCACGAAGCGGTGAACCCTCGGCCGGGATCGAGAATAACACGGGTATCGCACACCGTAATCGAGCTCACTCGACCGGTGTAAAGGCGCGAAAATCAGGTGATCAATGAAGCGGAAATGACCCGGGTGTGCGAAATCTTTTCGACGTCGAAAACAGTCCGGAAAATGCGCTCGAACGCTCGTCTCGCCCCGGCCGTGAACGAGCTCAGCGGGTGCCCGCGCCGAACTCGGCGGCGAACCCGTCGGCCGCCGACGGGAACCGGGGCCGCCAGCCCAGGCGCAACCGGGCCCGCGCGTTGTCCGCTCCGCGCAGCCGGTTCAAGAACGCCACGCCCCAGCTGCCCACGGCCGGCCGGGCGAAGGCCGCCGGGATCTTCCTCGGCGCCGGGGCGCCCAGCAGCCGGGCCAGTCCCGGCAGCCACTCGTGCAGCGGTGCCGGGTCGTCGTCGACGATGTTCAGCACCCCGGACACCAGGTCGCGGTCGACCGCCGCCACCACTGCGGCCGCTGCGTCGTCTGCGTGGGTGAAGGAGAACACCGCGTGGCCGCCGCCGGCCAGCGGCACCTTCCCCGCCCGCACCTGCCGGGTGAACGCCCCGTCGCCGGCGTAGGCCGTGCCCGGGCCGTAGAGGTGACCCAGCCGGAGCACCAGGCCGCCGGCGCGGGTGGTCAGGCGCTCCAGCTCCATCAGGGCCGCCAGCACCGGCGCGAACTGCGGGGGTGGCCCCGCCCGCCACAGCGGGGCGTCTTCGCCCGCCGGCCCGTCGTCGGGCTGGTAGCCGTAGGCCAGCCCGTGGCTGATGACGCGGGCCTCGCCGGCCGCGTCGAGCAGGTTCCGGGTGCCCTCGGTGCGCAGCCGTCCGGTCGCCGCCAGGTCCCGGGCCAGGTGTTTCGGGTCCGGCGCGGGCGGGATCGCCGTCAGCAGGTTGACCACGGCGTCCGGGGCCGCCCGCCCGACCGCCGCCCGCACGGCGTCGCGGTCGAGCGCGTCGGCCACCAAGACCTCCGCGCCGGCCGCCGCGAGCGGGGTCCGGTCGCGGCCCGGGCGGACCAGCGCCAGCACCTCGTGCCCGGCGGCGGCCAGCAACGGCACCACCCGGCCGCCGACCACGCCGGTCGCTCCCGCGACGAGAACCTTCATGACCGGAAGGGACGGGGCGCGGCCGGAGGAGGTTGACGACCTCAGCGTGTGACCTGGGTCACGACGACTGCATCAGGATGAAGTCGCCGTGCCCGCCGTAGCCGAGGACGTCTTCGGCGTACTGGGTGCCGTCGAAGGTGGGCAGCCACCACCGGTTCCCGATCCGCACGAGCATCGGGTGCGGGATGTTGGTGCCGTAGGGTGCGTTCAACGTGCCGAGTTTGCGCAGCTGCAGGTCGTACACCGGGTATTCGCGGGCGTTGCCGTCGCTGGCGAACAGGTACCACCGGCCGCCCACCCGCTGCAGGATGGTGCCTTCGGTCTGGCTGACCGACCGATCGGCGCCCAGCAGCGTCAGGCCGCGGTCGTAGTCCGCGCCCCGCGGCGCGGCCGCCAGCGCGGGGTGGAACACGAACGCCGGTTGCTGGGCCGGGCTTTCGACGAACGCGATGTGCCACCGGCCGCCGATCTTCGTCAGCGCCGGGTCCCACGAACTGACCGTCGTGGGCAGCGCCAGCTGCTCGGTGGGCAGGACGTGCACGCCCGAAAGCACGTCGTCGCGGGTGACGGTGTGGCGCACGTGGACGCCGTTGAAGGCGAAGTCGCCCCAGGAGCTCATCAGCAGGATGAACCGGTCGTCGTCGACGACGATCTGGCCGGCGTGGTCGCCGAGCACGACGCCGTCGCGCGCGAAGAACAGCGTCGCGACCTGCTCCAGCTTCGTGGGATCGGCCAGGTCGAGCGTCCACACCGCCCAGTGGGCCTGCTGGAAGAACCCGAGGCCGGCGTTGGTCATCGTCAGGTAGAGCTTGCCGTGGCGGATGTAGGGCCGACCGTCGGCGTACTGCACGACGTGCGGGTCGCGGACGCCGGCCTGGCCGTAGTAGCCGGCGCGGACCCGGCCCAGCCGGGCCGGGCCACGGCGGCCGTAGGCGTAGCCCAGCTTTCCCAGCACCGCCGGGTCGCGCAGGTCGATCCGCGCGCGGACCTGGTCGCGTTCGGTCAGCAGCGGCCGCCAGCCGGTGCCCCGGTCGGCCAGCACCGTGACGGCGTTTTCGTTGACCACCACGGCGAAGCCGAACGGCGCCCGCAGGTCGGCCGGCGCGGTCTTGACCACCGCGGTGCCGGCCGCGGTGGTGATCTCGATGGCCGCCTGCCCGGCGGTGGGGTCGTAGGTGCCGAGCACCGAAACCCCGTGGCCGGCGAGCCCGGCGACGACGGGAGCGCCCGCGTCGAGCACCTCGACGGTCACCGTTCCGTACGGCGCTTTCGGCCGGACGCCGGTCTCGACGAGCGCGCCGGGCCGGGCCGGCGTGTCGACCTGGACGAACTTCGGCGCGATCAGGTCGAACGGCCGGAACTGTTCGGTGATCGAGAACTTCAGGTCCAGCGGGCTCGTGCCGGACGCTTCGGCAGTGCCGCCGAACAGGCTCGCGGTCACGCCGGTCACCCCCAGTGCGGTGAGGGCTCGCAGCACGTCGCGTCGGTCGAAGTCGGTCACCGGTGACCTCCGGGGTGGGGACGGATCGGGCCGTGGCTTAGTTTGCAACGTGGCATGCCACGTTGCAACCGCCGAGTGGTCATTCGTCGGCGAGTGAGTCGAGCAGTTCGGCGGCCAGCTTGCCCGCCGGGCGCGCCCAGCGGTGGCGCAGGCTGCGGAACAGGGCCGCCGCGCGCGTGCCCGGCCAGCCCGGCGGCAGCAGCGCCGGCGGCAGCACCGGGTCGCGGCGGATGAGCAGGAGCCACTCCGCGCCCAGCCGGATGCTCCGGGACAGTTCGTCGAGCTCGCCGTGGGCGCTGCCGGTCCACGCGCGGAGGAACTGCTCGTAGCCGGCCGCGAGCTGCGGCAGGTCCCACGCCTCCCGGGCGATCCGCGCGGGATCGGTCCACATGAACGGTTCGGCGCGGAACACCTCGGCGTGGTCGAGCAGGTCGAGTTCGGCCAGGGCCGGCGCGATGTCGGCCGCCGACGTCGACACCCACAGGCCGCTGCGCAGCATGCCGAACCCGAACCAGTCCAGCCGCGTGCGCAGGGCGTGCCGGTCCGCGCGCCGGCTTTCCGGCACGGAGAACGTCAGCAGCGTCCACCGGCCGTCCCAGTGCCGGTCGACGACGTCGCCCTCGAGCTTCCGCTGCCCGTCGCGCAGCACCGCCGCGCCGTGCCCGGTCAGGCCCAGGAACGCCTGGCGGCCGCGGCGGACGGTGCGGAGCAGGTCGCGGCGGATCATCCGGCTCAGCGTCGCCCGCGTCGCGTGTTCGCCGACGCCGAGGCGGTCCAGCGCGGCGATGACCCCGCCGGTGGCCACCGCGATCCCGCGGTCCAGCACGTGGTCGCCGAGCAGGGTGAGCAGCAGGCTCTCCGGCCGCACGCCGGGCGTGCCCTCGCCGTCCGCTCCGGTCATGCGCCACCTCCTCGCCGCAGCCAACCTAACGCCCGGCGGATCGTTCGTCATCCGGCCGGTGATCGCCGGGAATATGTCGAAGGTTTGTTTCCCGGCCCGAAAGTTTCGATTCCCGGGTTGGGCTGAATCGCGTAAATGCTGGATGTTTCATTGACGGTCGTCGCGTATCTGCCTAACGTCACCGGGGGAGGGGGATCGCCGATCGGAGGTCACCGATGAGTCGATTCAGAACGGCGTTCGTGGCATTCGCGACCGGTTTGCTGATCGCGGCGACCGGAGTGGTCATCCCTTCGACGGCGGCGGCCGCGTCGCTGGTCGAGGTGACCGGTTTCGGGAACAACCCGGGCGGAATGCGCATGCACATCTACGTGCCGGACGCCCGGCCGGCCAACCCCGCGATCGTGGTCGCCATGCACGGCTGCGGCGGTTCGGGGCCCGGCTTCTACTCCGGCAGCGAATTCGCATCGCTGGCCAACCGCTACGGCTTCCTCGTCATCTACCCCAGCGCCCAGCAGCAGGCCGGATTCGGCAACTGCTTCGACACCTGGTCCGACGCGGCGAAACACCGCGGCGGCGGCAGCGACCCGGTGTCGATCGCGTCGATGGTGACCTACGCCGAACAGCACTACGGCGGCGATCCGAACCGGGTGTTCGCCACCGGTTCCTCTTCCGGCGGCATGATGACGAACGAAATGCTGGCCCTCTACCCCGACGTGTTCAAAGCGGGTGCGGCGTTCATGGGCGTGCCGTTCGGCTGCTTCTCCGGTGCGGCCGATTTCCCGCCGTGGTCGAGCAAGTGCACCGGCGGTGGCGGCGCGAACCGGACGCCGCAGCAGTGGGGTGACGCGGTCCGGCAGGCCTACCCCGGCTACACCGGCCCCCGCCCGCGTGTCCAGCTGTGGCACGGCACCGCGGACACGCTCGTGCCCTATGCGCTGCTGCAGGAGGAAATCGAGCAGTGGACCGACGTGTGGGGGCTGAGCCAGACCCCGACGTCCACGGACACGCCACAGGCCGGCTGGAACCGGCGCCGCTACGCCGACAGTTCCGGCACGGTCCGGGTGGAGGCCTACAGCATCCAGGGTGCCGGGCACAGCCTGCCCGCCGCCGGCATGGCGGCGGTGGCCATCGCCTTCTTCGGGCTGTCCTGACACCGTCAGCTCGGTACGCGCGGGGTGAGGGCGGCGAGGACGTCCAGGGCGGCCGCGTGCACCCCGGGGGCGGCGGCGAGGTAGCTCTCGACGGCAGGGTCCCACGGCTCGCCGCCGAGCCCGGTCACCACGCCGCCCGCCTCCCGGACCAGCAGCACGCCCGCCGCGTGCGACCGGACGTTGTCGAACTGCCAGTGCAGGTCCAGCCGGCCCGCGGCGACCTGGGCGAGCTGCTGGCTCACCGGGACCGAGATCCGCACGTGCAGCGCGGCCTTCGACATGGCCGTGAACGACGTGCCCATCCGCTCCAGCAGCTCGGCGTCGTGGCCCGGCTGGGCCTGGCCGGTGCCCGTCAGCGCACCGGCCAGCGACGTCTTGGCCGACACCCGCATCCGGTCGCCGTTGAGGAACGCCCCGCCGCCTTCGAGTGCGGTGAACATCTCGTCCGGCACGGGGAAGTAGAGCACCGCGAGCACCGGACGCCCGTCGCGGACGAGGCTTACGCCGATGTTCCAGTCCGGCGTCCCGTGCACGGCGTTGACGTTGCCGCCGACCGGGTCGATCAGCCACCACTCGCCCGCCGGCAGCGGGCCCGACCCGTGCTCGTCGTCGAGCCAGCGCGCCTGCGGCCGGATCGCGGCCAGCGCGGGCCGCAGCACCTCGGCGACGGCCGAGTCGTTGGCGTGCAGGCTGTCCAGCACCGCCGGCAGGCCCGGCTGCCGGGAGTCGGGGGAGTAGCGCGTCAGCATCCGCGTACCGGCCTCGCGGACGGCGGTGGTCGTGGCGGTGAGCAGGTCCTGGCTCATGGTTCCTCCTGTGGTTGTCTTGCGTTCGTGCAACTCGACTTGAACTTGCTCACCGTGCTCGACGCCCTCCTGGAGGAGGGCAGCGTGATGGGCGCGGCCGAGCGGCTGCACCTGTCCTCACCCGCGGTCAGCCGCACCCTGGGCCGGCTGCGCGCGGTGACCGGCGACGACATCCTGGTCCGCACCGGGCACACGATGGTCCCGACGCCGTACGCCCGTTCGGTCCGCGAGGACGTGCACCAGCTGGTGCGCCAGGCCCGCGAGGTGCTCCGCCCGGCCCGCGAGCTCGACCTCGGCGAACTGGACCGCACCTTCACGATCCAGTGCCACGACGCGCTCGCCGCGTCGGTGGTCCCGGTGCTGGTCGGCCGGCTCCAGGACCAGGCGCCGGGAGCGCGGCTGCGGGTGCTGGCGGAGCACTCCGCCGACACCGACGACCTGCGGCACGGCCGCGTCGACCTGGAGCTCGGCGGGGCCCGGCCGCACCTGCCCGAGTTCCGGTCGGCGGTGCTCGGGCACGATGAGCTGGTCGTGGCCATGCGCCCGGGTCACCCCTGCGCCACCGGCCTCGACCTGCGGTCGTACGCTGCGGCACCGCACGTGCTGGTCTCCCGCCGCGGCCGGCTCACGGCGCCGATCGACGACGTGCTCGCCGCCGAGGGCCTGCGCCGCCGGGTGGTCGCGGCGGTGGCGACGGTCGCCACCGCCTTGCAGCTGGCGGCCCGCAGTGACGTGCTGGTCAGCTGCACGGAGATCCTCGGCCGCCCGCTGGTCGACGCGTTCGGCCTGATCACCCGCCCGCTGCCGGCCGCATCCCCGGCGGCGGAGATCTCCTGCACCTGGCACCAGCGCTACGACTCGGACCCCGCCCACGCCTGGCTGCGCGACCAGGTACGCGTGGCCCTGGACGAGGTGACTGCCGCCTAGCCGGGCCGGCGGTGGTGCATCGGTGGTGGCGTTGCAGTTTCGGTTGCGGTCACCGCCGCCTGGCTGGCCGGCGCCGGGTCAACCGGCCAGCGGCACGGCCACGGCGCCCGTGAACCGGGGCGTCTCGGCTTCGTCGAGCATCGCCGCCGCCACGGTGTCGCGGCTGATCGTCGTCGTGAGGTCGAAGGGGGGCGCCGCTTCGAGGGCGACCGTGCGGCGGGCCGGGCTTTCCGGGCCGTCGGCGAGCATTCCGGCGTGGAACACCGTGCCGCCGGCCGCGAGGATCGTGCCGTCCGCTTCGACCTTGTCGCCGAGGCGGTCGCCCAGCACCTTCGCGAGCACCTCGGAAGCGGTGCTCGCGGACGGGCCCGTCCCGTAGGCCCCGAGCCAGATGATCCGCTGGGGGCCGGCCGCGACGACCGCCTCGGCGCCGGCCAGCAGCACGCCCGCCCGGTCCGTGCCGAGCCCGGACAGGACCACCGAGCCCGGCCCGATGACGGCCGCGAGGCTCGCGGGGTCTTCGACGTCGCCCGCCACCTTGTGCAGCCCGGCCGCGGCGGGAACGTCGATGCGCCCGGGGTCGCGGGCGATCGCGGTCACGATGTGCCCGCGCTGCAACGCTTTCCGCGTCAGCGCGAGTCCGGTCCGGCCGGACGCCGCGAGGATCGTGAGGTTCATGCCGGCCACGCTAGGGGCGCCCCCGGATGACTTCAAATGCCAAGTCGGCAAGGGATGGTTTACCGAAACGCAAGCGGGCCGCGGTGCCCGTGGCGGGCACCGCGGCCGCGCGGTCAGCGGTGCGCGCCGGTCAGCGGCGCCGGGGTGTACCGCAGGTAGCGCCCGGGGGCGCCGAGGGCGGCCGCGGCCGCGTTGAGCCGCTCGGGCCGCAGGTCGGGCCAGTGGCCGGTGCCGATGCGGGCTTCGAGGGCGTGCAGGGCGGCCAGGGTTTCCGGCGGCTGGAACGCGCAGTGCCCGGCCGCGTCGACGTACGCCTGGCGCAGCAGGGATTCCCGGCCCGCGGCGCGGACCCGGTGGGCGTACCAGTTCTCCTGCTCCACCGGGACGAGGTGATCCGCGGTCGTGTGGATGTCGAGTTCGGGAACGCGCAGCCGCCCGGTGACCGTCGAGGTGCGGGCGAGCGTGGCGATGGCGCCGGGGTCGGCCGTGATGTCCGCGTGGCGGGTGAGGTCGGCGAGGTCGGCGTCGAGGTCGAGACCGGCCTGGCGGTACAACGCCCGGACCTGCCGGGCCAGCGGGCTGCCCGACAGCAGCGCGCGGTAGTCGGTTCCCGCGTTGGCCGCGCTGTTCCCGCCGGCGGCGAGCTCGATCTGGTAGCGGCCGGACAGGACGAACCCGAGCACGAACTGCGTCAGCGCCAGCTGCTGTTGCTGTTCCTGGCCCGCGTAGTCGGTGGGGCCGGGCGGCGTGGCACCGGTCAGCCAGGTGGCTGTGTTCATCAGCGCGGCCCCGAGAGCGGTCCGGGCCCGGCCGGCCGCGGTGCCCTGGGCGTCGGCGACGATCTTCGTCAGCGACGCGCCCGCCGCGGACGCCTCGTCGGCGCTCGCGTACCGGACGAACTTCACCGGCTGCGTGGGCGCGAGCAGGCGGGACAGCGCGTACTCGCCGTCGAGCTGGTAGTCGTTCAGGTTCAGCGCGCCGGCGACCAGGCCGCACGTCGTCAGCACGCCGTCGAGCCGGCGCGCGCCGGACTCGGCCTCGAGCGCGCTGACCAGCCCGCCCATCGACGTGCCCCACGCGATGGTGCGGCGCGGCTCGCCGATCCGCCGCGCGAGTTCGCCGAGCGAGGCGAACTGGTCTCGCACGGCGGAGCTGAGCGCCCACCACGACGGGCCGCTGTAGGACGAGCCGACCAGCGCGTAGCCGCCGTCGAGCAGCGCTTGCCCGGTCGCGGCGTCCGGGGCGTTCTGCGCCACGAGCGGGCCGAAGCCGTGGCTGTAGAGGATGACGGTCCCGTTCCAGGCGGAGGGCACGTCGGCGACCCAGCTCGCGCCGTCGGGCAGCTGCCCGGTGTAGTGCGCGGGGGCGGCGGCGTGCGCCGGGCCCGCGGTGGTGAGGCCGAACGCGGTGAGCGTCGCTGCGAAGAGCGCGCCGGCGCGGCGGAGCCACCTGCTCATGCTCGGTTTCCTTCCGTTCGGACGGGCGTGGGCGCGGTCGCTTCCGGGGTGAGCTCGCGGCGGTGGGTTTCCCGCAGCGCCAGGACGCAGACCGCGGACAGCAGGCAGAACGCGGCGATGGTCCACGACACGGGGGTCGTCGACGGGCCGTTGGCGCGCTGGAGCTCGGCGAAGATCAGCGGGGCGAATCCGGCGCCGAGCCCGGCGAGCTGGTAACCCAGCGACGCGCCGGTGTACCGGTTTTCGGTGGCGAACAGCTCCGAGTACAGGGCGGCCAGCGGGCCGTACATCATCGGGTGGATGACGCCCTGGCCGATCACCAGCGCGAGCACGAGCAGCAGGCCGCTCCCGTCGCGGACCATCGGGAAGAGCGCGAACCCGAACGCCGCCATGGCGACCACACCCGCCAGGACGACCGGGCGGCGGCCGATCCGGTCCGACAACGCGGACCACAGCAGGATGCCCGCCACCGCGCAGGCCGACGACAGCGTGAGCGCGTTCAGCACCTCCTGCCGCGGATGTCCGTGCTGGACGCCGTAGGCGAGCACGAACGTGGTGAGGGTGGCCTGGACGACGAACGCGGCGAGGCCGACGCCGACCCCGAGCAGCAGCACCCGCGGGTGGTCCCGCAGGACGGCGACGACCGGGAGCCGGCGGCGTTCTTCCTTGCGGGCAGCCAGGAACGCGGGCGTCTCCTCGACGCGGGAGCGCACGAAGAGCCCGATCGCGAGCAGCACGATGCTGAGCAGGAACGGGATCCGCCAGCCCCAGGCGAGGAAGTCCGCCTCGGAGGTCAGCGCGGCGGTGCCGGACATGACGAGCGTCGAGACGACCATGCCGCTCGGCGCACCGGCGTTGGTGAAGCCGGCCCACAGGCCGCGGCGCGACCGCGCGTGCTCGGCGGACATCAGCACGGCGCCGCCCCACTCGCCGCCGACGGAGATGCCCTGGACGACCCGGAGCAGGACCAGGCCCAGCGGTGCGACCGGGCCGATCTGGTCGTAGCCGGGGAGCAGGCCGATGAGGAAGCTCGACACGCCCATCAGGGTCATGGTCAGCACGAGCATCCGCTTGCGGCCCAGCCGGTCGCCGAAGTGGCCGAAGAGCAGGCCGCCGAGCGGGCGGGCGAGGTAACCGGTGGTGAACGTGCCGAAGCTGGCCACCGTGGCCAGCGCCGGATCGAGGTCGGCGAAGAAGACCTTGCCGAAGACCACCGCGCTGGCCGTGGCGTAGAGGAGGAAGTCGTAGTACTCGATCATGCTGCCGAGGAAGCTGGACGCGACCGCTCTGCGCAGCTGACTGCTCATGGGGCTCACCCTCGTCGATGGGGGCGGTGCGGCGGGGAACAGGTTCGTCCGGGGCGGACGACGGGAGAACGGGGCCCAACGTTAGTCAGAGCCATGACGGCCGTCAATATTCTGCACAACATCAAGTGGGTGCGGCCGCGGGTTACGCTGACGCTCGTGGCGCACCTCGACGAAACCGGCTCCGGGCCCCGCCCGAAGTCCGTCATGCTCACCTTCCTGGGCATCCACCTGCTCGGCCGTCCGGCGGCGATCTATTCGGGCAGCGTGATCGACGTGTTCGCCGGGGTCGGCGTCTCGGAGGAGGCGGTCCGTTCGACGCTGACCCGCATGGCGGGCACGGGATTGCTGACGCGGCACCGCCACGGGCGCAAGGTCTACTTCGGCCTGAGCGACCGCCTCGCGGCGGTCCTGGAGGACGGCCGCCGGCGCATCTGGGAAACGGGCGCGGTCAACCGGTCACCGGACAGCGGCTGGACACTGGTCGGCTTTTCCCTCCCGGACACCCGCCGCGGCGACCGCCACGACCTCCGCCGTCAGCTGACGTGGGCGGGATTCGGCCTGCTGCAGAACGGGTTGTGGGTCGCCCCGGGCGTCCGTGACGTCACGGCGATCGTCGAGCAGCTGGGGCTGGACGGGCACGTCACGGTGTTCACGGCCCAGCCGGCGAAGCCGACGGAAGCGGCCTCACTGGTCGGCAAGGCGTTCGACACGGCGACGATCGCCTCGCGCTACCACGACTTCCTGGAGAAGTGGGACGCCGGGAAGCCGTCCTTCCCGGACGACCTGACCCGCCAGCTGGTGCTCCACTCGGACTGGCTGCACGTGGTCCGCCGCGACCCGCACCTGCCGGCCGAGCACCTGCCGCGCGACTGGCCGGCCATCCAGGCCGAGACGCTGTTCCGCAAGCTGGACGAAGACCTGCGCGAGGGATCGACGGCGTTGGCGGCCGAGAGGTTGGAGCTGCTGCCGATCTAGGCCGCGGTTGTCGACGCGGGTGGTTGGCCGCGCCGGCGGTGGCTTGTGTCCAGTGGCGAGGGGATGAGCTCGGCGCTGATGCGGGGTGTCCGGGCTCGCGACAGGGTGGCGGGTCCGGCGGCCGAGAGGTTGGAGCTGCTGCCGATCTAGCCCGCCGGGTAGCTGTGCAGGCCCTGGCCCGTCTTGCGGCCCAGTCTGCCGGTGCCGACGAGCTCGGCCAGCAGCGGGCACGGGCGGTACATCGGGTTTCCGGTGCACTCCAGCAGCACCACCAGCGTGTCCAGGATGACGTCGAGGCCGATGAGGTCGGCCGTGCGCAGCGGGCCCATCGCGTGGCCGAAGCAGTTCTCGAAGACCTCGTCGACCGTGGCCGCGTCCGCGATGCCGTCGCCGACCGTCGCGATCGCCTCGTTGATCGTCGCCATCAGGACCCGGTTGGCGACGAAGCCCGGGCCGTCGGCGACCACGATCGCCCGTTTGCCGATGGCCGTCAGCAGGTCCGTCGTGGTGCGGACGGTCTCGTCGCCGGTCGCCGCCGCGCGGACCACCTCCACCGTGTCCTTCAGCGGGGCCGGGTTCATGAAGTGCGTGCCGATGATCCGGTCCGCGCGGGCCGTCACGGCGGCGAGCCGGCCGATCGGGACCGCCGACGTGCACGACGCCAGGACCGTCCCGGCGGGACACAGGCGGTCCAGCTCGGCGAACAGGCTTTCCTTCACCGGCAGCCGTTCCGCGGCGCACTCCACGACGAACTCGCTGCCGCCGAGGTCGTCGAGCCGGGCGGTCCAGCGGATCCGGTCCGGGACCCCGGCGGGCGGGCGGGCGCCGCCGAGCAGCGCGGCCATCCGCAGGCCGGCGCGGACCCGGTCCGGGCCGCGGGTCAGCGCGCCCGGGTCGCGGTCGGCGACGACGACGTCGTGCCCGGCCGCGGCGAAACACTGGGCGACCCCGGTGCCCATCACGCCCGCGCCCACCACCCCGATCTTCACCGGCTTCTCCCGTCGACGATCCGGACGTGCCCGGGCGGTGCCGGCGGCGGCCGCCGCGGGTCGAAGACGAGCTCGGCCCCGGTACCCGGTTCGAACCCGGCGAACCGCAGCGTCACCAGCATGATCCGGTTGGCGTCCGTCGGGACGAACTGCGCGACCGGACGCCGTCCGCGCGCGAGGACGTCCCGCACGAGGTGGCCGAGCAGGACGGTCCCGATGCCCCGGTTGAGCACCCGGCACGAGGTCAGCAGCAGCTCCAGGACGACGTCGGAACCGGCTTCGCGCAGCACGGCGAGCCCGACGGTGCCGTGCGCGCCGAACCGGTCGGCGACGTCCGCGACGAGCACTTCGTGGTCCCGGGCCGCGCACAGTTCGCGCAGCTGCCCGGCGTCGAGGGTGCGGCCCGTGGTGTTGAGCTGGTGGGTGCGCAGGGTGAGTTCGTGCGCGCGGGCGAAGTCGGCCTCGGTCGCGGCGCGCACGGTCATCGTGAGCCCGAGCGAGGCGAGGAACTCCGCCGGCGGGCCGGCGAACGCGCGTTCCGCCGCGACGCGGTCCCGTTCGGCGAGGTACCGGTGACGGCGGTGACGTGCCTCGTCGGTCACCTGTGCCGGCCGGAACTCGGCCAGCTGCGCGAGTTCGCCGACGCGCTCGGCGGGGTAGCAGCGCACCATCGGCAGCGCGGCGGCGACCTCGGCGCGCTCGGCCGGGTCGTTGTCGGCGAAGGCGATGGTGTCCAGGCCGATGTTCAGGTCCGCGGCGATCCGCCGGATCGAGCCGGACTTCTCGCCCCAGCCCACTTCGAACGCGCAGAACAGATCGGTCAGGCCGTGTTCGGCGAGGTGCCCGGTGGCGCGTTCCGGCTCGCCCCGGCCGGCGACGGCGTGCAGGATGCCCCGGCGGTCCAGCGTGTGCAGGGCTTCGACCGCGGCCGGAAAGGGCCGTGGCCGGTCGCCCTCGAGCACGACGCCGTCCCAGAGGGTGTCGTCCAGGTCCCAGACCAGGCACTTGACCGTCTTCACGGCCGCCACCGCAGCGCGTACCCGCCGAGCTGCTGTTCGGCGACCTCGTCGGCGCCTTCGATGATCCGCATGACCTTGGCGTCGCGGAAGAAGCGGCCCACCAGGCTGTCTTCGGCGCAGCCGGCCGCGCCGAGGACCTGCCCGGCCCGGTCGGCGACGGCGGCGGCCGCACCGGCCGCCACGTACTTGGCCAGCACCGTCCCGGCCACGGCTTCCGGTGCGCCGGTTTCGCGAAGCGTGGCCGCGCGGGCGCACAGCTCCCGCGCGGCGCTGACGTCGGCGAGGCTGCGGCCGAGGAGGGCGCGCACGGCTTGGTGGCCGGCGAGCCGCACGCCGCCCTGGACGCGGTCCGCGGCGTGGCCGGCGGCGGTGCGCAGGCACGCTTCCGCCAGGCCGACGCAGCCCCAGGCGACGGTGAACCGCCCGTGGTCCAGGGCGGTCGCCACGACGTGGGACAGCCCGAACCCGGGCGGCGCGAGCAGGTTTCCGGCCGGGACGTCGACGTCGTCGAACCGCACGTGGGCGAGCTGAGCCGCGCGCATCCCGAGCTGACCCCGCACCGGCTCGACGGCCGTGCCCGGCCGGCCGGCTTCGACCAGCACGGTGACGGGACGGCCGTCGCACACGGCGAGCACCAGGAAGACGTCGGCGACCTGCCCGAAGGTGACCCACAGCTTGCGCCCGCGCACGCGCACCCGCCCGGCCTCGCGCACGGCGGACGTGGTCACCGCGGACAGGTCGCTCCCGGCGCCCGGTTCGGTGGCGGCGAACCCGGCCAGGACGTCCCCGCGCGCGAGCGCCGGCAGCCAGTGCGCGCGCTGGCCGGTGGTGCCCCAGCGGAGAACGGCCGCGGCGACCATGCCCTGGACGGTGACCAAGGCTCGCAGGGAGCTGCACACGCCACCGAAATCGGCGCACAGCTCACCGAGCTCGGCCTGGGTGCGGCCGGCACCCCCGGCGGAAACGGGCAGGTCGGCGGCCAGGAAACCGGCGTGCGCCACGGCTTTGACGACTTCCGCCGGAACGGCGCCGCGCGCGTCCCAGTCCGCCGCGTCCGGCCGCACCGAATCCGCGAACGCGGCGGAGTCCACTGTGGTCACCGAAACCCGGCCGATCGTTTCCGCAGCACGAATCCGGTGACCCGGTTCAGGGTCCGGAAATTGTCGAGATCGAGGTCTTCCACGTCGACGGCGATCCCGTACCGGCGTTCGACGTGCGCCACCAGTTCCAGCGCCAGCAGCGAGTTCACCAGCCCGAGCGCGAAGTAGTCTTCGTCGGGACCGGGCGTGTTCCCGGCCGTCGCGGTGGCGAAGAAACCGGACAGTTCCGCCAGGATTCCTTCGGCAGTGAGTTCCGCGCCCACGGGCTGCTGGCCTGCCACGCACCCTCCCTCGACGAATTCCCCCCACCCGAAGCTAACACGCCCCGCGGCGCGGCGGACGGCGCCGAACGGCGTAATCGCCCGCCCGCCGGATTTGTCTGTCCGTTGTGGACGATCAATTCCCTTGTGGTGACGCGCAATAGCAGACCGATCCCTCGTTCGGCGGCTTGCCGCTGCCGGTCGGCCGCTGAAAGTATCCAACGATCGCTCGCCGGGAAATCGGGGAAACCGTTCCGCCATCGCGCATCGAGCACTGGGGACAGCTGGGGATGACTGCCACGACCGGAACAGTGGGTGAGCTGCTCGCGGAGCGGGCCGCCCGCGACCCCGCCGGGACCGCGGTGGTCTGCGGACCGAACCGGTTGAGCTACGCGGAACTGGCGGCCCGCACGGGCGAACTGGCGGCGCGCCTGGTGTCGCGGGGTGCGGGGCCGGAGAGCCGGACCGGGCTGTTCGTGGAGCGCAGCACGGACATGGTGGTGGCGGTGTTCGCGGTGCTCGAAGCGGGGGCCGCGTATGTACCGATCGACCCGGCCCACCCACCGCGCCACCGGGCGGCCCTGCTGGCCGACGCGGGGGCCCGGCTCGTGGTGACCCAGCCGGAACTGGCGGCCGAGCTGCCGGACGGGTGTGAGCCGGTGTTCGTGGCCGCCACGCCTTCACCGCACTGCGCAGGCGATGACGGTGGGCCGGGGGCAAGTCCGCCCGGGGCGGCGGAAGCCCCCGGCGGCGCTGCCCCGGCCACCCCTCGCCTGCGGATCCGGCCCGACAACCTCGCCTACGTCCTCTACACCTCCGGCTCGACCGGCCGGCCCCGGGGCGTGCTCGGCACCCACCGCGGCCTGGTCCGCCTCTACGACTCCCACCGCACCCGGATCTTCGACCCCGCCGCCCGCGCGGCCGGGCGGCGGCTCCGGGTCGCCCACACCGCCGCCCTGTCCTTCGACGCCTCCTGGGTTCCGCTGCTGTGGATGCTGGCCGGCCACGAACTGCACGTGCTCGACCGGCTCGATCCGCAGACCGCCGTCGCCGCGCTCGCCGACGCCCGGGTCGACGTTCTCGACGCCACCCCGTCCTACCTCCGGATGCTGCTGCTCGCCGGGCTGCTGGACGGGCCCGCGCGGCCTCGGGTCGTCGTCACCGGGGGCGAGCCCGTCGATCCCGACCTCGGGGCGACGCTCGCCGCCGCCGGGGTCGCGGTCCACAACGCCTACGGCACCACCGAGACCACTGTGGACAGTCTCGTGTGCCCGGCCGTGCCGGACGGTCACGTCCTGGTCGGGCGGCCCGTCGGCGGGACACGGGCGTACGTGCTGGACGCCGCCCTGCGGCCGGCGGCCGCCGGGGAGCTCTGGCTCGCCGGTGACGGCCTCACCCGCGGGTACCTCGGCCGGCCGGGGGCGACCGCCGCCGCGTTCGTCGCCGATCCCGCCGGGCCGCCCGGGGCGCGGATGTACCGCACCGGTGACCTCGTGCGCCGGCGGGACGACGGGCTGCTCGACTTCCTCGGCCGCGCCGACGCCCAGGTCAAGATCCGCGGCATCCGCGTCGATCCCGCCGAAGCCGAGCCGGTCCTGGCCGGGCACCCCGAGCTGGCCGCGGCGGCCGTCGTCGCGCGGCGGGACGGCCGCGACGACCACCTGGTCGCCTACGTCGTCCCCGTCACCCCGCCGGCGCCGCCACCCGCGCGGCTGCGGGCGTTCCTGCGCGGCCGGGTGCCGGAGCACCTCGTGCCCGCACGGTTCGTCGAGCTGGACGCGCTGCCGCTGACCGCCGTCGGGAAGGTCGACCGCGGTGCGCTGCCCGAACCGGACCACCGGCCGGGCGCCGCCGCGCCGCGGGACGCCACCGAGGAACTCGTCGCCGGGATCTGGCGCGAAGCGCTCGGCCTGCCGGACGTCGGCGTCCAGGACGACTTCGTCGAGCTGGGCGGCGACTCGATCCTCGCGATGCGGGTGGCCGGCACGCTCAACCGGCGCTTGGGCACGGCGCTGCCCGCCCGGACCGTGTTCGAGCACCGCACGGTCGCCGGGCTCGCCGCCGCGATCCCCGCCGCGCACACCGGCCACGCGCCGACGCCCACCGCGCCGGCGGCCGCGTTGCCGCTGTCGTCGGGTCAGCAGCGGCTCTGGTTCCTCGACCAGCTCAGTCCCGGCGGCGCGGAGTACAACACCAGCGCCGGGTTCCGGCTGCGCGGCCCGCTGTCCCTCGGCGCGCTGGCGAGCGCGCTGACCGCGCTGGCCGGGCGCCACGAGTCGCTGCGCACGACGTTCCCCACCGTCCGGGGGCGCGGGGTCCAGGTCGTCGGGCCGCCGGTGGCCGTCCGGCCGGACGTGCGGGCCCCCGAAGACGTCGAACGGGAGCTGCTCGCCGAGGTCCAGCGGCCCTTCGACCTCGCCCGCGGCCCGGTGTTCCGCGCGACGGTGTTCGAGCTGGGGGCCGACCACCACCTGCTCGTCCTGGTGCTGCACCACATCGTCACCGACGGCTGGTCGATGGGGGTGCTCGCGGACGAGCTCGGCCGGCTCTACTCCGCCGCCGTGGGCGGCGCGGTGGCCGAGCTGCCGCCGTTGCCCTTGCGCTACGCCGACTTCGCCGCCTGGCAGCGCGACCGGCTCGCCGGACCCGAGCTGGACGACCGGATCGCCTACTGGGAGCGGCAGCTGGCCGGGGTCCCGGCCCTGGAACTGCCCACCGACCGGCCCCGGCCGCCGGTGCGCGGGACGGCGGGGGCGACACACCGGTGCACCGTGCCCGCGGCCGTCACCGCCCGGCTGGCGGACCTCGGCCGCGAGCGCGGTGCCACGCTGTTCATGACGCTGATCGCGGCGACGCAGGTGCTCTTCGCGCGCTACACCGGCCAGCGCGACATCGCGCTCGGCACGGTCACGGCCGGGCGCTCGTGGGACGAACTGGCCGGGCTCGTCGGCTTCTTCGTCAACACGGTCGTGATCCGGTCCCGGCTCGACGGCGACCCGTCCTTCGCCGGCTTCCTCACCGATGTCCGCTCGACGGTGCTCGACGCGATGGCCCACGACGACGTCCCGTTCGGCCGCCTGGTCGAACTGCTCGCCCCGGACCGCGACGCGAGCCGGTCGCCGCTGGTGAACGTGATGGTGGTGCTGCAGAACGCGCCGTCGGCCACCCCGGAGCTCGGCGGACTGGTGGTCGAGGAGCTCGACCTGCCCCGGCGGTCGGCCCAGTTCGACCTCACGCTGGAGTTCGAGCCACGGGACGGCGGCCTGCGCACCGTCATCGAGTACAGCACCGAGCTGTTCGACGCCGGCACGATCCGGCGGCTGGCCGAGAACCTCCTGGCCCTGCTCGAAGGCATCGCCGACGACCCGGGGCGGCCGCTGTCCCGGCTGCCGTGGCCGGCC
This sequence comes from Amycolatopsis sp. NPDC051102, assembly GCF_040682815.1. Taxonomy (NCBI): domain Bacteria; kingdom Bacillati; phylum Actinomycetota; class Actinomycetes; order Pseudonocardiales; family Pseudonocardiaceae; genus Amycolatopsis; species Amycolatopsis sp. NPDC051102. The sequence goes on from NZ_JBFBBT010000001.1 coordinate 950,579, forward strand.
CCGGCGCAACGCCGTGAGCTCCTCGAGGCGGGCCGCTCGACCGCGGACGGCCCCGGGCGCACCGTGCTCGACGTCTTCGCCGATCGCGTCCGCGAGCGCCCGGACGCGATCGCGGTGACCTGCGCCGGCGCGGCCCTGACCTACCGCGAGCTCGACACCCGCGCGAACCGGCTCGCGCACGGCCTGATCGCCCGCGGCGCCCGCCCGGACACCCGGATCGGCCTGTGCGTCCCACGGGGCATCGAGGCGATCACCGGAATGCTCGCCGTCCTGAAGGCGGGAGCCGCCTACGTCCCGCTGGATCCGCGCTACCCGGACGAGCGATTGGCGTTGCTGCTCGAGGATTCCGGCGCCACGGTCGTCCTGACGACCCGGGCGGTGCGTGACCGCGTCCCCGGCGGAACCCCGGTGCTGGTCCTGGACGACGAGGCGGAAGCCGGCCGGTCCGGTGACTGCCCGGAACGCCGGGCCCGGCCGGAGAACCTGGCCTGCGTGCTCTACACCTCCGGCTCGTCGGGCCGGCCGAAGGGCGTGCTGATCGAGCACCGCTCGGTGACCCGGCTGTGCGCCGACCCGTACGCCCGGCTCGGCCCGGACGACGTCGCGACGCAGTACGCGCCGCTGTCGTTCGACGCCTCGACGCTGGAGATCTGGGGCGCGCTGCTGTCCGGGGCCCGGCTGGCCGTCGACACCGACGACGTGCCGTCGGTCGAGGCCCTCGGCGCCTTCGCCCGCGCCGAGGGCGTCACCTCGCTGTGGCTGACCGCGGGGATGTTCCACGAGGTGGCCGCGGCCGACCCCGGCGTGTTCGCCGGGCTGCGGCGGCTGGTGTCCGGCGGTGACGTCCTGTCGCCGCAGCAGTGCGCCCGGGTCCTGCGGCGGTGGCCGCGGCTGGAGCTGGTCAACGGCTACGGGCCCACCGAGAACACCACGTTCACCACCTGCCACCGCGTCCGCGACCACGACGCCGGGCGTCCGGTGCCGATCGGGCGGCCGATCACCGGGACGTCCTGCCTGGTGCTGGACCGCAACCTCGACCCGGTGCCGGCCGGGGTGCCCGGCGAGCTGTACGTCGGCGGCAGCGGCCTGGCCCGCGGGTACCTGGACCGGCCCGGCCTGACGGCCGACCGGTTCGTCGCCGACCCGTTCGGGCACGGCACCCGGCTGTACCGCACCGGCGACGTCGTGCGCTGGCGCGCCGGCCCCGAGTGGGTGCTGGACTTCCTCGGCCGGTCCGACGACCAGGTCAAGATCCGCGGCTTCCGGATCGAGGTGGGCGAGATCGAGGCGGCGCTGCGGCGGCACCCGGACGTCGGCGAGGCCGTCGTGCTGGCCCGGGAGGACACTCCCGGCCACAAGCGGCTGGCCGGGTACGTCATGCCGCGGCGGCCGGTCGAGCCGGGCGCGCTGCGCGAATTCCTCGCCAAGAGCCTGCCGGGACACCTCGTCCCCGGCGCGCTGGTGCTGCTCGACCGGTTCCCGCTGACGCCGCAGGGCAAAGTCGACCGCCGTGCGCTGCCCGCGCCGCGGACGCGGGCCGCCCGCGCCCACACCGCACCGCGCGGGCCCGCCGAGGAGCTGGTCACCCGGGTGTGGGCCGAAGTCCTCGGCGTCGAGCGCGTCGGGGCGGCGGACAACTTCTTCGAGCTGGGCGGCGATTCGATCCTCGGCATCCAGGTGGTGGCGCGGGCCCGGCAGCTCGGGCTGCGCCTCAGCGCGAAGGACGTCTTCCTCCGGCAGACCCCGGCGGCGCTGGCCGCGGCCGGGGTCTGGGCGGAATCGGCAGTGCGCGAGGTGCCCCCGCCGGCCGGCCCGGTGCCGCTGTCGCCGATCCAGCACTGGTTCTTCGAGACGATCACCGAGCGGCGCGGCCACTTCAGCCAGTGGGTGTCGGCCGAGCTCGCCGCGGACGTCGACCGCAAGGCGCTGCGCACGGCGGTCGAGGAGCTGGTCCGCCACCACGACGCGCTGCGGCTGCGCTTCCGGCATGTCGGCGGCGAGTGGCGGCAGGAGTACACCGACGCGGTGCCCGGCTTCCGCACCGACCCGGTGTCCACAATGGACTTCTTCGAGCTGGACGGCGGGGCGTTGTTCACGGCGGTGCTCGACGGCACGCGCCTGCTCCTGGTGGCCCACCACCTGGTCGTGGACGGCGTCTCGTGGCGGATCCTGCTCGCCGACCTGCGCACGGCCTACCGGGCGGCGCGCGCGGGACGGCCGGTGGAACTGCCGCCCCGGACCACCTCGTTCGGCGATTGGGCGCGCCGGCTGGCCGGGCACGCGGCCGCGGGCGCGTTCGACGGCCAGCTCGCGTTCTGGCGCCGGGCGGCCGAAGGCGCCGGTGCCCGACCCGACGGCGAGCCCCGGCCACCTCGCGCGGTGACCGTCCGGCTCGGGGCGGGGGAGACCGCGGCGTTGCTGCGCGAAACCCCGGCCGCCTACCGCACCCGCATCGACGACCTGCTGGTGAGCGCCCTCGCCCGGGTGCTCGCGGAGTGGACCGGCCACGAGCGGGTGGTGCTGGAGCTGGAAGGCCACGGCCGCGAGGAGATCTTCGGCGACATCGACCTGTCCCGGACGGTCGGCTGGTTCACGACGCTGTACCCGTGCGCGGTCGACGTGCCGGCCGAAGGCGGCTGGGGCGCGGTGCTCAAGGCGGTGAAGGAGGCGTTGCGCGCGGCGCCGGACCGCGGCCTGGGGTACGGCGCGCTGCGGTACCTGGGTGACGCGCCGGTACCGGCGCCCCGGCCGGTGGCGGCGTTCAACTACCTCGGCCGGTTCGATCTGGGCGACGGCGGGCCGGAGACCGGCGAGCTGTTCCGCGCGCCCCCTTCGGCGATCGGCTTGACCCGGGCCCCGCACCGCACCGGCACCGCCCGGCTGGACATCACCGCGGCCGTCACCGCCGCGGGCGAGCTCGAGTTCGAGTGGAGCTACTCCCCGGGCGTGCACGACGAGCCTGCCGTCACCCGCCTCGCCGACGGCGTCCTCGCCGCGTTGACGGAGATCGTCGCCCACTGCGCCGACCCCGCCGCCGGTGGCGGCACCCCGTCGGACTTCCCGCTCGCCGCCGCCGACCAGGCCGAACTCGACCGGCTCCTCGGCGACGGCCGCAACGTCGAAGACGTCTACCCGCTCACGCCGATGCAGGCCGGCATGCTCTTCCACAGCCTGTCGGAACCGGGCACCTACCTCGAGCAGCTCTCCTTCACCCTGAGCGGCGCCGACGACCCGGCGGCGCTGGAACGCGCCTGGCGGCGGGCCGTCGACGAGATCCCCGCCCTGCGCACCGCCGTGCGCTGGACCGGCGTGCGCGAGCCGGTCCAGGTGGTGCACCGGGCCGTGACGCTGCCGGTGACCGTGCACGACTGGCGATCCCGGCCGGGCAGCGAAACCGCGCTGCTCGCCGCCGACCGGGCGGCCGGGCTGGACCCCGCCGTGCCGCCCTTGATGCGTGTCACGCTGATCCGGCTCGCCGGCGCGCGGATCCGGGTGCTGTGGACCTTCCACCACGTCATCCTGGACGGCTGGAGCGTCTTCGAGGTGCTCACCGACGTCCTCGCGCACTTCTCCGGGCAGCCCGCCAAGCGGCGCCGCCCGTTCTCCGACCACCTGGCGTGGCTCGCCCGGCAGGACGCGACCGCGGCCGAAACCCACTGGCGGAAGGTCCTTTCCGGACTCACCCCGACCCGGCTGCCGTACGACCGCTCACCCGGCCGGGCCCACCGGACGCGCTCACGGTCCACAGTGGAGCGCGAACTGTCCGCTGTGGAATCACAACGGCTGGCCGCCTTCGCCCGGCGGCACCGGCTGACCGTCAACGCCGTCGTGCAGGGCTCGTGGGCGCGGCTGCTCGCCCGCCACGGCGGTGACCAGGACGTCTGCTTCGGCGCCGTCGTCGCTGGACGGCCGCCGGAGCTGCCCGGGGTGGACGCGATCGTCGGCATGTTCGTCAACACCGTGCCCGTGCGCGTGACCGTCGCCGAGGCGGAAGACCGGCCCGGCTGGTTCCGGCGCCTGCAGGCCGACCAGGCCGAGGCACGCCGGTTCGGGCACGTCTCGCTCGCCGCCCTGCGCCGCTGGAGCGGGCTGCCCGCCGCGGCCGGCCTCTTCGACAGCATCGTCGTGTTCGAGAACTACCCCTTCGACCGGGACGCACTGGCCGCACGCGGGCTGCACGTGGCGGACCTGGCCGCCGTCGAGATCACCAACTACCCGCTGGCGCTGGTCGCCCACGGCAGCGCGCGCGACGGCGAATCCCTGTCCCTCGCCCTCGGCTACGATCCCGCGCTGTTCGACGCCGGCACGGCCGAAGCGCTCGCCGACGAACTCGCGGACCTGCTGCGGGAACCCACGCGGCCGGCCGCCCCGCCGCGGCAGCGCCCGTCCCGGCCGCCCGCGCCGGTGCCCGCCGCCGCCGCCTACCTCGCGCCCCGCACCGCCACCGAACGGACGCTGAGCCGGATCTGGGCCGAGGTGCTCGCGGTCGAGCAGGTCGGCGTCGACGACGACTTCTTCGCCCTGGGCGGCGATTCGCTGCTGTGCCTGCGCGTCACCGCCCGCCTGCGTGCCGACTTCGGTGCGGCGCTGCCGCCGCGGGCGCTGTTCGACAACCCCACGGTCGGGGCGCTGGCCCTGCTGCTGGAGCACCCCACCGTCGAAGCACTGGGCCGGGCGGTGGACCGCGGCCTGAACCCGCCGAAGGACTACGAGCTCTAGGAGGTCGGAGCCGGTGCGCAACGACGACGTGGCGATCATCGGGGTGTCCGCCCTGCTCCCGGGCGCCCACGGGCTGGACGCCGTGCACGACCTGCTCGCCGCCGGCCGGGACGTGGTCGGGCAGCCCGATCCGGAGCGGCTGCGGCAGACCGGTTTCCCGGACGGCCCCGGCTACCTGCCGATGGGCTACCTCGACCGGATCGACCGGTTCGACCACCGGTTCTTCGGGGTGCCGCCGGCCGAGGCCGCCTGGATGGACCCGCACCAGCGGCTGATCCTGCAGCTGGCCCACGAAGCCCTGGAGAACGCCTGCTACGCCCCGCAGGCCCTGCGGGGCTCCCGCACCGCCGTCGTGCTCGGGAGCTCGCGCAGTGACTACGAAGACCTCTTCGAAGAGGAGGACCCGCAGCAGATCCTCGGCATCATCGGGGCGGCCCTCGCGGCGCGGATCAGCTACCGGCACGACTTCACCGGGCCCGCGCTCGTCCTCGACACCGCGTGCAGCGGCAGCCTGGTCGCGATCGCGCACGCCGTCGCGCTGCTGCGCAGCGGCGCCGCCGAGCTGGCGCTGGCGGGCGGCGTCAGCGTGCGGCCGGTGCCGATCCGGGAGGCCGGGCACGTCCCGGTCCGCGGCGTCGAGTCGCCCGAAGGCCGCTGCCGGCCGTTCGACGAGAAGGCCACCGGCGCGGTCGGCGGCGAAGGCGGCGGGATCGTCGTGCTCAAACCGCTGCCGGCGGCGCTCGCCGACGGCGACCACGTGCACGCGGTGCTGAAGGGCATCGCCGTCAACCACAACGGCTACCGGATGGCCAGCATGAGCGCGCCGAGCCGGCAGGCCCAGACCGAGGTGATCACCGCGGCCTGGCACGACGCCGGCGTCGACGCGTCCACCGTCGGGTACGTCGAGTGCCACGGCTCGGCCACCCCGCTCGGCGACGTCGTCGAAGTCGAAGCCCTGCGGCAGGCGTTCCTCGACGCCGGCGTGACGTCCCCGCACTGCGCGATCGGCTCGATCAAGGGCAACATCGGGCACCTGGACAACGCCGCCGGGGTCGCCGGGCTGGTCAAGGTGCTGCTCAGCGTGGGCCGCGGCGTCCGCTACCCGACCGCGCACTTCGAGACGCCGAACCCGCTGATCGACTTCGGCGGCCCGGTGCGGGTCAACCCGGCGTTCGGCGAGTGGGACGGCGACGGACCGCGACGCGCGGGCCTGAGCTCCTTCGGGCTCACCGGGACCAACGTGCACGCCGTCGTCGAAGAGCCCTCGCCGCCCGCGGCGCCCGCCGAGCCGGCGGGGACGAGCCACCTGGTCACGGTGTCGGCGAAGTCGGCGTCCGCCCTCGCCGGCTACCGCGACCGCGTCGCCGCCTTCGCCGAAGAGAGCGGGCACGGCGTGCTGACGATCGGCCACGCCATGAACCGCGGCCGCGACGACCACCCGTTCCGGATCGCCGTGGTCGCCGGCGAGCCCGCGGGCCTCGCGGCGGCGCTGCGGTCGGCCGCCGTCCCGGACGCGCCGGTCGCGGACGAGCCGCCGGTGGTGCTGCTCTTCTCCGGCGACGGCGGGGTCGAACCCGAGGTCTGGCGGGAGCTGTGCGCGGCGTGGCCGGTCCTCGGCGACCGGCCGCTGCCCGACGAGCCGGCGCCGCGGCTGGTCGCCGTCCAGCACGCCCTGCACCGGCTGGCCCGGTCGCTGGGCATCCCCGACACCCACCTCGTCGGCTCCGGCGCGGGCAACCTGTCGGTGCGGATCGCCCGCGGCGAGATGTCGCTCGTGGACGGACTGGCGGCCGCGGCGGACCGGGCCGTCGGCTCCGAGCTGGACGCCGCCCGGCTGGCCGAAGCGGTCCGCGGGTTCGTCCGGGACGGTGCGGTGCTGGTCGAACTGGGCACCGGCGGGGTGCTGTCCCGGACGATGCGCCGCCTCGCGCCCGAGCTCGGCTGCGTCGAGCTGGTCGCCGGCGGCGGCCGGCGGGCGGTACTGCGGCAGCTGGCCTCGCTCTACCGGCTCGGCGTCCGGCTCGACTGGGACAGCCACTACGCCGGGGTCACCGTGCCGCGGATCGAAGCCCCGGCGTACCCGCTCGAGAGCGTCCGCTGCTGGTGCCGCCCGCCGGGGGCGCCGGCCGTCGAAACCCGCGCCCCGCAACCACCACCGGCCGTCGTGTCCGATGTGGACACCGAGCGCCGGGTCGCCGAAGTCTGGGCCCGCGCTCTCGGCGAGGACGAGCTCGGCCCGGCGTCGGACTACTTCGCCCACGGCGGGACGTCGATCGCGGCGATCACCGCGTTGCGCACCATGGAACGCGACTTCGGTGTCGAGCTGACGTTCGCCGACCTGTACGGCCACCCGACCGTGCGGGCCTTCGCCGCCCGGATCGAGGCGATCCGCGCCGAGGGCGGCCGGACCGGTGCCGTGCCCGCCGTCTCCGTGCTCCCGCGCGACGGCCGGCTGCCGCTGTCGTTCGGCCAGGAACAGCTGTGGTTCCTGGACCGGCTGAACCCCGGCACCGCGCTCTACAACATCCCGCACGACCTCCGCCTGTCCGGGCCGCTGGACGAAGCCGCGCTCGCCGGGGCGGTGCGGGACCTCGTCGACCGGCACGAGGTGCTGCGCACCTGCCTTCCCGACGACGACGGCGTCCCCTTCATCCGGCTGCTGGAAACCCCGCCACGGCTGGTCGTGCACGACCTCAGCGGGCTGCCCGAACCCGAACGGCTCGCGGCGGCGCACGAGCTGGCCGACACGGAGGCCGTCCGCCCGTTCGACCTGGCCACCGGCCCGCTGGTGCGGATCACCCTGGTGCGCCTGGCGCAGGACGATCACGTGCTGCTGTGGACCTACCACCACATCGTCTTCGACGGCTGGTCCCCGACGGTGTTCTTCCGCGACTTCACCGAGCTCTACCAGGCCCGGCTGGCCGGCCGCGCGCCGGACCTGCCGGAGCTGCCCTTCCAGTTCGCCGACTTCGCGGCCTGGCAACGGGAGCGGCTGACGGGGGAGACCCTCGAACGCGGCCTGCGGTTCTGGCGCACCGAACTGGCCGGGCTGCCCACCGCGCAGCTGCCGCTGGACCGGCCGCGCCCGCCGGCCCAGACCTTCGACGGCGACCTCGTCGAGTTCACCGTCGCCGAACCGGCGGCCGAAGCCGCCCGCAAGTTCAGCCGCGAACACGGCGTGACGACGTTCGTCACCATGCTCGCGCTGGTCGACGCCCTGCTGCACCGCTGGGCCGGGTTCACCGACGTCGTCGTCGCGGTGGCCACCTCCGGCCGGACGCACCCGGCGACGCACGAGCTGATGGGGTACTTCAACAACCTGCCGCCGTTCCGCACGCGGGTCGACGGGTCGCTGTCGTTCACCGCGCTGGTGCGCCGCTGCGCGGACACCGTCGCGCAGGTGCTCGACCACGAGGAGATCCCGCTCGAAAAGATCGTCTCGGCGGTGTGCGGACCGCGCGAGCCCGGCCGCCAGCCGCTGTTCGACGTGGCCTACACCTACCAGAACGTCCCGCAGGACACCGCCGAACTGGGCGGCCTGGGCTGTTCGCGCTTCGCCGAGAGCGGCACGATCGCCGGGATCGCGCCCGGCACCGCCAAGTTCGACCTGACCGTCGGCGTCATCGACCAGCAGGACGGGCCGATGGACGGCTACTTCGAGTACGCGACGGCGTTGTTCGACCGTGAGACGGCGAACGCGCTCGCCCGGCTGCTGCCCGGCCTGCTCGACGCCGTGCTGCGCGCACCCGACCGCCCGCTCGGCGAACTCCCGGCCGTCGCCGGCGAGCCGAGACCCGCCCCCACCCACCGGAGCAGTGAGCCCGCCATGACCGTACCCTCCCTTGTGGACAGTGAGCCGATCGCCCGCGCCGAGCACGTCCTCACCGCGATCTGCGCGGACCTGCTGACCGGCGGCCCGGTCGTGCCGAAGGACAACTTCTTCGACCTCGGCGGCGATTCGGTCCTCGGCGTCCGGGTGGCCGCGCGGGCGGCGAAGGAGGGCGTCCACTTCACCCCGCAGCAGCTGCTGCAGTGCCGCACCCTCGCCGAGCTGGCCCGGGCCGCGGTCGTCGACGGCCCGGCACCGGCGCTTGCACCGGCGCCGGCGAGCGCGCCGGCCCCCGAGCCCCTCCGGGCGATCCCGCCGACCCCGATCATGCACAGCTTCCTGCGCCGGATGCCCGACGACGTCGGCGACTTCGTCGACGTGCACACGGTGGAAACCACGCCCGAGGTCGCCCCGGCCGCGATCCGGACGGCGGTCTCGCACCTGCTGGCCCTGCACGAACCGCTGCGCTACCGGCTGCGGCGCAACGCGCTGGGCGCCCGGCTCGAGGTCGCGGACGTGACCGCGGCGGACGTGTTCGACACGATGGTGCTCCCGCCGCTGGATGCCGAAGAGGAGCTCGGGATCGTCGCGGACGACTGCCTGGCGATGAAGGCGGAGATGGATCCCGCGCGCGGGCCGCTGTTCCGCGTCCGCCACTACGACCGCGGCCGCGCCCGCGGCGGCCTGCTCGTGCTGCTGGTCAACCACTTCGTCTTCGACAACATGTCCACTGTGGTCGTCCTCGACGACCTCGACGTCCTGCTCGGCGACCTCACCGCGGGCCGCACGCCGTCACTCGCGCCGCGGCCGCCGCGGTGGCGCGAGTGGGCCGAGCACCTGCGGGCCATGGCCGCCTCCGACGAGCTCTCGGCGGAGCTGACCTACTGGACGGCGACCCTGCGGTCGGGCGCGGCGGCCGGCACGATCGGCGGCTCGCCCGGCGACGGCATCACCACCCGGACCCTCGACGACCCCGCGGTCGCGACGCTGCTGTCCGCCGGCGGCGCGGAAGGCCGGGAAGCGGCGCTGTGCGCGGTTTCGTGCGGCCTGGCCCGGTGGCAGGACGCGCCGAGCGCGTTCGTGATGACCGAGGGCGAGGCCACCCCGAACCCGTTCCGGCTGGCCGGGCGCGGCCCGTCGGTGGGCTGGTTCACCACCCTGCACCCGCTGGTGCTGCCGGTCGAGCCGGGCAGCACGGCCCGGGACTGCCTGCCGGAGATCACCGACCGCGCGCGGTCGGTGCCGAACGACGGCGTCGGCTACGGGATGCTGCGCCACCTCTCGCCGGACTCGCCCGGCACCGCGCGGCTGCGGGCCCTGCCGGAACCGGAGGTGCTCGTGCTGCACGGGCCGAGCGACACCTCCGCGTTCGACTCCGGCGTCCGCCTGCTGCGGACCCGCTGGGACCTGTCGGTGAACCTGAAGCGCGCGGTGGCGTCCTGGTTCCCGCTGGTCGTGACGAGCGCGGTGCGGGACGGCGCGCTGCGGCTGGCCGTGGCCGGCGGGGTCGGCGAGGACCGCCTGGACTCCCTCGCCGACGAGATCGTCCGCGCCTTCACCGAACTCCCCGGCGCGTGATCGCGCTCGCGGCCTCGGCGTGGTACCTGCCCGAGACGTCCCTCGCCGTCGCCGAACTGCCCGAGCTGGCCACGCTTCCCGAAACCGAACGCGCCACCTGCGCCGCACTGGGCATCGACCGGGTCCCGGCCGACGACACCCTCACCGCGGCCGAGCTGGCCGCCCGGGCGGGCCGGCGCGCGCTGGCCACCGCCGGCCTCGACGCCGCCGACGTCGACGTCGTCCTGACCGTGGAGCCGCGCGCCCCGGAGACGCTGGTCAGCTCGGAAGCCACGCGGCTGCAGGCGATGCTCGGCGCGGACCGGGCGATGGCGTTTTCCGTCGGCGGCCTCGGCTGCGCGTCCCTCACCCCGGCGTTGCTCGCCGCGAGCGGGTTGCTGCGCGCGGATCCGGGCCTGGAAAACGTGCTCGTGGTGCACGGGAGCAAGCCCGCGACCCCTGCTCGCTACCGCCACCCGGTCACGGTCAACGGCGACAGCGGGGGCGCGCTTCTGCTGCGCCGCCGGGGAAAGCTCCGGATCCGGGACATCCTGCTGGAGACGAACGGGGCCTACGCGGACCTGTTCCGCGTCGAATACCGCGACGAGGAGTTCGCCCGCTGGCGCGAAGAGTGCACCGACCCGGCGGTCTATTCCTTCCGGCTGGCCGTGGAGACGCGCAACCGGCTGCGGGACCTGCTCGCCCGGCTCCTCGGCCGCAACGGCCTGACCCCGGCCGACGTCCCGTGCTACCTCACGCAGAACCTGTCCACGGCCGCGTTCCGGAACTGGTCGGAGGCGATCGGCGTCCCGATCGCGAAGGCGTGCTTCGAGAACCTGGCCCGCTACGGCCACCTCGGGCCCAACGACGTCTTCTTCAACCTCTCCGGTGCCCGGGAAACCGGCGAGTTCGACGGCCGCGCGGTGCTGCTCAACATCAGCCCGGCCGCGGCCTGGAGCGCCCTGCTGGTCACCACCGGCGAGGGCACGGCCCACGAGCTGTGAAGCCCGGGGCGGGCGGTGGCCGCCCGCCCCGGGTGGTTCACCGGGTCAGCGCCGGCACGGGTTGCCGGCCGGGTGCGCGGCGGTGCCGTGCACGTCGGCCTGGGACTCCGCCAGCACGATCTTCGCCAGCGGGGTTTCCAGCACGACGGCCTGCTGCTTCACGACGCCGTTCGCGATGGTCTGGCCGTTCAGCTTCAGCGAGCCGATGACCAGCGCGATGGTCAGCGGCGCCGTGCCCACCGTGACCGGGACGCCGTTGATCTTCAGCGAGGCGATGTTCGAGCTGCCGGTCAGCGCCGGGGCGAGGCCGCCCGGAGCCGGCTGGCAGGTCGCCGCCGCCTGCGACTGGATCACGCCCAGCTCGATGGTCAGCCCGACCGTGCTGATCACCGTCTTGTCGATCTTGGCCGACGCCAGCGCGTGGTCACCCGCCGCCGGAGCCGCCGACTGGTCGTCGGGGCTCAGGTCGGTCGAGGCGGTCAGCGCGTGCGTCTGGACCTTGATCAGGCCGGCGTTGAGCGTCGCGTCGAGGACGGTCTTGCTGTCGTCGGCGCAGGGCAGGTTCGCCGGGTTCGCCACGGCGGCGGTGATGCCGATGACGTTCGCGGCGGTGCCGGTGCAGGAGAACACGCCGTCCCGGTCGTCGTCGACGATCGTGCCGACGCCGGTGGGGTCGACCAGCCCCGCGCCGACCGGGTTCGAGAGTGTCACGGTGAACGTCTCGTCCGGCTCGTCGACGGTGTCCGGGTCGACCAGCACGGTCACCGGCTTGGCCGTTTCACCGGGGGCGAAGATGACGTCCCCGCTCGCCGCCTGGTAGTCCGCCGGTGCGGTGGCGGTGCCGTTCGCGGTGGCGTAGTGCACCGTCACCGGGTTCGGGCTGGCACCCCCGAGCAACGACACGGTGAAGGTCGCCGGCACCGGCGCGCCGCCGGAGCCCTCGTCCACCGTGACGTCGTTGATGCTCAGACCGAGTACCCGCACGGTCGTCGTCTCGACGAAACCGCGGGACACGCCGTCGACCAGGTAGTCGACCGTGCAGTGGTACGTGCCCGGGGCGGCGTCGGCCGCGGCGGCGACGGTCTCGGTGAACGTCGCGACGTCCCCGCTGGGCACCTTGACGCTCGCCGGGGCGTTGGTGACCGTCAGCTGCGGGTCGCAGCCGGTGACCTTCGGCGTCACCGTGACCTCGATGGACTTGATGCCGTCGAGGATGGCCTGCGACACCTGGTCGGCCGGCACGTTGTTCAGCAGCACGCCGCCGGTGGCCGTGGCGATGGCGCTCGCCTGGCCCTCGGCGTCCAGCGCACCGACGTTGACCGCGACGACCCGGATGTTCGCCGCCTTGAGCGCTTCGATGGTCTGGGCCAGGGTGTGCCCGCCACTGGGGTCGTGCGACGGCGCGTCGCCGAACCAGGCGATGATGCGGGTGCCGTCGGGGCGGAAGCTGACGGCCCCGCTGGCCAGTTCGTACAGGGCGTTGAGGTCGGCTTCGGGGGTGTCACCGCCGCCGGCCGCCGACCACTGGTTGATGCCGGCCTGCACCGCCGCGGTGTTGCCGGTGATGGCCTGGTTGACCTTGAACGGCACGGAGTCGGAGAAGTCCTTGTACTCGGCCACGCCGAACTGGGCGGTCGGCTGCGCGGCGAGCACGTCCCCGGTGATGGCGTTCGCGTTGGCGCGGACGTTGTCGATCGCGCCGCCCATGCTCCCGGTGGTGTCCGCGAGCAGCACGAGGTCCGGGTTCGGCGGCACGGCGGAGGTGGTGACGTGCTTGGTGACGCCGGCGCTCTGCCCGGCGGCGAGCGTGAGGTCGACGGTGGCCGGATCGACGCCGGGCGGCGCGGCGGCCGCCACCGCGGCCGGGAGGAGCAGGGCACTGACCGTGGTCAGCGCGACGAACAAGGAGCTCCGCGACATGGACTTCCCTTCCGAAAGGCCGGTTTATTGCGGGTTGCCTGGGGAAGACGGAATGCGCGGGATTTCGTTAGCGGCGAGCCGGAGCGTCACTCGGAGCGCCGCATGTCAAGGAGCTCAACGGGTTGCGGCGCCCGGTCAGGTCTACGGAGAACAGGGCCGCGCTGCGCCGGAATACGGAAGATCGCCGCGGCGAAATCACACTATCCGGTGAGGGGAGTCGCTCGACACGGCACTTTCCGTGCCGCGGATTGGCACAATGCGCCGCGGTTCCCGGCCCCGGGTACGCGAATTACCACCGGATGTCGTAACGCGAAACGCCGTTTCGCGCCTGCCGGTGCTCAGCCGGCGTGCGGCGGCCGGCCCAGATCGGTGAGCACGGCACGGGCCGCCCGCGCCCCTGAGGCCAAGGCGCCCTGGAGGGAGCTGGTGTCCCGGTGGTCGCCGCACACGTACACGCCGTCGCCCAGGCGGACCGGACGGCGGATCTCGTGCGGTGGCGGCATCGACGGCAGGCCGTGGGGGATCTCGTACCGGCCGATCAGCGGCCAGCGGCTCGTGTCCGTGCGGTACAGCCGGCCCAGCGCCCGGCGCACTTCGTCCTCCGGCAGCGTGGTCAGCGCCGACGCGCTCACCAGCGCCGCTCCCGGCGGGGCATAGCTGCGGCACACCTCGCTGACCACGCTGGTGTTGGTCACCGGCCCGCCCCGCGCGTCGACCACGATGACCGGTTCGCGCAACGGCGACCGTGGCGGCGTGAAGTACCACGTGGTCCCGCTGTTCCACCGCGGCGCTTCGACGCCGGTCAGCCGGGCCGCCGTGGAGCCGTCGGTCGCGACGACGACCGCGCGGGCCGTCCAGGTCTCGCCGCCGGCCGTGCGGACCCGGCCCGGGCGCACTTCCTCGACCGGCGTGTCCAGGTGGACCGCCGACGTCGGCAGGGTGCGGGCGATCTGCCGCGGGAGCTCGCCCATGCCGAGCGCCGGCAGCGACGGGGCCGACCGCAGGAAGCTGCGCCACACCAGCTGGAAGAACCGTGCCGAGGTGGTCAGCTCGCCCTCCAGGAACACCCCGGAGAGGAACGGCCGGAACACGGTCTCCACGGCCCGCGCGGACACCCCGGCGCGCCGCAGCTCGTCGAGCGTCGTGCGGTCGTCACGGTCGACGATCGCCTTCGCCGGTCCGGCGGCGACGCGGGCGGACAGCGCGCCCAGCGCCGCCAGGTCCTTGGCCGACAGGTAACGCCGGGCCGCGATATCACGCAGCGCCTTGGGCGTGTCGATCGGGTTCCCGAGCAGCGAGACGCGGTCGTCGTCGGCCACCCGGACCGCGCGCCAGAACCGGCCCAGCCGCAACGCGTCGACGTCCATCAGCCGCCGGATCGCCGGGTAGGCCGGGTTGAGGATCTGGAACCCGCGGTCGAGGCGGAAGCCGTCGACGACGTCGGTCCGGACGCGGCCGCCGACGTCGTCCGCGGCCTCCAGCACCGCGCAGGGCACCCCGGCCCGGTGCAGCGTCACGGCGGCGGCCAGCCCGGCGAGGCCGGCCCCGGCGATCACGACTTCGTGGTCCGTCATCACGCTCCCCGGGCGGTGGCCGAAGCGAGCCGGTTCAGCAGGCCGATCCGGCCGCGGTTGGGCACCGAGCGCAGCGGGTGCCCGGCGAGTCCCCAGCCGGCGAGCAGCGCGTTCGCCGCGGCCCAGCCGGTGGTGGCCGCGCGTTCCATCAGCGCGACCGGCAGGTCGATCCGCACGCCGTCGCCGGCCAGCGCCAGCGCCGGGTCCGGGGTGGTGACCGTGGGGCGGCGCGCGAAGTCACCGAGCCCGAAGAGCGGGCAGTCCTCGCGCCACAGCGAAATCGAGCCGGTGACGCGCGCGCCGAGCGTTTCCGGGTAGATCGCGTGCATCCGGTCGTCGACCGCCTTGACCAGGGTCTCGCGGTCGTCGGTCGCGGCGGCGTAGGCGTGGAGCTCGACGACCGAGCCGCCGGTGCGGCCGGCCCACCGCCGCGCCTCGCCCTCGTACCGGTCGAGCAGGCTGATGTTGTCCAGCGGCGGCACGCTCCCGGTGCCCAGGAAGGCCGGCCGGGCGGCGTCGACCGGCCGGTCGAGCCAGAGCCGGCGGACGAGGAACGGCGGCGCGGTGCGCAGGCCCGCGACGGCGTCCCGCCACTCGGGCGTGCCGACGCCGGGCGAAGCGGCGACGATCTCCTGCAGCCCGCGCACGTCACAGGCGAGAACGACGGCGTCGAACGGCGTGGAGTCCTCCGCCGTGGTGACCGTGAACCCGGCCGCCGTGCGGTCCAGCGATGCCACCGGGGTACCGGACCGGATGGTCACCCGGCGATCGGTCAGGTACCCGGCCAGGGGATCCCACAGGGCCTGCGGGAACGGCTCGGCCGGCACGTCGAACACCAGGCCTTCGCTGGAACCCAGGAAGTACAGGTGGAACATGGTCGCCAGCTCCGCGGCGGAAAGCTCGCGGGGATCGGCGAAGAAGCTGCGGGAGAACACCTCGAACGCCAGGTGCCGGGCCGCCTCCGGGAAGTTGATGGCCTCCAGGAAGCCGGCGGCGTCGGTGCCGTCGAGCCGGTGGTAGATCTCCGGCACGCTCACCGTCGCCAGCGGCAGGGCGCCGCGGCCGTTGAGGCGCAGCAGGTCCCGCGCGGTGAACGTCGGGCTCCGCCAGGCGAACGCCAGCGCGTTCCACGGCGGTGTCCGGGGGAGCCCGGCGAAGGTGTCCGTGCGGCCCTGGGCGTCCAGCAACGGGTAGTCGGCCAGCGGCGTGAGCCGGTCCAAGCCGGGATCGGTGCGCATCAGCAGCGACCGCAGGTTGTAGTACTGGCGGAAGAAGGCGTGGAAGCCCCGGCTCATCGTCACCGGCGTCCCGTCCGGCAGCCGGTCGGCCCAGCCGCCGACCCGGCCGCCGAGGTGGCCGTCCCGCTCGAACAGCGTCACGGTGACACCCCGCTCGGCCAGCCCGGTGGCCGCGGTGAGGCCCGCGATGCCGCCGCCGACGACCGCCGCGGCCGGCCGACGGCCGAGCCGCCCGGCGTCGGGCAGGCCGGGCGGTGCCGGCCGGGTCTCGATGCGGCGGTCGGTGCCGAGGGTCACGGGTGCTCCTGCGGGTTGGTGCCGAGGACGGTGTGGACGATGCCGCGCTGCCAGCCGGGCATCGTGCCGGTCCGGACGTCGGTGAACCCGGCGTCGGCGAGCCGGCCGGCCAGCGCACCGATCCCGTCGAACTCGGCCACGCTGCGGCGCAGGTGGCGGTAGAGGGTCGCGTCCCCGGTGGTCGCCTTCCCCAGCGGGATGATCACGCCCGCGCAGACGGCGTTCCACACCCACCGGGCGCGCCGCGAGTCGCGGACGGAGTACTCGTGGATCGCGATGCGGCCGCCGGGACGCAGCAACCCGCGCAGCCGCCGCAGCTGCGTGTCCGGGTCGGTCAGGTTGCGCAGCAGGTACGCCGCCAGGATCGCGTCGAACGGGCCGGAGATCCCGGCCAGCTCCTCGACCGGCGTGTGCACGAAAGTGACGTCGCCGGGCCAGGTCTTCGCCCGGGCCCGCGCGAGCATCTCCCTGGAAGCGTCGAAGGCGGTGATCTCCGCCCCGGGCGCGGCCGAGAGCAACGCGGCCGTCGACGCGCCGGTGCCGCAGCCGGCGTCCAGCAGCCGCAGGCCCGTGCCGTCCGCCGGCAGGTCCAGCCGCCGCGCCGAAATCCGGAGGTGCTCGTGGTAGCCCGGGTTGGCCCCGACCAGCCGGTCGTACCAGCGTGCTTCGGTATCGAAGGCCGACGGCACCGAAGCGCGGGGGAGACCGTCCTTGGACAGCTGGGTCATGTTCGCTCCTCGCGGGGGCCGGTCCGTTCCCACACCAGCAGCACCGCGGTCACGAGCGCGAAGCCGAAGAGGAAGTCCTCGACCGGGATGTCCCACGGGAAGCGCCAGCCGGTGATGTGCTCGGGGGAGTAGCGGACGATCGGGTCCGACAGCTTGGTGAGCCAGCCGTCCACCGGGATCTGGAAGGCGGTCACGATGGCCATCGTGACCCAGTAGGCCGCCCGCCGGAACAGGCCCGTGCGCAGCAGGCGGAGCTCGGCCAGCACGACGAGGACCACCGCGGCGACCGCGGGCACGGTGTAGCCCCAGGGGATCACCGGCGCGCCTCCTTCCGGGCGAGCCGGCGCACCAGCGCGGCGGTGAGCTGGACGGCCTCGTAGGTCAGCAGCCCGCAGATCGGGATCACCACGAAGAACAGGACCTCCTCCAGCGGCACGGCGAAGGGCGCGCGGACCCCGGTGACGCGGCCCGGCGCGTAGTCCCAGACGCGGCCGGCGATCGCCAGCGCGTCCCAGACGAGGAACACCAGCGCCACCGGCAGCACCGTGCGGACCAGCCGCCGCGGCTGCCGGTACACCCGTGCGCCCGCGAGCTCCAGCGGCAGGGTCACCAGGACGCAGGCCGCCAGCACGACGAGGTATTCGACCTGGCCCACGTCAGCCCACCGCCACCGGGAGCGCCGGCGCCGGGTGCCGGGCCCGCGCCCACTGCGTTCGCGCGACCGCCCCGCACGCCACCAGCAGCCGCTGCCCGCGGGAAACCGCCGCACGCCCGGCGAAGACGTCGTGGCCGGCGGCTTCGATGCGATCGAGGATCCGCCCGTACAGGGTCGCGGCCGTGGCCACGCACGGGCGGGAAACCGGGTGCAGCATGGCGATCCCGGGGCGGGCCTCGGCGTACACGTCGCGGGTGACGGCGATCTGGTTCCGGATCGCGGCCCGGACCGGCTGGTCGGCCCGGCCGCGGCGGGCGCACCACGTCAGCCGGTCGCGGTCGACGCCGTGCGCGGCCAGTTCGTCGGCCGGCAGGTAGACGCGCCCGCGGGCCAGGTCCTCGGCGACGTCGCGCAGGAAGTTGGTGAGCTGGAAGGCTTTCCCGAGCGCGGCGGCCCGCGGCTCGGCCTCCTCGCGCGGCGCGACGGTGCCGAGCACCGGCAGCACCTGCAGCCCGATCACCTCGGCCGAGCCGTGCACGTAGGTGTCGAGCTCGGCGCGGGTGGCGTAGCCGGTGACGGTGAGGTCCATCCGCATCGAGGTGAAGAAGGCCCGGAAGTACGCCTCGGGCAGCGCGTACCGCGCCGCCGTGTCGATCACGGCGGTGAGCAGCGGGTCGTCGCTCACGCCGGCCTTCAGATCGGCCAGGAAACGGTCTTCGACCTCGTGCAGCCGGGCGGACAGGGTTTCCGGGGTCGCGTCGGCGGCCGGCTCGTCGACGATGTCGTCGAGCCAGCGGGCGAAGCCGTAGAGCGCGTGGATCGCCGGCCGCTGGGCCGGGGTCAGCAGCCGCGTCGCGAGGAAGTAGGTGCGGCCGTGGCGGGCGTTGAGCTCGCGGCACCACGTGTAGGCCGAGCGCAGTCCCGGTGCGCGGATGCCGGCGGCGTCGAGTTCACGTCGGGTCATCGGGTCCCTCCGGTGATCCGTTCGGCGGCCAGTCTGCCGGAAATGAGCACGGTCGGCACCCCGACGCCGGGCACGGTGGCGCCGCCGGCCAGGACGGCGTTGTCCGTCCCGCGCGGCAGGTTGCGCGGCCGGAACGGCCCGGTCTGGGCGAAGGAGTGCGCGTAGCTGAACGGCGTCCCGGCGACCAGCCCGCGCTCCGCCCACTCGGCCGGCCCGAGCACGTGCGTGAACTCCGGTTCGAAGCCGGGCAGCAGCCGGTCCCGGGCGACGTCGAGGATCTCCTCGGCGTAGGCGTCCGACTCGCGTGTCCAGTCCGCGGACCCGCGGTCGAGGTTGGGCACCGGCGCGAGCACGGAGTAGAGCTCGCGGCCGGGCGGGGCGAGCCCGGGATCGGACGCGGTCGGCCGCGTGACGAGCAGCGACGGATCGCTCATCCGCCGTCCCTGCGTGATCAGCTCGTCGAAGGTCGACCACCAGCCGTGCCCGAAGGAGATCGTGTGGTGGGCGACGTCCGGGTGCCGGGCGGGGCCGCCGGCGTGCACCACGAGCGCCGACGGCGCGGCCCGGAGCGGGACCGGCCGCCGCGGCTGCCGGCCGAGCAGCCGGTAGCTCTCGGGCAGCTCGGTGGTGAGGACGACGGCGTCGCACGGGTACCGGGCCCCGGAGGCGGTGCGGACGGCGGTGACGCGGCTGCCGCGGCGTTCGAGGGTGTGCACGGCGTCGCCGTACTCGAACTTGACCCCGGCCTCGGCCGCGACCCGGGCCAGCGCCCGGGGCAGGGCGGCGATGCCGCCGGTGGGGAAGTACACCCCGCCGACGGTGTCCATGTACGAGATCACCGCGTACAGCGCCAAGGCGTGCATCGGGGATTCGCCCGCGTAGAGCGCCTGGAAGGTGAAGACCCGCTTGAGCCGCTCGTCGGCGAGGAACCGGCCGACCCGGCCGTCGAGCCGGCGGAACCCGCCCAGAGCCACGAGCCGGGCCAGTTCCGGCCGCAGCATGCCGAGCGGGGAGTCGATGTTGGCGTCGACGAACCGGCCGAACTCCGCGCGGTACAGCTTCGTCAGCCACTCGCGCAGGCGGATGTAGCCCGCGGCCTCGGCCGGCCCGGCGAACTCGCGGACGGCTTCGGTCATCGCGTCCGCGCCGGAGTGCACGGGCAGCGTGCTGCCGTCGGCGAACTGCGCGACGTACGCCGGATCGAGGCGGGTCAGCGGCAGTTCCGCGGCCAGGTCGGCGCCGACCGCGGCGAAGGTGTCCCGCAGGATCGACGGCATGGTCAGCACGGTCGGGCCGGTGTCGAGCAGGTAGCCGCCGCGCTCGACGCGGCCGGCGCGGCCGCCCGGGCCGGGGTCGCGCTCCAGGACGGTGACCTCGCGGTCCCGGCCGGCGAGGTGCAGCGCCGCGGCCAGGCCGGCCAGCCCGGCACCCACGACGACGACGCGGTCCGCCGGTCCGGGCACCGTCCTCATCGGTCGCGGTCCGTGCAGCGGGCCGCGAGCGCGGCGAGCAGGTCGGCGGCCGGACGCGGGACCACCGCGGGGTCGATCGCCGCGAGCGCCTTGTCGGCCCGTTCCCGGATCAGCTCGCCCAGGCGGTCGCGTGCCCCGGTGGCCACGATCAGCTCCCGCCAGCGTCCGACGGCGTCGTCGTCGACGGCGGGGAGGTCGAGCAGCTCGGCGAGCTCGGTCTGCCGGCGCCGGTCGGCCATCGCCGCGGCGAGCACGACGACGCTGGACGCCTTGCGGTCGCGCAGGTCCTGCCCGGCGGGCTTGCCCGTGACGGCCGGGTCGCCGAACACGCCCAGCAGGTCGTCGCGGAGCTGGAACGCCTCGCCGACCAGGCCGCCGAACTCCGAGAGCCCGGCGGTCAGCTCCGGGCCGCAGCCGGCCAGCGCCGCGCCGAACTCCAGCGGCCGCCGCACGGTGTAGTTGCCGGACTTGCGGCGCAGGACGTCGAGCAGGGTGTCCCAGCTGGGCAGCGCCCGCGCGTCGTTGACCAGGTCGGCGAGCTGGCCGACGGCCAGCTCGGCCCGCATCGAGTCGTAGTGCGGCCACGCGCGGGCCAGCTGCGCCGGGGGCAGCCCGCTTTCGCGCAGCAGCTGCTCGGACCAGACCAGGAAGAGGTCGCCGAACAGCGTCGCGGCGGACTCGCCGAAGCGGGTGGCCGAGCCGGCCCAGCCCTGCTCCTCGTGCCACCGGGCGAACCGGACGTGCAGGGCGGCCCGGCCCCGGCGCAGTTCCGAGCCGTCCATGACGTCGTCCTGGACCAGGGCGAAGCAGTGCAGCAGCTCGAGCGCGGCGGCCGCCCGGATCGCCGCGTCGGAGTCCGGTTGCCCGCACCGCCAGCCGACGTAGGCGAACAGCGGCCGGAGGCACTTCCCGCCCGCGACGAACTCGGGCACCGCCGTTTCCGCGAGCGCGCCTTCGCTGCGCCCGGCGAAGTGTTCGGCCGCCCGCTCGGTCACGAAACCGTGCGCCTCGGCCAGGCAGCGCAGGCCCAGGGCGTCCAGCCGGTCGGCCGGCGTCATCGTCGCGGTCATCGCCGCCCTCCCACAGTCAGGCTATTCGATTCGCAACCGTTTCATATGGGGTGTAGCTTGTCCACTTGAACGAGTGAAGACGGGACGCGCCGCCCGGGCTCGACCGGGACATCGCCGGAGGCGTGCCGGATAAACTGTGAACTGCGGCACATGTCGGACGTCAGGAGCGGACAGGGGCCCGGCTTGTAGGAACGTGATGCGGATGGACGTCGACGCGGGGGAGGGCCGGGGTTCGTGGACGCCCGGCAAGGTCGCCGAACTGCTCGGCGTCTCGCCGGTGACGCTGCGCACCTGGGCGGCGCGCTACGGCGTCGGCCCCTCCCTGCGGGACGACGGCCGGCACCGGCGCTACTCCGACGCCGACGTCCGCCGGCTGCAGCACATGCAGCGCCTCATCGACCGCGGCCTGCGCGCCCGCGAAGCCGCCGCGGCGGTCTTCTCGGGCCTGGCGGACGCGGTGCCGGACGTCCCGGCCGGCCGGCGCATCGAAGAGCTGGAGGTGGCGGCGGAGGGCCTCGATTTCGCGGCGCTGGCGGCGTTGCTGGACGAGCTGCTCGACGCGCTGGGCCCCGCACGCGCGTGGACCGACGTGCTCGTCCCGGTGCTGGGCCACCTCGGCGGCCGCTGGCTGCGCGGCGACGTGTGCTTCGAGTCCGAATGGGCGCTGACGGGCGAGATTTCCCTGGCCTTGCAGCGCTACAGCGCCCGGTTCGCGAACATCCCGCCCGGCCGCGTGGTGCTGCTGGCGTGCTGCCCGGACGAGCGGCACAGCCTGCCGATGGAGGTGCTGCGGGCCGCGATGGTGGAGATCGGCATCCCGGCGGTGTACCTGGGCCAGCTGGTCCCGGCCGAGACGACGGCGGCGGTCGCGGCCAAGCTCGCCCCGGCAACGGTGTTCCTGTGGTCGATGTCCCCGGCCACGGCAGACGACGGCCTGGTCCGCCGGCTGCGCGGACACGGCTTCGACGTCGTGCCGGCCGGGCCGGGATGGGAGAGCCTGGCCGGGCGCGACGGGGCGTGGGTGAATGACCTGGCGGGGGCGCTGGACCTGGCGGCTGAGCGGGTGAAGGCGTAGGCCTGCCTGGGTTTCGGCGGTCATCGGCGCGCTCGATCGGGCTCGTCGGCACCTGAACGCGTGGGTTCGTGCTCTGGCGCCTGGCGTTGAGGCGCTGTGGTGTTCCGCGCGGTTTCGGCGGTGACCGGCGCGCCCGACCCCGCCCATCGGCACCTGAACGCGTGGCCGCCCTCCCGGAAGCGTTGCGCAATCGCTCCACATGGCTGAGGATGGCTCGCGTGCCGGTCCGGTCGGCCGGCTGCGTCGGGTGGGAGTGTGTCACGTGGACTTCAAGCGGCAGGTGATCGAGCGCTGGCCGGCGCGGTGGCCCGTGCGGCCGTTCCGGGAGCCGGCCTGGGCGCGGCAGGAACCCACCTACCGGGAATGCAGTCCCGCGCTGATCGAAGCCGCCGTCAAGCGGGCGGGTACCCGGCCGTCCGGCAACTGGTTCGTCTTCGCGGCCGCCCGCGAGGTGCGCGCGGACCGGCCGCTCGGGGTGCGGGTGGCCGGCCGCGAACTGGTCGCGTGGCGCGGGCCGGACGGTGGCCTGCTCGTCGGCCCGGGCGCGTGCCCGCACCTCGGCGCCCCGCTGGACCAGGCGCGGGTGCACTGCGGGGAGCTGGTCTGCCGCTGGCACGGCCTGCGCGTCGGCGCGGACCGTCCCGGGTGGACCGCCCTGCCGTCCCACGACGACGGCGTGCTCGCGTGGGTCCGCCTCGACCGCGCCGGCGGCGAGCCACCCACCGAACGCCCGCCGGTGCCGGTCCGTCCCGGCGGGACGACGGTCGACGCGGTCGCGACGCTCGCGGGCGTCTGCGAGCCGGAAGACGTCGTGGCCAACCGCCTCGACCCGTGGCACGGCGCCTGGTTCCACCCGTACTCGTTCGCGCGGCTGCGCGTGCTGTCGGCGCCGCAGGGCGTCGACGTCGCGGAGGAGGACGACCGGTTCGTCGTCGAGGTGACGTTCCGCCTCGCGGGGAAGATCGGCGTTCCGGTGGTCGCGGAGTTCACCTGCCCCGGCCCGCGCACCGTGCTGATGACCATTGTGGACGGTGAGGGGACCGGCAGCGTGGTGGAGACGCACGCCACCCCGCTCGGTCCCGGCGACGGCGGCCGCCCGGAAACGGCGGTGATCGAGGCGACGATCGCGGCGTCGGACCGGCCGGGGTTCGCCCACGCCGCCCGGTTCGCGCCGGCGCTGCGGCCGCTCATGCGCCGGGCCGCCGCGCGGCTGTGGCGGGATGACCTGGCCTACGCGGAACGCCGGTACGCCCTGCGCGCGAACCCCCGCTGACCGCCCCGGCCGCCAGCCCGGTGCGCCAGAACCGTTGCAGCGCCGGGAAAGCCAGGATCAGCGGGCTGATCGACAGCAGTGAACCGGTGACGACGATCGCCTTCAGGTCCGGATCCCGCGTGATCTGGGGTGTTGAGCATGTACAGCCCGAACGTCACCGGGTACAGCCGGTCGCTGGCCAGCATCACGAGGTGGCCGATCGACTCAGGCGGTGGCGCGGGTGATCAACGAAACCGGCAGTGAAATCCGCTCGCCCGTGTCCGCCAGCAGGGCCCGGACCAGGGCCTGGCCGTGGTCGTACTTGTCGATCCGGACCGTGCTGAGCGGTGGGTTCAGGTAGGCCGACATCTCCAGGTCGTCGAAGCCGACCACGGCGCAGTCGGCCGGGACGGCCGCTCCGCGCGCGAGTACCGCCTGCACCGCGCCGATGCCCATCAGGTCGTTGAACGCGAAGATGCCGTTGACGTCCGGCCAGGCGTCGAGGAGCTGCCGGGTCGCCTCGGTGCCACCCGCGATGCTCGGCGGTCCCTGCACGATCCGGGCCGAGACGTCGCCGAATCCGTGGGCGGCGCAGGCGGCGAGGAAGGCCAGCCGGCGTTCGTCCACCGCGACCCCGACCGAGCTGTCCAGCATGCCGAGGCAGGCGTCCGGGCGTCGGGCCAGCAGCTCCACCGCGGCCGCGGTCCCGGCCGCGAAGTCGTTGCTCACCGAGGCCGCCACGTCGGTCGGCAGCTCGCGGTCGGCGACGACCAGCGGCACCAAGCGCGCGTAGCCGGCGAGGACGTCTTCGGGTGTCCCGTAGAAGAACCCGATGACGCCCCGCGCGGAGCGGGCCAGCGCGTCCTCGATGGCGTCGCGTTCGCGGCCCGGGTCGGCATCGGTGTTGTACAGCACGACGCTGCACCCGGCGGCCTCCGCCGCGTCGTACACCCCGCGCGCCACGGCGGGGTAGAAGGGGTTCGCGATGTCGGACACGACGAGCGCGATGACGTCCGAACGCTGGGTGCGCATGCCCTTCGCCAGCGCGCTCGGCCGGTAACCCAGCCGGCTCGCGGCCGCCAGCACGCGCTCGCGGGTCTCGGGCGCGATCTCCGGCAGGTCCCGCAGGGCACGCGAAACCGTCTGCCGGCCCACCCCGGCCGCCTTGGCCACGTCTTCGATCGTCACGCGCTTGATCCGCGGCAGCCGCCCGGTCACCCCGCCACCTCCCTCCGCGGTCCGACGAAGAGCCTAAGGGGTCGCCGCCGGGAAGTGGATGTTCGGGCGGGGGACCCGAGGTCGCGGCCGGTCACACCTCAGCCGGCAGGCCGAAGCGCCCGGCGCCAGTAGTCGGTGACGCTCCGCCGCAGCGCCTCCGTCTCGACGCTCCCCGGATCGAGCAGCCGTTGCAGCGCGATCCCGCGCAGCTGCCCCACGACCGCCGTCGCGGTCTCGGCCGCGCTGACGCTCCCGTCGATCGTCCCGTCCTTGATCCCGGCCTCGACGTCCGCTTGCAGGTCGGCGCGGAAGGCCGCGTCGCGCTCGCGGAAGATCGGGGCCAGGTCCGGCTGGGTGGCGGCCTCCGCCCACAGCACCAGGAACGCCTGGTTGAACACCTCGATCCGGCCGAGCCGGCCGAGGTAGCCGTCGATCAGGCGCAGCAGGCGGTCGAGTCCCGGGGGGACGTCTTCGAGGCCCGGGACGAAGCCGGTCTGCGTGGCCCGCGCCAGCCGTTCGACCAGGGCCTGCTTGCCGCCGAAGTGGTGGGTCACGATGCCGCGGCTGTACCCCGCGCGTTCCCCGACGCGGGCGAGCGTCAGCGAACGCACGCCCTGCTCGACGACGAGTTCGGCGGCGGCGGTCAGCAACGCGGCTTCGGCCTGGTCTCGGCGTTCCTGCTGGGTGCGGCGGGCGGTCGGCATGGGAGAAGCTTAGCAAAGGAACTTGCGTGTCGACCAACAAGTATGTGTAGGGTGGCGGCGAACCTCTGAAGGAGGACCTGATGATCGAAATCGAAGACCGCGCCCTCGACGCCCTGCTCGCCGACGACCCGGGCGGTCCGGTCGTGATGCTCAACCTGCTGCGGTTCCGCCCGGACGGCGGCCGCGAAAGTTACCAGCGCTACGCCGAAGCCCTCCGTGGCGAGCTGAACGCCCGGTACGGCCTGGAAGTCGAGTACATCGGCCACGGCGGGCAGGCGCTCGTCGCCGAAGAGGGGCAGGCGTGGGACATGGTGGCCCTGGTCCGCTACCCGGACCGCGCGGCGTTCGCGGCCATGGTCCGCGACCCCGAATACCAGGCGATCACCCACCTGCGCACCGAAGCGCTGGTGGAATCGGTGCTGCAGCCGACCACACCGGCCGTGGCCTGATGCCCGCGGTGTTCGTCCACGGGAACCCCGAGACGGCGGCGGTCTGGGACCTGCTGCTGGCCGAACTCGCGCGGCCCGACGTGGTCTGCCTGTCGCCGCCCGGCTTCGGCGCGCCGCTGCCCGCCGGGTTCCCGGCGACCCACGCCGGCTACCGCGACTGGCTGGTCGCGGAACTGGCGGCGTTCGGCGAGCCGGTGGACCTGGTGGGGCACGACCTCGGCGGCGGGCACGTCGTCAACGTCGTGCTGAGCCGGCCGGAGCTCGTCCGCAGCTGGGTCAGCGACGCGCTCGGGATGTATGACCCGGGGTACGAATGGCACGAACTCGCCCGCCGCTGGCAGACGCCGGGCGTCGGGGAGGCCGACGTCGCGGCGCGGTTCGGCGGCACGGCCGCGGACCGGGCCGCGGTGCTGGTGGAGCGGGGGATGGGCGAAGCCGTTGCGGCGCGCGTCGCGGCCGGGCAGGACGCGGCGATGGGCCGCGCGGTGCTCAGCCTGTACCGGTCCGCCGCCGCGGAGGGCGTTCCCGGCCTCGGCCTGCCGCTGGAACGCGCGGCGGCCCGGCCGGGACTGGCCGTCTTGGCCACGGCCGACCACGTCGCCGGCACCGAAGAGCAGCGCCGCTGCTCGGCGGCGCGTGCGGGCGCCCGGGTCGCCGTCCTCGAGGGCCTCGGCCACTGGTGGATGACCCACGAGCCGGCTCGCGCCGCCGCGGTGCTGACCGGGTTCTGGGCGTCCGTTTCCTGAGATCAGCGGGCGGCGCAGGCCAGCGCGGACAACGGCTGGTCGGCGCCGGACACCACGGCGCCCCAGGTGGTCGTCGCCCCGGCGGCCAGTGTCCCGTTGTAGGACTGGTTCGCCGCCTGCACCTGCCGGCCGGTCTGGGTCAGCGCGGCGTTCCAGGAATTGGTCACCTGCTGGGTGCCGGCGAACGAGAACGACGTCGTCCAGCCCGCCACCGCGGCCGAACCGGTGTTCCGCACGGTGAACTGCAGCTGGTGGCCGCCGTTCCAGGTGGACGTGACGGCGGCGGTCGCCGTGCACGACACCCCGGCCGGGGTGGTCGGCGTCGTGGGCGTGGTGGTGGGTGTCGTGGTCGGGGTGCCGGTGCCGGTCGTGTAGCTGATCCCGGTGTAGGCGGCCGAACACCCCGACAGGCACTGGTCCGGCAACGTGAACCGGTAGACGCGGCCGTCGTTGACGAGCGCGTCACTCGCGTCGCGGACCCGGATCGCGTACGCCGTGCCCGCGGTGGCGGTCGGGCCGATCACGAACGCCTGCCCCAGATCGCTGTCCGGTTGCGCCTGCTGCCACGTGCCGTCCGCGCCGAGGAACTCCACGCCGTGGACGCCGTTGGGCAGGTGTGACACGGCGATGGCCGTCCAATACCGTTGCGCCCCTTGGAGGAAGCCGAGTTTCAGGTCACCGGTGTAGGCCGGGGCGGGCACGTAGGACCACGAGACGTGCCGGTTGTTCCAGTGCGCGGGGTTCATGTCCCCGACCGGGGCGCCGTTCTTCACGAACCGGTTGAGCGACGCCGTCGACAGGTCGAGGTGGCCGGGATCGTCGCGGCACCAGGCGTTCGCGTCGCCGCAGCTGTCGGCCACGACCATGGTCAGCTGGGCGCCGGCGTAGCCGTCGGTCACCCAGGACCCGTTGCGGCAGAAGGGTTGTCCCGGTGCGCCGTCGTTGACGCCGGTGCAGTAGTCGCCGATGGTGACCTGGACGAACCGCCCGCAGTTGCGGCCGTTGTCCCACAGCCCGATCTTGGCAGCCTGCGCCGGTGGGATCGGCCGCGGGTAGAAGCTGTAGTCGCCCGGGGTGTTGTAAACGTTGAGGGCCACGAAATCCGGCGAGTCGAGCTGCTCCTGGGGCAGGCCGCAGCCGCCGTAGGGCGCGCCGAGCGCGTCGAAGTGGGTGGCGTTGCCGGTCACCGGCGTCGACAGTGCGGCGCCCGACGGCCCCGGCCACAGCACGGAAACCCCGAGCACCAGCAGGGCGACCGCGGCGAGCACGGCCGGCCGCGCGGCACCCCGGCGGGCGGCGGATCCCATGGACTCTCCTTCCGCCTTTCGTGCCGGGGCAGGCGGAAGCGACCCCGGCGGCGCCTTCTGGAAGCGCTCCCAGAGTCCTCCGGGGATCGGCGGTTGTCAATCTTTCCGGTGATCCGCGGCGGCACGCGACCGGAGTGCGTGCCGCCGTCGGCTCAGGGGCGCCAGGCCGGGTCGCGGCCGAGGAAGCCGATCAGCCGGTCCTGCGCCGAAGCGTCGCCGGCGACCGGCACCGCCGGGCCGAACTGCCCGCTGCCGCGCAGCATTTCCTCCATCGGCTGCATCCCGGCCAAGGTGGCCGCGCAGCGCTCCTCGCCGAGGTCGACCTCGTGCCCGAGGGCCTTGGCGAGATCCCAGGTGTGCATCCAGATGTCGTTGGTGTAGAACTGGTCGATCGCCTCGTCCACGGGCCGGTCGCCGGTGTGCGGGTTGCTCAGCACCCGCCCCGCGGGGTCTTCGACGATGGCCTGGATGTCGGCGACGTGCTGCTTCCAGGCGCCCGCCGGGTCGGCTTCGACGTCCAGCGCGGGCAGCTCGATCCCGGCGCCACCGAGGAAGGCCCGCGGCCACTCGACGAGGTGCTTCACGACGTCGAGCGCCGTCCACCCCGCGACCGGGCTGGGCCGCGCCCAGTCGCCGGCCGAGGCCCGCTCCGTCAGTTCGGTGAACCGGGCGGCGTCGTGCGCGTGCCGCTGCGCGGGGCCGGTGGGTGTCATTTCACGCCTCCTTGGCGAGCAGTTCGTCGAGCTTGGCGTAGCCCTCGGTGAGGCCGGTCTGCATGCCGCTCGCCAGCATGCCGTCCCGGGTTTCGAAGTCCTGCACCACACTCAGCACGTGCAGCCGGGTGCGGCCGCCCTCGAGTGCTTCGAGGGTCAGGGTTTCCAGGGCGACGCCGTCGGGCTCGCCGTCGTAGGTGAACGTCCACACGATCCGCTCGTTCGGCCGCACGTCGTGGAAACTGCCGTGGAAGGCGGCGATCTCCTCGCCGTTGCGGTCGTTGGCGAAGGCCCACGCGCCGCCGGTCCGCGCGTCCCACCGGGTGATCCGCGTGGTGACCGAGCGCGGCCCGATCCACTGCGCGTAGAGCTCGGGGTCGACGTGCGCGCGGAACACGAGCTCGGGAGCGGCGTCGAACTCCCGGACGATCCGGATCGTCGGGACCCGCTCGTCGGCCTGGATGCCGGTTTCGTGTTTGGCCAGGGTCATGATGCGTCCTCACGGGATCGGGCCGGGTCGCCGGTCATCCGGCCCAGCAGGGCGTCGAGCCGCCGGTAGCGCTCCTCGGCCTGCCGCCGGTACCGCTCGATCCACTTGGTCATCAGGTCGAACACCTCGGCGTCCAGGTGGACCGGCCGGCGCTGGGCGTCCTTGCTGCGCGTCACCAGCCCGGCCTCTTCGAGCACCTTCACGTGCTTGGAGACCGCCTGGAGGCTCATGTCGTACGGTTCCGCCAGCTCGCCGACGGTCGCGTCCGCGCCGGCCAGCCGGGCCACCAGGTCGCGCCGGGTGGGGTCGGCCAGTGCCGCGAACACCCGGTTGAGCCGTTCGGTGCCTTCGTCCACCTGCTTCTCAACTCCTCGGTTGAGCACGAACCTAGAGCGCAGGCGGGCCGTTGTCAACCTGATGGTTGAGCAGTGGGCGGGGGCGCCGCACCCGGCACCCCCGCCCGCTGCCTCAGAAATTGTCCGGAGTGCTGATGCGGCTCCGGACGAGTGCGCCGGACGCGGTCAGCGTGCCGGTGCCGTAATCGGTGCCCGCGCAGGTTCCTGGGCGCAGCGCGGCGCTGCTTTCGTCCGCGTCGGAGTACGTCCAGTTCGCGTAGCTGATCTTCAGCTGGTCGAGCAGGTCCAGCCAGGTCGTGGTGCTCGCCTGGTCGAGTGTCCCGCCGCCGGTGGCGGTCACCGTGCCGAACTCGGTGACGAACAGCGGCAGCTTCGCGGCCGCCCGGCTCACCGTGGCGCGGTAGTTGTCCTTGTGGCTGGCGGCGTAGAAGTGGAACGTGTACATGATGTTGGCGGCGTTGACGGGGTTGTTGACGATCTCGGTTTCGTCGGACCCGTCGGAGACGCCGAGGGACGACCAGCCGCGGGTGCCGACGATCACCACGGCGTCCGGGTCGGCGGTGCGGATCACGGGGATGACCTGCTCGGCGTAGCTCTTGATGCCGGCCCAGCTCACCCCGTTGGGTTCGTTGGCGATCTCGTAGACGACGTTCTTCCGGGCCGCGTTGCGGGCGGCCACCGCCGCGAAGAACGTCTTGGCGCGGTCGAGGTTGTAGTTCGGGTCGCCGGGGGTGAGCGTGTGGAAGTCGATCACCGCGTACATCCCGCGTTCCTCGGCTTCGCCGACCAGGCTGTTGACCCGGTCGGTGAACCAGGCCGGGTTGGTCTCGTACCCCTTTTCCTGCACGTACATGGCGATGCGGAGCAGGTCGGCGTGCCAGTCGTTCGCCAGCGCGTCCAGGGAGCGGTCGTTGTAGCAGCTGTCGAACCACTGGAGGCCGTGCGTGCTCATGCCGCGCAGCTGGATCGCCCGCCCGGCCTCGTTGCACAGGTGCACGCCGCAGACGTGCAGCTGCCCGTTCGCCGCCAGCGGCGTGCTGCCGGACGGCGGCGTGGTGGTGGTCGTGGTGGGCGTGCCGGGCGTCGTCGTCACCGGGCCGGTGGACCCGGTGCAGGTGACGCCGTTCAGCGTGAACGACGCCGGCACCGGGTTGGCGCCGGTGGTGGTGCCGGTGAAGCCCAGGTCCGCGGCGGCGCCCGTGGCCAGCGTCCGGTTCCAGTCGGCGCCGGCGGCGGTGGCGGTCGCGCCGGACTGCGACCAGGTGGCGTTCCAGCCCTGGGCCACGCGCTGGCCGCTGTCGGGGAAGGTGAACTGCAGCGACCAGCCGGTGATCGGGTCGCCCAGGTTGGTGACCTTCACCCCGGCCTGGAAGCCGCCCTGCCACTGGTTGGTGATCGTGTAGTCGACCCGGCAGCCCTGCGCCGCGGCGGAGGCCGCGGGCATCAGCAGGAGAAAAGTCGAGCCGAGAACCGTCGCGCCGGCGGTGGCCAGCGCAGCGATGGAGCGCTTCATCGAACTCCCTATGCGTAGTCTTCGAGTGTTTCGACCGGCCGGGAGCGCTCCCAGACAGGAGAACATCCGGCGGAGGCAGCCGTCAAGTGCGGTGTGCCGGTCGAGACGCCGGAGTTCGCCGCGTGCACGGGGTGCTGGGGGAGGTGTTGCCCGCCTCCGTCGAGGCGCCGCTCCCGCCGTCCCGGTCCACAATGGACCGGTGCAGGGCTCAGTGTTCGCGGTTGACGGCGCTGATCTCGTCCTGAAGCCGTTCGCGGGCCGTCGAAAGCGAGTCGCGCGCAGCAGGCGCCGATGTCGTGGCCGGCTCGCCCGCCGGGCCCGGTACCGGGAAGACCTGGTGCTCGCCGGGCAGCGGGACGCCGGGGCAGATGGTCGCCGCCGGGCGGGTGCCGCCCAGGAAGAAGCCGTTGACCAGGTTGTCCACGCAGGAATTGCCGCTGACCGCGTACTGGCCGTGGAACGGCGAGTCCGCCACCGAAATCATCGGGACGCCGGCCGCCCGCGCCGCCGCCTCCGCCTGCTCGTAGCCGGTCTGGGGGTCGAACTCGCCCTGGACGACCAGGACGTTCTTCGCCGCGCGCGGCGGCAGCACCGGCAGCTGGTGCCGGGGCGGGTCGGACCAGAAGCCGCACGCCTCGCTGAGGCCGTACGCCCAGCCGAACAGCGGGTACGCCGGCCCCTGCAGGTCGCTCAGCAGCTTGTACCAGCTCGCGGTGCGCGTCGGCTGGTCGCCGCACGCCACGGCCAGCCGCGTGCCCGGGACGTCGGCGTAGTCCGGCTCCGGCGGGTCCGCGGCGATGTCGGCCGCGGTCAGCCGGTCCGCCGGGCGGCCGAAGACCGCGCGCGACGCCCGGTCGAGGCCGGCCCGCAGCGCGGCGGGCGGCGGCGTGGCCGCGCCGTCCATCGCCGCCGCGCCCTTGGTGAGGATCAGGGCGCCGGTCAGCCACTGCCGGCTGCTGCCGTTGCCGACGAAGACCGAGTCGAAGACGTCCGGCGGCACGCCCTTCTTCTTGAAGAAGATGCGCAGCCGCTCCCACTTGGCCCGGACCTCGGCGGCGGTCTTGCCGAGCTGGTCCGGGAACCGCCGCGCCAGCCAGGGCGCGTAGACACGGTCGAACTGGCGCTGGTCGATCTTCGGGAACGCTTCGAACGCGGCCTGGAGACGGCCTTCGAAGTTCACGCTGGAGTCGAGAACCATCCGGCCGGCCTGCTCGGGGAACAGCGACGCGTACTTCGCGCCGAGCCAGGTGCCGTAGGAGAAACCGAGGTAGTTCAGCTTTTCGTCGCCCAGCAGCGAGCGGATCAGGTCCATGTCGTGCGTGGTCTGCCAGGTGGTGATGAACGGCGCGAGCGCGTCGCTCTGGCACGCCTCGGCCAGGACGCGCGGTGTCCGCTGGTGCAGCGAGATGCTCTGGGCCGAGCGGTCACGGGCGTCGAGGTCGTCCTCCTGCGGCAGCCGCCCGAGCGGCACGCGGCAGATGTACCCCGGGTCGTCGCCGCCTTCCTGGCCGGTGCCCCGGGGGTCCATCCCGACGATGTCGTAGTGGTCGTTGAGCGACGGCTCCAGGCTCGCCAGCGCGCCGGCGAGCGAAGTGCCCTGGCCGCCGGGCCCGCCGGGGTTGACCAGGATCGCGCCCTGGCGCGTGCCGGTGGCCTGGACCCGGCTGATCGAGACCTTCAGGTCGGTGCCGGCGGACGGCGCCGCCCAGTCCCGCGGGACGGTGATCCGGGCGCACTGCGCGGCCCGGGAGTGGGCGCCCTGCCTGAACGGGCAGGCGCCCCAGGCGACCTGCTGCCCCCGGTAGGGCGCCAGCGGGTCGGGCGTGGTGGCGGCGGCGGGCGCCGTGGCCGCCACCAGGACCGAGACGGCCACCGCCAGCCCTGCTCGGGACGTTCGCACCGCAGTTTTCCTTCCTCGCGCACCGGCCGGAAAGATCCAATCACGGCCGGCGGGGGAGCGGCAGCCCGAACACCGCGGCTCGCCGTGCGGATTCCTTCGATCCGGTGAACACCGCGGTGCAGGTCAGGTGCGGTACGGGCCGTGGTTGCCGAGATCGGGGGCGACCCGCGGCTGCGGGCCGTCCTGGCCGGGCACCGGGGTGACGGCGGGCCGCCACGCCGGGTCGGTCGCCACCGGCTCGACGACCACCTCGGTGGCCGGCCGGAGGTAGGCCTCGGCCGGCGGCCGCTCGGACTCGCGGTCCTGGAAGTGCTCCTCGACGATCCGGTCCTGACGGCGGCGCGCGAGGACGGCCAGCGTGAGCACGTGCGCCACGGCCATCAGCAGCAGGAAGACGCCGATCCGGCCGACCAGCGCGGCCGTCGAGCCGGACCACTGCGGGCCGACCACCGAGAGCAGCGCGAGCACGCCGAAGGAGACGAGGTGGAAGACGGTCACCACCATCCAGGCCATCGAGCCGGTCCCCTCGCCGCCGTCCGGCCCGCTCAGGTACCGCCGGCCGCCGCGGTAGAGGACCTGGCCGTCGGCCACCACGAACACCAGTCCGATGATCAGGAACCCCGTGAGGTCGTTGTCGGGCATGCGTCTCCTCCTCGTTTCCGGCGGGGTACCCGGCCGGGCCCGCGGCGGGCGCCGGTTCACCGGAACGAGCGACGGTCGGACCGCTCACACCGGGGAATCATTCCCGGCCGCCGGACGTCTGAGGGGGTGTGAAGAAGATTGGCTTCCTGTCGTTCGGCCACTGGTCGGACAGCGCGCACTCCGAGACCCGGTCGGCCGCCGACTTCCTGCACCAGTCGATCGACCTGGCGGTGGCCGCCGAGGAGCTCGGCGCGGACGGCGCCTACTTCCGCGTGCACCACTTCGCGCGGCAGGCGGCCGGCCCGTTCCCGCTGCTGTCGGCGATCGGCGCGCGGACGTCGAAGATCGAAATCGGCACCGGCGTGATCGACATGCGCTACGAGAACCCGCTGTACATGATCGAGGACGCGGGCGCCGCCGACCTCATCTCCGGCGGCCGGCTCCAGCTCGGCATCAGCCGGGGATCCCCCGAGCAGGTGATCGACGGCTGGCGCTACTTCGGGTACGCCCCCGGCGAGGGCGAGACGGACGCCGACATGGCCCGGCAGCACACCGAGGTGTTCCTCAAGCTCCTGGACGGCGAGGGCTTCGCCCAGCCGAACCCGCGGCCGATGTTCGCGAACCCGCCGGGCCTGCTGCGGCTCGAGCCGCACTCGGAGGGCCTGCGCGAGCGCATCTGGTGGGGCTCCGGTT
Source organism: Amycolatopsis sp. NPDC051102 (assembly GCF_040682815.1). Taxonomy (NCBI): domain Bacteria; kingdom Bacillati; phylum Actinomycetota; class Actinomycetes; order Pseudonocardiales; family Pseudonocardiaceae; genus Amycolatopsis; species Amycolatopsis sp. NPDC051102. The sequence continues at coordinate 984,664 of NZ_JBFBBT010000001.1, forward strand.
CGAACGCGACGAGCGTCTGGGCGGCGAAGCTCGGCATGAACCTGCAGAGCTCCACGCTCAAGGACGACGAGACGGGCGAGCCGCTGCACGTCCAGCAGCGCAAGCAGATCGAGGCCTACCGCGAGGCGTGGACGGAAGCCGGCCACGAGCGCGAGCCGCGGGTTTCGGTCAGCCGCAGCATCTTCGCGCTGACCAACGACCAGGACCGCGCGTACTTCGGCCGCGACCGCCACTCGCGCGACCAGGTCGGCATGATCGACGAGAACACCCGCGCGATCTTCGGCCGTTCCTACGCCGGAGAGCCCGACGAGCTCGTGCGGCAGCTCAAGGAGGACGAGGCGATCCAGGCCGCGGACACCCTGCTGCTCACCATCCCGAACCAGCTCGGCGTCGAGTACAACGTCCACGTGCTGGAGAGCATCCTCACCCACGTGGCCCCGGAGCTGGGCTGGCGCTGACCAGCGGCGGCCCGGTGGCGGCCGGGCCGCTCTCCGGCTAGCTGTGTGAGACGTTCAGGCCGTAGAACGCGACGCGCGCGCCCTTCGTCGTGCTGTCCGAAGAGGACTGGTTGTACGAGCCGGCCTTGAAGTACTGCTTGTACGCCTTGAACGACGACGGGATGCCGTAGTGCGTGGTCGTCCCGTTGACCGTCAGGTCGATCGTGTTGCCGCCGGAGATGCCGATCGTGTAGGTCCACGTCTTGCCGAGCGAGACGTGGCCGACGGTGTGCGCCGTCTGGCCGCCGTCGGGGGAGTTCTCGGTGCCCAGCACGATGTCGCCGCTCGCCCGGTAGTACAGCTCCAGCAGCGGTTTCGTCGACGAGCCGCCGGTGCCGAGGTGCACCTGGCCGACGCACACGTTCGACGTCACGGACACCACGCGCAGGGTCGCGTTCAGCTTGTGCGACCCGCTCAGCGACCAGTTCGCGGCCGAGCCGTCGCGGTTCATTTCGCGCAGCTCCGAGCGCGCGTAGTTCGAGTTCGGCGTGGTGACGCCCTTCTCCGGCGCCCAGAAGGTCATCGCGCCGTCGCGGGTGTCGGTGTAGAAGTAGCTGTCCTGGAAGCCGTTCGGCCCCTGCAGCCGGGACGACGAGATCGTCGTCGGGCTGCCCGGCGAGCCGACCGGCTCCTGCAGCTGCCAGACCGCGAGGTCGAAGTTGCCGCCCGGGGCCACCGCCGGGTTCGCCGCCAGCGCGGGGGACGCGGTCGCCGCGGCCAGGGCCGGGACCGCCAGGAGGACGAGCAAAGCACGCACACGCATCGTTGGGTGTCCTTTCACGATAAATGGTCTGGACAACCCGGCGGCGTGGAACTCACGGTAGGTCGGCGCTCACCCCTTGTCAAGATCGCCGCACACACGAACGGGCCCGGCCGATCGCGAGGATCGGCCGGGCCCGTTCGGGGCAACGATCAGGCGAGGTCGAAGCGGTCGAGCTCCATGACCTTCGTCCACGCCGCGACGAAGTCCGCCACGAACTTCTCGCGGGCGTCGTCGCTGGCGTAGACCTCGGCCAGCGCCCGCAGCTGCGAGTTCGAGCCGAAGACGAGGTCGACCGCGGTGGCGGTCCACTTCACCTCGTCGGTCGTCACGTCGCGGATCTCGTAGACGTTCTCCGCCGACTCCGACGCCTTCCACTTGGTGCCCGGCGCGAGCAGGTTGGCGAAGAAGTCGTTGGTGAGCACGCCGGGCCGGTCGGTGAAGACACCGTGCGCGGCACCGCCGTGGTTCGTGCCCAGCGCCCGCAGGCCGCCGACCAGGACCGTCATCTCCGGCGCGGTCAGGTCGAGCATGTAGGCCCGCTCGACCAGCAGCGTCTCCGGCTGGAGCTTCTCACCGGCGCGCAGGTAGTTGCGGAACCCGTCGGCGCGCGGCTCCATCACCTTGAAGGAGTCGACGTCGGTCTGCTCCTGCGAGGCGTCGGTGCGGCCCGGGTGGAACGGCACGGTCGTCTCGACGCCGGCGTCGCGCGCCGCCTTCTCGACCGCGGCCGAGCCGGCCAGCACGATCAGGTCGGCCAGCGAGATCTGCGCGCCGCCGGCCTCGTTGAACTCGCGCCGGACGCCCTCGAGGACCTCCAGGACCTTGCCGAGCTGCTCGGGCTGGTTGACCTCCCAGTTGCGCTGCGGCTCCAGGCGGATGCGGGCACCGTTCGCGCCACCGCGCTTGTCGGTGGAGCGGAAGCTCGCGGCCGACGCCCACGCCGTGGAAACCAGTTCCGCGGTGCTGAGCCCGGAGTCGAGCACCTTCGCCTTGAGGGCGGCGATGTCGGCTTCGCCCACGAGGTCGCCCTCGACGGCCGGCACCGGGTCCTGCCACAGCTGCGGCTCGGCGACCCACGGGCCGAGGAAGCGGCTGACCGGGCCCATGTCACGATGCAGCAGCTTGTACCAGGCCTTGGCGAAGGCCAGCGCGAACTCGTCCGGGTTCTCCAGGAACCGGCGCGAGATCGGGCCGTAGACCGGGTCGAAGCGCAGCGACAGGTCCGTCGTGAGCATCGTCGGCTTGTGCTTCTTGTTCGGGTCGTACGGGTCCGGGATGATCTCCGGGGCGTCCTTGGCGACGTACTGCTTGGCGCCGCCGGGGCTCGTGGTGAGCTCCCACTCGTAGCCGAAGAGGATCTCGAAGAAGCGGTTGCTCCACTGGGTCGGCTTGTCGGTCCAGGTGACCTCGAGGCCGCTGGTGATCGCGTCGGCGCCCTTGCCGGAACCGTGCGTGCTCAGCCAGCCGAGGCCCTGGGCCTCCAGCGGGGCGCCCTCGGGCTCGGGGCCGACGTGGTCGTCGGCGACACCGGCGCCGTGGGTCTTGCCGAAGGTGTGGCCACCGGCGATGAGGGCGACGGTCTCCTCGTCGTTCATCGCCATCCGGCCGAAGGTCTCGCGGATGAAGTGGGCCGCCGCCTCGAAGTCCGCGCTGCCGCGGGGACCCTCGGGGTTGACGTAGATCAGGCCCATCTCGGTCGCGCCGACCTCGGGCGCCATCTCCGAGTCGCTGACGTAGCGCTCGTCGCCCAGCCAGTCGTCCTCCGGGCCCCAGATGATCTCCTCGGGCTCCCAGACGTCGACGCGGCCGAAACCGAAGCCGAAGGTCTCGAAGCCCATCGACTCCAGGGCGACGTTGCCGGCGAGCACGAGCAGGTCGGCCCAGGAGATCTTCTGGCCGTACTTCTGCTTGACCGGCCAGAGCAGACGGCGCGCCTTGTCGAGGTTGGCGTTGTCGGGCCAGCTGTTGAGCGGCGCGAAGCGCTGGTTGCCGTCCCCGGCGCCGCCGCGGCCGTCGTGGATGCGGTAGGTGCCCGCGGCGTGCCAGCTCAGGCGGATCATCAGGCCGCCGTAGTGCCCGAAGTCGGCCGGCCACCAGTCCTGCGAGGTGGTGAGCACCTCGGTGATGTCGCGCTTGAGCGCCTCGACGTCGAGCTTGGCGAACTCCTTGGCGTAGCTGAAGTTCTCGCCCAGCGGGTTGCCCTTGGAAGAGTGGGCGTGCAGCACGGACAGGTCGAGCTGGTTGGGCCACCAGTCCTTGTTCGTGCGCGGACGGCCCCCCGTCTTCGGCGTCGGCGAGTCGATCGCCGGGTTCTCGCTCTCGCTGCCGTGCGAAGTCACCGAGTCGTGCGCGACCGGGCAACCGGCCGCCGCCTTCTTGTCCACGCCCTGCGCGCTGGAGGGGTTGTCCTGGGTGGAGCTCATTTACTTCCTTCCGGGAGCGGCGAATCATTTCGGGGACGGTCGGCCGCGCAGTCGGGGCAGGTGCCCCAGTAGACGACCTCCGCCTGGTCGATCACGAAACCGTGGTCGTCCGAAGCGGTGAGACAGGGGGTGTGGCCGACGGCGCAGTCGACGTCGGCTATCGCCCCGCACGACCGGCACACGACGTGGTGGTGGTTGTCACCCACGCGTGCCTCGTAGCGGGCGTTCGCGCCGGCCGGCTGGATGCGCCGGACGAGCCCGGTTTCGGTGAGCGCCCGCAGCACGTCGTAGATCGTCTGGTGCGACACCGTCGGTTGCTCGGCGCGCACCAGGTCGATCACCGTCTCGGTGTCGACGTGCGGGTGGTCGCGCAGCGCGGCCAGCACGGCCAGCCGGGGCCGGGTGACCCGCAGCGAGACCGCCCGCAACTGCGCTTCGAAGTCTGACATCGCCGCCGACCCTAGGGCCTTTTCTGGAATGGGTCAAGTTTTGTCCCCCGCCGTGTGGCCCAGCCGGGGTTCACGCTGAGTCAGCGGCATGGCTAGGCTCCGGGGCATGCCGGACACGCAGTACGAAGACCTCCTCCGCCACGTCCTCGACACGGGCGCCCGCAAGGGCGACCGTACCGGCACGGGCACGCGGTCGATCTTCGGGCACCAGCTGCGGTACCGCCTGTCCGAAGGCTTTCCGCTCATCACCACGAAGAAAGTCCACTTCCGCTCGATCGCCTACGAGCTGCTGTGGTTCCTGCGCGGCGATGCCAACGTCTCGTGGCTGCGCGAGCACGGCGTCACGATCTGGGACGAGTGGGCGGCGGCCGACGGCGATCTGGGCCCGGTCTACGGCGTGCAGTGGCGCTCGTGGCCGACCCCGGACGGCGGACACGTCGACCAGATCGCCGAGGTCCTGCGCACGCTGCGTGAGAACCCGGACTCGCGGCGGATCATCGTGTCGGCGTGGAACGTCGCCGACATCCCGCGCATGGCGCTGCCGCCGTGCCACGCCTTCTTCCAGTTCTACGTGGCCGACGGGGAACTGTCGTGCCAGCTGTACCAGCGCAGCGCGGACCTGTTCCTCGGCGTGCCGTTCAACATCGCCAGTTACGCGCTGCTGACGCACATGATCGCCGCGCAGGTGGGGCTCGGCGTCGGCGACTTCATCTGGACCGGCGGCGACTGCCACATCTACGACAACCACGTCGACCAGGTCCGCACGCAGCTCGCCCGCGACGCGCGGCCGTTCCCGTCGCTGAGCCTGAAGCCGGCGGAGAGCCTGTTCGGCTACACCTACGAGCACTTCGCGCTCGAGGGCTACGACCCCCACCCGGGCATCAAGGCGCCGGTGGCGGTGTGATCGGGCTGATCTGGGCCCAGGCGGCGAACGGCGTCATCGGGCGGGACGGCGGGCTGCCGTGGCACCTGCCGGAGGACCTCAAGCACTTCCGTACGGTGACCTCGGGGGCGGCGGTCCTGATGGGCCGCCGGACGTGGGAGTCGCTGCCGCCGCGGTTCCGGCCGCTGCCGGGCCGGCGCAACCTGGTGTTGTCGTCGGCCCCGCAGGAGGATGCCGAGACCTTCGCGGACCTGCCGTCGGCCCTGGCCGCGGTGTCCGGTGACCTGTGGGTGATCGGCGGCGCGGCGGTGTACCGGGCGGCGCTGCCGTTCGCCGACCGGATCGTGGTGACCGAGATCCGGGAGTCCTTCGAGGGCGACACCCGCGCGCCGGAGGTCGGGCGTGCGCCGGAGTCGGCGGGGGAGTGGCTGGCGTCGTCGACCGGCCTGCACTACCGGTTCCTGACCTGGGGCTGAGGCCCGCGCTCAGTCGCCGACGTGGACGTGGGCGGCCCAGCGCGCCGGCAGGGCCGGGTAGGCGTCCCGCAGGCGGCGCATCGTTTCCGTGAGCGCGGCCGCCGCCCGGCCGGGGTCGGCGGGACGGCGGCCGTGCTCGGTCAGCGCCGCGTACACCGAGGTGGCCGTCTCCGAGCTGTCCCCGATGTGCCACAGCGTCCCGACCACCCCGCGGAACCCCGCGAGGTGGAACGCCGAGGCCAGGTTCAGCGGCTCGTCCAGGTGCGCCGCGTCGGGGCCCGCGGTGTCGCAGGCGGACAGGAACGCCAGCTGGGCCCGCGTGGTGCGCAGGTCGTGCACGAACGACGGCGCGAACATCCCGCGGGCGATCACCAGGCCGCCGGTGTTGGGGTGCCCGGCCCAGCCGACGGCCCGGCCGTGGCAGGCGAAGTGCGCGATCGGGTGTTCGGGCAGCTCCTGCCGGATGGCGTCGGCCGTGGCGTCGGCGTCGAGGAGCACGGTGGAGCCGGGCAGCGCCGCGGCCACCGCCTCCGCCTCGGCGCGGGCGCCGGGCAGCACGGGGACGCCCTCGCGCTCCCCGACCCCGACGACGAGCGCGGTGGAGCGGGCGCCGGGAGGCCGGGGCGTGGTGACGGTGTCGGCCAGCGCGGCGAGCGACGGCGTGTACGAGGAGACGACCCGGTCGAGCACCGTCCGGCCGGCTTCTTCGCGGTGCCGCCCGGCGGCGTGCAGCGGCAGCCCGGCCGCCACGCCGATCGGGCACCACCACAGCCGCGCGTCCGCGACCCGGTCCAGCACCGGGCCCGCCGTGGTGTCCCACAGCCACTCCAGCACGGTGTGCACGTCGAGCTGGGCCTGCTCGCGCCGGTCGAACGAAGATCCCGGGTCCTTCAGGGCGGCGAGCGCCGCCCGCAGCTTCGCGGTCTGCGCGCGGGCGGTGACCACGCTCATCTGCCGCAGGGACACGGGTTCGACGGGGCCGCCGTCGCCGGGGACGACGAACGCGGTGCCGGTCGCGCTGACGACCACCACGGTGTGCCCGGCCAGGCGCGCCCGCAGGTCCCCGAGGGACGGCGGCCGCAGCAGGTTCTCGAACCCCGGTACTGTCCGGGCGGTCTCCAGCAGGCTGTCGCGCCGGGCGGCGAGCCGCCGGATCCGTTCGACGTTCTGCGGGCGCGGATCCCAGTCACGGGCCGAGGTCCGGCCTTGGTACTTCACCTCGATGTGGAACGTCAGGTCGGCGTAGGAGTCGGCTTCGTTCAGGTCCTTCTCCACCTGGCTGAGCTTCTCGGCGAGCTCCGGCGAGGCGTCGCGCAGTTTCGCCCAGCCGCGGCGGATGCCCCACGCCTCGCCGAACAGCACGGCCCGGCACTGCTCGAGCAGCTCCACCGCCCGGTCGAGTTCGCCCGATCGCACGCCGGCGTGCACCACTTGGTCGGCGAGGCCGTCCACGACCCGGACACCGCTGAGCCGCCGGGTGTGCGGCAGGGCCCGGCTGACGGTCGCGGGAATGGCGGCGATCACGCGTTCCTGCGCGTCCAGCCACGTCGACGGGTCCGCCTCGGCGAGCATTCCGGCCTGGGCCCGCTCGACCAGCATCCGGTGCTGCGCCGTGGTCGCCGGGTGCGCCGCGACCGCCCGGTAGCGTTCGATGGCGAGTTCGCGCAGCTCGCCGGACCGTGGCCCGCCGAACGTGGCCAGCTCGCGAGCCGACCGGGCCAGGACGAAGGCCCGCAACGGCCACCAGTGGTGCTCGTGCGGGGTTTCGCGGACGGCTTTCTCGGCCAGGTCCAGCGAGTCGTCCAGCGCCTCCGGGTCACCGCAGTGCCGGTAGCGGTGGTAGAGCAGGTCCGCGATGGTGCTCTCGATGCGCGGGTGGTCGGCGTGGCCGGCCGGCAGCAACGCGAGCGCGGCCCGGTAGGCCTGTTCGGCTTCGCGGTACGGCTCCTCGTCGGTGACCTTCATGGTCGTCGCCTGGGTCTGCACGGCGGAGGCGTAGTTGTAGAGCATGCCGACGCGGCGCACGTCGTCCGCGGGGATGGTGGCCACCGCCTGCGCGCCCGCTTCCACGGCCTTCGCGAACAGCTCGTGGTCCCCCGCCTCGGCCACCCGCCGGGCCGCGGTGCACAACGTCGACCAGCGCAGCGGGAGGTTCTCGTCGCCGGGCGAGGTCAGCGCGATGGCCTCTTCCACGACTGTGACGGCTTCGTGTCCCGCCGCCGGGTTGGCGTCCAGGGCGTACTGCCGCTCCAGCGCGGACGCGAGGGTGGTGAGCCACAGCGCTCGCTGCTCGTCGTCCCGGGCGGGCAGCTCCACCAGGGCGCGGGCCGCGCCGACGGCGATTCTCGCGTCGTCCGGCGAACGGGTCTGGAGGGCAACGGTCGAGGCGGCGTGGGAGAGCGCCTTCTGCAGCCGGGCTTTCCCCGCGTCGTCGGGCAGTGTGGTGTACAGCGCTTCGGTGACCGCGTCGTAGGCGAGGCCGATCGCGGCGTCGTCGCCACCGAGTTCCCACAGGTCGACATGTCTGCTGTAGAGGTCGAGCAGGGCGTCCAGCCGGTCCTCGTGGTCGAGCGGCAGGCCGAGGGCGAGCAGCCACGTCTGGTCGCGCCGTTCGAGCAGGACGCCCGGCACGATGTCCTGCCGGCACAGGGTTTCCACCTTGTCCCGCTGCGCGCGCAGCACGCCCGGATCGCGGTGGCAGGTGCGCAGGAACCGGGCGATCTCGGGCCCGATCCGGTTGCTGACCTCGTGTTCGAGCCGGCCGAGCGCGGGGACCGCGGCCGTGTCGCCGAAGTCCCGCTCCAGCGCGTCGGCGAGGTCGCGGCACGTGACGAGCGCGCCCGCGAGGTGGATCGGCGCGGCGCCGTTCGCGTAGAGGTCGGCCTCGTACTGCGCGAGCTCCACCAGGACGTCACGCCACACCGGCCGTTCCCGCAGCGCCAGCTGGGCGGCGGCCCGGTAGCAGGCGAGCACCTGCCCCCGCCGCCGGCCCGCCGCCACGTGGGCCCGGGCGAAGTCGACCAGCCGGCGGGCGCGTTGCGGGTCGTCGCCGGGTGTCGCCCCCAGCACCCAGTTCAGCGCGTTGACGACCTTTTCGCCGTAGCGGGCGGTGCCGTCGAGTTCGTCGAGCAGGAGCAGCAGGCCGGCCTGGTCGGCGGTGAGCGCGGCTTTCATCCGGTCGTCGTCCACCGCGTCGATCGCCGCGGTGAGGGCGTTGACGAGGGAGACGACGCCATCGGCGTCCTGGAAGGTTTCGAACTCGGCCCGTGCCGCGAGGACGTCCCGGTACGGCTGCGACGAGGTGACCGCGGCGACCGCGGGATCGGGCCGCTCGCCGGTCAGGGCCGCCCAGGCTTCGCGGTCGAGCAGCCCGTCGAACCCGCTTTTCGCGCGGTACCGGTGCCAATGGGCGCGCGCGAGGTGAGGCAGCAGGTCCCGCGGGCACTGCGCCGCGGGCGGGAGCGCGGCGGCGAGCAGGGCGTCGACGTCACCGGAGTACTCGAAGACCTCGACCACCGATCGGACGTCGTCGTACACGCGCAGCCCCCTGCCCTCTCCCGGTCACGGTAGCGTGTCCGGCACGGTGGCGAAGGGGGTTCGGAGAACGGCATGGCACCTACGACCGGTCCGCGCGTCGGCATCCTGTGCGAGCAGGCGGGGGAGGCACTGGCGGAGCGCGCCGCGCGGTACGGCGTCGCGGACGTGCTGGCCAGGATCGTCGCCGCGGCTTCCCGCGGCGAAGTCGCCGAACCGGACCTCGACCGGCTCGACAGCGCGTTCGCCCAGCACGGCATCGACCACCTGACGCGGGGGAACCGCAGCTTCGAACCCTGGCGCGGAGCACGCGAAGTCGTCGTCACGGCGTGGGAGTGCCCCACCGGGGCGTGCTCGCGCGCGGCGACCGGCGAACAGCCGTCGTGCCGGCTCACCGGGCAGCCGTTCCGGGAGATCCGGGTCGAGCTGTGAACGCCTTCCTCACCGAGCTCGGCAAGAACCTGGCCGGCCGGTGGGCCGCCGCGCTCGCGGTGCCCGCCGCGGTGTTCGTGGCCGTCGTGGTGGTGGCGGTCGTGCTCGGCCCCGCGCACGCTCTGGATTTCGCCTTGCTGCGCAGCCGCGTGACGACGGTGTCCACCGGACCGGCCCTGGTGTGGGCCGGCGCCGGGTTCCTGGCCGCGACCACGCTCGCGGGCCTCGCGGTGACGGCCTTGGGCGGGGCGGTCGTCACGGCGTGGGGCGCGGCGGGCACCGGTCCCGGCAGGCCGTTCGCCGCGCTGCGCCGCCGCCGCTGGCACCGGGCGGCGGCGAAGGCGGACACCGCGACCGTGGCGGTGCTGGCCGACCGCGAGAACCGCCAGGCCAGGGTGGTCGCGCGGCGCGCGGTGCTGCGCCGCGACGCGATTTCCGAACTCGAACCGGAAGCGCCGACGTGGGCGGGGGACCGGCTGCGCGCGGTGGCCGTCCGCGTCCGCCGTGGCACCGGCCTCGACCTGACCACGACCTGGCCGCGGCTGTGGCTGGTGCTGCCGGACCCGGTGCGGGGCGAGCTGACGACGGTCCAGGAGCGGTGTGCCTCGGCCGCCCGCACGCCGGTGTGGGGCCTGGCCTACCTGGCCGTCGGCGCGTACTGGTGGCCCGCGCTCGTGCCGGGCCTGTGGCTGCTGCTGGTTTCGCGGTGGCGGATCCGCCGCTCGGTCGGGGTGTACGCGGACCTCGTCGAGGCGTCGGTCGACCTGCACGGGCGGGACGTGGCCGAGCGGCTGGGGTTCGAGCCCGCGGGCCCGCTGACCCCGGAGCTCGGCGAGCGGGTCACCGAAGCGATCCGGAAGAGCTCCTAGCGACCGGCCGTCGGCCGGGCCGTTGCGGAACCGAGCGGCGACGCTATACCGTGAGCGAACTAGAACACGTTATAGTTTGCGTGGCCGGTCGTAGCGAGGAGCGGACATGGCGAAAAGGGCGGCGCGCGGCGACGAGGCCGACTACGTCGTCGTCGGGTCGGGGAGCTCGGGGGCGGCGATCGCGGGGCGGCTGGCGCAGGCCGGGGCCAGCGTGATCGTCCTGGAAGCGGGCAAGAGCGACGAGCAGCTGCTCGTCAAGAAGCCCGGGCTCGTCGGGCCGATGCACGCCGTCCCGCAGCTCAAGAAGCCGCTCGACTGGGGCTTCTACGGCGTGCCGCAGAAACACGTTCTCGACCGCCGAATGCCGGTGCCGCGCGGGCGGGTCGTCGGCGGGTCCAGCTCCATCAACGGCATGGTCTACGTCCGCGGCAACCGCGCCAACTTCGACTCGTGGGCCGCCGAGGGCAACACCGGCTGGGACGCCGACAGCGTCAACGCCGCCTACAAGCGGATGGAGGACTTCGAGGACGGCGAGAACGCCTTCCGCGGCGCGGGCGGGCCGATCCGGGTCACCCGCGCGAAGAACCCGCAGGAAGGCTCGCTGCAGTTCGTCGAGGCCACCGCCGACGCGCTCGGCTGCAAGATCCTCGACGACTACAACGCCGAGTCCCAAGAGGGCGTCAGCCGGATGCAGCAGAACGCCGCCGACGGCCTGCGTTACAGCGCCTCGCGCGGCTACCTCCACCACCTCGCGCCCCCGACACTGCAGCTGCAGTCCGGAGTGCTGGTCGAAAAGGTGCTCATCGAGAACGGCCGCGCGGTCGGCGTCGAGGTCGTCGACGGCCGACGGCGGCGCACCGTCCGCGCCGGCAAGGAGGTCATCCTCTCCGCCGGGGTCATCGGGTCCGCGCAGCTGCTCATGCTCTCCGGCGTCGGGCACGCCGAGCACCTCAAGGAGCACGGCATCGACGTCGTCGCCGACCTGCCGGTCGGGGACAACATGCACGACCACATGTTCCACGCCCTGACGTTCCACGTGTCGACCAGCAAGAACAAGGGCACGGCGCCGTACTTCGCCCGCGGGCTGGCCCGGGAGCTGCTCCGCCCCGGCACCACGTTCCTGGCGAACTCCGTCTTCGAAGCCGTGGCGTTCCTGCGGACCTCGCAGGCCGGCGCGATCCCCGACCTGCAGCTGCACCTGCTGCCGTGGGCGTACGTGTCACCCAACCAGGACGCGCCGATCCGGCACGACGTCGACAAGCGGCCCGCGCTCACCGTGCTGACGACCCTGATCTACCCGAAGAGCCGCGGCACGCTGCGGCTCGCGTCGGCGGATCCGGCCGCGGCACCGCTCATCGACTTCCAGTACCTGTCCGACCCCGCCGACCTCGAACTGCTCGGCGAGGGCTCGGAAATGGTGCGCGAGATCTTCGCGTCGAAAGCGTTCAAGGGCGCGGTCAAAGAGGAAATCCACCCGGGCGCCCGGGTGCGGGGGCAGGAACTGCGCGACGCGATCCTCAACCGCGCGACGTCGGTCTACCACGGCGTCGGCACCTGCCGGATGGGCGTCGACGAGCTCGCGGTCGTCGACCCCGAACTGCGGGTCCGCGGCGTCGAGGGCCTGCGGGTCTGCGACGCCTCGATCATGCCGTCGATCACCGGCGGCAACACCAACGCGCCCTGCATCATGATCGGGGAAATGGGCGCCCAGCTCGTCCTCGGGAGCCGGTCATGACGCTCACACCGCTCGAACTCACCCGTCCCGCGTCGGTCACCGACGCCTTGCTGGCGCAGCTGGTCTCCCGGGTGCCCGGCTCGTCCGGCGAAACCTGGAAGCTCACCGAGGTCTACACCGGCGAGGTGCTGGTCGAGCTGCCGCAGTCGACGGCCGAAGACATCGAGCGGGCGTTCGCCGTCGCGCGCGCGGCCCAGCGGAAGTGGGCGGCGACCCCGGTCAAGGAGCGGCTGGCGGTGTTCCGGCGGGCGCACGCGCTGTTCGTCGAGCACGCGCGGACGATCGCCGACCTCATCCAGGTCGAGAGCGGCAAGAACCGGCGGATGGCGATCGAGGAGACGTGCGACCCGCCGATGGTGATGAGCCACTACCTGAAGCGGGCGGCCCGGTTGCTGGCACCGACCCGGCGCGGCGGCCCGGTGCCGCTGCTCACGACGTCGACCGAGGTCCGGCTGCCCAAGGGCGTCGTCGGCATCATCGCGCCGTGGAACTTCCCGTTCGCCACCGGTGTTTCCGACGCGGTGCCGGCGCTGATGGCGGGCAACGCGGTGGTGCTGAAGCCGGACAACAAGACGGCGCTCTCGCCCCTGTACGGCGTCCGGCTGCTGGAGGAGGCGGGCCTGCCGGAGGGGCTGTTCCAGGTGGTGTGCGGCGAGGGACCGGACGTCGGCCCGCCGCTGATCGACCGCGCGAACTACGTGATGTTCACCGGCTCGACGGCGACCGGCCGGGTGATCGGCGAGCGCGCGGGCCGCAACCTGATCGGCTGCTGCCTCGAACTCGGCGGCAAGAACCCGATGATCGTGCTGGAGGACGCCTCGATCGAGCAGGCCGTGGCGGGCGCCGTCTTCGGGGCGTTCGGCAACACCGGCCAGATCTGCATGCACATCGAGCGGATCTATCTGCCGGAGTCCCGCTACGAGGAGTTCAAGACGGCGTTCGTGGCGGCGGCCTCGGCCCTCGACGTCCGCGCGTCCTACGACTTCGGCCCCGACATGGGCTCGCTGGTCTCGGTCGACCACATGCGCCGGGTCAAGTCCCATGTGGACGATGCGGTGGCCAAGGGCGCGACCGTGCTCTGCGGCGGCAAGCCCCGCCCCGACCTGGGCCCGGCGTTCTTCGAGCCGACGATCCTGGAGGGCGTCACCACGGACATGCTGTGCGGCGTCACGGAAACGTTCGGGCCCGTGGTGGCCCTGCACAAGTACCGCACGGCCGACGAAGCGGTGGCCCTGGCCAACGACACCGACTACGGCCTGAACGCGTCGGTGTGGAGCGGCGACGTCGCGGCCGGGTGCGCGCTGGCGGCGCGCATCGAGTCGGGCAACGTCAACGTCAACGACATCCTGGCCACGGCCTATGCGGCGAAAGGGACACCGTCCGGCGGCGTCAAGAACTCCGGCGTCGGCGCGCGCCACGGCGACCAGGGGCTGCTGAAGTACACGGACGTGCAGAACCTGGCGGTGCTGAAGAAACAGGTCATGGGGCCGCGGCCGGGGCAGGGGTACGAGAAGTACGTCGAGAGCATGCTTTCCGGGCTGAAGCTGATGCGCAAGCTGCGGATCCGGTAGCGCTCAGCCGTCGACCAGCAGCCCGCGCAACGGCCCCTGCAGCCGGGCCGCGCGTCGGGAGGCGCCCGGCAGCAGCACCAGCCGGTGGGTCCGCCGCTCGCCCCGGCGTTCCCGCTCGGCCTGTTCCGCCGCCAGCGGCCGCCACAGGTTGTCCACGACGTCCGCCGGATCCCGGTTTTCCAGCTCCGACACCGGATGCCCCAGGTGTTCGGCCCACAGCCGCAGGCGGGCGGTCCGGGCCACCGCCGGGTCGTCGGTGACGAGGTTGACCTCCGTGTCGTTGAACAGCGAATGCTCGTTCAGGTTCGCCGAGCCCACCGTCAGCCACTCGTCGTCGACGATGCCGAGCTTCGCGTGGACGTACACCGGCGCCGAGGCGTCCCCGTCGTGGGCGCTGATCGTGGCCGCCACCAGCCGGTGGTGGCCGTCGTCGGCGTCCAGCAGCCGCCCGAGCTGGCCACGGGTGGTGTCCGAGCCGTTGCTCGGCTTGCGCGGCAGCAGCAGGACGACGCGGAACCGCTCGTCCGGCGGGTTCTTGAGCTTGTCGAGCAGCACCTCGGCGATCTCCGGCGACCACAGGAACTGGTTCTCGAGGTAGACCAGCCGCCGCGCCGACCGCAAGGCGCGCAGGTAGCCGTCGAGGACGGTGAACTCGCCCTTCGGCAGGAAGCGGTACGTGTCGTTGGGGATGGTCTTCTGCAGCTGCACACGGCTGCTGCCGGCCGGCGCCGGGACCACCGGCTCGGGCAGGTCTTCGCCGGTCACCTCGGTCCAGCGTCGCTGGAAGTGGCCGGCGACATCGGCGACGGCGGGCCCTTCGACCCGCGCCATGAGGTCGTGCCAGCCGATCGGCCGCGGCGGGTGTTCCGGGCTGTCGTGCCGGTCGCCTTCCAGCGCGGTGAGGTCGACGCCGCCGACGAAGGCGACGGCATCGTCGACGATGACCAGCTTCTCGTGGTGGCAGTGCAGGGTCCGCTCACGGGCGTCCAGCACGCACCGCACGCTGGTGCCTTCGGTGAACTTCCGCTGTTCGTCCTTCGCGAGCTTCCGCGACGGCTGGAACGCCGGAAAGGGCGGCCCGGCCCACAGCAGCACCCGCACCTCGACCCCCCGCCCGGCGGCCTCGGCCAGCAGCCGGCGCAGGGTGGGCGAGCCGGGCTCACGCGTCAGCCGGAAGTCGGCGCTGGCGTGCCAGTTCGCGATGTGCACGTGGGATTTCGCCTGCCGGATGGCGTCGGCGACGGCGGGCAGCGACTCCTCGCCGTCGACGAGCACCTCGACGCGGTTGCCGTCGCGGACGGGGGCCCGGCCGCCGAGGCGGTCCTGGGCACCGCCGGGCTCGAGCACCTCACCCCAGCCGAGCCGGCGCAGCCGCCGCCGGTGGTGGGCGCACAGGACGCCTTCCAGCCCGTCGCCGAGCCGCTCGTCCATCTTGTCCACGAAAGAGTGAAAGGGTCGCACCCGTCCTATGTCACTACAGATCGGCCCGGCGCGCCGTGCAGTGACGCTGCGTCAGAGGTCGAGCACGAGCCGCGGTGAGCACGCCCGCGACACGCAGAGCATCATCACCTCGCTCTCCAGCCGCTCGTCCGCGGTCAGCACCGAGTCCCGATGGTCCGGTGTCCCGCCGAGCACGCCGGTCTCGCAGGTGCCGCAAGTCCCCTCCCGGCACGACGACAACACCTGAACCCCGGCCTCCTCGACCACCTCCAGGATCGACCGGTCCGCCGGCACCGGCAGCACCCGCCCCGATCCGGCCAGCTCCACCTCGAACGCCGTGCGCGGGCCCGCCTCCTCCCGCGGCGTGAAGCGCTCGACGTGCAGGTCGGCCGGTTCCAGGGCCTCCACCGCGGCCAGCAGCGGTTCCGGCCCGCAGCAATACACCGCCGTGCCCGGTCCGGCGCCGGCCAGCAGGGCCGGCAGGTCCAGCAGGCCGTGTTCGTCCTGGGGGCGGAACACCACCCGGTCGCCGTGGCGG
This sequence comes from Amycolatopsis sp. NPDC051102, assembly GCF_040682815.1. Classification (NCBI taxonomy): domain Bacteria; kingdom Bacillati; phylum Actinomycetota; class Actinomycetes; order Pseudonocardiales; family Pseudonocardiaceae; genus Amycolatopsis; species Amycolatopsis sp. NPDC051102. The sequence continues at coordinate 1,000,274 of NZ_JBFBBT010000001.1, forward strand.
GCCAGCTCGGCCGTGAACGCCATCGACGCGCGCGTCCGGCCGCCGTAGACCAGCTGCCATTCGCGGCCCGAGCGAGCGACGCTGGCGAGCATCGGCAGGATCGGCGTGATGCCGATGCCGCCCGCGATGAACAGATACCGCTCGGCGTCGACCAGCGCGAAGTGGTTGCGCGGGCCCTCCACCTGAAGGGAGTCCCCGGCGGACAAGACGTCGTGCACGTACGCCGAGCCGCCGCGGCCGTCGCGCTCCCGCAGCACGGCCACCTGGTACGCCGACGCGTCCGAGGGGTCGCCGCACAGCGAGTACTGCCGCCGGAAGCCGGGGAGGACGAGGTCGACGTGCGCTCCCGGCTCCCACGGGGGCAGCGAACCGCCGCCGGGGGCGCGGAGGGTGAGCGCCACGACGTCGTCGGCCACCTTTTCCTTGCGGTCCACCAGCAAGTCGAGGGTCATCGGTGTCCTTCGGGGTGGGCGAGCAGCCAGTCCCACAGCTGCACGGGGTCTTCGAACTCGCGCTCGGCGCCGCAGTGACAGACCGCACGCAGGCGGTCGGTGCCGAGCACCCAGTGGATCCGGTTGACGCGGTCGCCGGTCAGCATCGGGCCGGTCACGACGCCGCCAGGCGCTGCAGCATCCGGCGGGCCGCCAGGCCGCCCGTGTCGATGTTGATCGACAGCTCCTGGTAGCCGTCCGGTTCGGTGGCGATCACCCGCTCGAGGACGTCGAGGGCTTCGACGTCCTGCAGCACCACCGTGCGGTTGTTCTCCGCGAGGAACGCCGACACGCCTTCGTCGTCGAGGGCGAAATCCCGGGCCACCGCCCAGAAGTCGTGCGTGGAGTGTTCGGTTTCGGGCGTGATGGCGTAGACGACCTCGACGTGGAAGGCGTCCGGGTCGGTGCCGTCCGGGTTCGGCACCGAGCCGACCGGCGCGATGCGGCTGTGCAGCTTGTACAGGCACGGCGGCGTGTATTCGATGTCCTGCCAGCGCGAGATGCGGCCTTCCAGGCCGGTCGACTTGGCGTAGAAGGGCGGGCACGCCGCGTCGGCCATGTGCCGCGAGACGTAGACGATGCCGGCGTCCTCGTCGACCTCGGTCGTGATCGGCGTTTCGGCGACCTCCGGGGTGCCGATGTAACCGCCGTGCAGGTAGGTCTCGTGGGACAGGTCCAGCAGGTTGTCCACCAGCAGCGAGTACCGCGCCTTCAGCGGTTCCATCCCGCAGACCGTGGTGTAGCCCGGCGAGGCGAGCCAGGGCGCCCGCGGGATCGCGGCCGCGTCCGCCTTCGCGGGGTCGCCGATGAACACCCAGACGAAGGAGTCCTGCTCCACCAGTGGGTAGCGCGTCAGCCGGGCGGTCCGCGGCACCCGGGTCTGCCCGGGCACGGCGACGCACTTGCCGTCGACACCGTAGGTGAAGCCGTGGTAGCCGCAGACGACCTGATCGTCGACGAGCCGCGAAGGCGCCTGCGACAACGGGAAGCGCCGATGCACGCACCGGTCGGCCATCGCGGTGACGCTCCCGTCGCGGGTCCGCCAGAACAGGATCGGCTCGCCGCAGATCGTGCGGCCGAACAGCTCGGTGCCGATCTCGGAACCGTAGGCGGCGACGTACCACTGGTCGCGGGGAATGGCGCTCATCGGGTCGTCCTTTCGTGGTGGGCCGGGTCACAGCCTGGGCGAGCGACCCGGCGCCCACGAAGGGCTATTTCATAAGACGGAAAGCGCACGCGAGATGGCCCGCGCGCTGGTCATCACCAGCGGGGCCAGCGCGTGCGGTGCCACGCTCCCGTACCGGACGACCAGCGACACCGCGGCCACCACCCGGCCCCGCGGGTCCAGGATCGGCGCGCCGACCGACAGCGCGTCCAGGGTCACCTGCCGCTCGCTGATCGAGAAGCCGTGCGTGCGGACGTCGGCCAGCATGTGCCGCACCCGGTCCGGGTCGGTCACGGTCTCGCTCGTGTACCGCTCGATCGGGCGGCCGAGGACGTCCTCCTGGACCTCGGCCGGCGCGTGGGCGAGCAGGACGAGCCCGACGCCGGTCGCGGTCAGCGCGAACCGGCCGCCGACGCGGGTCAGCACCGGCACCGCGCCGGTGCCGGCGATCCGCTCGATGTACACCACTTCGGTGCCTTCGCGGACGGCGAGCTGGACGTTCTCGCGCGTGATCTGCGAGAGGTCCTCCAGGAACGGCAGGGCGCGTTCCCGCAGGCCCAGGCCCCGCGGCGCGAGCGAGCCCAGCTCCCACAGCCGCAGCCCGACGCGGTAGACGCCGGACTCGTCCCGTTCGAGCGCACCCCACTCGCAGAACTCCCGCAGCAGCCGGTGCGCGGTCGCGGCCGGCAACCCGGTCCGGCGGGCGACTTCGCTCAGCCGCAGCGCCGGCCGGTCCGGCGAGAAGGCTTCGAGCACCCGCAGCGCGCGGCCCAGCACCGGCCCGGTGGCGCCGGGAACGCGACCTCGGTGCGGCACGGCGACCTCCGGCGGGTGTGGCTCAGAGGTCCACTATGCCCCGCGCGGCCCGGCGCGCGGCGGCCGCGTCACGGCGTTCCTCGAACCGGGACGCCTGCGTCTCCAGGCCCTTCAGGAAGGTCGCCAGCTCCTCCCGGGCGGCTTCGCCGACCGCGCCGAGGCCGGTCAGGTCGAACACCTTCCAGTACCGCAGCAGCGGCTGGACGACGTCGTCGTGGTGGATGCGCAGGTCGTAGATGCCGGCCTTGGCCATCAGCGCCGCCTTGCGCTGGAAGCTGGGGATGACCGCGCCCGGCATCGCGAAGTCCAGCACCTCGTCGGCGATCGCGCGCACCATGGCGTCCGGCGAGATCTCCAGCGCCGCCTTGACCAGGTTGCGGTAGAAGACCATGTGCAGGTTCTCGTCGGTGGACACCCGGGCGAGCAGCTTCTCGGCCAGCGGGTCCTGGGTGTAGCGGCCGGTGTTGCGGTGCGAGAGCCGGGTCGCCAGTTCCTGGAACGAGACGTACGCGCAGACGTTGAGCAGCGGCTTGTCGCCGGTGTCGTAGCCCGCCTGCATCGTCTCCATCCGCATCCGCTCCAGCTCGACGGGGTCGACGGCGCGGGTGACCAGCAGGTAGTCGCGGATGCAGATGCCGTGGCGGCCCTCTTCGGCCGTCCACCGGTGCACCCAGGTGCCCCACGCCCCGTCGCGGCCGAACGCGCGCTCGATCTCGCGGTGGTAGCTGGGCAGGTTGTCCTCGGTGAGCAGGTTGACTTCGAGAGCCGTCCGCGCGATCGGGGTGACCCGGGACTGCTCGGGGTCCCAGGCTTCCCCGCCGAGGTCGGCGAAGTCGCGCCCCTGGCTCCAGGGGACGTACTCGTGCGGCATCCACTCCTGGGCGGCGGCGAGGTGCCGGTTGAGGTTCTCTTCGACCGTGCCTTCCAGCTCGTGCAGCAGGCGGGTGGTTTCGGGGACCGGCATAGGGAACGTCCTTCCGTACCTACGCAACCGTAACTTACGGTGTCGTAGGATACGACAACGGTCGCGCGCACCGGGTGGTTCCCGGCGCTCACCGCGTGGGTGCCACCAGATCGAAGACGTAGTCCTTGAGGATGGGCCCGAAGAAACTGTTCCCGGTGATTCGCACCACAGCGCGTCCCGGGACGCCGTCAGCCTGCTCGAGGATCTCGCACTTCGCGGTGGGATCGGCCGGGACGACCTTCGTGATCCTCGGCGACGTACCGGCCGCCACCGGGATGGTGTGCGACGGCGCGCCGGCGTCGAAGCCGCCGATCGTCCGGCCGCCGAGCACGATCCCGATCGAGAGCGGACCGGCTGTCGGGACGGGCCGGCCGCTGAACTCCTGCCAGTAGCTCACGCAGGTGTCGCGCCAGGTGCCCGCGTCGGCTTCGTGGGCGGTGAGCTTGGCCTTCACCTCGGCGAAGCGCCGTGCATCGACGTGGTGTTCGAGCGAGTCCCACGCCCGGCGCATCCACGACACGTAGTGGACGCCCGTCTGGTAGCGGTACACCAGTTCGTCCCAGAAGGTCCGGCCGTTGCGCATCCGCCGGTCCCACGGCACGTGGTGGAACCACATCAGCAGGTTTTCGGGAACGGTGTCGATGTCGGCGTACCGGGCCGCGAGCACCGGGAAGTACTGCGCGGTGAAGCCGCTGCCGGTGGGGGAGCGGTCGTAGCCGAGGCCCGTGCGGTCGGCCCGGTTGTAGTACACCGGGCTCCAGTCGTCCCGCGCCAGCCGTTCGGCGGGGTTGGGGCCGTAGTGGTCGCTGGACCGGAACTGGTGCGCGACGCCGAGCGGGGTCTGGTAGCTCACCAGCGCCTCCCGCGAACCCATCATCATGGCCACGATGGTCCGGACGGCGAGGTCGCGGTTGCTCCACGTCAGCCGGACCCAGTCTTCGGCGATGCCGCGGGCGTCCAGGGTCCAGTCCCACGCCAGCCTGCCGAAGGCGTACAGGTTGGCCTGCGAGAAGTGGTGCCCGGTCAGGTCGTCGGAGTTGCCGAAGTTGGCCACGCCGACGATCGCGCTGTCCGGGTGGCCCTGGGCCGTGCCGTCCACCACGTTGCCGACGAGGCGTTTCCGCAACAGCCTGCCGTGCTCGTCGGTGGCGAACGTGTCGGACTTCAGCACCTCTTCCCACAGCGGGCCGAGGTAGCACAGCATCGTGTTCTGCCCGGTGTACTCCTGGGTGACCTGCAGCTCGATGGCCTGGTTGGTGTGCTCCATCCGGCCGAAGAGCGGATTGGCCGGCTCCCGGGCCTGGTAGTCCAGCGGGCCGTTCTTGGTCTGCAGGAACACGTTCCGGGCGAACCGGCCCTTCGTCCCGTCGGGCTGGGGCTCCTCGTCGATGGGGCCGAACTCCAGGTAGGCGCGCTTCAGCCGGTCCGCGTCCACGTCGGCGTTGTAGACGAAGGTGCGCCAGAAGATCCGCATCCCGAGCGGCGCCACCGCCGCCGCCATCCCGTTGGCGCCGTCACCGTGGTCGTAGCCCAGGTCCTGGGGACCCGGCTGGCCTTCGGAGTTCGCCTTCACGGTGAAGCCCAGGAAGTCGGGGATCGCGGCCTGCAGCTGCCGGGCCCGGCGGGTCCACCAGCCCTGGAACTGCGCGCTGTAGGGATCCAGCTGTTCCCGCGTGAGCGTGTCGGGCGCGAACCGGGCGTCCGTCGGAGCGGCGTAGTTGATGGAGACGGCCAGCTTGATCCCGTACGGGCGCAGGGCGTCCGCCAGCGCGGCTTCCTGCTCGATGGCGGCCGGGGTGAGGTAGAAGCTGTTGGCGTTGACGTTGTTGATGGTGATGCCGTTGATGCCGACGGAAGCCATCGCCCGCGCCGCCACCAGGTACCGGTCGAGGATCACCGGCAGGTTCAGCCCGGCGGACGCCCCGGTGGCGGTGAAGTCGAAGATCGCCCCGGTTTCGCCGTTCAGCCCACCGGTTCCGGCCGGGTTGTTGCCGGCGTAGAGGCGTTCGGTCTCCCAGTAGTTCAGGTGCCGGTGGTTGATCCGGGGCACCGAGGAGATGTCCAGGCCGGTGACGGATTGCTGGGCCTGGATCCGCCGGAGGAAGGCGAACGTCCCGTACAGCGCGGCGAGATCGGTGTTGCCGGCGATGACGACGGCGCGGTGGCCGCCCCGGGAGAGCGAGCGGATGAGGTAGCCGTCGGTACCGAGCGCGGCCAGTTCGTGCGGGGGAACGAGCCGGCGCACCAGCGGCGAGCTCTCCGGGGTGCCCACGACCACGGTGTGGTCGCAGAAGCCGTCGCGCACCGGTACCGGCCGTCCCAGCAGCCCGCCGAGACCGCGGACGAGCTCGTCGCGCGCCGCTTCCAAGGTGCTGCGCACCAGGTGCTCAGTGGAGCCGGGGGCCATGCTCAGGTTCGCCGTGTGGCGGTGGACCGGGGTCCGCCCGGCGTTCTCCACGACGATCGCCCCGAGCGCGGCCCGGTGCCGCGCGAGGAGGCCGGGATCGGCGACCCGCTCGTAACGCAGCCACAGGTCCGAGCCGTCGTAGTCGTCCGGGAAGGCCTCCGGCGGACCCGCGAGCGCCGGAGCGGCACCGAACACCGAGGTGGCCACGGCAGCTCCGCTGCCGATCAGGAAGGAACGCCGGCGAAACCGGCTCTGCTCGTTCTCGTCGCTGAGAGACACCGTGCCCCCATCGTGTGCACGAGTATTTAGTTCGTTTCCCGCACTATTGCCGGGCCGGGTCCGTGCTGTCAAGAATTGGCGATATACCAGGAAATTCCCGAAAGTTTCAGCGACTGCCCGGCGTGTCGGGGCCGGCGCACTCCGGCCCGGATGATCGGCCGTGTCAGACTGCCCGGCGATGGTCACCCCAGCCGATCTCGCCGACCTGCTCGAATGCGAGCACCGCAGCCTCCTCACCCAGGCACTGGCCGCGGGCCTGCCGGGGGCGCCGCGGCCCGAACCCGGCAGCCACCGGACCGCCGACGCCGAAGACCTCGCCCTCGCCGCGAAGGCGACGCAGGAGGCGTTGCGTTCCGGCGCACCGGTCATCCACCGGGCCGTCTTCCTCGACGGCGAGTTCTCGGCGCAGGCCGACATCCTGGCCCAGGACGGCGAAGGCCGTTACGAGGTGTACGACACCACTCCGGTCCGGCAGGCGACGCTCGCGGCGGTGGTCCGGCTGACCGCGTGCGCGGACGCCGTCGCCCGCGCCGGCCTGCCCGCCGGGCCGCACCTGCACCTCCGGCTCACCGACGGCGGCACCCGGACGCTGCGCGTCGAGGACTTCCGGCCGCTCGTGGCCCGCCTGCGGGCCCGGCTGGCCGGGCGGCCGCCGCGGCTGCCGGTGCCGCTGTGGGCCGACGAACGCCCGGCCTGCGCCGGCTGCGGGTTCGCCCGGCACTGCGCGACCGCCCGCGAAGCCGACCGGGACCTCTCGCTGGTGGCCGGGATGCGCGTGGACCAGCGCCGCAAGCTGGTCGAAGCCGGGCTGGGCTCGATCGACGCACTGGCCGCGGCCGGCCCGGCCGACCGGCCGCGGGACCTGTCCGCGACGGCGTTCGAGGCCCTGCGCGCCCAAGCCGCGCTGCAAGTCCGGCAGGACACCACCGGCGAGATCGCCTACGAGATCGTCGACCCCGGCGCGCTGGCCACGCTGCCGGTCCCCGCGCCGGGCGACGTGTTCGTCGATCTGGCCGGCGACCCGCACGCCCTCGTCGGCGAGGGGCTGGAGTACCTGTTCGGTGCGGTCGGCGACGGGGAGTTCACGCCGTTCTGGGCGCACAGCCGGGCCCAGGAGCGGCGTGCGTTCGAGGAGTTCGTCGACTTCGCCGCGGCGCGGGTCGCCGAGCACCCCGGCTCGCACGTCTACCACTACGCGCCGTACGAGGTGACCGCGATCAAGCGGCTCGCGGCGGTGCACGGCACCCGTGAGGAGACCGTCGACCACCTGCTGCGCAGCGGCGCGGTCGTGGACCTGCACGCGGTCGTGCGCAAGGCGCTGCGGGTGTCGCAGCGGTCGTACTCGATCCGGCACCTCGAGCCGCTCTACCAGCCCGGCACCCGCGTGAAGACGGCCGTGTCCGACGTCGACGCGTACGAGGAATTCCTGGCTCTCGCGCAGTCCGGCGAGCCGGAACGCGCCGACGAGGTCCTGCGCCGCATCGGCGAGAACACCGAGGACGACTGCGTTTCCGCGCAGCGGCTGTTCGAGTTCCTCCACCGGGTCCGCGCCGACGCCGGAATCGACGTCCCCGAGCCGCCCGAAGAATCCGCCGAGGACGCCTTGCTGCGCGCGGCCGAGGAGGACGTCGCCGCCGAGCGGCGCGCCGAACGGGCCGCGCAGCTGGCCGCCCTGGTCGACCCGCTGCTCGAGGGACTGCCGGACGACCCGGGTGCCTTCACCGGCGAGGAGCGGGCCCGCGCGCTACTGGCGGCGTCCGTCGGCTACCACCGTCGCGAGACGAACCCGGCGTGGTGGGAGTACTTCCGCCAGCTGGCCGCGCCGCTCGGCGACCTCGAAGTGGACACCGCCTGCGCGGTGCCGGTCTCCCTGGAGGCGGGGGAGTGGGTGCCCCCGGCCGGGCGGGCGCGCACCGCGAAGCGGACGCTGCAGCTGGCGTGCGACCCCGACCGGCCGCACCCGTTCGCCCCCGGCGACGACGTGCGGCTGCGCTACGGCGACACCGCCCGCGACGCGAAGGTCGTCGCCGCGTCGGCCGTGGAGCTGACGCTGGAAGAGAGCTGCCCGCCGGACGCGACCACGAACGACCGGCCGTCCGCGGTGCTGCCCGGCAGCCCGGTCCGGCCCTCACCCAAGGACGAGGCGGTCGCCGAACTCGCCCGCCTGGTCGTCGACGCGCTCCCGGTGCTGCCGCGGCACCCCGGCGTCGACCTGCTCCGGCGGACGCCACCGCGGTTGCGCGGCGGCGCGGCGCTGCCGGAACCGGGGCCGGACCTGGTCGCCACGGTGATCGAGGCGGTCGACGCGCTGGACGGGTCGACGCTGGCCGTGCAGGGGCCGCCGGGCGCGGGCAAGACCTACCTCGCCGGGAAGCTCATCGCCCACCTCGTGCGGGCCGGGCGGACGGTCGCGGTCACGTCGAACAGCCACAAGGCCGTGGAGAACGTGCTGAGCGCGGCCAAGAAGAGCGCGCCGGACCTGCCGTGCGCCAAGCGCGCGAAGCGGACGCCGGACCCGGCCGCGCCCTGGGAACAGCCGAAGAGCAACCCGGCGCTGGTGAAGTGGCGCGCGGAGCACGACACCGGGCACCTGGTCGGCGGGACGGCGTGGACGTTCGCCAACGCGGCGATCCGCGAGGAACCCTTCGACCTGCTGATCATCGACGAGGCCGGCCAGTTCGCCCTGGCCGACGCGCTCGCGGTGTCCGGGTGCGCGCGCAACGTCCTGCTGCTGGGCGACCCGCAGCAGCTGCCGCAGGTGGTGCAGGGCACGCACCCGGCGGGCGCGGAGGCGTCGGCGCTGGGCCACCTGATCGGCGAGGCCGGCATCATGCCGCCGTCGCTGGGCTACTTCCTCGACGAGACCCGGCGGATGCACCCGGCGGTGTGCGAGCCGGTGTCGGACCTCTCCTACGCCGGGCGGCTGCACGCCCACCCGTCGGCGGCCGACCGGGCGCTGGACGGGATCGCGGCGGGGTTGTACCTGGCCGAAGTGGACCACCGCGGCAACACGACCCGGTCGGTGGCGGAGGCGGACGCCGTCGTGCGCATCGTGTCCGAAGTGCACGGTCGCATGTGGACCGACCACGGCCCGCCGCGGCCGCTCGGCGACGCCGACATCGTCGTCGTCGCCCCGTACAACCTGCAGGCGCGGACGGTGACCCGCGCCCTGCAGGACGCCGGGTTCCCCGGGGTCAGGGTGGGCACGGTCGACCGCTTCCAGGGCCAGGAGGCCCCGGTGGTGATCACCACGATGACGTCGTCGTCGGCGGTCGACCTGCCGCGCGGCCTCGATTTCCTGCTCTCCCGCAACCGGCTCAACGTGGCGCTGTCGCGGGCCCAGGCGCTGGCGGTCCTGGTGTGCTCACCGCGCCTGGTGGAAGCCGACATTCGCACCGTGGACCAGATGCGCCTGGTGGCGGGCATGATCGGCCTGATGACGGCGGCCTCGCCGTGGCCGGCCGGTCAGCTGGGCGGTTCCGGTTCGCCGGCGTCGTCGTCGACGTCCTGAGTTTCGGGCTTTTCCCGGTCGGTTTCCGGAATCGGGACGTCGAGGTCGAGTTCCGGGGTGCCGGGCGGGGGCGGGACGTCGGGGGTCAGGGGGCCTTGCTCGGATTCGGTCATGGGTGGGGGTACCCCGGCGCCGGGTGATCGAAAGCCCCGGGCCGGCTCAAGCCGGGTTGCGGGGCGCGGCGGGGTCGGAGCCGGCCAGTTCGGCGGGGTCCAGGTCGTCCAGCGGCTGCCAGCGGAACACCCCGGCGCCCTGGGCGTAGGCGAGGTGCCCGCCGAGCGCGCCGCCCACGCTCGTCGCGGTGAGGCCCAGCGCGCCCAGGAGCCGTCCGCCGGCACCGCGGCGGCGAGCCAGGTAGGACGCCCCGAACAGGACCGTCGCCGCCGCGTTGGCCGTCGCGTGCACCAGGCCGACCCGGCGTTGCCGCTCGTCGAGCCCGGCGTAGTCGGCCAAGCCGAGGACGATCGCCGCCGGGGCCGCCAGCAGCCCGGTCGCGACGAGGCGGCGGGCCGTGTCCCGGCCGTCCGGGAGCAGGTCGAACACCGCCGAACACAGCCACGCGCCGATCGGCAGCGTCACCGCGAGCGGGTGCAGGGGGTGCCCCAGCGCCTGGCCGCGCAGCTGCCGGCCGGCTCCGCTGCCGGCCACCCCGGCCAGCAGCCGCCGGAGTGCGCCGGCGGGGCCGTCGAGCGCCTGGGCGTCCTCGGCCTTCTGCAGTGCCCGGTGCGCCCACGCGGGCTTCGTGCGGCTGTGATCATCGTGCGTCGGATCCATGCCGCCCCGGCTACCCCGCCCGCTCCCGGGATAACCGGCCCGCGGCCGGGGTACCAGTAGCGCGTGCCCCTTCCCGCCGGAATCGCCGCCTTCCTGCCCGGCACGGCCGTCGCCGCGGGTGCGGCCGTCCTGTTCGCCGTCGGGTCCGTCCTGCAGCACGAGGCCGCGTCGAGCAGCTCGGACGCCCGGGGTCTCGAACTGCGCCGGCTGGTCACGCGTCCGAAGTGGATGGCCGGGCAGAGCGCCACCGTGCTGGGGACCCTCCTGCAGGTCGTGGCGCTCGCCCTGGCACCGGTGGCCATCGTGCAGCCGGTGCTGGCCGGGGGACTGGTCGTCGCGCTGGGGATCCGTTCGGTGCGCGACCGGTGCCTGCCCTCCCGGCAGGCCGGTCTCGGCGCCGTCTGCACCTGCGGCGGCCTGGCCGTCTTCCTCGTCGCGGCCCGGCCCGCCGCCGGCACCGGCGACCACCTGCCGCCCTGGTTCGCGGTCCTCGCCGTCGTGCTCGTGGCCGTCGGCCTGGTCGCGGTGAGCAGCCGGTCCGGGCGCGGGGCGTGGGGCGCGCTCGCCTGCGGCGCGTCGGCCGGGATCGCCGCGGGGATCGCGGCGGTGCTGATCTCCACGGCGATCAAGACGTTCGGCGAACGCGGCCTGCTGGCCACCTTGACCGGCAGCGCGCTGTGGGCCGCCCTCGCCGTCGCCGTGGTCGCGCAGCTCGGCAGCCAGCAGGCCTACGCCCGGGGTTCGCTGTCGTGGTCGATGCCCGCGCTGGTGCTGCTCGACCCGCTCGCCGCCGTCCCCGCCGCCCGGCTCCTCACCGGGGAACGCCTCGAACCGGGTCACGCGTTCGTGTGGGTTCCTGCCGCCGCGGTGGCCGTCGTGGGCGTGGTCCTGCTGGCCCGGACCGGCGAAGGCTGCCGGCGGCCCCTGCGTGTTTCGCTGTCGCGTCAGCGGGAAGCCCGGAGGACACCGGACGAAGGAGGCCGATGACCGAGCCGAACCAGAGCTTCGACCCGCCGCAGGACACCGGCGAGCCCGACGCCGTCGAAACCGACCCGGCCGCGCTCAACAGCGCCGAGGACCTCGACGAGGACCGGATCAAGGCCGACCCGCTCGAGGAGGGCATGGACCCGCCCGAGCACTGGTCGGGCGTCACGAAGTACGGGATGACGCCGTGGGAGCAGGAGCACCCGCGCGGGCTGGGCGACCGGATCGGCGAGGAGCGCCCCGACCCGGCGAACGAGGTCCCGCCGCTGTCCGAACCGGACGACGGCGAGCTCGCCCGGGAGCCGATCCAGCTGGAACCGGTCGCGGGCGACGGCCCCCCGCTCGACACCGAGCCCGACGAGATCGGCGTGGACGCCGGTCCCGCCGTGGCCGCGGGCCCGGAACAGGACGCCCTGCACATCGAGGAAGAGGCGGGCGAGCGGGCACCTTGATCCACCGCACCGGGTAGTGCCGCCGAACGGGGGTGCCCCGCGGAAGCCGATGCTGATATCCCTCAGCGCGTGACCATGGACACGATCGCCCTGCACAGCATCAACCCGTGGGAGGTGTCCTTCCTGCGCGAGGAGGTGGGTGCCTACTTCGCCAACGGGATCGAGCTCGCCCCCGGCGCGACGGTCCTCGACGTCGGCGCGAACATCGGGGTCTTCTCCGCAGCCGTGTACGAGCGGCTGGACGGGAACGTGCGGATCTACGCGTTCGAACCGCTGCCGCCGCTGCACGCGACGCTGGAGAGCAACGCCCGCGACTTCTTCGGCGGCCGGCTGACCGCGCTGCCCTACGGCCTGGCGGCCGGCGAGGACGAGCTCGACTTCAGCTACTTCCCGGCGGCGACCATCTTCTCGTCGTCATTGCGGGACGAAGGCAACGTCGAGGCCGAGCGGCGGCGCGTCACCGCCAGCGTGGTCGAGATGATCCGCCGGGGCGGCCTGGGCGCGGCCCTGCGCCGGGTGCCGGCCCCCGTGCTGCGCGGCATCGTCGGGCGCAAGCTGCGGGTGATGCGGCAGCTCGAAACCCACCGCGTCCGGGTGCGGCCGCTCTCGGCGGTCCTCGACGAGCAGGGCATCGAACGCGTCGACCTGCTCAAGGTCGACGTCGAAGGCGCCGAGCTCGACGTCCTGCGCGGCCTCGAAGACCGGCACTGGCCGCTGGTCCGGCAGGCCGTCGTCGAGGTCGAAGGCTGGGCACGGCACCGCGAAACGGTCCGCGACGTCTTCGCCGCGCGCGGCTTCACCGTCGAGGCCGTGCAGGACCCGGTCCAGGCGGCCGCCGACATCGGGATGGTGTTCGCGGTCCGCTAGCCGCGGTACTCCAGCCAGTCGAGGTTGATCGCGCCGGTGTCGGCCGGGCCGTAGGACAGGGTCACCACCGGGTCCCGGCCGGTCAGCGGCACGTCGGCGAACGTCGTCGTGCCCCAGGCGTCCCAGCTGTCGGCGACCTTCGGGAAGCTGACCTGCCGCAGCGCCTGCCCGTCCACCGACAGCGTCATCGTGCGGGTGTCGCTGTTGGCGTTGGCGTACCGGACGGTGACCGAGCCGCGCGTCGCGGCCGTCGTGGTGCGGTGCAGGGTGAAGGACGTCGACGCGCCCTGTGCCCAGAGGCCGTCGAGGAACGCGCGGCCCGAGTAGCCCGTGTGGTTGACGTTCGTCTTCACGCCACCGGAATTGAGCGCGTCCTCGGCTTCGAGGTGCGCGGGGTCGGGACAGCCGGTGAGGGCCGCGGCGCCCGCCGTGTCGGCGCAGCGGTCCTGCGCGTCGGGCACGCCGTCGCCGTCCCGGTCACCGGCCGGTGCGCCGCCGAGGGTGATGTCCACGGTGTGGTCGCCGGTCAGCGTGGCCGGCAGCTCCGCGCGGGCGGCCCGGCCGTCGACCGTGACCGCGCGGATCGCGGTGCCCGCGCCGTGCAGCGCGAGGGTGAGGTTCGCCGCCCGGTACCGCAGGTTCCGCAGCGTGACGTCGCCCCAGCCCGCCGGGAGGCGGGGCGCGAGCGACAGCCCGCGGTCGGTGAAGGTCAGCCCGAACAGCCCGGTGTGGACCATGTCGAGGAACGCCGTGGCCGACCAGGTCTGGTCCGGCTCGGAGCCCCAGTGGAACTTCACGGTGTCGCCCAGCCGCTGCCAGCCGCCGTCGACGACGCCGGTGGTGCCGTTGTGGATCTCCCAGAACCCGCTGTTGTTCCCGGCCAGCTTGGCCAGGCGGGCGGTCTCGGCGGCGTACGCGTTCGTTTCGCCCTGCCCGGCGAGGGCCTTCGCCCACAGGCCCTGAACCAGCGGCCAGACAATGGCGTTGTGCCGGCCGGGCTGCGTGTCGCTGTAACGCGCCCAGTTCGGGAAGGTGTCCGGCATGCCCCAGGGCAGTTCCCGGGCGTGGCTCACGATCGACCGGGCCTGCGCCGGGTTCGCGACGCCGAAGAGCAGCGCGAACGCCAGCCCGGTGCCCTCCTGGAAGGCGCCGCGGCTGCCGTCGGCCAGCAGCTGGTAGTCGTAGAGCCCGGTGGCCGGGTTCCAGAAGCGGTCGTTGATCGCCGCCCGGAGCGCGTTGGCCTTGGCCCGGTACGCGGCGGTCTCCGACCCCGGCCGGTTCAGCTTCTCGGCCATGTTCGCGGCGTTGACGTAGGCGGCGTAGTAGAGCTCGTTCGTGCTCAGGTACATCCCGCTCGCGACGCCCGGCCAGGGCATGCTCCCGGTGCTGACGGACTCGGTCGCGTCCGCGGGCGGCGCGGGGTAGCCGGCGATCCCGTCGTTGAAGAACGACGCGCCGGTGAACAGCCCGTAGGCCGGGTTGAAGCCGGCCGTGGTGGCGTGTTCGCGGATCGCCAGCGTGTCCGCCGCCGTCCGGTAGGCGTTGTCCAGGAACCCCCGGTCGCCGGTGACCAGGTAGTGGTGCCAGGCGGCGGTGACCCAGACGACCTGGTCCCACTGCTGGTCGTCCTGCTGGACGCGCAGGGCGCCGGCCGCGTCCTCGTCGACGACCGCCCACAGCGTGTTCTTCGCCAGGGCCGGGTCGAGCAGGCTGGTGGCGTTCCAGCTGTTGATCGACGCGTCGCGGGTCCAGGGCTGGGCGTATCCGCCGCCCGCGCGGACGATGCCGGTCGCCGGGTCGAGCAGCCCGGCCCGGTCGTACCGGGCGTCGTAGGCGATGGTGTTGGTGCGCAACAGGTTCCGCAGCGCGGCGGCGTAGGCCGTGCCGTACAGCGCCTGGCTGCCGGGGTTGGCGAACTCGAGTGACGGAGGGGGCGCCGGGCTCGCCGTGGCCGGCGCGGCTCCGGCGAGTGCGCCGGCCGCGGTCGCCAGGGCCAGGAAGGTGTGCCCGATTCGCTGCGGGAGGCCGTTTCTCATGCGCGTACCCCTTTCGGCGGCGCCATTGCACCACGGACCGCCGGTTTCTCCCCGGAACCGGCGGAATCCTGTCCGTTTCTGTCCGCCGTCACGCTGCGCTCACCCACCGTGAGCGTTAAACGATCAGATGGGCCGACCGGGTGGCAACGCCGGGCCGGGCCCTGCATACTGCAGGAATGGCGCGAAGGAACCCGGAGTGAGTCCGCGTGAAGGAAAGCGCCCGAAGTTCGGCCGGATCGACCCGTTCTGCCTGATGGCCGTCTTCCCGGTGCTGCTCGTCGCCGGGATCCTGGGTGCGCTGGTCAACGTGGCGCTGGGCATCGGCTTCGCCGTCTTCGCGGGGTTGATCCTGCTGTTCGACTCCTGGGCCAACCGGCCCGGCCCGACGCCGCCGCCCGAAGCCCCGGCCCCCACCCGGACCCGCCGGCCGGCGACCCCGCCCCCGTCGCGCGCACCGGCCCAGGCCCGCCGCCCGGTGGGGGACCGCGGACCGGCACGAGCGCCCGCGCGGGCGCCGGTTCGCCGGGCGGGACCGCCGCCGCCGAGGTGACCACCCGCTGAACTGAGCTGGGCTGGGTTCAGCGAGATCGAACCAGTTGCCCTCCGGGCCGTGGCGGTACTCCGCGAACGGGCGGTCGCCGCGTCGGGGGACCGGGCGCGGGACACCCGCCGCCTCGAGACGGTCAGCGAGCGGCGTCACCGCCGAAACCTGCGCGAGTTGCGCCGGCTGAAGCGTGGAGTCCCGGGCGCTGTGTTCGCTCTGCCGTGACCCGCGCAGGCGCATGAGTCCTGTCCGCTGTGGCAGGGAGTTCCCGTTGTGCGGCAGGGGTTTTCCGCGACCGGGAAGTCAACCGCCCCAACCCCCGCGCGGGGGCGCCCCCCGTTTTCCACTCTACCGGCAGGCACCGACAGTTTCGCCCGCCGAACCTCCGGCAGCGCAGGGCGGCGGGGCCACGCTCGCGCTGCCCCCGCCGCCAAACCGTCGGCCGCCGAAACCGTCAGCCGCCGACGTGGATGCCTGGGCGGCGGGCGGGGTCCTTCTCGCTGCTGCGGATGATCTCGCGGACCACCGGGGCCGTGTCGCCGCGGCCGAGGAGGAGGTAGCGGAACAGGTGGCCGAGGGGGTTGCCCTCGGCCCACTCGAAGTGGCACTGAGGGCGGACGCCCGTCACGTCGCGCAGCGCCAGCAGGATCGCCGCGATCGCGTTGGGGGCCGCCGGGCTCGCCGCGCGGAGCACCCGGTAGCCGTCGATGTCGAAGCCGCGGACCTTGAGGACGTTGCTGAACTCCGAGGGGTCCACCACGTCGATCTCGAGGAACAGGACGTCGGCCGCGCCGGGGACCGGGTTCATCGCGCGCTGCTCGGCTTCCTTGGCCGAGTACTCGGCGTGGTCGCCGCCCTGGCGGCGGTTGGCGATGATGTGCAGGGCGCCGTCGTGGGCCAGGGACTCGGCGATGAACCGGCGCGACTCTTCGTCGAATTCGATGTGGTCGGCCCGCAGTTCCGTCGTCCGGGTGACCCGGGAGATCAGCGAGACGACGATGATCCCGAGGATGAACAGGGCCGAGATGGCGATGCCGTCCGGCTTTTCGATGACGTTCTCGGCGAGGGCGTAGAGCAGCACGAGGGTCAGGACGACGAAGCCGACCGCGGCGCCGCGATGCCGGTGCCGGATCGCCGAGATGCTGACCGCGACCGCGCCCGAGACCATCATCGCCAGGATGCCGGTGGCGTACGCGCCGGCCTGGGCGTTGACGTCCGCCCCGAACGCGATGGTGATCAGGATGCTGATCACCGTGTAGACGATCACCACCGGCCGGACCGCGCGGCCCCACTCCGGCGCCATGCCGTAGGAGGGCAGGTACCGCGGGACGATGTTGATCAGCCCGGCCATCGCCGAGGCGCCGGCGAACCACAGGATGAGGACGCTGCTGATGTCGTACACGGTCCCGAAGATCTCGCCGAGCTCGTGGTGGGCGAGGTAGGCCATGGCGCGGCCGTTGGCCTCGCCGCCGTCCTTGAACGCGTCGGCCGGGATCAGCACCGTCGTGACGAAGCTGGTCGCGATCAGGAACACCGACATGATGAGCGCGGCGGCGGTCAGCAGCTTGCGCGTGTTGCGGATCCGGGACTCGAGCTTCTCCTCGGGGTTCTTCCCGTCGGCCGCGACCAGCGGCATCATGCTGACGCCGGTCTCGAACCCGGACAGGCCCAGCACCAGCATCGGGAACGCGATGACGGCCGGCCCGAGGATGCCGCCGAACCCGCCACCCCCGGCGGTGAGCGCGTCGGTCCAGTGCGAGAGGGCGGCGGAGTCGCCGAGCAGGTCGATCACGCCTGCCCCCGTGACCACGGCGTTCAGCAGCAGGAACACGGCGACGAGCGGGATGGCGACCCCGACGGCCTCGCTGAACCCGAGCAGGAAGACGCCGCCGAGGATCAGCAGCAGCACGATCGTGATCAGCACCGCGTGCCCGTGCAGGAAGCCCGGCAGGTACGGGTTTTCCAGCATGTGCACGGTGGCGTCCGCCGAGGACAGCGTGATCGTGATGATCCACGACGTGGCGACGAACCCGAGCAGCGTGAGGACGAAGAGCTTGCCCCGCCAGAACGGCAGCAGGGTCTCCAGCATGGCCACCGAGCCCTGCCCGTGCGGGCTCTCGCGGGCGACCCGGCGGTACATCGGCAGCATCCCGAGCAGCGTCAGGGCGACGATCAGCAGCGTCGCCAGCGGCGACAGCGCCCCGGCGGCGAGCGCGGCGATGCCGGGCAGGTAGGAGAGGGTGGAGAAGTAGTCGACGCCGGTCAGGCACATGACCTTCCACCACGCCTGCGGCGTGCCGTGGTCTTCACCACCGGCCCGCCCGACGGGCGCCACCCGGTGCTCCAGCAGCCAACGGGCCACCCCCGAGGCGGGCGGCTGCGGCGGCACCGGGCTCTCGACCCGCTCCGGAATGGTCAAATCGGGTGAAGCACCCATTTTCGCCCTCTCGTCCCCGAAACACCGGCCACCAGCATGCCCGATCCCGGCGCGGTCCCTCACGGGAGGTTGCCCCCGGTCCTCTTCGGACAGCACCGGCCGACCCTCCGGGTACGCGAACCGGCGCGGGCGTGGCCGGCCCTCGCCGTTTCACCACCCCCGCCGCCGGGTAGCCGAGCCCGCATGCCCGGACGCGAAGACCTGCCCAGCACCCTCCTGCGGTCGCCGCGCAAGGCCCAGGACACCTGGGTGGCCGCGCACGACTCGGCCCTGCGGACCTACGGCCCCGGACGGCGGGCGCAGCAAACCGCCTACGCCGCGTTGAAGCACACCTTCGAGAAGGTCGGCGACCACTGGGAGCCGAAACCCGAACGCGGTCCTTCCGACGAGCAGGCCGCCGGGGGTGCCGGGCAGCCGGACCGGCCGACCCACGGCGGCGTGAACGCGACCGCGAGCCGGCAGCACCTCTACGAACGCGCGAAGCAGCTCGGTGTCCCCGGGCGGTCGCGGATGTCCAAGGACGAGCTCGTCGCCGCCCTGGAGAAGGAGAACCGGCGGCGCACCGACCGGGCGCGCCGCTCCGGGGACTGACCTGTCCGGTGTGGACGGTCAGAACTCGTCGGCGTCGGTGAGTTCGTGCTCGAAGGCGTCGGCGCGGGCGACGACGGCCTTCAGCGGGCGCTCGAACTCCTCCTGGATGCTGAGGTCCTCCAGCGGCACCGTGTGCTTGAGCAGCGCGACGCCGTCGACCACCGCCGCGCCGCCGACCGCCGAGGCGCCGGCGAGCTCCAGCAGCCGCCGCAGGTCGACCTTGTCGGCCCAGCCGACCGGGGAGGAGATCTCGATCCACGAGCCCCCGTCGAGCTCGGCGAGGTGGTGCACCGTCGCCTGCTGGGTGCGGTTCCGCGGGCCCTCCAGCCGGAACCGCAGCCAGCCCTCCGACTCCTCGAGGACCTCGTACCGCGTCCGGACAAAGTTGATCACGTCGATCCAGGTGGTCACCCGCTGCGCCTCCCGCCTTCGGCCTGCCTGCGCGGTCGAGCATCTCACGTCCGCGCCCGGGACGGTCCGGTGCGGCCCCCGGGCCGCCCGGTGGCCGGGTTTAGCCCGGGCAGCGGGGGTTACCCGTGGTAGTGAAAGCCTCCACTACCGTGAGGCCGATGGTGAGGAGGTTGGGGCAGTGCCGCCCTTCCGGAGTGACCTCGTGCGGGCCGGGGAGCCGCGCTCGATCGAGTCCGCGCGGCCGCCGTCATGATCGGCAGTCCCGTCCGGCTGGCGGTCGGCCGCCGCGAGCAGGCGACCGTCGTCCGGATCGCCGGCGAGCTGAACCCCGATTCGTACCCGGCGGTGCGCGACGGCCTGCTCGAGATCGCCACCGACGCGCCCGACGGCCTGGTGGCCGACGTCAGCGAGCTGGTCATCGGCGACCCGTCCCTGGTGAGCGTCTTCTCGGTGGTCGCCATGCGGATCGGCGACTGGCCGGGTATCCCGTTCTCGCTCGTGGCCGCCGAGGCCGGACACCGCGCTGTGCTGAACAGAAACCTGGCCGACCGGTCCGTCCCCGTCCGCGCCGGCGTGGCGGCAGCCACGGCGGCACTGGACCACTCGGTGCGCCGCCGGTGCGAGCGCACTTTCCCGCGCGCCGAGGGAACTTCGTCGCACATCCGCGAGTTCGTCGCGGGCAAGCTGGGCGAGTGGGCGGTGCCGGAGCTCGCCGGAGACGCCCGCCTGATCGTCACCGAGCTGGCCGAGAACGTGCTGCGGCACACCGCTTCCGAGCCGAAGCTGCGGCTCGACCTGCGCCACGGGGTGTGCACGGTCGCGGTGGCCGACCACGACGTGCGGCCGGCCGTGCTGCTGGAACGGCTGTCCCCGTTCGAGCCCGGCATGGGGCTGAAGCTGGTCGCGCAGATGGCCCGTTCGTGGGGCTGCAGCCGATCCCGGGCCGGCGGGAAGGTCGTCTGGGCGGTGCTGTTCCGCCGTCCCCGCACCGCCGGATAGCGGGGCTTCCGCCGCCGGGGATTGCGGCGGCCGTGCCCGGGGTGCTAGTCGTTGATCCATGGGGTTGACCAACGTGTGGCTCGCGACTCTCAGCGACGGGCTGCTCCGCGCCGACCAGGTCGTCGGCCTGACGGCGCACGCGACACCGGCGTTGACGGGCAAGCCGCCCCGCTGGCTGCTCGACGCGACTCTCCGGACGGCGGCGGGCAGCGGCAGCGCGGACGGCTGGGACATGGGCATTCTCCACCGCACCCTGATCCAGACGCCGGGCGAACCGGTGGGCGCACCCGAGGCGCTCGCCCGCCTTCTGGCCCGGCTGGACCGCGAGAACGCGGCGGGCCTGATCACCGCGGTGGCCGACAGCGGGGCGAGGACGCACCCGGCGAGCGTGGTGCGCTTCGCCTTCCACCCCTTCGAGGACGACGAAGGCTCAGGCTGAGGTCCCGGGGCCACTTGCTCGCCCGGCCGGACCGCGAAAGCGTGCTTGCCCCCGACGGTGACCGAGGCTCCGGCGCCTGACAGCCGGAGCCCCACCGCCCTACTTGGTCAGCGCGGCGATCCGCCCCAGGACCTCGTCCCGGCCCAGCGCCTGCGTGATCGCGTGCAGGTCGGGGCTGCGGGTCGAGCCGGTCAGGGCGATGCGGATGATCTGCGAGGCCTCGCGGATCGAACCCGGGAAGCCTTCGGGGTTCTTCTTGAACTCCTTGGCGTTGCGGGCGAAACCGTGCTTGGCCGCGACCGCGCGGATCTGCTCGAACCACTCCTGGCCGTCGTCGAGCTGCCGGTAGTCGGCGGCGAAGTCGCGGGCGACGGCCTGGACGACCGCGCGGTCGACGCCGAGCGCGGCGATCCGCTCGTCGTCGGGGCCGGTGACCGCCGCGTGGAGCTGCGGGAAGAAGAAGCCGTAGACCGCGCGGAACTCGCTCCACTTCTTCAGGTCCTTGCGCGGGTTCTCGGCCCCTTCGCGCTCGACGGCCAGCGCGCGCAGCGCGAGGTCCGGCTCTTCGTCCAGGACCCGGCGCAGCTCGGGGTCGAACTGCCCGGCCCAGCCGCGGACGGCGTCGAGGATTTCGGCGCCGGACAGCGTGGCGATGTGGTCCGCGGCGATGTCGTCGAGCTTGACCAGATCCACCAGCGGGCCGGCGACGCCGCACTCGTCGAGGTTGATCGGCTCGCTCAGCGCCTGCTCCAGCGGCATTTCCGCGAGCCGGCCGTTGGCCAGGCCGCGCAGGTAGTACAGCACCGCGTCGGCCGGGTAGCCGGCCTCGATGAAGAAGTCGACGGACGCTTCCGGGTCCTTGCGCTTCGACAGCTTGCGCTTGCTGCCGCCCTCCTGCTTCATCAGCGGGGCGATGTGCGCGTAGGTGATCGGCTCGAAGCCCAGCGCGTCGAACAGCTGCTGGTGCACCGGGACCGACGAGATCCACTCGTCGCCGCGGATCACCAGGTTCACCCGCATGAGGTGATCGTCAACAGCGTGCGCGAAGTGGTAGGTCGGCAGCCGCGGGCTCTGGTCGGAGCTCTTGAGGATGACGACGTCGTTGCGGTTGGCCTCGGCTTCCAGCGGCCCGCGGATCGCGTCGGTGAACCGGGCGCGGGCGCCGGTGTCGTCGGGGGCGCGGAACCGCACGACGTACGGGGCGCCGGCGTCCAGCTTGGCCCGGACGTCGGCCGGGTCGGCGTCGCGCCAGATGGCCCAGCTGCCGTAGTAGCCGGTGGGCAGCTTGGTGGCCTGCTGCCGCTGGGTGATCGCGGCCAGCTCTTCCTTGGTGGCGAAGTCGAGGTACGCCTTGCCCCGGCGCAGCAGGTCGCGGACGTAGGTGAGGTAGATCCGCTCGCGGGCGGACTGCCGGTAGGGGCCGTAGTCGCCGCCGCGGTCGGCGTCTTCGTCGGCGGCGAGGCGGAAGTAGCGGAAGCCGCGTTCGAACTGCTCGAGGGCGCCTTCGACCTCGCGGGACTGGTCGGTGTCCTCGATGCGGACGAGGTACCGGCCGCCGGAGCGGCGGGCGACGTCCTGGTCGATGGTGCCGACGTAGATGCCGCCGATGTGCACGAACCCGGTCGGCGACGGGCCCAGGCGCGTGACCAGCGCACCTTCGGGGAGGTCGCGAGCGGGGTACTGCTGCTCCCAGTGCTCGGGCTCGGGCAGGTCGGCAGGGAAGAGTGCGTCGATGACCGCTCGGTCCAGCATGGGTTGTTCTCCCGCGTCGTGGTGCGCTTGCTTCGGCGAAAATGGTCGTTTTCGCCGAAGACGAGCCTAGCCGTGCGGCCTCCGGCCCCACCCGGGTAGGTGGTGCGGACCGGGCGGCGGTGCTAGTTTCCGGGGAATGCGCGCTCGGTTTCCCTTCGCCAGAACGCTTTCCGCCTTGGCGGCCCTGCTCGTGCTCCCGCTGGCCGCCCCGGCGGCCGCGTCCGCGCGGCCCGGCGGCGAGTGCGCGACACCGTCGATCGACCGGCTGCAGCAGTGGCTGGCCAGCGGTGAGGGGACGACCGTCCCGGCCACCGGGAGCCTGCTCGTGCCCGAGGGACGCCGGTACGCGGCCAAGGTGACGTTCCTGAACGCCGAGTGGCACGTGGCCGTCGTCTGGCTGGGCAACGAGTTCGAGGCGCAGGCCGACCTTTCGCGGTCGGCGGGGTTCCTGCTGACCTACCGCGCGACCGACGACCTCTACGTCCAGCTGCGCCCGGCCTCCCACTGGAGCGGCGGCGACAAGTGGCTGACGCTGGTGCCCTCGACGGGCGGCCGGCTGGTGACGAAGTTCTTCGGCTTCTCGCCGCGCCGCTGGACGTCGCTGCCGGAGCTGGGGACGCCGCCGTACTCCTTCGCCTCGGCGCTGAAGGAGGCGCGGGGGCTGGTGTTCGTCGGGAAGACGCCGAACGAGCTGGAGTTCCGCGGCCTGCGGATCGACGGCTACCGGCCGCCGTGCCGCTGACCGTCGTCTTCGACGCCGAGCTCTGGGAATGGGACGCCCGGCGCACCGACAGCTGGACGTTCGTGAGCCTGCCCGCCGAGGCGTCGGACGACATCCGCGAGCGCACCGCGGGGCCCCGGCGTGGCTTCGGATCGGTCCGCGTCCGGGTGACCGTCGGGGCCACAAGCTGGCAGACCTCGATCTTCCCGGACAGCTCGCGCGGCGCCTACGTGCTGCCCGTCAAGCGGGCCGTCCGCGAAGCCGAAGGCCTCGAAGTGGGGGACACCTGCACCGTCAGCGTGGAGCTCGCCGGTTCGTGAGCGCGTGATCCGCCGAAACGCGATCCCCGGCGGGACGGATCTGCCATGATGCGGACACAGGCCCCGAACCGCGCAAGGGAGACACGATGTCCGCCCAGATGGACGAGCTGATCACTCAGTTCCAGCACTTCCAGAGCAAGGTCCGGCAGGCCGAAGCCCGCTTCGCCGGCGTGGGCGACATGCAGGAGCGGATCGCCCGGCTGGAGACCACCGTCACCTCGCCGGACGGGACCGTGACCGTCACCGCGGGGGCCGGCGGCACCGTCACCGACCTGCGGCTCACCGCCGGTGCCACGCGCGTCGAAGCCGGGCAGCTGGCCGCCACCATCATGAACACCATCCGCCGGGCCGTCGCGGGGGCCGCGCAGCAGCAGGCCGGGATCGTGGACGAAACCTTCGGCGACGCGTTCGGCGTGGACGTCTCGGCCCAGGTCCGCGAAGCCCAGGCCGAAGCGTTCGGAACCGCGGCGGCCGAACCCGCGTCGGACCCGCAGCCGCGGCAGCCGTCGCGGCCCGCCCGCCGGCCCGCCGCCGAGGACGACGACGACTTCGGTCAGGGCCCCATCCTCCGCCGATCCTAGGGAAACCCGCGATGCCAGACGGAATTCAGACGAACATCGGCGCGATCTCCGCCTACGCCAAGCAGCTGCCGTTCTACGAGCAGGAAGCCGACAAGTTCGGCGCCAAGATCGACGCCGCCGACGTGACGGACCAGGCCTGGGGGCTCGTCGGTCTCTTCGCCAAGCAGGGCTACACCGAGCGCCTCACCGAGCTGCGCTCCTTGCTCACCGACCTCAAGGACGGCGTGGACGGCTTCACCACCAAGCTGACGAAGGCCGCCGAGATGTACCAGGGGATGGAAGACGCCGGGAAGGTCACCTTCGGCCGCTACGAGGCGGAAATCGACGCGATCGGACAGGGCGAATGACCGAGCCGAAGAAGAGCATCGCCGACGCGCTGGACGTCGAACCCTACGACGAGAGCCTGGGCGCCAACCTCGACCGCGCCGCCGGGTACGTGCCGGTGGCGGGCACCGCCTACAAGGCGGGCAAGAAGATCGGGGAGCACGCGCGGCAGGCCGCCGAGGCGGACGGCCCGGGCGAACTGGCGTCCGCGGGGGCCGCGCTGGTGGGTGACGGCGCGGCGTTCGTCGGCGCCGCCGCCGGCGACATGGTCACCTTCGCCATGGACCCGATCGGCTGGCTGGTCAGCCACGGCCTGAACATGCTGCTCGAACTGGTCCAGCCGCTGCAGGACGCGCTGCACCAGGTCACCGGCGACGGCCCGGCCATCGGGCACGCCTCCGAAAACTTCGTCACGATCGCGCAGGGCTTCGTCGCGCTCGCCGAGGACTTCGAACGCACCGGCGACACCGCGCTCGCCGAGTGGGTGGACGACGCCGGCAACGCGGCGAAGGAAGCCCTCGGCGACTTCTCCGCCGGCATCCGCGGCATCGGCTCGGCCGCCGGTTCGGTGGCCGAGGTGCTGCAGATGTGGTCGATGGTCATGGTGGTCATCGAAGAGCTGATCAAGGGGATCATCACCGAGCTCGTGTCCTGGCTGATCACGCTGTGGCTGCCGGCCCTGGCCGCGTCGGTGATCAGCTTCGGCGGCTCGGTCGCGGCCGCGATGACCGCGTCCATCGCCAAGGCGGCCAGCGTGCTGCAGAAGGTGACGCGCTACCTCGGCAAGTTCGGCAAGCTGCTCGACACCTTCATGGAGTTCCTGGTGAAGTACTCCGGGAAGCTGGAGACGTTCACCCGCAAGCTGCGGATCGGCGTGATGCCGGGCGAGACGAAGTTCGGCTTCGGCGCGGCGGCCCAGGGCTGGCAGCCGAGCAACCGGGCGCTGACGACGATGTTCGGCACGTCGGCGGGGGTCAAGCCGTTCCTCGCCGGCGCGGGCGTGAAGGCCGGCATCGGGGCCGGGAAGGGCGCGTTCGCCGAAGGCAAGGAAGCCGTCACACCCGAGGGGGACGAACCGTGGTTCGACAAGAGCGAGATCGGCGGGGACCGGAGCCCGGCGGACACCCGCAAGGACCTGGACATCTGAGCGGGTTCGCCGGCCGCGCCGAGCAGTGGTCGGCCGACGCCCAGGTCCGGCCCGGGTTCCGGGAGCGCGTCGAAGCGCTGATGCGCGACCGGTGGCGTGAGCCGGTCATCGTCCTGCGCCTCGGCGACACCGACGTGGGGTTCGACGTCCCCGGCCGCCGCCGGGACGGCACGGTCGAGGGCAAGCGGCTGGTCCGCCGGTTCTTCGGGAACGTCCTGCGCGGGATCGGCACGGCCGTGTTCGCCGTCTTCGCGCTGGCGAACGGCGGCGCGCCGGGACGGCCGTTCCAGCGGGAGGTCCGGGTCTCGGGCCCGGCGAACGCGATGGTGCTCGACCTGGCCGACCGGCTCCGGTCGCTGTCCGGACCGTGGCTGGTGTGCTCGCCGTCGAGCCTGGCGGTGGTGGACACCGGGACGACGTTCACCGACCCGGCCGACGCACCGCCACCACGGATCGTCTGGGAGGCGCGGCAGCCACAGGCCCCCGCGCTGAACTTCCCCCGGCGCACGCTGACCTGGCCGGACGGCTCGGCTTTCCGGTTCCCGCTGCACGGCCGGCCGGAGGAGCAGCACCTGCGGAAGTACTTCGAGCCGCCGGCCACCGTGCACTGGAACGGCCGCTAGGGGCGACGGAACCTGGGACAACGTCATGCAGCGCCTGCTCACCGCAGCGGACATCGGCCGCGCCTGGGGCGGGTGGAGCACCAAGGTGCACGATCTCGTCGACCAGCCGTCGCCCTCCACGCCGTGGCCACCTGGACCAAGGCATTGTCAGACGCAACCTAGTCGCAGGAGAGGCGCGCCCAGACGACTTTGCCGTCGTCGTGGTGGCTCACGCCCCAGGTGACGGCGAGTTCGTCGACCAGCAGCAGGCCCCGGCCGCCGGCGTGGCCGGGGACCCGGAGCCGTGGCTCGCCGGTGCCGACGTCGGTGACCGCCACCGTCACCTCGCACGGCTCCCGCGTCAGGTGCAGCCGCAGCTGGCGGGGGCCGGCGCCGTGGACGTAGGCGTTCTCCAGCAGTTCTCCGACGACGATCAACGCGTCGACCCGGTCCGGTTCGGCGAGCGCCGCCAGCCTGACGGCGGCCCACCGGCGGGCGGTGGCCAGCCCCGCCGGGCCGGCTCCGGCCAGGTCCAGCACGTCCCAGCCCGGTTCGCGGGCCGCTCCCCAGTTCACTCGCACCGTGCGACCCCCTCCTTCTCCGGATGGCCTACCCGGAACAGCGGGAGTTACACGCGCCGGGGGCAGTGTTACGGGACTCCGCAGCGCCAGAGGAACGCCTCGCGCAGCGCGATGACGAGGGCTTCGTCGTCGACCTCGCTGGGCTGGTCGCCCATCGGCAGCCAGAGCTCGCCGTCCGGGACGCCGGCGACGACGCGGGTCAGGGTGACGCCGGGGTAGGCGAGTGTCTCGGTCGCGCCGTCGGCATCGGGCACCGCGATGTGCCGGGCCTCCGCCCGGACGAGGACCTGCCGCTGGTCGTTCATGCCGTCTCCCCGGCGGGCACGGCGCGCCCCGAGGGGGAGGAGAGCGCGCCATGTCCGTACTTGAAACGGTACGCCGCGGCCGTGCGGGCGGCCCCGGAACCACTCGTACGCCGGATCGGCGCAGCGTGACCGGGGCCCGTGGTGACCGGTTGCTCTGCGCGAAGAGCCAGTGGGCGAATTGCCCGGTACCTATCTTTTGTCCGGCCCGCCGAAAGTCGGTACCGCCGGTCCCGGCCGCGGCTCACCCTCGACCGCACCGGATCACCGGTGCCGGCCCCGCGGCCGGCTCACCCCACCGTGGCCGGCGCGGCCACCCCGCGCGCCGGCCTTGCCCGCGAAAGGGAGTTACCGGCATGCGCAGAACGTCCCCGGGACACCATCTCCTCGCCCGCTCCGCCACCACGCTGGTGGCCGCCGCCGCGGCCATCGCCTGCTTCACGCCCGTCACCGCGACGGCGACGACCATCGACGGCTACTCGGCCACCGTGCAGCGTGAAGCGGTCGCCTCGATCGCCGCGGAAGCGGGGATCAGCGAGTCCGCCGCCGTCACCCTGCTGCGCACGCAGGCGGCCAGCGTCGAAACCCTGCACGCGGTCACCGCCTCCCTCGGCGAGCGCGCCGCCGACGGCTACCTCGACGCCGCCGCCAAGCCCGTGGTCAACGTGCTCGACCAGGCCGCCGCGGACCAGGTCCGGCAGTCCGGTGCGCAGGCCCGGGTGGTCAAGCACTCCACGGCCGCGCTGGCGAGCGCGCAGAACGCCCTGCAGGCGCTGCCCGCGGTGGCGCACACCGCGATCGGGCTCGACCCGAAGACGAACCAGGTCGTGCTGACCGTGGCGGACGCGGCCAAGGGCACCGAAGCCCTCCTGAAGGCGGCCGCGGCGCTCGGCGACCGGGTCCGCGTGGAGCGGGTTGCCGGCGAGATGCACACCGCCATCTACAACGGCGAGGCCATCACCGGCGGCGGCGTCCGCTGCTCGGTCGGCTTCAACACCAACCGCGGCGGCCAGAACTACATCGTCGACGCGGGCCACTGCACCCGTGCGGTCTCGCAGTGGAACGTCGGCCCGTCGCAGGGCTCGAGCTTCCCGAACAACGACTACGGCCTCATCCGCAACACCACCGGCAGCGCGCCCGGCGCGGTCACCCTGTGGAACGGCACCACGCAGCGGATCAGCTCCGCCGGCACCGCGACCGTCGGCCAGCGGATCAGCAAGAGCGGCAGCACCACCCACCTGACGTCGGGTTCGGTGCAGGCGACCAACGTGACGGTGAACTACGCCGAGGGCTCGGTGTACCAGCTGATCCAGACCAGCGCGCTGGTCAACCCCGGCGACTCGGGCGGCTGCCTGTTCGCCGGCAGCGTCGGCCTGGGCATCACGTCCGGCAAGGGCGGCGGCAGCTCGTACTACCAGCCGGTGGGCGAGGCGCTGAGCGCGTACGGCGTCACCCTGAACTGACGGCCCCCGGCGTCAGTCGCGGCGGTGGAAGATCAGCCGGTAGCCGGCCAGGATGATCAGGGCGCCGAGGATCGCCAGACCCCAGGTCCGCAGGTCGAAGAAGGTGCCGAGCTGGGTGTGGAACAGCGTCTTTCCCACCCAGCCGCCGACGAACGCACCGGCGATGCCGAGCAGGATGGTGATGATGCAGCCGCCCGGGTCCTTGCCCGGCATGAGGGCCTTCGCGATCAACCCGGCGATCAGCCCGAGCACGATCCAGGCGATGATGCCCACGGCGGTGTCCTCTCGTCAGCGTCCCCTTGACGGCACAGGATGGCAGGAGCAGGCCCGCGGAGCGCGTCGAGCCACGCCGACGTGATCCGGATCTCACCCGGGAAAGCCGGTGGCGGGGGAGCCCCGCCACCGGCGACCCGGACGTCCGGTCTCAGCCACCGCCGTAGGTGGCCTGGGTGACCGCGAAGACGTTGCGGTTGCCGGCACCTTCCTGCAGCGACCACAGCAGGTCCGCGCTGGTGTCGTCCTCCCAGTACGAAAGGCTCTCGCCGCTGCTCACCCAGGCGAACGTGGACGCCGCCGCCGACGGCTTCCAGTAGTAGAGCTGCTTCGAACCGGAGGAGTTGAACCACCAGCGGCCGTTGTGCGAGGCCACGCCGTTGAGCTTGTACCAGGGCAGCTGCAGCGCCTGGCTCGCCGTCGTCGTCGCGGCGAAGGTGCCCGTGGCGGCGAACGGGTAGCGGATCGCGCGCGGGGCGCGGTTCGGGTAGTCCGTGCAGCCGGACGGGCAGGTGTACTCCGTCATCACGATCGACTTGCTGACGCGGTCGAGGGAGATCGACGACCACGCCAGGTTCGTGCCCGACGTCGTCTTCGAGGTGATCGTGCCGACCTGCGGCAGGACGTAGGCGTAGTTGTGGGCGTAGTACGTGCTGCCGCTCTGGTGGCCGATCTGGTCGGCGGTGCCGCCGGAGTCGGTCTTGAGGATCTTGCGCATGTCGAACACGCGCATGCCCTTGCCGGTGTCGGCGACGTAGAGGTAGTCGCCGTACCAGGACATGCCGCCCGCGTGGATCGGGATGTCCTTGAAGTCCGGCGCCGCCGCGGTGCCGGTCGGCTCGACCAGCAGGATCTTGCGGTAGGCGTTCGGGTAGGTGGCGTCCCAGTCGACCAGGGTGATCCGGCTGCGCTGCTGGTCGCCGTCGCAGCCGTCCTTGGTGTACCAGCTGACCGCGACCAGCTGGTGCCCGTCGTAGTTGCCGCCGTTCGCCGTGCCGACGGCGTCGCGGCTGGTGGTGATGCCCTGCGGGTAGCTGGCGCAGTCGGAGTTGTCGCCGCTGTCGAACCGGAACCCGGTCGAGAGGCCGGCGACGGAGAACGACGACGGCAGCGCGGTGCGGTCGTGGTTGGCGTTGTCCATCACGGTGTGGACGGCGGCGGTGCCCAGCGTCGAAACCAGGGCGCTGTTCACCGCGTCGAACTGGTTGTAGGCGGCGGTCAGGGTGTACTGGTCGGCGGGCAGGGTGGACGGTGCGGCCGCGGCGGCGGCCGCCGGCGCGGCGACCACGCCCGCGAGCAGCCCGGCGGCCAGCGCGGCCTGAGCTAGACGGTGCAATGACATGCGGAGCATCGTCGGACGCGGCCGTACAAGAGCCGTACAACTCCGGCCTGCTACCGCGCCGCCCGCCGGTCGAGCACCTTCAGCGACTGCTCGCACCACCGCAGGTTCTCGCGCTCGAACGACAGGCCGCGCATCAGCGTCAGGTACGGGCCGATCCGCTCGGCCTCGGCGAGGTAGTCGTCTTCGAACCGGCCGTCCAGCAGCCGCGCGCGGAGCCGCTCGTAGCCGGCGATCTTCGCTTCCGCGCGGGCCATCCGTTCCGCCAGCGCGCGCCGGACCGCCGGCTCGTCGCCCACGTCGACGGCTTGGACCTGCACGAGCAGCTCGTCGCGGATCACCCCGGGCCGGGGCGGCTGCGCGGTGAACCCGTGCAGCGACCGCCGCCCGGCGTCGGTCAGCGAAAACAGCCGCTTGTCCGGACGCCGTTCCTGGTGGACGACGCGGGCGTGCACCAGGCCGTCGGCCGCCATGCGGTCGAGTTCGCGGTAAAGCTGCTGCGGCGTCGCCGCCCAGAAGTTCGCCACCGAGGCGTCGAACCCCTTCGCCAGGTCGTAGCCCGACGCCTCGCCTTCGAGCAGCGCCGCCATCAGCGCGTGTCGCAGTGCCATGCTCAACTAGTTGAGTGCTTCGCGCTGGATTCGGTCGAACTGCGCCGCCATCGCTTCCGACAGCGCCTGCGCCGCCGAGAGCGGGCGGACCATGACCGTGAACTCGTCGATCAGGCCGTCGGCGTCGAGGTGGAGGAAGTCGCAGCCTTCGACGCGCACGTCGCCGATCCGGGCCTCGAAGACGAGCGCGTGGTCCCGGCCGTCGCCGCCGGTCAGCTCGCGCACGTACCGGAAGTCTTCGAACACGCGCAGGACGCCGCGCAGGATCGCGGCCGTGATCGCCTTGCCGGGGTACGGCCGGAACGCCACCGGGCTGCGGAACACGACGTTCTCGGCCAGCGCCGCGGCCATGGCGTCGGGGTCACGGGCTTCGACGGCCTTGCGGAAGCTGCTCATGCGTACCTCGGATAGTCAATTAGTTGAGTAGAGACGCCGTCAGCGTACCTCTTCCCTTTTGGTGACCGTCCGACAACAAAGTGGACCGGGCGAGCGGGTCCCCGCGCGCCCGGTCCGGCAGCAGAAGCCGCTGTATAACGCCCTACACGGCGGCTTCCTTGGGTTCGTACTGGGCGCGCAGCGCCTTCTTGTCCGGCTTGCCCAGCCCGGTCATCGGCAGGGACGGGGCCACGATCACCTGCTTGGGCACGTGCACCGGGCCCTTGCGCTCCCGCACCGCCGCCTGGATTTCGGCCGTGAGCCGCTCGAGGTCGCCGTCGGCGTCCTCCCGCAGGACCACCACCGCCGTCACCGCTTCGCCCCATTTGGGGTCCGGCGTCCCGATCACGCCCACCTGGGCGACCGCCGGGTGCTCGGCCACGACGTCCTCCACCTCGCGGGGGAACACGTTGAACCCGCCGGTGACGATCATGTCCTTGACCCGGTCGACGATGAACCAGAAGCCGTCCTCGTCCTCGCGGGCGACGTCGCCGGTGTGCAGCCAGCCGTCGCGGAACGTCTCGGCCGTCACCTCCGGCAGGTTCCAGTACCCGCCGGCGAGCAGCGGGCCCGCCACGCAGATCTCGCCCGGCTCGCCCGGGGCCACCGGAGCGCCGTCCGCGCCGAGCAGTGCGGTGCGCAGGAAGGCCGACGGGCGGCCGCAGGAGGCCAGCCGGGCGTCGTCGTGGTCGCCCTTGGCCAGGTAGCTGATCGCCATCGGGGCCTCGGACTGGCCGTAGTACTGCGCGAAGATCGGCCCGAACCGGTCGATCGCCTCGCGCAGGCGGACCGGGTTGATCGACGCGGCGCCGTAGTACACCGTCTGCAGCGACGACAGGTCGCGCGTGCGCGAGTCGGGGTGGTCCATCAGCGCGTAGAGCATGGTGGGCACCAGCATGGTCGCGGTGATCCGCTGCTCTTCGATGATCCGCAGGGTCTCGCCGGGGTCGAACTTCGGGACCACGACCAGGGAGCCGCCCTTGAGCAGGGTCGGCGCGAAGAACGCCGCCCCGGCGTGCGAAAGCGGGGTGCAGATCAGGAACTTCGGCGCCTCCGGCCACTCCCATTCGGCCAGCTGGATCTGCGTCATCGTGGTCATCGCCTGCGCGGTGCCCATGACACCCTTCGGCTTGCCGGTCGTCCCGCCGGTGTAGGTGATCGAGACGACCTGGTCCGGCGGCAGCACGGCGGGCTCCAGCGGCGCCGGCTCGAACGTCGCGGCGGTCGCCGTCAGGTCCTTGCCGACGTGGGCCAGCCGCTCCGGCACCGGCCCGATGGTGAGCACCTGGGCCAGGCCGGGCACCTTCTCCAGCAGGCCGAGAGCGCGGTCGACGAAGGCGGGCACCGGGTCGATGATCAGCGTGGTGATGCCGGCGTCGGCGAGGATGTAGGCGTGGTCGTCGAGCGACCCCAGCGGGTGCAGTGCCGTGCGCCGCGAGCCCTGCAGCTGGCCGGCGGCGATGATGAGCAGCACTTCCGGCCGGTTCAGCGACAGCAGCGCGACCGGCGCGCCGGTGCCGGCCCCGAGGGCCTCGAACGCCTGCGCGTACTGGCTGACCTGCTCGGCGGTCCGGCCCCCGGTCATCGTGGTGTCGCCCAGTACCAGCACCGGCTTGTCCCGGTGCCGCTTCAGGGCGGAAACCACCAGGTGGCCGAGGTGGTTGGGGTACCGCATCGCCTGCTCGTCCATCCCGGTCCTTCCACGGCAGCAAACTAGAACATGTTACTGTTTTCGACACCATACGCGGGCGGGTGCCGGTTTGTCAGCTGGCGGCCTGGGTGGAACGGGTTCCAGTGGGCCCGGTGCGGTGCCGGGCCCGCTGGATTCCTTTGTGGACGGTCAGTGGGTCACGGCACCGGCGCGGCCTCGGCGCGGGCCACGGCCTCGTCGCGGTCCGGCCGTAGCAGGTAGCCCGCCCGCAGCGCCCGGTCGGCCGCCGCGGTGAACTCGGCGACGTAGGTGGCGTGGTCCGGGTACAGCTGCCGGATCCGCTCCGGCGTCAGCGGCGTGGTCGTGCCCAGCAGCAGGCACGCGCCCGGCACGTTGCCGCCGCTGTTGTTGGGTGCGTAGGAGGCCACCGGGACGTCGAGGTCGGGCAGCCGGACGCCGCCGAGGGCGTTCTGGTCGCCGTCGCGCAGGATGATGAGGTTGAGCAGCATCGAGATCGGCGTCGCCGTGGGCGGGGCCGCGCCGCCGCGGGCCCAGCGGTCCAGGTACCCGAACGCCGCGTTCTCCGCGTACCGGAACGTCATGCTGTTGACCGGCTTGTCGCAGGTCGTCGGGGCGCCGTCGTTGATGGACCGGTCCCGGGCGTTGGCCGCGTTGTACAGGTCGAGCCCGTACCGGTCGGCGTGCGCGGTGCCGGCCACCTCCCAGGTGCGCACCAGCGGGGTGTCCTGCCGGACCGAGGCCGACGCGATGACGTCGGTCTCCGACTGCAGGACGAACACCGGCACGCCGAGGTCGGTGCGGATCCGGGCCGACAGGGGGCCGACGACGCCGTCCCCGATCGGTGCCGCCAGCGCCGCCCGGCCGTGGATCATGAAGCCGTCGTAGGCCCGGCGCACCGGCTGGACCGCGTTCGCGTAGGTGGTCAGCCGCAATGCGGACTGCGAGTGCCCGGTGCCGAGCACGACCGCCGGAGCCCGGCCGCCGAGCAGCTGCGGGTTCGCCCGGACCGCCTGGGCGGCCTGGGAAAAGACGTCGTAGGAAAGCGCATCCCCGCTGAGGTCCACGGCACCGTAGCGCGCCGGGTCGAGGCTCTTGAGCTTGTCGGCACCGGCTTTCTGGGTCGTCACGCCGACGTAGGCGTAGCCTTCGCGGATGAAGTGCTCGTAGGACTGCGAGAAGTCCACCGGGATGTCGACGCCGAAGCTGACGTTCAGCCACTCGACCACGACCGTGCCGTTGAACCGGGCGGCGTCGCGCGGCCGCACCACGACCAGGCGCGTGGTGTACGGGTTGCCGGTGGTGGCCACGCGCGTGGCCCAGCGGCCGTCCTCGGTCCACAGGCCCACCTGGTCGAACGTGTCGGCCTGGCCGGACAGCAGGAACTCCTGTTCGACGTATCCGCGAGCGGCGAGGTCGAGGACGCCTTGGGCGCCGCTGACCGGCCAGCCGCGGCCCGCGTTCGCGGGCACCGCCGTGACCGTCGGCGCGGCGGCGGGTGCGGCCTGGGCGATCCCGGTGGCCGCCAGTGGCGGCAGGAGCACGGTCAGCAGCACGAGCAGGGCTCTGCGCATGGGGAAACCCTTCTGGTGGTGGCCGGTGCGGGGCGGCTCCAGGCCCTTCACCGTCCACATCGGACAGTAGGTGGCAGCCGGTGTGGCCACCGCCTTCGTCTTCTACTCGCCGGTACGGTCCGCGGCAACGCGCGAGCCGCGATCCGGCCGGAACCCACCGGGGAACGCTCAGGGATGTGACAAGTCCACGCCCCGGCTGCTCGCGACCGGCTACAACTCGGAAAGTCCTTTCGGCGCCGCAACCTTGCGCAGGTGTCACTCGTTGCGCGACTATCTCCGGACGTTCTGCACGTGCATGCGCACGGCGAGGGGGTGTGGTGACCGAAGTGGCGCCGGCGGTGGCCGGGACGACGGACGTCCCGAGCGACGCGGCCTTGATTACGGCGGTCCGCGGTGGTGACATCGCTGCGTACGGCGAGCTCTACGACCGGCACCTCGTCGCCGCCCGCCGGGTGGCGGCCGCGATCGCGGCCGACCAGGCGGAGCGGGAAGACCTCATCGCCGAAGGATTCACCCGCGTACTGCGGATTCTGCGCTCCGGCGAGGGCCCCGACGAGGATTTCCGCCCGTACCTGCTGACGACCATCCGGAACACGATGATCAGCTGGCGGCGGCGCGACTCGGCCGTCTCGCTGGTGGCCGAGGTGCCGGACGTCCTGCCGGGGGCGGGCAGCGACGAGCCGGTGGGCAGCCGGCTGCACGCCACCGTCGCCGCGGACGCCTTCGCCAGCCTGCCCGAGCGGTGGCGGACGGTGCTCTGGCGGACCGAGATCGACGGCGACCCGCCCGCGCGGATCGCCGAGGACCTCGGGATGACGCCCAACGGGGTCGCCGCGCTGGCCTACCGCGCCCGCGAGGGCCTCCGGCAGGCCTACCTGGACCAGCACGTCCCCGAGGCGCGGCGGCGGAACTGCCGGATCGTCTCCGGCCAGCTGGCCAAGTTCGTGCGCGACGGGATCTCCGACCACAAGGCGCACCGGGTCGCGGCGCACCTCGAACGCTGTGCGGACTGCCGCCGGCTGGCCACCGGCCTCCGGGAGCTCAACGAGGAACTGCCCGCCACCGTCGCCCCGCTCATCCTGGGCATCCCGGTCGTGACGCACTGGCTCACCGCCGGCGCGACCGGTTCCGGTGCCGCCGGAACCGGGGCCTCCCTCATGTCCTGGGCGACCGCGGCGAAGGTGGCCGCCGCGGGCGCGGCGCTGGTCACGACGGTGACGATCGGCGCGAGCACCTCCGGCGACGCACCTTCGCCGTCGCTGCCCGGCGGCGAGGGCGCGACGAGCCAGCCCGCGCGCAACGGACCGCAGAACGGCTCTCGCGCCGGCGTTCCGGCCGGCAGTGTTCAGCCGACGTCGGACGCGCCGGCGACGTCCGGGCCCGGCGCCTCGGGCGTGGCGACGACCGGTGAACAGCAGCCGGCGGGGGAATCGGCGGGATCCGCTCCCTCCGGCCAGCCGGCGGGCACCGGGAACGGGAACGGCAACAACGGGAACGGCGTCGGGAACAACCCGGACAAGGAAGCCGCGAAGGAGTCCAAGGAGGCGGCCCGGGAGTCGTCCAAGGCCGCGAAGGAATCCGCGAAAGAGTCGAAAAAGGCCGAGAAGACGAAGAACCCGGGGGAGTGACCCGGCGCCGTTCGGCGCCGGGCCGTCCCGCTCAGCAGGGCTGCAGCAACCAGCAAAGCCGGTAGTTCGCCTGGTAGGTGGCACCCGTCGCCGGGGCGACGATGTTCTGCGTCCGTGCCCCGCCGTGCGCCCAGCTGGTGAAGGCGTACTTCAGGTTCAGCGGGGGCACGTTCTGCGGGCTGTTCGCGCTGATCGAGTTGGTGGATCCGGCGATCACCGTCCGGGAGAACGGGGTGCGCTGCTCGGTCCCGCCGACGGTGAGCATCGCCTGGCTGGGGTTCGACGTGAAGTTCAGCGTCACCGTCTTCGGCTGCAGATCGACCGTCGTGGACCCGGTGCGGCCCGTCGAGTCGGTCGCGGTCAGCGTCAGCTGCAGGTACGACGGGTACTCGTGGTCCGGGGCGACGAACGATCCCGCGGCGATGCCCGGGAAGTCCTGGACGTTGTGGGTGTGACAGGTCCCGTTGGCCGCACAATGCCGGATGGCCAGCCGCCAGGACAGCGCGGACGGCGGCAGGGCACCGTCCTGGGCGTCGGTCGCGTGGCCGGAGAAGGCCACCGTCTGCCCGACCGACCAGGTCAGCGCCGGGCTCGGGGTGTCGATGACCGGCACCGGGTCGAGCCCGGCCGGGTTACCGGCCGTCACCCGGACCGTCGTGACCGCCGTCGCGCCGTGGGAGTCGGTCACCCGCAGTCCCGCGTCGACCGCCGCCGCGGTGGTGTAGGTCCAGGTGGGCCGCGGGTCCGTGGAGTCGTCGTAGGCGCCGTCGGCGTCGAGGTCCCACGCGTAGGACAGCGTGTCGCCGGCGTCCGGGTCGGTGGAGCCGGTGCCGTCGAACTGGACGGTCAGCGGGGCCGGCCCGCTCGACGGCGTGGCCGTCGCCACGGCGACCGGCGGCCGGTTCGTGCCGCCGGGGTAGCTCACCCGGTGCAGTTCGCCGGTGCCGAGCGCGACGTAGAAGAGGTCGCCGCCGGGGCCGGTGAGCAGCTGGACCGGCGTGTTGACGCCGGTCACGAACGGCACGAGCTTGCTGGGGCTGGGCTGGCCGGCGACCGTCTGCATCGCCCAGATGCAGCCGCGGGAGGAGTCGGCGAAGAACAGCGCGCCGGCGTACTCGGCGGGGTAGTTGCTGCCGGCCTCGAAGGCGATGCCGCTGATCGAGGAGCCGCCGGTGGGACACGGGTCGGTCGCCACGACCTTGGCGCTGTGGTTGTAGGTGTAGTAGGGCGCGGTCTGCCCGCCTGCCGAGTACAGCGACTCGCACCGGTCGAGGTTCGCGCCGTCGTAGCCGGCCTGGCGGCCGGTGCCTTCGAAGCAGGGCCAGCCGAAGTTCTCCGCGACGCCGTCACCGGCGTCGGCGACCCGGTTGATCTCCTCCCAGGTGTTCCAGCCGACGTCGCCGGCCCACAGCTCGCTGGTCCCCGGCCGGAAGCCGAACCGGAACTGGTTGCGGGAGCCGTAGGCGATGACGCGCCGGGCGTTGGCGTCGGCGCTGCTCGCGAAGGGGTTGCCGGGCAGGCCGGCGCCGGTGTCGGGGTCGATGCGCAGGAGCGCGCCGTTGAGCAGGACCGGCTGGCCGGCCGCGCGCCGCGGCGACTGCGACCGCAGCGCACCGCCTTCGGCCGCCGGCGGGGTCAGGTTCGTGCCGGCGGGCGACGGCGGGTCGGCGCAGGGGTTGCCGACCTGGCCGTAGTCGGCGAAGTTGAAGCTGGCGCCGTCACCACCGCCGGCGTAGAGGGCGCCGTCCGGGCCGAAGGCCAGCGCGCCGATCGAATGGCTGGGGAACTGCTGGCACCAGCCGGTGACCAGCGGCTTCTCGCTGACGGCGGTGCCGGCCGGGCCCATGGTGAGCTGGGAGACGCGGCCGGTGACGACGCAGCCCTGGTCGGTGGCGCCCGGCGGGGTCGGGCAGGTGTCGCCCCACCGCGGCGCCGTGCCGCCCGGCTCGGCGTCGAGGGTGTAGGAGACGTAGACGTACGGCCGGGCGGGGAAGGCGGGGTCGACCGCCAGCCCGAGCAGACCGCGGTCCCAGAAGTCCTGGGTCTGGGTGCGGAGGTCGGCGAACACGGTCGCCGTCGGGTCGGCGAGGGAGTCGAACACCTTGACCAGGCC
This sequence comes from Amycolatopsis sp. NPDC051102, assembly GCF_040682815.1. Lineage (NCBI taxonomy): Bacteria > Bacillati > Actinomycetota > Actinomycetes > Pseudonocardiales > Pseudonocardiaceae > Amycolatopsis > Amycolatopsis sp. NPDC051102. Next base: position 1,037,876 of record NZ_JBFBBT010000001.1, read on the forward strand.
GCTCTTCTCGGCGACGAACACCCGCCCGTCGGGGGCGAACGCGGCGGCGGTCGGCGACGTGAGGCCGCCGATCGCCACGGTGTCGGCGAACCCGGTGGGCACGGCGGCGGCCGGGGCCGCGGTGGCGACGGCCACCGCGAGGGCACCGGCCAGTGGCACGATCACCCCCGCCGCCAGTGCCCGGATGGATCTTCTTGATCTTCGCGGAAGCAGGAAACGACGAGAACCCATCACGAACTCCTCGTACGGTGGGGACCGGACTGGCGCGAGCGCCGTCCCCTATGGCGCGAGAAGTCCGAAAGTTGTTACACCACAGGCAAGAATGTGCCCCGAACCGCGTAATCCCGTTGGCGGGTAATGAATTTGCCCGCACTCACTCGGCCTAAGAGCTGCGGCCATCCGGCGTTGCCGTGGATGCCGGATTGCCGGATTGCCGGATGGTGATCACTATGCACTCCGGCTATACACACGGTGTACAGTCGCCGGCATGTCGATCGGACTCACCCTGCTCGGGTTGCTGGAGAACGGCCCCCGGCACGGCTACGACCTGAAACGGGCCTACGACGACCGCTTCGGGCACGACCGCCGCGTGCACTACGGCCAGGTCTATTCGACGCTGGCCCGGCTCCTGAAGCAGGGACTCGTCGAGGCTGACGGCGTCGAGGTGGACGGCGGCCCCGAGCGGAAGCGCTACGCGATCACCGAAGCCGGGGTCGCGGACGTCGGCTCGTGGCTGGCGACCCCGGAGAAACCGGACGCCTACCTGCAGAACACGCTGTACACCAAGGTCGTGCTGGCGCTGCTGTCCGGGCGGCCCGCCGCCGACGTCCTCGACGTCCAGCGGGCCGCCCACCTCGACGCGATGCGCGAACTGACCCGCCGCAAGACCGCGGGCGACCTCGTCGACCAGCTGATCTGCGACCACGCGCTGTTCCACCTCGAGGCCGACCTCCGGTGGCTGGAACTCACCGCGGCCCGGCTCGGCCGGCTGGCGGAGGAGATCGCGTGAGCGCCGCAGAGGTGCTGCTGGAGGCCGACGGCGTCCGGAAGGCGTACGGGCCCACCGACGCACTCGCCGGTGCGGACCTGCGGGTGCGCGCCGGCGAGGTGGTGGCCCTGATGGGCCCGTCCGGGGCGGGCAAGTCGACCCTGCTGCACTGCCTGGCCGGGATCGTCCGGCCGGACGCCGGGTCGGTCCGCTACCTGGGTGCGGACCTGGCCACCCTGTCCGACCGGGCGCGCTCGGCGTTGCGCCGCACCGAATTCGGGTTCGTCTTCCAGTTCGGCCGGCTGGTGCCGGAGCTCACCTGCCTGGAGAACGTGGCCCTGCCGCTGCGGCTGAACGGCGTGCGCGGCCGCGTCGCCGCACAGCGGGCGCGGGCGATGCTGGCCGAACTCGACCTCACCGCGGTCGAACGGAAGCGGCCGGGTGAGGTGTCCGGCGGCCAGGGGCAGCGGGTCGCCGTGGCCCGGGCGCTGGTGACCGCGCCCCGGGTCGTCTTCGCCGACGAGCCGACCGGCGCCCTGGACTCCCTCAACGGCGAGCAGGTCATGCAGCTGCTGACGACGGCCGCCCGCGAGCGTGCCGCGGCGGTCGTCCTGGTCACGCACGAACCCCGCGTCGCGGCGTACTCCGACCGCGAGGTCGTCGTCCGCGACGGCCGGACCCGGCAGCTCGAGGTGACCCGGTGAGCCCGCGCTGGGCCGCCGACCTGGCGCTCGGGCTGCGCCTCGCCCTCGGCGGCGGTGGCGCGCGGACCGCGTGGGCGCGGCTGGCCCTGACCGCCGTCGGCGTCGGGCTCGGCGTCGTCGTCCTGCTGAGCGCAACGGCACTCCCGCACATGCTGGACGCGCGCGCCGGCCGCTCGGCGGCCCGCACGCCCGTCACCGAGGCCGTCGCCGGCGTCGACCCGGTCCTCGCCGTCGCGCGGAACGACGAGTTCCACGGCCGTGGCCTGCAGGGCTACCTCGTGCAGCCGACCGGGCCGCACCCGCCCAAGGCCCCGGGCGTCGACCGGCTGCCCGGGCCCGGCGAGGCGGTCCTCTCCCCGGCGCTCGCGGCCCTCCTGCGGTCCCCGGAAGGGGACTTGCTGCGCCCGCGGTTCTCGCAGCGGGTGATCGGCACGATCGGCGACGCCGGGCTGACCGGGCCGAACGAGCTGTACTTCTACGTCGGCGCCGACGCCGTCGCCCGGCAGCCGCTGGTGCACCCGGTGAGCGGGTTCGGCGGCGAACCGGTCCGGCGTGGCCTCGACCCGCTGGAAGTCCTGCTGGTCGTGCTCGGGGCGACGACGTGCCTGGTGCCGGTGTTCGTCTTCGTGGTCGCCAGCACCCGGCTCGCCGCGGCCGCCCGCGACCGGCGGCTGGCCGCCGTGCGGCTGGTGGGCGCGGACCGCGGCCAGGTCCGCCGGATCGCCGCCGGCGAGGCGCTGCTCGGCGCGTTCGCCGGGCTCGCCGTAGGCGGGGCACTGTTCCTGCTGGTGCGCCTGCTCGTCCCGGAGATCACCGTCTCGGCGTTCCGGGGCGGGATCTTCGCCGCCGACGTCGTCCCGGACTGGCGGCTCGGCGGCCCGGTCCTGCTGGCGCTGCCGCTGCTGGCGTGCGCGGCGGCGGTCTTCGCCCTGCGGAAGGTCGTCATCGAGCCGCTCGGCGTCGTGCGGCGGGGGACGCGGAGCCGGCGGAAGCTGTGGTGGCGCCTGCTGCCCCTGGCGGCCGGCGGGGCACTGGTGCTCGGCCGGCCGAGCACCGAAGACGCCCGGGATCCGTTCGTGATCGCCGGGGTGGTGCTGGTCCTCGCGGCCGTCCCCGTGCTGCTGCCGTGGCTGGTCGAGCGCGTCGCCGGACTGCTCGGCGGCGGCTCGCCGGCCTGGCTGCTGGCCGTGCGCCGGCTCCAGCTCGACAGCGCGACGGCGGCGCGGCTGGTCAGCGGCGTCGCCGTCGTGCTGGCCGGATCCATTGCGCTGCAAGGCGTTTACGCCCGAGCCGAGAGCGATCAGCCGCCGCCGTCGGGGGAGATCCGCGTGCTGGCGACGGCGTTCGCCACCAGCGTCGCCGACGCCCGGGCGTTCACCGCCGGCCTGCACGCGCTGCCCGGGCTGGGCGGCGTGCCCGTGGAAACCCGTACCCTGCTGCGGAACGCGGCGGGGGAGGTGTTCTCCGTCGTCGTGCGGACCTGCGCCGAACTCGCGGTCGCGGACTGCCGCGACGGAGACGTCTACGCATCGGGTCAACACCCTCCCGCGGCGGGTGAGCGGCTCTGGTACGACGGCGCCGACCGCACCAAGCCTCCACAATGGACAGTGCCGGTGGCGGGATACCGCGTGGCGGAACCGGAAGGATCGGGCTTGCTCGTCACACCGGCGGCGCTGGCCACGGCGACCGGCATCCGGCTGAGCGCGAACGCGAAGATCCCCGCCGCCGGGCCCGACGCGGTCGAGCGGGTGCGGAACCTCGTGGGCTGGAACGGCGTGGTCAGCTCGCTGGGCACCGAACGGGACGGTACCTCCGCGCTGATCACCCGGGTCCTGTCGGTGGGTTCGGTCCTGGTGCTGCTGTTCGCCGCGGGCAGCCTGCTGATCGCGGCGTGGGAGCAGCTGCGGGAACGGCGGCGCACGCTCGCCGCGCTGACGGCGAACGGCGTCGGGCGCGGGGTGCTCGCCCGGTCCCTGCTGTGGCAGCTGGCGATCCCGGTCGCGGTGGCGGCGGTCGTCGCGGTGCTCGCCGGGCTCGGCCTCGACTGGCTGCTGCTCTCGCTGGTGGTGCACCGCCCGATGGTGGTCGACCTGGCGACGATCGGGATCCTCACGGCGACCGCGGCCGCGGCGGTGCTGTTCGTGACCGCGGTGACGCTGCCGGCGCTGTGGCGCACGACGAGCCTGGAGCACCTGCGGGAGGAATAGCCGGTACAAGAGCCGTACAACGCCGGTGTACGGAATTTGGATCGCCGCCTGGCGTACTGGCTCCCATGCGAATCCGGAAAGTTCTCCTCCTCGCGCTGGCCGTGGCGGCCGGGGCACTGGCGTTGCCCGGGACGGCGAGCGCCGCCTACAGCGACCCGCTGACGACCACGGCCAAGCAGAGCCTCGTCTGGCACGCCACCCCGGCCGCCGCGCTGACCGCACTGGACAGCGCGCTGCCGAACGTCAGCCTCAACACCGTCGTCAACGACACCAGCTACGACATGACCGGCTGCACCAGCGCGGAAAAGGCCGCGCTGCCCAAGGCGCCGGCGGCCACCAAGTCGATGTGCTGGGACGCCGACCGCGCCGGGACGACGACGTGGAGCCCGCAGGGCATCACGACCTCCGGCGACGCCGACGACGACGGCAAGTGGGGCGACGACAAGATCATCCTGTCCGGCTGGCACGGCACCGACGCGCTCGGCCGCTACAACGACGCGCGGATCCAGGCCATCAACTACGACAACCCGGCGTCGCCGTCGTACCGCATGTTCTACCTGGCCGTGCCGAACAGCACCGGCAGCAGCTTCTCCGCGGCGCAGGCCCACATGGGCGGAATGGCCTGGTACGGCGACAAGATCTACGTGACGGCCGAAGGCAGCACCTCGACCGCCATCCGCGTGTTCAGCACCAAGCACATCCTGCAGATGACCGACACGACGTCCAACGCGATCGGCAAGACGTCGGGCGGGTACGCCGCCTACACCTACAAGTACGCGATGATGCAGGTCGGCTACTACACCTACGCCGGCGGCACCTGCAGCATGTCGTCGGACACGGGCGTGCCGTGCTTCTCGTCGATGTCGCTGGACCGCAGCACGTCCCCGGCGTCGATCGTGACGACGGAGTACTTCTCCGACCAGAGCCTCCACGGCCGCCTCTACCGCTACCCGACGGGCACGGACTTCCTGCTGTCGGCGACGTCGGGCACGGTGGCCGCGACCGAGGCGCTCCGCAGCTCGGTGGGCAACATGCAGGGCGTGCTGTCCAACAACGGCAAGTGGTACGTCGCCCACAGCTCGGCCACGATCAACGGCCAGCTCTGGACCCAGACCACGGCGAGCAGCAACTCGGCGACGTGCGGTTCGACCTCGACGGCGGCCTGCTGGGCAGTCCACCCGGAGGCCCTGACCTACGACTGGTCGACGGGCCTGGTGTGGTCCCAGTCGGAGTGGTCGACGGCCGACTGCACGGCGCAGAACCAGACGTGCGGCCGTTCGGTGTTCGCGGTGCCGCTGTCTTCGCTGGCTTCGTGACGACGCTCAGGTGACCGGCGCCGCCGGCTCGGGTTCCCGGGCCGGCGGCGCTGTCGTTTCGGTGCGGCGGCGGTTCCACAGCTCCCGGCCCCGCCGCAGCACGATCGGCGCCACCATGACGCCCAGCGAGAGGGCCGTGACGTCCAGCAGGTACGCCGCCAGCCACATGTGCTTGGCGATCTCGAAGTAACCGTCGCCGACCACCGCCATCGCGGCGATGCCGAGGGCGCTCATCACCGCCACACCGGCGACGATCCCGTAGCGGGTCGTCGAGCGGCGGCGGCGCAGCAGCGCCACCACCGCCGCGGCCAGGCCGAGCAGGACCAGCAGGGCCGGCAGCCACGGGATGCCCATCCCGTCGAGCCACTGCTGGAACGTCGTCGCGTCCCCGCCCATGTCGCCGCTGACCGGGACCGAGCTGTCCGGGGGCCGGCTCACCGGCGTCCACGGCTGGTCCGGCAGGTACGGCAGGCTCCGGCCGAGCGTCGCCTGCAGGCCGATGCCGATCGCGTGAACCAGCACGAACGGGTGTTCCAGCAGCAGGTCCCACGCCTTGTGCTTGACCTTGCTGGGGTCTTCCAGCAGCACGTCCGAGCCCGCGAGCGCTTCGGGGCCCTCCGGGTAGTACGCGTGCCCGGCGCTCCTCTGCGCGGACTCGGGCAGGCCGAGCCGGGGCGCCGAGCCGGGCAGTTCGGCGAGGGTGAAGGTGTAGACGACGTTGACCGCGTTGACGTCGGCGTAGTTGCGCTCCTGCCACGCGAGGTTCGCCCGCACCGGAGCGATGATCTCCAGCACCAGCAGGATCGCCAGGGCCGGCCCCACGAGCCGGCCGGTCCACCACTTGCCGCTGCCCGGCCGGGCGGCGGTCACCGCGCAGACGAGCACCGCCAGCACGAACAGCGGCAGGAAGCCGATCTTCGCCAGCCCGCCCACGACACCGCCGGCGGCGACGAGGACGAGCGCCGACAGCCGCGCGAAGCCGTCTCCGGCCCTGGTCGCGGCGATCACCGCGACCCCGAGCAGCAGCGTGTACGCGCCGAACAACCCGGCCGGCTCGGCGAACGTCGAGATGAACAGCCGGGCGAACGCCGGTTCGAGCAGCGGCAGCAGGGGCGGCACCAGGAACAGCAGCCGCAGCGGGCCGCGCGCCTGCACCGCCCACGCCGCCAGCAGCGTCACGAGGAAGACTAGCAGCACGTACAGCCAGCCGAGCTTCAGGAGGCTGAAGGCCCCGTCCCCGCCGGTCACGGATCCGAACAGCACGCCGGCACTGGACGGCTGCGGGTCCGGGCACGGCGTCCCCCGCCCGAAGTCCAGCACCACCCCGCCCAGCCAGCTCGCCTTGTGCGTCGGCGTCGCGGGCGTGAGCCCGGGCCCGCAGAACAACCGGTAACCGTCCCCGTTGTCCCCGGCGCCGGTCGGAGTCCCGCCCAGCAGGCCGAGGACGAGCGCCAGCGCGAGCGCGGCGACCGCCGCGGTCGCCGTGGCGATCCCCACCCTCTTCATGCCGGTCAGCGTAAGTGGTCGGTTCGCCGGGTGGTTCCGGAACACCCGAAACCGGCGATCCGTCCTCAGGCGCCGGGGTGTCCGCAGGCGTAGACGTTCGCCGACGCCAGCGTCACGCAGGCGGGGCAGGTGTGGGTCGGCCGGTCGCGGCGGCCGTAGTACGGGTTGCGGGCGCCGCACAACGCCTGGATCACGTCCCCGGGCCGCGGGTCCGGGTGGCAGCGGGGACAGTAGGCGTGCGCGGCGCGTTCGACCTCGGCGCTCATCTCACCCGGGTACCCCCGGCGACGGCGTGCCAACCCGCCGCCGCGTCCACACGGGCCGGCCGCCCGTGAAGCACCAGATCGCGATCACCGGGTCGCAGATCGCGCAGCCGAACGAGGAGCCGTGGGCGAACGGCAGGATCGGCTGGCCCTTCAGGTGGTGGACGACGTCCCAGCCGGTGTGCAGCAGCCAGCCGATCCCGATGAACGACCACGACTCGAGGCCGCGGAACGCGACGTACGTCGACACTGCGCAGAACACCAGCTCCCACGGCCCGAGCGCGCCGCCGGACAGGTACGCGGCGCCCGCGCCGCCGACCATCACCGCGTTGAACCGCCGCCGGTGCGGCTCGGGGATCGGGGAGTTGAGCAGGACGTAGAGGAGGCCGATGAGGATCGGCGCGACGATCTCGATCACGAGGTCCGACGCTAGGAACCCGGCCGTCCCGCGACCAGTGGCCGTCCGGTCAGGCTCCACCGGGATCTCGCCATCTTACGTCAATCGATTGATTTAAATTCGGGTATGCTGCGGTCATGACCACCACGGAACCGCTCACGGCGGACACCCCGATCGGCGAGTGGGCCGCCCACCCCGACGGCGGCCCGCTCATCCGCGCCCTGCTCGCCGAGGCGGGGGTCGACGAGACCGTGCTCGCCCCGGTCCGCCTGCTGCCGCTGCGGCAGCTGGTCGCCCTCAGCCAGGGCCGGCTGGCCCAGGACGTCGTCGACGAGCTGGTCAGCCGGGCCAACCACGGCGTGGTCCCGGCCCCCGGCGCCGGCCGTACCGGGTGGCGGGAGCGGATCGTGCCCGGCCGGTTCGAGGGCCGGACCGTCGTGGTGACCGGCGCCGCCTCCGGGATCGGGCGGGCCACCGCGTCGCGCATCGCCCGCGAAGGCGGCCGGGTCGTCGCGGTCGACGTCTCGGCCGGCCGCCTGGACGAGTTCGCCGCGGACCTCGGCTCGCCGGAGCTGGTCGCGGTGCCGGCCGACATCACCGACTCCGGCGGCGTGACGCGGATCCTCGCCGCCGCGGGCTCCCGGATCGACGGGCTGGCGAACGTCGCCGGCGTCGTCGACGACTTCTCGCCGGCCCACGAGGTCAGCGACGAGCTGTGGCGCCGCGTCTTCGCCGTGAACGTCGACGGGACGTTCCGGCTCATCCGCGCGGTCGTCCCGGCGATGCTCGAAGCGGGCTCCGGCGCCATCGTGAACGTCGCTTCGGAAGCGGCGCTGCGCGGCTCGGCCGCCGGGATCGCCTACACCGCGTCGAAGCACGCCGTCGTCGGCATCACCCGCAGCTGCGCGTTCATGTACGGGCCGCACGGCATCCGCGTCAACGCCGTCGCGCCGGGCGGCGTCGCCACCGGCATGGCGATGCACGCCGAGCCGTCGGAGTTCGGGCAGGGCCGGATCGGGCAGTTCCTCGGGCTCATCCCGCCGATCGCCACCGCGGAGCAGCTGGCCGCGTCGATCACCTTCCTGCTGGCCGACGACGGCGTGAACGTCAACGGCGCCCTCCTGCCGTCCGACGGCGGCTGGTCGGTGCAGTGACCGTGCCGCCGTCCGCGGTGGCGCCCGAGCTGCGCGGCCGCGTCCGGCGTCGACACGACGTTCGCCGTCGCCCCCGGCGGGCCGCACGGGTTCGAGGCATGGGCCCCGGCGAGCGAGTTCAGCCGCCGCTACCTGGCCGCGGCGCGGGCGTGGCTGGGCCGGCTCCGGTGACGGCATCCGTAAGGTGGGGGCCGGCAGAGCGTCGGGGTGACCGGGTGGGTGGATGAACGTCAAGGCGGATCGCGCGAGTGCCACGCGGGAGAGCATTCTCGGCACGGCGGAGCGGTTGTTCGCCGAGCACGGGGTGCACGCGGTGTCCAACCGGCACATCAGCGAGGCGGCCGGGCAGGGCAACAACGCCGCGGTCAACTACCACTTCGGCACCAAGGTCGACCTGGTCCGGGCGATCGCGCGCAAGCACTTCGGGCGCATCGAGCGGCTGCGCGAGGAACTCGTCGAGGCCATCGACGGCGACGGCGACCTGCGCGACTGGGTGGCGTCCCTGGTCCGCCCGACCACGAGCTACCTGCAGGAACTGGACGCGCCGACGTGGTTCGCGCGGTTCAGCGCCCAGGTGATGACCGACCCGGCCCTGCGCGCGATCGTCGCGGAGGAGTCACTGGCCTCCCCGGCGCTGGCCCGCACGGTCGAGGGCCTCAACCGCTGCCTGGACGGCCTCCCACCGGAGGTCCGCGCCGAGCGCGGCGACATGGCACGCCAGCTGATGATCCACATGACGGCCGAGCGCGAGCGGGCCCTGGCGGAGGGCACGCCGACCCCGCGCGCGAGCTGGAACGACGCGGGCACTGGCCTGATCGACGCAATCACGGGCCTGCTGCTGGCCCCGGTGACCCCGGCTTCCTGACCACTTCGGTCCGGGGCGGTCGGTTCGCGTACCCAGGGGGTCGGTTCGCGTACTTGGACGGTCGGTTCGCGTACCCAAGGAGTCAGTTCGTCCGGGCGGATGGATCCGGGCGCCGGAGTTCGTCGCCGCGCACGAACGGTGCTGCCGGAAATCCTCCTAACGTCACCCCGATCGGGTGGCGACGAGGAGGCGGCGGGTGCGGACACTCTTGCGGGGCGGCCGGGTCATCGATCCGGGGAGCGGGTTCGACGGCGTCGCCGACGTCCTGATCTCCGAGGCCGGGGTCGAGGCCGTGGGGGCCGGGCTGGACATCGAGGCCACTGAAGTCGACGTGCGCGGGCTCGTCGTCGGGCCCGGGTTCGTCGACCTGCACAGTCACGTGCACTCCGTCGCCGGGCAGCGGCTGCAGGCGATGGACGGCGTCACCACCGCGCTCGACCTCGAAGCCGGCCTGATGCCCGTCGAGCGGGCCTACGCCGAAGCCGCCGCGGCCGGGCGGCCGCTGCACTACGGCTTCTCCGCCTCCTGGGGCGCCGCCCGGGCGCAGGTGCTCGCCGGGATCGAGCCCGACGCGAACATCGACAGCGGGCTCGCCGTGCTCGGCAACCCGGCGTGGCAGCGGTCGTCGTCGCCCCGGGAACTGGCCGCCTGGCTGGCCCTGCTGGACGCCGAGCTCGCGGCCGGCGCCCTCGGCATCGGCGTCCTGATGGGATACGCGCCGCAGACCGCGCCCGCGGAGTTCCTCGCCGTCGCCCGGCTCGCCGCGACAGCCGGGGTGCCGACCTACACCCACGTCCGCGAGCTGGTCGAGGTCGACCCCGCGATCCCGGTCGACGGCTCGGTGGAGATCGTCGCCGCCGCGGGGGAGACCGGCGCCGCGATGCACCACTGCCACGTCAACAGCACCTCCGGCCACCACATCGACCGCGTCCTCGCCACCCTCGACAGCGCCCGCCGCGAAGGCTCCCGCGTCACCGTCGAGGCCTACCCCTACGGCGCGGGCAGCACCGCCGTCGGCGCCGCCTTCATCGAGCCGGAACGCCTGCGGATGAAGGGACTCCGCGCGTCGAGCGTGATCATCCTCGAGACGGGCGAGCGCGTGCGCGACGAAGGGCGCCTGCGCCAGCTTCGCCGGGACGACCCGGGTGCGCCGTGCCTCCTGGAATTCCTCGACGAGGAGAACCCTCGTGAACGCGCCCTGCTGCACCAGGCGCTCGCCTTCCCCGACGCGGTCGTGGCCAGCGACGCGATGCCCGTCTACTGGCCGGACGGCAGCACCGAAAGCACCGAATGGCCCCTGCCGCCCGGTGGCACGACCCACCCGCGCACCGCGGGCACCTTCGCCAAGACCCTGCGGCTGATGGTCCGCGAAACCGGCGCCTGGGGCTGGCTCGAAGCGTTCCGCCGCTGTTCGTACTTGCCTTCGCGGCTCCTCGACGACGTCGCGCCGGCCGCTCGCGGCAAGGGCCACTTGGGCGCCGGGGCCGACGCCGACGTCGTCGTCCTCGACCCGGACCGCATCACCGACACGGCCACCTACGCCGACCCCACCCGGCCCTCGCTGGGCGTCCGGCACCTGTACGTCGCCGGGGTCCCGGTGGTCGCCCACGGGGAACTCGACGAGAAAGCGCTGCCCGGCAAGCCGCTGCGAGGGGAACCGCGATGAGCGATCTGATCGCCGACATCGAAACGCTCGTCCGCTGCGAATCGCCGTCGGACGACCACGAAGCCGTCGCACGCAGCGCCGAAGCCGTCGCCGGCGTCGGCCGCCGCCTGCTCGGCGCCGAGCCCGAGCGCCTGGTCACCGACGGGTGCACGCACCTGCGGTGGTCGTTCGGCGACGGCCCGCCGCGCGTCCTGCTGCTCGGCCACCACGACACCGTGTGGCCCCTGGGTTCGCTGCGCACCCACCCCTTCCGGATCGAGGACGGCATCCTGCGCGGCCCCGGCTGCTTCGACATGAAGGCCGGCGTCGGGATGGCCCTGCACGCGGCCGCGGCGCTGCCGGACCGCACCGGCGTGACCATCCTGATCACCGGCGACGAGGAAATCGGGTCGCCGCTGTCCCGCTCGCTCATCGAAGAGACGGCCGGAAGCTGTGACGCGGTGTTCGTGCTCGAAGCCTCGGCCGACGGTGGTGCGCTGAAGACCCGGCGCAAAGGCGTTTCCCGTTACTGGATCGAGGTCGCGGGACGCGCCGCGCACGCCGGCCTCGAACCCGAGAAGGGCGTCAACGCCGGGATCGAGGTGGCGCACCAGATCCTCGCGGTGGCCGCGCTCGCCGACCCGGGCCGCGGCACCACCGTCGTCCCGACCGCGCTGAGCGCCGGGACGACGACCAACACCGTGCCGGCCGCGGCCACCGTCGCGGTCGACGCGCGGGTCTGGGACACCGCCGAGCAGGACCGCGTCGACCGGGCCGTGCGGAGCCTGGCACCGGTGCTCGCCGGCGCGCGGATCCGGATCGGCGGCGGCATCAACCGGCCGCCGTTGGAGGCCGCCGCATCGGCGGAGCTGTTCGCGCTCGCGGACGTACTGGCCGGAAAGCTCGGCTTCGGCCCGCTCACCCGGGCCGCGGTCGGCGGCGCGTCGGACGGCAACTTCACCGCGGGGCTGGGCATTCCGACCCTCGACGGCCTCGGTGCGGTGGGCGGGGGCGCCCACGCCGACGACGAGCACGTCGTCGTCGCCGAGCTGCCCCGGCGCACCGCGTTGCTCACCGCCCTCACCGAAACCGTTCTGGCGAACCGGACTTCGTCCGCGCCGACGAACGCACCGGGCGAATCCCGTGCGGGACAACGGTGACCCGGCGCGAGCGTCCGGAAAGGATGGTGAGCGTGACAGAAGTCGTGACGAACACTGCCCCGCCGCTGCGGGACGAGGCGGCCGCCGTGGCGGCCGGCGCCGCCCGGGCCTCCGGGGTTCGCGTCCGGACCCTGGGCGAGGTCGCCGAACTGGCCGCGGTGGCCCGCCTCTTCGAATCGATCTGGCAACCGGCCCCGCGAAACCCGCTCGTGACGGCCGAACTGCTGCGGGCCATGGTGTCGGCGGGCAACTACGTGGCCGGTGCGTTCGACGGGCCCGACCTGCTCGGCGCCTGCTTCGGGTTCTTCGGCGAGCCGGCGAAGGGAGGACTGCACAGCCACATCGCCGGCGTCGCGACGCCCGGGCACGGCCGCGGCATCGGCTTCGCGCTCAAGCTGCACCAGCGCGCGTGGGCGCTGCAGCAGGGTGTCACGGCGATCTCGTGGACGTTCGACCCGCTGGTGCGCCGCAACGCCCACTTCAACCTGACCAAGCTCGCCGCCCGCCCCGAGCGCTACCTGCCCGACTTCTACGGCCCGATGCAGGACGGCATCAACAGCGCGGGCGACACCGACCGCCTGATGGTCGGCTGGGACCTGGCGAGCCCACCGGTCCGGACGGCCGCCGCCGGCCGCCCCGACCGGGTGGACGTGACGGCGCTGCGGGACCGGGGCGCCGCGGTCGCGCTGGCGGTGGATCCCGCCGGCGCGCCGGTCGCCGGTCCCGCGGACGCGCCGGTGGTGCTCGTCGCCGTGCCGCCGGACATCGAGGCGCTCCGGCGCGCCGACCCCGGGCAGGGCCGGGCGTGGCGGGTCGCCGTGCGGGAGGTGCTCGGCGGCCTGCTCGCCGAGGGCGCCTCGGTCACCGGATTCGATCGTGCCGGCTGGTACGTGGTCGCAAGGGAGCACTCGTCGTGAAACTCACCGGGGTGGAACTCCTCCGGGTGCGGATGCCGCTGGTGGCGCCGTTCCGTACGTCGTTCGGCACGCAGGCCGAGCGCGAACTGCTGATCCTGCGGGCGGTGACGGCCGAAGGCGAAGGCTGGGGCGAGTGCGGGGCGATGGCCGGCCCGCTCTACTCCTCGGAGTACATCGACGGCGTCGAGCACGTGCTGCGGGCGTTCCTCGTGCCCGCGCTCCTCGCCGCCGGTGACCTCACGGCGAACAAGGTCGCGCCACTGCTGGCGAAGTTCAAGGGTCACCGGATGGCCAAGGCCGCGCTGGAGATGGCGGTGCTCGACGCCGAACTGCGCGTGCACGGCCTGTCCTTCGGCGCCGCGTTGGGGTCCACAAAGGACACCGTGCTGTGCGGGGTGTCCGTCGGGATCATGGACTCGATCCCGCAGCTGCTGGACGTCGTGGGCGGCTACCTCGAGGCAGGCTACCTCCGGATCAAGCTGAAGATCGAACCCGGCTGGGACGTCGAGCCGGTGCGCGCGGTCCGCGAGCGCTTCGGCGACGACGTCCTGCTGCAGGTCGACGCGAACACGGCGTACACGCTCTCGGACGTGCCGCAGCTGCAGCGGCTCGACCCGTTCGGGCTGCTGCTGATCGAGCAGCCCCTGGAAGAGGAGGACGTGCTCGGCCACGCCGAGCTCGCCAAGCACCTCCGGACGCCGATCTGCCTGGACGAGACCGTCGTGTCGGCCCGCTCGGCCGCGGACGCGATCAAGCTCGGCGCCTGCCGGATCGTCAACATCAAGCCGAGCCGGGTCGGCGGCTACCTGGAAGCGCGGCGCGTGCACGACGTCTGCGTGGCGCACGGCGTCCCGGTCTGGTGCGGCGGGATGCTCGAAACCGGGCTGGGCCGGGCCGCGAACGTGGCGCTCGCGTCGCTGCCCGGGTTCACCCTGCCCGGCGACACCTCGGCGTCGGACCGGTTCTACCGCACCGACATCACCGAACCGTTCGTCCTCGAGGCCGGGCGGCTGCCGGTGCCGTCCGGGCCCGGCCTCGGCGTCACCCCCGTTCCCGAGCGGCTGGCCGAGGTGACCACCGCGAAGTCCTGGCTCGCCTAGCGAAAACGAGAGGCTCCCCATGTCGAAACTCCCCGAAGCCGCCGCCTGGCTGGAATCCCGCCTCCCCGCGCTGCTGGCCGAGCACCACGTGCCCGCCGCGGCCGTCGCCGTCTACGCCGGCGGGGAAATCGTCGACCACGCCGCCGGGGTGCTGAACAAGGGCACCGGCGTCGAAGCGGACGTCGATTCGCTGTTCCAGATCGGCTCCATCACGAAGGTCTGGACGGCGACGCTGGCGATGCAGCTGGTCGACGACGGCCTGCTCGACCTCGACCAGCCGGTCCGCAAGTACCTGCCCGAGTTCGTGCTCGCCGACGCCGACGCCGCCGCGCGGATCACCGTCCGGCAGCTGATGTGCCACACCGCCGGCTTCGAAGGCGACATCTTCACCGACACCGGCCGCGGCGACGACCGCGTCGAAAAGTACGTCGCCACCCTGGGCGACGTGCCCCAGCTGTTCGCCCCCGGCGAGATGTTCTCCTACAACAACGCCGCGTTCTGCGTGCTCGGCCGGGTCGTGGAGGTGCTGCGCGGCAAGTCCTACGACGACTGCCTGCAGGACCACCTGTTCACGCCACTGGGACTGACGCACGCCGCCGCGAGCCCGTACGAGGCGATCCGGTTCCGGGCCGCGCTGGGGCACCTGCCGTCTTCGCCGGGCGCCGACCCCGAACCCGCGGGCATCTGGGCGCTGACGCCGTCCAACTCCCCGGCCGGCTCGATGCTCGCCATGCGCCCGCGCGACCTCGTCACGTTCGCCGCGATGCACCTGAAGGACGGCGAAGGTCCCGACGGCACCCGCGTGCTCGGCGCGGACAGCGCCCGCGCCATGCGCGAACGCCTGGTGGAGCTGCCCGACCTCGGCATCTTCGGCGACGCGTGGGGCCTCGGCTGGTCGCTGTTCGACTCGCCCGGCGGGACGGTCGTCGGGCACGACGGCGGCACGATCGGCCAGTCCGCGTTCCTGCGCGTGGCCCCGGAGCACGGGGTCGCGGTGGCCCTGCTGACCAACGGCGGCGACACGATCGCCCTCTACACCGAAGTCATCGGGCACCTCATGCGCGAGCTGACCGGCATCGAGCTGGCCGTGCCGCCGGTGCCCGACCCGGCCGCGCCGCGCGTCGACGCTTCGCGCTACGTCGGGGAGTACTCGTCGTCGGTGGCGGACATCGTGGTCAGCCAGGACGAGGACGGCCGGGTCTGGGTCGAGCGCGTCCCGAAGGGGATCTTCGCGGAGCTGGCCAAGCCGGAGAAGACCGAGCTGGTCGCGATGAACGGCGACACGCTCATCCTGGCCGAGCCGATGCAGGGCATGTACGTGCCGCACGCGTTCGTCGGCGACGACGGCACCGGCCGCGCGCTGTACCTGCACACCGGCCGCGCCGACCGGCGGGTGACCGCGTGAGCGCGGTCGAGGCGGAGATCGCGGGGGTCTTCGCCTCGGCGGGCGCGCAGGGATTCTTGCACGCCCGGGAGATCGGCGGCGGCCCTTCGGTGGCGGTCGGCGCGGACGAGCCGGTGGTGCTGGCGTCGGTGTTCAAGATCCCGGTCGCCGTCGCCTACGCCCGGGAAGTGGCGGCCGGACGGCTCGACGAGACCGCCCGGACCCGCGTCGGGCCGCGCTACCGCATCGGCGGCATCGGCACCGCGGGCTGCGCCGACGACGTGGAGATGAGCTGGCGCGACCTCGCCCTGTTCATGCTGACCATGAGCGACAACGCCGCCACCGACGTCGTCTACCACCGGATCGGGGCGGCCGCCGTCGACCGCCTCCTGGCCGACCTCGGCCTGCGCCGCACCCGGCTGGTCGGCTGCTGCGAGGACCTGTTCGCCTCCGTGCTCGCCGACCTCGGAGCGCCCGAGGGCGCCGACATCGACGCCTTGTTCGCCGGCGCGACGCCCGAGCAGACTCGGAAACTCGCGGTGCTCGACCCCGGGCGCACGACGTCGTCGACTCCGCGCGAGATCACCGAACTGCTCGACGCCGTGTGGACGGACCGGGCCGGCGAGCCGGCGGCGTGCGAGCGCGTCCGGTCGATGATGGCCCGGCAGATCTGGCCGCACCGGCTCTCGTCCGGGTTCGCCTCGGACGTCGCCGTCGCGGCCAAGACCGGCACCCTGCCGGCGATCCGCAACGAAGCCGGTGTCGTGTCCTACCCCGACGGCCGCCGCTTCGCCGTCGCGGTGTTCACCCGCGCGGACTCGCCGGCCGAACGGCAACCCGCCATCGACGCGGCGATCGGCCGGGCCGGCCGGCTCGCCGTGGACCACCTGCGGAAGGAAGCACCGTGACGGCGGCGAAGGGCAGCTTGCGGTGGCCCGGTACCGGCGAACCCGCGGCCGAGGGGCGTCGCGGGCACGCCGGCCGGGCCCCGGCGGTGCCGGCCAGAGTTTCCGGCTACCCGCCCGGAGTTCCGGCCACCGGCGGGCCGAGCCGGTCCGGCCGCGGCCCAGCGCCCCGCGTTTCCGGGGCACCCACCCCGACGAACACCGACCTTAGGGAAGCACCATGACCCACACCCACTTCTTGCGGGGGTCCGGGTGGCGGAGCCCCCGGCCCGGGGCGAAGCCCCGGTACGATGCCGGGACGGCGGTGGTCCTGCTCGGCGCGCTCGCCCTCGCGGCGACGGCCTGCGGGGGACCGGGCGGCGGCAGCGCGGCCGGCGGCGCCCTCGCCGACGGCAAGACGTTCAACCTCGGGATCGCCTCCGACCCGGGCAACCTCGACCCGCACATGTCGGTGCTGGCGGTGACCGGCCAGGTCGACCGGTTCCTCTACGACCCGCTGCTCGAACTCACCCCTGACGGCAAGCCGCTGCCCGCGCTCGCCGAAAAGTGGACCGCCACCACGACCACGGCGTCGTTCACCCTGCGTCCCGGCATCACCTGCGCGGACGGCGCCCCGCTGACCGCCGCCGACGTCGCCGCGAACATCGGGTTCGTCGGCGATCCGGCCAACAAGTCGCCGTTCGCGGGCCTGACGATCGCGCCGGGCACGAAGGCCACGGCCGACGAAGCCACCCGGACGATCACCGTGACCAGCGGCGCGCCCGACGCGTTCCTGCTCCGCAACGTCGGCGGCCTGCCGATCGTCTGCGGCAAGGGCCTGGCCGATCGCAAGCTGCTGGCCACGGGTGGCAGCGGCACCGGCATGTTCGCCGTCTCCGAGGCCGTGCCGAACGACCACTACACCTTCACCCGCCGCAAGGACTACGCGTGGGGCCCGGGGGACTGGAAGGCGCAGCAGGCGGGCCTGCCGGACAAGGTCGTGGCCCGGGTCGTGCCGAACACCTCGACGGCGGCGAACCTGCTGCTGTCCGGCGAGCTGAACGCCAGCCAGATCAACGGACCGGACCGCCAGCGGCTCGAAGCGCGGAAGCTCTTCCACGCCGACTTCCTCGCCCCGCTCGGGGAAATCTTCTACAACCAGGCGCCCGGGCGTCCCGGCCACGACGAGTCGGTGCGGCGCGCGCTGACCCAGTCGCTCGACCTGGCCCAGCTCGGCAAGGTGCTGACCAACGGCACGGGCAAGCCGTCGCAGAGCCTGGTCACCGCCGAGCCGAAGGCGTGCTCGGGCGACACCGTCACCGGCCACCTGCCCAACCACGACGCGGCCGCCGCGGCGTCCACATTGGACGCGGCGGGCTGGAAGGCCGGCGCGGACGGCGTGCGCGTCAAGGGCGGCAAGCGGCTGGCGCTCACCGTCCTCTACGGCACCCAGCTCGGCCCGACGATGGCACCCACCGCCGAACTGGCCCAGCAGACGTGGAAGTCCCTCGGCGCCGAGGTCACGCTCAAGGCCGTCGACAGCCCCGGGCTGTCCCAGGTGCTGTTCGGCACCGGCGAGTGGGAGGTCTCGCTCGGCCCGGTCGGGCTCACCCTGCCCAGCCAGCTGGTGCCGTTCGTGTCCGGCCCGGCGGCGCCGGACGGGACCAACTTCGGCCACATCGCCAACCCGGAGTACGAACAGAGCGTGAAGCAGGCGGCCGCGATGAGCGGCGAAGCCAGCTGCCCGGCCTGGCAGGCCGCGGAGACCGCCTTGGTCAAGCACGTCGACGTGGTGCCCTACATCGACTCCGTCGTGCCGTACTACGCCAGCGGTGCGCGGTTCGAGGTCAGCCAGGGCAGCGTCACGCCGTCGTCGATCCGGATGTACGCGCGATGACCACGGCGGCGGCGCCCGCGCGCCTGCGCGGCGGACCGTGGCCGGCGTTCGCCGCGCGGCGGCTGACCCGGTTCGCCGTCTCGTTGTGGGCGCTGGTGACCGCGGCCTTCCTGATGATCCACCTGGTGCCGGGCGATCCCGTGCGGGCCGCGCTCGGCATGACCGCCCCGGCCGACCTGGTCCGGGCGAAGCGGCTGGCGCTCGGCCTGGACGACCCGCTGTGGGTGCAGTACGGGCACTACCTGCGCGGCCTGGTCACCGGCGACCTCGGGACGTCGATGGCGAGCAGCCAGCCGGTCACGCAGGTGATCGGCGACCGGCTGCCGGCGACCCTGCAGCTGGCCGTGCTGGCCTTCGCGGTCGTGGTCGCCGTCGCGATCCCGGTCGGGGTGACCTTCGCGGTGCTGACCCGCGGCGGCCGGCGCCGCGGCAGCGAGCTGGCGTTCACGTCGGTGAGCGTCTTCTTCGCCGCCGTGCCGGAGTTCCTGGTGGCGGTCGCGCTGGTGGCGCTGCTCGCGGTCGGCCTCGGCTGGTTCCCGGTGGCCGGCGGCGACGACGCGAGCGCGTACGTGCTGCCGGTCGCGGCCCTGGCCACCGGGCCTTCGGCGGTGCTCGCCCGGATCGTCCGGGTGGAGCTGCTTTCCGTGCTGGGCGCCGACTTCGTCCGCACCGCGCGGGCGAAGCGGCTGCCCGCGCGGCTCGTTTACGTCCGGCACGCGCTGCCGAACGCGCTGACCGCGACGCTGACGCTGGGCGGGCTGATGCTGACCGGGATGGTCGCGGGCACGGTGCTGGTCGAGAACGTCTTCGCCTGGCCCGGCCTCGGCTCGACGATCGTCCAGTCGATCCTGCAGAAGGACTACCCCCTGGTCCAGGGGATCGTGCTGGTCTACGGCGTCGGCGTGCTGCTGGTGAACCTGCTCGTCGACGTCGTGCTCGGGCTGCTCGACCCGCGCTCGGCCATCCGGGAGGCGTGAACATGGCGCGACGCGGTTCGGTGTGGACGGCGGCCGTGCGCACGCCGGTGGGTGCGTGTTCGGCGGTGCTGCTGGCCCTGGTCGTCGTCCTGTCGGTGCTGGCGCCGCTGCTGTGGGGTGACGGCGCGGCCGCGATCGACACCGACGCGATCGGCCAGGGCCCGTCCGAGGCGCACCCGTTCGGCACCGACTCCCTCGGCCGCGACCTGCTGCTGCGCACCCTGGTCGCGACCCGGCTCTCGGTCGGGCTGGCCGTGCTCGCCACCGTGATCGGCGCCGGCACCGGCGTCGTCCTCGGGACGCTGCCGTCCGTGCTGCCCCGCCGGGTGAGCCGGTTGCTCACCGCGGTCGTCGACATCGCGGTCGCGTTCCCGGGCCTGCTGCTGGCGCTGTTCCTCGCGGTGATCTTCGGTGTCGGCACGCACGGCGCGGTGCTGGCGATCGGCTTCGCGATGGCGCCGGCGTTCGCCCGGCTCGTGCAGACGCTGTCGGCGTCGGTGAGCGGGCGCGACTTCGTCGCCGCGGCCCGGATCGCCGGCGTCGGCCGGGCGCGGCTGCTGGCCCGGCACGTGCTGCCGAACATCGGCGAGCCGCTCGTGGTGAACGCGACCATCAGCGCGGGTTCGGCGCTGCTGGCCTTCGCCGGGCTGTCGTTCCTCGGGATCGGTGTGCAGGCACCGGACTACGACTGGGGACGGCTGCTGCGCGAGGGCCTGGACGGCATCTACGTCAACCCGGCGGCCGCGCTGGGGCCCGCGGCGGCGGTGGTGCTCGCCGGGCTGGCGTTCAATCTGGTCGGCGAGACGGTCGCCGCGGTGGTCGGGGTGCGGACGCGCGTGACCCGGCGCGGGGCACCGCCGCTGCCGGCGGCGCGGCCCGCGCTCGGCGAGCAGCCCGCGGACGCCGTGCTCGTGGTGGACAACCTCCGGGTGGCGTTCCCCGGCCCGGACGGCTGGACGGTTCCGGTGCGCGGGGTCAGCTTCAGCGTCCGCGCCGGCGAAGCGATCGGCGTGGTCGGCGAGTCCGGCTCCGGCAAGAGCCTGACCGCGCTGGCCGTGTCCCGCCTGGTCGAAGCACCCGGCGTGGTCACCGCCGACCGGCTCGAGTTCGCCGGGAAGCCGCTGGCGGCCGCGTCGGACCGCGAGCTCGGCACCGCACTGGCCATGGTCTTCCAGGACCCGATGACGTCGTTCAACCCCGCCCGCCGCGTCGGCGGGCAGCTGGCCGAGGTGTCCGAGCAGCACCACGGCCTGTCGCGGCGCCAGGCGTTCGCCCGCGCGGTGGACCGGCTGGCCGCGGTGCGCGTCCCGGCCGCCGAGCGGCGCGCCCGGCAGTACCCGCACGAGTTCTCCGGCGGCATGCGGCAGCGGGCGATGATCGGGATGGGGCTGATGGGCCGGCCGAAGCTGATCGTCGCCGACGAGCCGACGACCGCGCTCGACGTCACCGTGCAGCGGCAGGTGCTGCGCCTGCTGGCCCGCACGCGCGAAGCCGAGGGTGCGGCGATCCTGCTGATCAGCCACGACATCGCCGTCGTCGCCCAGACCTGCGAACGGATGCTGGTGATGTACGCCGGCCGCATCGTCGAGGACCTGCCGACCGGGAGCCCGGCCCAGCACCCGTACACGCGGGCGCTGCTGGCCACCACGGTCGACCTCGACACCGACCGCGACCAGCCCCTCGAGGTGATCCCCGGCCGGCCGCCGGAACCCGACCAGGTGCCCGGGGGCTGCGCGTTCGCCGCCCGGTGCCCGCTGGCGTCCGAGCGCTGCCGCGCCGAGGACCCGGTGCTCGAACCGGCCGCGGACGGCCACCGGGTCGCCTGCTGGCACCCGCAGCTCACCGTCCTTTCCGGACAGTCCCATGAGGAGGGTGCCGCATGAGTGAGCCTGCGAACGAATCATTCAACACTGCGCCTGCCGCTCAGGCGGCGCCGAGCGTCAGCGAGGCGCGCGCATGAGTGCGCTGGAGTTCGACGCGGTGAGCGTCCGCTACGGCCGGCTGACCGCGGTCGACGGCGTCAGCCTGACCGTCCCACCGGGACAGGTCGTCGGCCTGGTCGGCGAGTCCGGCTCCGGCAAGTCGACCCTCGCGCGGGCGGCGGCCGGGCTCGCCCCGGTCAGCGCCGGACGGGTGCTGCTCGACGGCGTCGACGTGCGCCGGCTGCCGCGGCGGCGCCCGCTGCAGATGGTGTTCCAGGACCCGTATTCGTCGCTGGACCCGCGGATGGCCGTCGGCGAGTCGATCGCCGAGGCGATGCCGCCGGGGACGTCCCGCACCGCGCGGCGGGCCGAGGTCGCCCGGCTGCTCGAACTGGTGAACCTGGACCCGGACCGCGCCACGGCGCTGCCCGGCCGGCTCTCCGGCGGGCAACGGCAGCGCGTCGCGCTCGCCCGCGCGCTGGCGGGGCAGCCGAAGGTGCTGATCGCCGACGAGATCACCTCGGCGCTCGACGTCTCGGTGCAGGGCGCCGTGCTGAACCTGGTCCGGGAGGTGCAGCGGCGGCTTTCGCTGTCGATGCTGTTCATCTCGCACAACCTCGCCGTGGTGCGGTACGTCAGCGACGTCGTCGCGGTGATGTACCTCGGCCGGATCGTCGAGGCCGGGCCCGCCGCTCAGGTGCTCACCGATCCGAAGCACCCCTACACGCGCGACCTGCTGGCCGCCGCGCCGTCGGCGCGCCGGAACCTGCTCGACAGCACCGGCGACGACGCGCTGGCCGACACCGAACCCGCCGACCCGCACCACCCGCCGTCCGGCTGCCGCTACCACCCGCGCTGCCCGATCGGGCCGCTCGTGCACCCGGACCGCACCGTCTGCGTCACCGCCGACCCGGCCGGCGACGCGGCGGACCGGTCCCACTCCGCGGCGTGCCACTTCGCCGCCGCCCATCCCACGAGGAGATCCGCATGACCCGACGTCCCGGCATCGACGACCTGTACGCCCTCGAGTTCCCCGAGCAGCCGGCGCTCTCGCCCGACGGCACCCGGATCGTCTACGTGCTGCGCACCGCCGACCGCGACAAGGACGAGGACACGCGTTCGCTCTGGCAGGTCCCCGCCGGCAGCGGCGAGGCCCGCCGGCTGACCCGCGGCCCCGCCGACCTGGCGCCGGCGTGGTCGCCGGACGGCACCCGGCTCGCGTTCCTGCGCGCCGAGGACGGCCCGGCGCAGCTGTGGCTGCTGCCCGCCGACGGCGGCGAGCCCGAGCAGGTCACCACGCTCCCGCTCGGCGCGGGCACGCCCGTCTGGCGCCCGGACGGCGCCGAGATCGCCTTCGCCGCCCCGGTCGACCTCGACGCGGACGAAGGCGAGGACGATGCCGCCCGCGCCCGCCGGGCGGGTGCCCCGGTGGTCGCCGACCGGGTGGACTTCAAGGCCGACGGCGCCGGCCTGCTGCGGACGCTGCGCAAGCACGTCCACGTCCTCGACGTCGCCACGGGCGAGGTCCGGCGGGTGACGTCGGGGGACTGGCATACCGGCGACCCCGCCTGGTCGCCGGACGGCCGGCTGCTGGCTTTCCCGGCGGGCCCGGAGGCCGACGCCGACCTGACCTTCCGCTCCGGCGCATACGTCGTCGAGCCAGGTGACCGGGGGAGCGAGCCGCGGCCGGTCGGTTCCGGCGACGGCATGTGCGGCACGGTCACCTGGACCGCCGACGGCACCGCGCTCCTCGCCGTCGGCCGCCGCGACACCGCGCCCGGGCACCTCGGGCTCCTGCGGATCCCCCTCGACGGCGGGGAAACCACCGATCTGGCCGCGCCGCTGGACCGGAACGTCATGCCCGGGGCGGCCGGGTACCCCGGCGCCCTTCCCCAGCTTTCCGGCACTTCCGTGCTGTTCTGCGCCCGCGACCGCGGCTACACCCACCTGTACGCGGTCGAGGCCGGGGGCGGCGAGCCACGGCTCGTCTTCGGCGGCACCGGGAACGCCGTGGTCGCGATGTCCGCCGCCGGGGACACCGCGGCCATCGTGCTCGCCACGCCGTCGTCCTACGGGGAAATCGCGACGGTCGACGTCAGCGGGGGAGCGGTGGAAGTGCGCACCGCGCACGGGCCCGGCGACGTCGAGCCGTACCTGCGCGAGGAGCGGGAGTTCACCGTCTCCGACGGCACGACCGTGGCCGGCTGGCTGCTGCGCGACCCCGCCCGCACCGGCCCGCGGCCGCTGCTGCTGGACATCCACGGCGGCCCGCACAACGCCTGGAACGGCACCGCCGACGCCGTGCACCTCTACCACCAGGAGCTCGTCGCCCGCGGCTGGGCGGTGCTGCTGCTCAACCCGCGCGGCAGCGACGGCTACGGCGAAGCGTTCTACACCGCGGCGGTCGGCGCCTGGGGTGTCGCCGACGCCAAGGACTTCCTCGAGCCCCTCGACGTCCTCGTCGCCGAGGGCGTCGCCGACGCGCGCCGGCTCGCGGTGGCGGGCTACAGCTACGGCGGCTTCATGACCTGCTACCTGACCAGCCGGGACGACCGGTTCGCCGCGGCCGTCGCGGGCGGGGTCGTCAGCGACGTCGTCAGCCTGGCCGGCACATCCGACAGCGGCCACTACCTCGGCGTCGCCGAACTCGGCGCCATCCCGGCGGAGAACCGGGCGCGCTACGCGGCCCTTTCCCCGCTGGCGCAGGTGGAGAAGGTGCGCACGCCGACGCTCGTGCTGCACGGCGCCGCCGACGACCGGTGCCCGGCCGGGCAGGCCGAGCAGTGGTTCACCGCGCTGCGCGAACAGGGCGTGCCGACGCGGCTGGTGCTCTACCCCGGCGCGTCCCACCTGTTCATCCTGGACGGGAAGCCGTCCCACCGGACCGACTTCAACCGCCGCATCGTCGACTGGGCCGAGCAGCACGCGGGCGAGCCGGGCCGGCCGGCCCGGGTGCCGCTCGACGCCGCGCACTGGCGGCGGCGCCTGGCCGAGCTCGCGCGCAAGCACCGCGTCCCCGGGGCGTCGCTGGGCATCCTGCGCGGCGACGACCAGGTGCTGGCGAGCCACGGCGTGCTGAACACCGCGACCGGCGTGGCGGTGACCGACGAGTCGGTGTTCCAGATCGGCTCGATCACCAAGGTCTGGACGGCCACGGTGGCGATGCAGCTCGTCGACGAGGGCCTGCTGGACCTGGACGCGCCGGTCGCCGACGTGCTGCCCGAGCTGCGGCTGGCCGACCCCGACGTCACCAAGCAGGTGACACTCCGGCACCTGCTCACCCACACGAGTGGCATCGACGGTGACGTCTTCACCGACACCGGCCGCGGCGACGACTGCGTGGAGAAGTTCGTCGGGCTGCTGGCGGAGGTCGCGCAGAACCACCCGCTCGGGGCGACGCTGTCCTACTGCAACTCCGGGTTCGTGCTGGCCGGCCGGGTGATCGAGAAGCTGACCGGGCAGACGTGGGACGCGGCGCTGCGCGAGCGGCTGTTCACCCCGCTCGGCCTCACCCATACGGGCACGCTGCCGGAGGAGGCGCTGCTGCACCGCGCGGCGATGGGCCACGTCTCAGTGGGCGACGGCGAGCCCCAGCCGGCCCCGGCGTGGGGCTTGCCGCGCTCGGCGGGCCCGGCGGGGCTGATCACCGCGACCGCGGCGGACGTCCTGGCGTTCGCCCGGATCCACCTGGTGGGCGGCCTCGACGTGCTGTCGGAACCCACGGCGGCGGCGATGACCGAGTGGCAGGCGGACATGCCGGACAAGCACACGCTGGGCGACTCGTGGGGTCTCGGCTGGATCCGCTTCGACTGGGACGGCCACCGCGTCATCGGCCACGACGGCAACACGATCGGGCAGTCGGCGTTCCTGCGGCTGCTGCCCTCGCACGGTCTGGCTGTCACGCTGCTCACCAACGGCGGCAACACGCGCGACCTGTACGAGGAGCTGTACCGGGAGATCTTCGCCGAGCTGGCGGGCGTGGCGCTTCCTGCGCCGATCGCGCCGGCTGCCACGCCGCCTTCCGTCGACTTCGCGGAGTTCCTCGGGGTCTACGAGCGCGCGTCGATGCGGATCGAGGTGTTCGAAGGGGACGAGGGCCTGCGGATGCGGCAGACGATCACGGGCCCGATCGCGGCGCTGGTCCCGGAACCGACCACGGAACACGATCTGATCCCGATCGGCGAGTCCCAGTTCGCCTTCCGCGAGCCCGGGGCGAAGTCGTGGATTTCGGCGACGTTCTACACGCTGCCCACGGGGGAGCGGTACCTGCACAGCGGCGTCCGCGCGACCCCCAAGGTGTCGGCATGAGCCGGATCACGTCGGGGAACACCGGCGGCGCCGGGGCGTTGTAACGGGTGTCGGTACGGCGGTGTCCCCGGGCCTCACCCCTTGCCTTCACGGAATACCTGTCATGACGGAGCCGTGTTGTGCCTTTCGCCGCGAGGCGACCCCCGTACCGACGCTCGTCTCCCGCTTCCGCTCGCAGGTTCCCCCCAGCCTTCGCCGAGCGGAAGCGGGCCTTTCCTTCAGTGCTCCGAAGTGGACTGTGCCATCGGACCGCGCCGGATCAGCCAGCTGCCCGCGAACGCGACCAGCCCGACCAGCGCGGCCACGATGAACGCCGCCCGCAGGCCCGAGGCGTCCGGGCTGCTCGCTGTCGCGTCGTGGCTGCCCAGCGTCGCGATGCTCACGAACATCGCCGTGCCGAGCGCGCCTGCCACCTGCTGCAGCGTCGAAAGGATCGCGCTGCCGTGGGAGTACAGGTGGCCGGGCAGCACGCCGAGGGCCTCGGTGAACAACGGCGTCATCATCAGGCCGAGCCCCGCCATCATCAGCACGTGGATCCCGATCACCGCGATCAGCGGCGAACCCGGCCCCAGCACCGCGAACAACCCCAGCGAAACGGCCATCGCGGCCGCCCCGGGGATGACCAGCGGGCGCCCGCCGACCTTGTCGAACAACGCGCCGACCGGACGGCCCAGCAGGCCCAGCACCAGCCCGCCCGGCAGCATCGCCAGCCCGCTGACGAACGTGCTCGCGTGCAGCACCGTCTGCAGGTACAGCGGCAGCATGATCGCCGCCGCGCCGATCAGGCAGACGAACAGCAGCGCCGTCAGCACCAGCGCGACCACGAAACTGCGGTGCGTGAACGGCCGCAGGTCGAGCAGTGCCCGGTCCCGGCGCTGCAGCCGCAGCTGGCGCCAGACGAACACGGCCAGCGCCGCGACGCCCACGACGACGGGCACCCAGCCGGGCACCAGCGGCTCGGCCCCGGCCTGCTCCCCGCCGGCCGACAGGCCGTACAGCACCCCGCCGAATCCGATCGCCGACAGCAGCACCGACGGCACGTCCAGCGGCACCCGGCGGCGTTCGCCGTCCAGCCGCAGCAGCAGCGCACCGGCCACCAGCGCGGCGATCGCCAGCGGCAGCACGATCCAGAACATCCAGCGCCAGCCCAGCGAAAGCACCGCGCCGCCGATCGTCGGCCCGATCGCCGGCGCGACCGCGATGACGATGGTGATCGTGCCCATCGTCGCGCCGCGGCGCTCCGGCGGCACCAGCCGCATCACCGTCGTCATCAGCAACGGCAGCATCACCGCCGTGCCGCACGCCTGGATCACCCGCCCGGTCATCAGCAGGCCGAACCCGGGCGCGAGCGCGCACACCAGCGTGCCCAGGCTGAACGCCGACAGCGAGAAGAGGAACACCTGCCGCGGCGAGAACCGCTCCAGCAGGAACCCGGTCGTGGGAATGACCACGGCCATCGTCAGCAGGAACCCGCTGGTCAGCCACTGCACGGTCGTGGTGGGCACGCGCAGGTCGACGGTCAGGTCGCGCAGCCCGACGCTCAGGATCGTCTCGTTGAGGATCATCACGAACGCGGAAAGCACGAGAACCCCGATGAGGAGTCCCGAGCGCGCCGGAGCGCGGTTCACGTCGGCGGGCGGGGTGGACACGGTTTCGGTCATCGGGGTGGGACTCTCCTGGTCGGCCGGGACGGCCGCGGGGCACACGGGACGTCCCTCGCAGTGTGCCCGTTTCGGGCCGTTCCTGTCAGGCGGTTTTCGGTGAACCGGACCCCCTGCGAGCCCCCTCCGCGCGTCCGATATGCTTCCGCCAGTACGAAGTTCCGCAGCGCGCGATTAGCTCAGCGGGAGAGCGCTTCCCTGACACGGAAGAGGTCACTGGTTCAATCCCAGTATCGCGCACCACGAAGTCCACCCCCGGATTTCGTGGAAGTTCGTACCACGGGCGATTAGCTCAGGGGGAGAGCGCTTCGTTCACACCGAAGAGGTCACTGGTTCGATCCCAGTATCGCCCATTCCGTTCGGGGAGAGCCCTGTTCGCGCAGTTCGCGAACGGGGCTCTCTTCATTCTGTGTCCTGTGGGGGCCGAGCCCCCACACCCCCGCCGGGGGCACGCCCCCGGACCCCCGCGTCTGGTTGCGTTGCGTCGGTGGGTGCGGGTTTGATCCACTTCGGACTGTTTCGATCTTCGGTTACAGCAGGCGGCGTTGTAGTACGTCGGCCATGATCGTGCTCACCGTGGTTGTCAGTTCCTTCTCGTCTGGGAGAGTTCCTCGGCGGCGGCCTGCGAAGAGCAGGTGGGCCGCGCCTATCAGGGACAGGGACAGGGAGTCCACCTCGGCGTCCGCTGCTATGCGGCCCTGTTCGCGCTCGGCTGACAAGTAGGCTTTCAGCATGGCGCGGGCCTCCGTCAGGATCGGGAGGCCGCCTTCCTTGCGGAGGCGGGTTCGGAGCTCGTCGCGGAAGAAGATCAAGCTCGTCAGGGCCAGTGAGACCGGGTCGAACAGGTCTGTCAGGGCGTCGGTCAGGTTTTCCGTGACCGTTCGGGTGCCTGCTGCTGCTTCGAGGAGGGCGGCCTGGTCCGCCAAGCGGGTGATGCGGTCGCGGACCAGGTCCGCCAGGAAGTCGTCGAAGTCCGCGAAGTGGCGGTGCAGGACACCCTTCGCCACGTCCGCCTCCGTGGTCACCGCGCGGCTGGTCAACGCGTTCGGGCCGTCGCGGAGCAGGACCCGCTCGGCCGCGTCGAACAGCTGCTTGCGCACGTCGCGCAGGTGGACCCCGGTCGGCATGCCCCCATTCTCCGGTACAGCCGGTGGTTGTCCTAGTGGGCAAGTGCCCATTAAAGTGGGCGCATGCCCACTCAACCTCATGAAGCTCGGACGATGGCGGAATCCTTCGGGAGCGACGCCGGACGCTACGACCGGGCGCGCCCGGAGTACCCGCGCGAGCTGGTGGACCGGATCGTCGCCGCCAGTCCCGGGAGTGACGTCCTCGACGTCGGCTGCGGCACCGGCATCGAAGCGAGGCAGTTCCGCGACGCGGGCTGCCGGGTGCTCGGCGTCGACCCCGACGCGCGGATGGCCGCTTTCGCCCGCCGCGGCGGGATCGACGTGGAAGTGGCGAAGTTCGAGGACTGGGCGCCGGCCGGGCGGACCTTCGACGCCGTCGTCGCCGGGCAGGCCTGGCACTGGGTGGACCCGGTGGCGGGCCCGGCCAAGGCGGCCCGGATCCTGCGGCCCGGCGGGCTGCTCGCCGTGTTCGCGCACGTGTTCCAGCCGCCCGAGGCGGTGGCGGACGCCTTCGCCGCGGCGTGCCGCCGGGTGCTGCCGGGCTCGCCGTTCGCGGGGGAGTCCCGGCCGGCCGCGGACATCTACGACGTGATGTTCGCCGGCTTCGCCGACGCCATCGCGAAGGCGGACGGCCTCGGCGCCCCGGACCGCTGGCGGTTCGCGTGGGAGCGCACCTACACGCGCGACGAGTGGCTGGACTTCCTGCCCACGACCGGCGGGTTGACGCGGGTGCCGCCGAAGGAGCTGGCGGCGCTGCTGTCCGAAGTCGGCGCGGCCATCGACGACCTCGGCGGGAGCTTCGTGCTGCCGTACACGACGCTGGCGGTGGTCGCCCGGAAGCCTTGACGGCCCGGCCGCCCGGACCCGACCCGGGCGGCCGCCGTGATGTCCCGCCAATCACGCGTGATGTCCCGCCAATCACACGAAATCCGCGCTCGATCACGCGAGTTCCGTGTTCCCGCCCGTCCCCGGCGGCTTCGCCGGGCTCAGGCGGGCGCGATCGGCCCGAGGAACGTCCCGCCCGAGACGTCGAGCGTGCGGCCGGTCACCCACCGCCCGTCCGGGCCGGTCAGGAAGCCCACGACGTCGGCGACGTCTTCCGGCTCGCCGATCCGGCCCAGCGCGGTCATCGCGGTGAGGCCGGCCGCCGCTTCCGGGATCGCCAGCATCGGCTCCGTCATGTCGGTGCGGATCGGTCCCGGGGCGACCGTGTTCACCGTGATCCCGCGGTGGCCCAGCTCGTTCGCCAGTGTCGGGGCGAGTGCTTCGACGGCGGCCTTGCTGACCGTGTAACCGAGCTGGCTCTGCACCGCGATCCGGGTGGCCATCGAGCCGACCGTGACGATCCGGCCGCCGTCGTTCAGCAGCGGCAGCAGCCGCCGGATCAGCAGCAGCGGTGTCTTGACGTTGATCGCCAGGAGCCGGTCCAGCTCCTCCTCCGTCAGCTGCCCGATCGTGCTGTGCGAGCCGATTCCCGCGTTGTTGACCAGGATGTCCAGGCCGCCGCCGAACTCCGCGGCGACGACGTCGGCCAGCCGGTCGACCGCCCCGGCCTCGCCGAACCGGGCCGCCACGGGGAACGCGCGGCCGCCCGCCTCCTCGATCAGCGTGACGGTTTCCTTGGCGGCCGCTTCGTTGCCGCCGTGGTGCACGGCGACCACGGCGCCGTCCGCCGCCAGCCGCCGGGCGATCGCGCGGCCGATTCCCCGCGAAGCCCCCGTCACCAAGGCGTTCCTGCTCGTCATGTCCGCTCCTCCGGGCCGGTGCCGGGCCGTGGTGGCCCGGCGTCGACCCGAAGGTTTCCGCTTCGTGCTGACCGGACGTGCACCGTGCGCGCACCGCCGCGAGCGCCGCGGTGCGCGCACGGTCAGCGGCCGGCGGCGACGGCGGGCTCCGGGCGGGTGAGCGCGGGGGACCACCGCGGCAGGAACGCGGCGACGGCCAGTGCGAGCAGCGCGGCCGCCGACCCCATCCCCAGCACCAGCCGGAAACCGTTCTGCGACGGCAGGGTCGCCGGGCCGAACGAGACGGTCAGCCGGGCGAGGACCAGCCCGGCTGTGGCGCTGGAGACCGACGTCCCGATCGACCGCATCAGCGTGTTCAGGCTGTTGGCGGCGGCGGTCTCCGACACCGGCACGGCCCCCATGACCAGCGCCGGCATGGCGCCGTAGGCCAGCCCGATCCCGGCGCCGATGACGCACGAGATCAGCACCAGGTGCCAGGTCGCGCTCATCAGGACGACGCCGAGGGCGTACCCCGCCGCGACGACCACCGCGCCGAGCATCAGCGTGGTCTTCGGGCCGCGGGTCCGCGTGATGCGTGCGGACACCGGCGCCAGCGCCATCATGACCAGCCCGGAGGGCGCCATCACGAGCCCCACGACGAGCATCGACCGGCCGAGGCCGTACCCGGTGGCCGCCGGCAGCTGCAGCAGCTGCGGCAGGACGAGCGACATCGCGAACATCGAGAAGCCGAACACCGCGGACGCGATGTTCGTCAGCAGCACCTGCCGCCGCGCGGTCGTGCGCAGGTCCACCAGCGGCTGCCGGGTCCGCAGCTCCCAGCGGCCCCACAACAGCAGGACCACGACGGCCACCGCGAACAGCCCGAGCGTCGCGCCGCTGCCCCAGCCCCAGTCGGCGCCCTTCGAGATCGCCAGCAGCAGGCACACCAGCGCGACCGAGAGCCCGGCCGCACCCGGCACGTCGAACCGGCCGCCGGTGCGGACCGGCGACTCCGGCACGAGGGCGACGACCAGCCCGGTGACGACGACCCCGAGCCCGGCCGCGGTCCAGAACAGCGCGTGCCAGTCGGCGTTCTCGGCCAGCAGCGCCGCCGCCGGCAGCCCCAGCGCGCCGCCGACGCCCAGCGACGCGCTCATCAGCGCCGTGGCCGAGCCGAGCCGTTCGGCGGGCAGCTCGTCACGCATGATGCTGATCCCGAGCGGGATGACGCCCGCGGCGAGGCCCTGCAGGGTCCGCCCGGCGACCATCGGCACGAGGCTGTCGGAGAGCGCGCCGATCGCCGAGCCCACGACCAGGGCACCGAGGCTGATGAGCAGCATCCGCCGCTTGCCGTACATGTCCCCGAGCCGCCCCATGGTCGGCGTCGCCACCGCGCCGGCGAGCAGGGTGGCGGTGATGGCCCAGGTGGCGTCGGCCGCGGAGGCGTGCAGGAGCCCCGGCAGGGCCGGGATCAGCGGGATGACCAGCGTTTGCATCAGCGATACGGTGATGCCGGCGAGGGCGAGGACCGCGACGACAAGGTTCGCGCGCGGCGACGCCTCTCCGGCGGCTCTGGGTGGAACGGGCACGAGCGGTCCTCCGAACGGATAATTAAATCAGTCGCTTGACTTAGCGTAGCAGCCTTCGGTTGACTGCTGACGAACTGACGGCCACCGCGGAGGAACGATGACGACCACCGAGATTCCCGAGTTCCCGATGCCCCGGGCCGCAGGCTGCCCGTTCGACCCGCCACCCGCCGCCCGCGCGCTGCAGGAGGAGACCCCGCTCGCCCGTGTCCGGCTGTGGGACGGCAGCACGCCGTGGCTGGTGACCCGCTACGCCGACCAGCGGGCGCTGCTGGTGGATCCCCGGGTCAGCGCCGACATCACCCGGCCCGGGTACCCGAGCCCCGCGCCGTTGCCGAAGGGCGGCACCGGGTTCGGCTTCATCCTGATGGACAACCCGGAGCACGCGCGGCTGCGCAGGATGGTGACGGCTCCGTTCACGATCCGCCGGGTCGCCGCGATGCGCCCGGCCGTGCAGCGGATCGTCGACGACCTGATCGACGAGCTGCTCGCCGGCCCGAAGCCGGTGGACCTCGTCGAGGCGTTCGCGCTGCCGGTCCCGTCACTGGTGATCTGCGAGCTGCTCGGCGTCCCGTACGCCGACCACGGCTTCTTCCAGGAGAACAGCAAGGTCATCGTCCGCCGCGACGCGAAGCCCGAGGAGCGGCTGGCCGGGCACCAGGCCCTGATCGGCTACCTCGACCGGCTGGTCGGCGCGAAGCTCGAGAATCCCGCCGACGACCTGCTTTCCGGGGTCGCCGCCCGGGTCGCGGCGGGCGAGCTGACCCGGGTGGAAGCGGCGCAAATGGGCCTGCTGCTGCTCGTCGCCGGCCACGAGACGACGGCGAACATGATCGCGCTCGGCACCCTGGCCCTGCTGGAGCACCCGGACCAGTTGGCGCTGCTGCGCGAAAGCGACGATCCGGTGCTGGTCGCGTCGGCGGTCGAAGAACTGTTGCGCTACTTGAACATCACGCACAACGGGCGTCGGCGCGTCGCGCTGGAGGACATCGAAATCGCCGGGGAGACGATCCGCGCGGGCGAGGGCCTGATCATGGCGAGCGACATCGCCAACCGCGATCCGGAGGTCTTCCCGGACGGCGACCGGCTGGACCTGACCCGCGACGCGCACCGCCACGTGGCCTTCGGCTTCGGTGTCCACCAGTGCCTCGGGCAGCCGCTGGCCCGGCTGGAGCTGCAGGTCGTCTACAGCACGCTGTACCGGCGGATTCCGACCCTGGCGCCGGCCGTCGAGCTCGGGAAGATCCCGTTCAAGCACGACGGATCGGTGTACGGCGTGCACGAACTGCCGGTCACCTGGTAGCTCAGACGCTGCGCAGCACCGACACGACCGCGCCCAGGATCACGGCGCGGTCGCCGTCGATGACGTCGTAGGCGGGGTTGCGGGGCTCGAGGTAGACGTGCCCGTCGCGGCGGCGGTACACCTTGACGGTCGCCTCTTCGTCGATCATCGCCGCGACGATCTGCCCCGAGTGGGCCTCGGACTGCTGCTTCACCACGACGATGTCGCCGTCGCAGATGGCCGCGTCGATCATCGAATCCCCGCGCACGCGCAGCCCGAAGACGGTGCCGCGCCCGGTGAGGTCGCGCGGCAGCTTGAGGACGTCGTCGACGTGCTCGACGGCCGAGATCGGCGAGCCGGCGGCGATGTCGCCGACCACGGGCACCGGCACCGAGTCGCTGTCCTCGGGGGCGGCGGTGCCGTGCAGGAACGCGCGCACGTCCATCGGCCGCGAGACCCCCGCACCGCGGCGCAGGTACCCCTTGTCCTCCAGGCTCGCCAGGTGCTTCGACACCGACGACGTCGACTGCAGGCCGACGGCCTCGCCGATCTCCCGGGTGCTGGGGGAGTAGCCGTGCCGGACCACCCAGTCGCGGATCGCCACCAGGATCTTCTGCTGCCGCTCCGGCAGGATCGAGGGGTCGAGGTGCTCGAACGTGTCGTCGTAGGTGGTCACGGCCGTGATCCTAGGGGCAGCGGCCCGTCCCTCGCCGCCCGGTCCCCGGCACGCGGTCCCGCTGACCGGAACACCGGGTGACAGTTGGCGCCTTACCAACATGAACCAGGACTTTGCCAGCCGTTGACCTGGGTAACAATTGGACGTATGGTCTAGACCACAATTTTCCTTCGCTCGTAACCCTTCCGACGCGGCGGCCCACCCCGGCCGCGGCCCCGCCGTGCCCGGCGGCGGAAGGCGAGCCTGTCCCCGAAGGAGCTGGTATGAACCGCAAACTGGTCGCGGCCGCGGCGGGCGCACTCCTGGCCCCGGTGCTGGTGGTGCTGAACCCGGCGGGCATCGCGAGCGCACACGGCTACGTCAGCTCGCCGGCCAGCCGGCAGGCGCAGTGCGCCCAGCACACGGTGCAGTGCGGGCAGATCCAGTACGAGCCCCAGAGCGTCGAGGGCCCGAAGGGCCTCAAGTCCTGCAACGGCGGCCAGTCCCAGTTCGCCGAGCTGAACGACAACGGAAAGGGCTGGCGAGCGGCCCCGGTCGGCCGCACGGTGACGTTCACCTGGACCTTCACGGCCCGCCACCGCACGTCGAACTACCAGTACTTCATCGGCAGCGAGAAGCTCGCGGAGGTGAGCGGCAACAACCAGCAGCCCCCGGCGACGGTGGCGCACCAGGTGAACCTGGGCAGCCACACGGGCCGCCAGACGGTCCTGGCGGTGTGGAACATCGCGGACACGGCGAACGCGTTCTACGCGTGCATCGACCTGCAGGTGAGCTGAGCGGACACGGCCCGGGAGCGCGCGGGCTCCCGGGCCGTGCCGTCCATTGTGGAGGATTTAGGCTCGGCCGTGCGTGGACAGGCCCCGTTCGAGCAGCCGTCCGGGGTCGGGCAGGCGGTTCTGGTGGGCCGCGGCCAGGAGCGCGCGGGCCGCGTGGTGGCTTCCTTCGGTCGCGCGGGTGACGAGTTCGGTCCAGTGCTCGGACGCTGCCAGGAGATTTGCCAGTTCACGGTCGGCCCAGTCCAGCCCGGTCCGGGCGGATTCGCGCAGCATTTCGAACGCTTCGCGGGAACGCCGGTTGGAGACGAGGTGACGGACCAGTTCGGCCCCCGCGTGCTCGTTGCCCGTCTCGGCCAATCGCTTGACCTGCGCGAAGTTGCCTGCGGCGGCCAGGCGCTGCGCGACCCAGCGCCGCGCCCACTCCGAGTCCCGGCGCGCGATGGTGAGTGCCTCCTCCCAGCAATCCAGGTCGGCCAGCAGGTCGGCGACCGCTTCCGGAATCTCTTCGCCAGAGCCGAAGGAGGCGGCGGCCGGTTCACTGAGCTCCCGCAACAAGCCGACCAGTCGTTCCCGGTGACCGTGCCCGAGCAGGGCCGCGGCCACCGCGCGCAACAACTCCGCGGACCGTGGCCAATTTTGAGGGATGATCGTGTTGATCGCGAGTTCCTCTTGGCCGTGCTGGACGAGCAGTTCCAGCAGATGGCCACTCGGGTTACCCCGCTCGGCTTCGGTGATCAGCCGGACGGCCTCCGGCACCTGACCGTCTTCGAGAAGCTGTTCGGCCAGGATGAGCGAGACGTCGGTGTCACCGACTTCCGCGAGAGCTTTCAGCCGGTCCAGTCGCCCGTGGTCGGCGAACTTTCGGGCGAGCCAGGCGCGAGACCAGTGGCTGGCGCCGGTCTGCGCGGCCGCCAGCGCCTCCTCCCAGCGTCCGGCGCCGGCCAGCAGATCGGCCAGAAGCTCGCCGATGGGGTCGGCATCCAGCACCAGGTGCCGCGCTGCCGTGATCACCAGCGGCCGCGCGGTGGGCTCCTCGTCGGCCAGTGAGTCCGCCGCTGTCCGGCCTCGTGCGATGAGCCGGCGGAGCAGGTCAACGGCCTCATCGGTCCGACCCGCTTCGACGAGCAAGCCGGTCAGCGCCCGCCACACCCATCGTGGGTCCGGACCGAGTGTGACCAGCGTTTCGAGGAGAATCTCGGCCTCGGACGTGCGGCCATTGTCGATGAGCATGGTGGTCACGGTCTGGTGGGAACGCCGGGACAGCCAGGTGAACGGACCAGGACCTTCGCCTTCGCCGCCCGCCTGGAGAACTGCCGCGGCCCGCTCCACCCGGCCGAACTCGGCGAGGACATCGACCAGGTCGCTCCGGTAGCCGGGGTCGACCAGCTCGAGGGCCCGCTCCATCAGCGGATCCGCGTAGCGGTACAGCAGACGTTGGTAGGCGTTTTCCGTGAGGCGCACCAGGTCCTCGGGGTGAGCCGTGTGGGTGACGCAGGCTTCCCACAGCTCGGCCGCGGCCGGCGTCCACCGGCGGGCCGCCCGGCCGTGCTGATCCAAGTAGTCGTGCAGCTCGTAGCCGTCGGGCGGCCCGGTGCCCGGCTGCTTCCGCCGGGCGACGAGCGCTGTCACGCCCAGCAACGCCTCGTCCGCCGCGCGCCTGAGGCCGCGAGAAAACCAGTCCTCTAGCGGATTCACCCGATCGCGTTCGCCGAGATACCCGCCCGCGGCGTCTTCGAGGAGGGCTCGCGGCAGGGGCTGGAGGTGGCCCAGGCGCCGGGCGTCGACGGCGGCGGTGAGGATCGCGGCGGCGTAACGGCCGTCTTCGTCGTCGGGGTGCTCGAAGAGCTCGACGAGCATCGGGCCGCCGGCCATCGTCTGGATCACCCGGCGGCCGTCGCCGGACGCCGACGCAGCGGCCGCGAGGCGGGGGTCGGCGGCGCCGGCGGCGCGGACGCGGGCCACCTCCGCCCGGCTCAGCTGCTCGGCGACCCGGATGCGGCGCGTGCAGTGCTGGAGCAGGGCCCTGGCGTTCGCGTGTTCGTCCCGTTGCCCGCTTCGGGGCTGCGCCACGAACTCGGCCCAGAACTGCGGCCACAGCGTGCCGACGATGGCGAAGGGACCGCCGTGGGAGCCGTCCAGGAGGTCGCGGAGGGCGGCCGCGGCGAGGTCGCCAGTCGGTCCGGACAGGTGGTTGTGGGTTTCGTTCAGCCACAACACGGTTCCGGCGGCGAGCCGGCCGGAGTGCAGCAGCCGCAGCAGGTCGTCGGCGGTGCGCGGGTACCACAGCGGCCAGTCGCGCAGGGTTCTGCTCGCCAGCACCGATTCGTAGAGCGCCCGCGTCTTGCCCGTCGACGATTCGCCGCTGAGCACCACCATCACGTTCGCCGAGACGTCGTCGAGGAGGCCGGCCAGTTCGTCGTCGTGGGAACGGCGGAGGTAGCCCGGCAGGTCCGGCAGCCGCGCACCGGCCGGCGCCCCGCCCACGGTGATCGCGCGGTGCACCCCGAGGTCGAACGGATTCCACCCGGCGATCGAACGCGCCGCGACCAGAGCCGGCTCCGCAGGCGCGGAATGCAGGTGGACGTCGCCGTGGACCGCACCGGCTTGCAGGATCGGGCCGGTCGAGCCGTGGACCCGGTTGCGGGCCGAAATCCGATCGTCCAGAATCCCGCCTCCTCGCGTGGCGTTCCCACCATAGCCGCGAAGACGCCGGGCCAGCAGGAAACCGCGGCTCGACGGACGCTGCCGAGCTAGGTCCGCAGCAGGCTCCCCAGCCACCCGGCCAGCACCTGCTCGACCTCCGTCCGGGTCCGTCCCCGATCCTCGGCCGCGGCGATCATCCTCGCCGCCTCCATCACGGCGCTCAACACCAGCTGCGCCAACGCCTTCACCGGCATCGGGACGATCAGCCCCGCCGCCCGGGCCTGCTCCAGCCGGTCGACCAGCAGCCCGAGCCCGTACTCCGCCTCGATCTCGCGCCACACCTCCCAGCCCAGCACCGCCGGTGCGTCCGTCAGAGAAATCCGGCGCACCTCCTCGCGCAGGCACGCGTCCAGGAACACGCCCAGCCCCTGCAGCATGCCGGTCAACGCGTCCGGGGTCCGGTCGAACGCCGTCGCGACCTCTGCGGTCAGCTCGCGCTCCAGCTCCTCCACCACCGCGCGGAACAAGCCCTGCTTGTCGGCGTAGTGGTGGTACAGCGCGCCGCGGGTCACGCCCGCTGCCCGGGTTATCTCGTCCGCCGGGACCGCCTGGTAGCCGCGGGCCGCGAACAGTTCGCGCGCCGCCGCGATCAGCGCGGCCTTCGTGCCGGCGGAACGGTCCTGCTGGGTACGTCGCACCCGCCTAATCTGCCATGGCGCCCGCGAACTCGACGACGTGGCGGGCCAGCGCGGCCGGCTGGTCCTCCGACAGGAACGTGTACGCGTCCGGGACCTCGACCAGCCGCGCGTCCGGGAACACCGCCGCCAGCCGGTGGGCCAGGCGGATCGGGAACAGCTTGTCCTCCGTGGCCCACGCGAGCAGGACCGGCCGGTCGAACCCGCGCAGCGCCTCGGCCGCGGCCAGCGTGTGCCGCGGGTGCACCTCCCGCAGCAGCTTCCGCAGGTCGCGGCGCACACCGGCCGACCGGCGCAGCGGCGCCAGGTACGCCTGCGCCACGGCGTCCGGCAGCGGCCGCTTGACCACCCAGCCGAAGAGCACCGGCAGCGGGTACAGCGCGCGGATCCGCAGCAGCTGCCCGAGCACCGCCATCGACCCGGGGATCCGGGCCAGCGGCGGCAGGGCGCGGAAGATCGGCGGGAAGAAGTACTCGAAGCAGTCCGACGGCGTCAGCACGACCCGGGCGACCCGCTCCGGGCGGCGGCTGAGCAGGATCTGCGTCAGCGCGCCGCCCGTGTCGTTCGCGACGAGCGTGACCTCGCGCAGGTCCAGCGCTTCGAGGAAGTCCGCGATCAAGTCGGCGTTGCCGGCGGGGGAGAGGTCGGCGTCCGCGCGCATCGGGACGTCGTGCGAACCCAGCGGCAGGTCCGGGGCCAGGCACCGGAACCCGGCCGCGGCGACGTCGGGGACCACCTTCCGCCACAGCTCCGCGTTCGTCAGCACCCCGTGGACGAACACCACCGGCGCGCCGGTGCCCCGCTCGCAGTACCGCACCTCGCCCGCAGACAGCCGGACGCGGTGCTCCTGACCCAGTGCTTCGCTGCGGTTCGTCATGCGCTCAGGTTAAATACATGGTGTATGTATGTAAATGTGTCAGGTGGCCACGGTGAAGCGGGTCCGGTGGTGCCGCGGCCGTTCCGCTTCGTCCAGCAAGGCGATCGCGAAGTCCTCCATCGAGATCGCGGACCGGCCGTCCGCGTCGACGAGCAGGTCGTCGCCGCCGAGGCGGTAGCGGCCGGTTCGCTCGCCGGGCTCCAGTTGCAGCGGTGGGCTGACGTAGGTCCAGTCGACGGTGTCGTCGGCGCGGTAGACGTCGTGCTGGGCTTGGCACGCCGCGGCGATCGGACGCAGGTCGGCGGGGAAGCCCGGCGCGTCGAGCACCGTCGTCCCGGCGGGGGTGCGCAGGCTCGCCGCCCCGCCGACAGCGATCAGCCGCACGCTGGTGCCGGCCAGGCCCTTCAGCAGGCTCCGGGTCACGTCGACGAGTTCCGGTTCCCGGCCCGGCGCCGGGCGGGTCGCGGTGATCACGACGTCCTGACCTCGGCTGAGTGAAGCGACGTCGGCGGGGTCGGCGGCGTCGCCGGTGCGCACGGCAGCCCCGGGTGGCAGGGCTTCGACGCGACGCGGGTCGCGGACGATCGCGGTGACTTCGTGACCCCGGGTGACGGCTTCGGTGACGACCCGGCGGCCGACGGCACCGGCGGCGCCGAACACGGTGATGCGCATGGAGTTCCTCCCAGTAGTTTCCTTAGTCCTAAGGAGTCTACCTTAGAGCTAAGATAACTCCCCGTGGAAGGGTGGGGAATTCACGGCGCAGGCGTCCGGCCACGCCTGCACGGCAGGGCGAGTTGGCGGATCTTTGGCCCTCCGGTGTCGGCTGGAGCCCCGTCGCCGCGTTTCCGGAGGACTGCATGAGCCCGTCCCGTTTCGACCGCCGAACCCTGCTCAAGACCGGGGTCGTCCTCGCCGGCGGGGCCGCCGCGATGACGGCGTTCCCCGGTGTCGCCGCCGCCTACGCGTGGCCGGCGTCGCTGCGTTCCGGCTCGACCGGCGCCGCCGTGCAGGAACTGCAGATCCGCGTCGCGGGCTGGGCGGCCGACGGTCCTGCGCAGACTTACGTCGCCGTCGACGGCGATTTCGGCCCGGGCACCGCCGCCGCGCTGACCCGTTTCCAGGCCGCCAACCACTTGCCCGCCAACGGAATTGCGGACGCCGACGACTTCGCGGCGCTCAACGCGCTGGAGTCCGCCGACGGCTCGACCGTCCACTTCGAATGGAGCGAGTTCACCTCTAGCGACGGCACCGGCTTCGGTGGCGGCAAGGTCGGTGCCGCGACGGTCAAGGAGAACGTGCGGCGGCTGATGTACAAGCTGGAAGCCCTGCGGCTCAAGGCGGGCGGCCGGGCGATCACGATCTCCTCGGGCTTCCGCAGCATCGCGCACAACCAGGCCGTCGGCGGCGCGTCGAACAGCATGCACCTCTACGGCGTGGCGGCCGACGTCTACGTCAGCGGGCTGAGCACCCGCCAGGTCTACGTCCTCGCCGAGGCCTGCGGGTTCTCCGGCCTCGAGCGCTACACGCTGTCGGACGCGCACCAGCACGTCGACAGCCGGGTCGAGTACCCCTACGGCTCGCAGAGCTGGTGGTGGGAGAGCGGCACCGTGAACTGACTGACGCGGTGATGCCCCGGACTTGGCTTCGGGGAAAGGTCGGATCCGGGGGCATCACCGCCCGCGGGACAGCTGACACGGTGTCCTGCGGTGGACCCACCCTACGAACCGCCGGCGGCCCTGACCAGGGCCTCGATCCGGTGTCGAAGGTTTGTCGCCCGGTCGGTCACCGCACCTACTCAGAGTGGGTCTGTCCCCGGTGTCCCTTCGGCCGCGGGTTCGTCCGGCGGCCGGTCGGCGTGGCGGTGGACGATCTTCCACTCGCCGGCTTCGCGGCGGTACACGTGCGTGGCGCGCAGGGTGTAGGTCGTCCGCCGGCCGTTGATCGACACCGTGTTGTGCTCGAAGCCGATGGTGTAGGCGAGGTCGCCGCTCGCGCCGGCGGCGACGACTTCGAAGCGGTAGTCGCGCGAGTCGGCGAACTGGGCGGCGACGCGCCGGAACGCGGCGCCGACGTCCGTCCAGCCGGTCCGGATCGGCAGCCAGGCGCCGAACAGGCTCACCGGGTCGGCCGTCGACCACAGCGCGGTGCGCGGCTCCGGGTTGCCGTTGTGGATGGCCTGCTCGGCGGCGGTCTGCCGCGGCAGCATGTCGGCCAGGAAGGCGTCGGTGGGTGATGGCATGATGACTCCAATACAGTCGTGCTGTTTTCAATACAGTGAGGATGTATCCGATGAGCGGTGCCGTCAAGCGCCCGTACGACTCCAGCCGGCGGCAGGCGCAGGCGAACGAGAACCGGCGGCGGATCCTGGCCGCGGCGCAGGACCTGTTCGTCACGCGGGGTTACGGCCGGACGACCATCACGGACATCGCCGCCGAGGCGGGCGTCGCCCCCGAGACGGTCTACGCGGCGTTCAAGAACAAGCCGGCGCTGCTGCACCGCGCGTGGGACGTCGCCGTGGGCGGGGACGACCAGGACGTCCCGGTGCTCGAACGCCCGGAGCTGCGAGCCCTGTTCGCCGAGCCCGACCTGCGGGCCCGGCTCACCGGGCTGGCCGTGTTCAACACCGCGGCGATGCGCCGGACCGCGCGGCTGCACCTCGCCGTGCGCGGCGCCGCGGCGAGCGATCCCGCGGCCGCGGCGATGCTCGCCGAGATCGACCGGCAGCGGCTGGAGAGCATGGCGGAGCACGCCCGCGCGGCCGTGGCGACCGGGCAGCTGGGAGTCTCCGAGGAGGAGTGCCGGGACGTGCTGTGGTCGACGACGGACGGGACGCTGTGGCACCGGCTCGTCGAGCAGCGCGGGTGGTCCGACGAGCGGTACGCGGCCTGGCTCGGCCGGCTCTGGGTGGCGTCGCTGGTCGCTTGACCGGTCCGGGGTTCGCGCCTAGCCTGAAGTTGAAACTTCAACCGAATTGCGCGCCGCCCGGACCGGGGAGCCCCGATGTCGATCTTCCGTCT
Source organism: Amycolatopsis sp. NPDC051102 (assembly GCF_040682815.1). Classification (NCBI taxonomy): domain Bacteria; kingdom Bacillati; phylum Actinomycetota; class Actinomycetes; order Pseudonocardiales; family Pseudonocardiaceae; genus Amycolatopsis; species Amycolatopsis sp. NPDC051102. The sequence continues at coordinate 1,079,534 of NZ_JBFBBT010000001.1, forward strand.
GAACCACGCCGTGCTGTACGTCCGGAACCTGGCCGAGAGCGTCGCGTTCTACCGGGACGTCCTGGGGTTCGGCTACATCCAGAACGGCGACGTCCACCGCGGCGCGGCGTTCCTGCGGGCGCCCGGCTCGGCCAACGACCACGACCTGGGCCTGTTCGAGATCGGCGCGGACGCCGCGGACTCCGGGGCCGGGCGGACGTCGGTGGGGCTCTACCACCTCGCCTGGGAGGTCGACACCCTCGGTGACCTCGAGCGGCTCGCCGCCCGGCTCACCGAGGCGGGCGCCCTGGTCGGCTCGTCCGACCACGGCACCACGAAGTCGTTGTACGCCAAGGATCCCAGTGGGATCGAGTTCGAGGTCGTCTGGATCATCCCGCGCGAGCTGCTGACCGAGGAGGACCGGGCGAAGAGCGCGTCCGCCGGCCGCCTGGACCTCGCCGCGGAGCTGGCGAAGTACGGTCCCGACGCGCGCAGCGGCGTCGGGATCTCGCGTACCTAGCCGGCGGTGACGCGGGCCCGCGCCGGCTCCGAAGCCCGCTGCAGGACCGGGATGTTGCCGAGCGCGAACCGGCCGGGGCCGACGAAGGCGACCAGGAGCAGCCCCCAGCAGAACAGGACGGCCGCTTCGCCGCCGTTCTGGATCGGGAACAGCCCGAGCGGCAGGTGGACGGTGAAGTAGGCGAAGGCCATCGAGCCGGAGCCGATCACGGCGGCGGCCCGGCTGGCGAGGCCCAGGCAGATCAGCGTGCCGCAGACCAGCTGGATCAGCGCGGCCCACCCGGCAGGCCAGGCGGTGACGGCCGTGGTGCTCTTCGCGCCGAAGAGGCCGAACAGCGTCTTGAGGCCGTGGCAGGTGAACAGGAAGCCGATGACGATGCGGTAGAGCCCGATGACGTGTTCGCGGGCCGGTTCAAGGCGGTGCATGGTGCCTCCGTAATGGGAGCGGGCGGCATCGAACCGGCCGGTGGCGCGACCGGCCGCTTGCGAATTCGGTGCTCCAGATATACCGCTCGTGGGGAGTTGTCACAAGACCCCGAAGTCGGGTAAGGCGCTTTCGAAAATTGCGAGCCTGTCCGGACGGTTGCCCACCGTCGTTGCCGGACAAGGGAAAGCCGCCGTACGGGTGATCTTGCTCGCATGGTCCAGACCAGTACCGGAAAGCGGTCGATTGTTTCGGGATTGTTTCGAGTCTTTCGATGGGGCAACTTAACGGGCCACTTAACAAAATCGTGGATCCGATTGCCGTATTCGGTGCGTCCGAACGACGTGTTATTCCGTTGTGATGCAGGGACGACGAACATGTTCGCCCCGAACGTGCTCGTGACGAACATGTTCGCTACGATGGACCCATGGCTTCGGGAAGCACGTACAACCGCCGGGAGCGCCCGGCGAAGCCGGCGTTGACGCGCGCAGGGATCGTGGCGGCCGCGGTGGCGGTGATGCGCGCCGAAGGCGTCGAGCGCGTCACCATGCGCCGGCTCGCCCAAGAGCTCGACACCGGGGCGGCCTCGCTCTACGTCTACGTCAAGGACACCGAGGAGCTGCACGCCGCGGTGCTCGACGAGCTGCTCGGCGAGGTCGACCTCGCCGGTGCGGGTGACTGGCGGGAACGTCTCTGGTCGGTGCTGGACTCCTACCGGGCGGTGCTGTTCGCGCACCCCAGCCTGGCCAGGGTCGCGCTGGTGACCCGGTTGAGCGGCCCGCACTACCTGGCGCTGGTGGAGGCGGTGCTGGCCCTGCTCGACGAGGGCGGCATGGCGCCGGGGCAGGCGGCGTGGGCGGTCGACGTGCTCCTGCTGACCGCCACGGCGACCGCCGTCGAGCACGGCAGCCGCCGGGAGAAGCCCGGGGCCGCCCGCGAGCACGAGGTCATGGTCGAGTCCGTGGCGACGGTGTCGCCGTCGACCCATCCGCACATCGCCGCGCTGGCCGACGATCTGGTGTCCGGGCCCGGCCCCGCCCGTGCGCGGTGGGCGTTCGACGCGCTGCTCAACGGCGCTCTGGCGACCCCGCGTCCCGGACCGGAGGAGACCTGATGACTCCCACTGTGGCCATCGTCGGCGGCGGCCTCGGCGGCCTGACGCTGGCGCGCGTTCTGCACACCCGCGGGATCCCTTCGGTGGTCTGCGAACTCGACGCGTCGCCCGCCGCCCGCGACCAGGGCGGCACGCTGGACCTGCACGAAGAATCCGGCCAGCGGGCGCTCGTCGAAGCCGGGCTGCTCGGCGAGTTCCGCGCGGCCGCCCGCGAAGAGGGCGAAGCCCTGCGCATCCTCGACCGCCACGGTGCCGTCCGCTTCGACGAGACGGCGGACGCGAGCGGCGGCACCCGGCCCGAAATCGACCGAGGCGCCCTCAAGCGGATCCTCGTCGAGTCCCTGCCGGAGGGCGTCGTCCGCTGGGGCGCCAAGGTGACCGCGGTGGCGCCGGGGAAGCTCACCCTCGCCACCGGCGACGTCGTCGAGGCGGACCTGGTGGTCGGGGCCGACGGTGCCTGGTCGAAGGTCCGGCCGCTGCTTTCCGGTGCGGTGCCGGGCTATTCCGGGATGTCCTTCGTGGAGGCCAGGCTGTCCGATGTGGACGAACGGCACCCCGGGCCCGCGGCGCTGGTCGGCGCCGGGTCGATGTTCGCGCTCGCCGAAGGCCGGGGACTGATCGCCCAGCGCACCGGCGGCGGGTGGATCCGGGTGTACGCCGCCGTCACCACGCCGGACCCGGACACGGTCACGGAGCTCGCCGACCGGGATCGGCTGCTTGAGGTCTTCGCGGACTTCAGCGCCGGGCTGCGGGCGCTCGTCGCCGAAAGCGAAGGCGTCCTGATCCCGCGCCCGATCCGCGCCCTGCCGGTCGGCCACCGCTGGCCGCGGCTCCCGGGTGTGACACTCCTGGGCGATGCCGCACACGTCATGTCGCCCTTCGCGGGCGAGGGCGCGAACCTCGCCATGCTCGACGCCGCCGAGCTGGCGCTCGCGCTGGCCGCCCACGACGACGTCGAAAGCGCTCTCGCGGCCTACGAGGCGGCGATGTTCCCCCGTGCGGAAGAAGCCGCCCGGAGTTCCGCGGACAACCTCGAAGCCTGCTTCGCCCCCGGCGCGCCCGCCGCGATGGTCGAGCAGATGACGCGGTTCGCCGCCGGTCACCCACGAAAGGAAAGCCCGTGACACCGACTTTCGACCTGCTCGACACCGGCGACGGCGACCGCGCCGTGCTGGTCCTCCACGGCGGTGCCGGCCCGCGCGGCGTCGCCCCGGTCGTCGACCACTTCGCGCCGCGTGCCCGGGTGCTCGCGCCGACGCACCCAGGCTGGTCGGGCACGCCGCGCCCGGACTGGTGCACCGGCGTCGACGACCTCGCCCTGGCCTACCTCGACCTCCTCGAGGACGAAGACCTCGCGGACGTCGCCGTGGTGGCCAGCTCCTTCGGCGGCTGGGTCGCGGCCGAACTGGCCGTCCGCGACCGCGGGCGGCGGCTGGGCAAGCTCGTGCTGCTCGACGCCATCGGCCCGGAGATCGTGGGCCACCCGGTACGGCTGCCGCAGCCGCCGCCCGGCGCCCCGGGACCGGACCCGGCCGACCTGGCCGCGATGCGCGTGTACACCGGAGCCGGCCTGGCCGACCCGAAGCTGCTGCGCCGCCTGGCCCGGGTCCGCAACCCGGCCCTGCTGATCTGGGGCGAGGACGACACCATCGTCCCGCCGGCGTTCGGCAAGGCGTACGCGGCCGCGTTCGCCGACGCGCGGTTCGAGGTCGTCGCGGGCGCCGGGCACGTGCCGGTGCTGCAGGCTCCGGATGCGACATTCGACTTGATCGACGACTTCCTCGGCTAGCTTGAGGCAGCACCCCCTAAGGTAGCTCCATGGTGGACGAAGAAGTCGTCTCGGAGCGCATCCGGCAGATCGCCGCCACCCTCGCGGATCGCGCGGGCGAGCTCACCGGGGAACTGGTCCAGCTCTACGCCACGGACCTGCCGCAGCTGGTCAACGACGACGAGCGCATGGTGAGCCTGCTGTCGGCGAGCGTCTACCAGAACATCGAGACCGCGCTGCAGATCTTTCGGCACGGCATCGACCCGGCGACCGTCGAGCCGCCGGCCGCGGCGATGGAGTACGCGCGCCGGCTGGCGCAGCGCGGCACGCCGGTGTTCGACCTGATCCGCGCCTACGACCTCGGGCAGGCCGCGATGCTCGACTTCGGGTTCCAGGAGTGCACCCGGCTGGTCGACGACGCGGCCCTGCTCGGGGCCATGATGCGCCGGCTGCTGCGGGTCGCCTACGAGTTCATCACCCGGGTCGTCCGCCAGCTCGTGGGCGTCTACCAGGACGAACGTGACCGCTGGCTGCTCAACCGCAGCGCCGCGCGGGCGGCGAAGGTGGCCGACCTGCTCGACGGCAACGGTGGCCCGCCCGACGTCGACGCGGCCGAGGCGGTGATCGGCTACCGCCTGCGCGGGACGCACGTGGGGATGATCGTCTGGCACGCGTCGGAGGCGTTCGTCGACGATGCGCTGTCGTTGCTGGAGTCGGTCGCGGGGTCGGTGTTCGAGCGCGTCCGCGGGCAGGGACGGCCGTTGTTCGTGCCCCGGGACGAGGCGAGTGCCTGGGCGTGGCTGCCGCTCCAGCCGGGGGCGACGGTCGGCCGCGAGCACCTCGACGCGGCGCTCGCGGAGGCCGCACCCGGGGTGCGGTTGACCGTCGGCGAACCCGGCACCGGGGTCGGCGGCTTCCGCGACACCCACCAGCAGGCCCGCCGGGTGCACGCGCTGGCGCTGGCCGCCGGCGAACACTGCGACCGCGTGCTGACCTTCCGGGAAGTCGGCACGGTGGCCCTGCTGACGAGCGACCTGAACGCGGCCCGGCTGTGGGTGGCGAGCACGCTGGGACCGCTCGCCGCCGACGACGAGAACTGCGGGCGGCTGCGCGAGACGTTGCGCGTCTTCCTCGCCTCCGGCTGCAGCTACACCGCGGCGGCCGCCGAGCTGACGATGCACAAGAACTCCGTGCAGTACCGCGTCCGCAAGGCGGAGGACCTGCTGCCGCGCGGGCTCGGCGAAGGGCGCCTCGACGTCGAACTGGCGCTCACCCTCTGCCGGCGGCTGGGCGGCGCGGTGCTCGCCCCGGCGTGACTTTGGTGTCCCGGACCACGGTGTCCCAAGATCGTTGGGCCCCGGACACGAAGTCCGCGCGGCGATCTTCGCTTACCGTGCTTCCATGGGTGAGAACGGTGGAATGCTCGCGCTGGTGCGGCTACGCCGAGGTGTCGTCGGCGAGAGCAGACGCGTCTGCCACCTGATCCCCGTTCCGGACGCCCCGGTGCCGGACCACCTGACGGCGCTGTGCGGCGAACCGATCTTCCCCGGCGACGCCGAAGTGCTCGACGGGCTGCGCGGCATGCCGTGTCACCAGTGCCTGGTGCGGAGCGCGCCGTCGGGGCCGGGCCTGCTCGCCAACGCGGGCTGACCGGCGGTCCCGCCGGGCCGCGCGCCCGTGGCAGGCTGTCGGCGTGATCGACAACGTGCTGATGGCGGTGCCGGGATGAGCGCACCGGTGATCGTGCTGCTCGCCCACCCGCGGCCCGGCAGCTTCAACCACGCGGTCGCCGAGCGGATCTGCGACACGCTGGAGCGGGCCGGGGTCCCGGTGCGGTTCCACGACCTGTACGCCGAAGGCTTCGACCCGGTCCTGACCGCTGAAGAGGCCTACACCAGCGGGACCCGGGCGGAGGAGTTCCTCGCCGCCGAACCGGATCCGCTGGTGCGGCGGCACCGGGAGGAGCTGGGCACCGCGGGCGGCCTGGTCGCGGTCCACCCGAACTGGTGGGGCAAACCGCCGGCCATCCTCAGCGGCTGGCTCGACCGGATCCTCGTCCCCGGGGTGGCGTACCGCCTCGACGACGCCGGCGGCGCACCGGAGTCGCTGCTGTCCCTGCGGCGGCTGCTGGTGGTGAACACCTCCGACACGACGGAGGAGCGTGAGCGGACGCTGTTCGGCGACCCCCTGGACGCGATCTGGCGGCGGTGCCTCGCGCCCTACCTCGGCGAGCCGGAGGTGCGACGGCTGGTGCTGCGGGTGCTGGCCGACGCCGACGCCGCGCAGCGGGCCGCGTGGCTCGACGACGTCTCGTCAGCCGCGCGAGAGCTCATCGGTTAGCTTCGCTGGAAGGTGCCGAGGACCAGCTTCGCCGCCTGCGCGATCAGCCGGTCGTCGTGATCGGCGTTTTCCGCCTGCCGGCTGGACATGACCACCAGCACGATCGGCGCCCGCCCGGGCGGCCAGACGACGCCGATGTCGTTGCGCGTGGCATAGCTGCCCGTGCCGGTCTTGTCGGCGACGGCCCAGCCCGCCGGCGCGCCGGCGCGGATCAGGGCGGCGCCGGTCGTGTTGGCGCGCATCATGTCCGTGAGCACCGCCCGCTTTTCCGGCGGCAGCGCGGCGCCGAGGGTGAAGGCCCGCAGGCTGCCGGCCATCGCGCGCGGCGTGCTCGTGTCCCGGACGTCACCCGGCGCGAGGTCGTTGAGGCCGGGTTCGATCCGGTCGACGTGGGTGGTCGTGTCGCCGATCCCGCGCAGCGCGGCGGCGAGCCCCTGCGGCCCGCCGAGCTCCCGGAACAGCAGGTTCGCGGCGGTGTTGTCGCTGTAGCGCAGGGCGGCGTCGATCGCGTCGCGCAGCGGAATGCCGGTGGCGACGTGCTTTTCGGTGACCGGCGAGTTCGGCTGCAGGTCGGCGCGGGTGTAGGAGAGGGTCTTCGTGAGCCCGTCGAGGCTGGTGCGCTGGAGGACGGCGGCGGCGGAGAACGCCTTGTGCGTCGAGGCGTAGCCGAAGCGTTCGTCGGCGCGGTGGGTGATCTCGCGGCCGGACCCGGTGTCGACGGCGTACACGCCGAGGCGGGCGTCAAAGTCGCTTTCGAGCGGGGCGAAATCCGGCGCTGTGACGGCCGGTGCGGTGACGACCGGCGGTGGTGCCGGCGCTTCGGCTGCGCAGGCGGCGAGCGGCACGAGGACGAGCGCGGCGAGCGCGACCAGCCGGACGTGGGGGAGCGGCACGGGAGATCTTCCTTCCGTCTTGATCGACATCCGCAGTCTCGCCGGTCGCGGTCATGCTGTCCAAGACGGAACTGCGCGGTTCGATGCGAAAAGCGCATAGAGTGGGGTGGTGGACCTGGTCGGCGGCTGCCGGGCGTTCGTGAGCGTGAGCGAGACGGGGAGTTTCACGGCGGGCGCTGCGCTGGCGCGCATCCCGCAGCCAGTGGCGAGCCGCCGCATCGCGGCACTCGAGCGGCACTTCGGTGAGCGGCTGTTCGACCGTTCGACCCGCCGCGCCCGGCTGACCCCGTTCGGCCGGGACGTGCTGCCCACGGCCCGCCGGCTCGTGGCGCTGGCCGAGGAGCTGGAGCAGGACGCGAAGCGCGCCCGGCTGCGTCCGATGCGCGTGGCGGTGCCGGCGACGTGCGGGGTCCGGGAGCTGGCCGGACTCGCCGCGGCGGCGCGGGCGTCGGGAGTCCACCTGGAGTTCCGCGCGGCGGGGCCGGGGGAGCGGGCCGAGCTGGTCCGCACGAGCGAGGTCCGGGTCGCGCTCACGGCGGTCCCGGCGGAGGAAGGCGTGTGGTCGGTACCGCTGGGCGTGGCCGGGACGGCGCTCCCGCCGGGCCGCGTGGTGTTCCTGGAGACGTTGCGGGCCGGCCGGTCGCCGGGAGCGCGGCGGCGGGTGTGGATCCAGCCGGAGGACGACGTACCGCACGTCCGCGACCGGCTGCTGCGGGTACGGGACGCGGTGGGCTTGTCCCCGTCGCAGGTGGCGGTGGCGCCGTCGTTGACCTCGGCGGCGGCGGAGGTGTTCGCCTCGGCGGACTTGCTGCTGTGCTCGGCGGCCCAGGCCGAGGAGCTGGGCCTGCCGTGGCGGCGGACGGGCGAGCTGGAGGTCGCGCGCGGCTTCGCCGTGGCGGCGGCGCTGGGCGAGGACGGTGACCGGCTGCGGACGACGTTGAAGGACGCGGCCGGACGGTGCTTGGGGGCGGAACGGTGAGTGCCTCGGCGTTGGTGGCCGGTCGGTGCGGTCCGGTGGGGATTGCCGGAGGGCTGCCCATCGAGCAACGCGGCCCCGGGCGTCGGTGCGGTCTCGGGGCGGTGAGCCGATGAGCGCGCCGGCGTTGGTCCGGGACCTGCGGGCCGAGCTGGACGAAGGCGGGCTGCGCGGCTCGTTCCTGGTGCGCGACCTGCGCTCCGGCGCCGAGGTGGGTATCGACCCCGACCGCGAGTACCCGATCGCCTCCCTGGTCAAGGTTCCGCTGGCCGCCGCCACGCTGGAGCGCATCCGCCGCGGCGAGCTCGACGGGGCCACCCAGCTCGAGGTGGCTCCCGGCGGCGTCACCACACCCGGCCCGATCGGGCTGACCCGGTTCCGGCACCCGGCGCGCGTGGCCCTCGAGGACCTGCTTTACCTGAGCACGTCGCTGAGCGACGGGACGGCCGCCGATGTCCTGTTCGGCCTGACACCGCCCGCCGACGTCACGCGGATGCTCGGCGAGTGGGGCCTGGGCGGGATCGCGGTGCGTCACCTGATGCGGGACCTGGTGGAGACCCCGGCCGAGCGGTTCGACGCGGCCGAAGCCGACCTGGCCCACTCGCTGGCCATCGGCGCGGCGACGGCCGGCCACGGCCACCGGCTCCCGCAGCTCGACGTCACGCGCGCGAACTCCGCATCGGCCCGGGCGCTGGTGGACCTGCTGCAGGCGCTGTGGACACCGTCGAAGATCGACCCGTCGGTGGCCGCGGGCGTACGCGAACTGATGGCCAACAACGTGATCCGCCACCGGTTGACGCCCGACTTCGCCTCCGACGCGGCCCGGTGGTCATCGAAGACGGGCACGTTGCTGAACCTGCGCCACGAGGCGGGCGTGGTCGAGCACGCGGACGGCGGCGCGTTCGCGGTGGTGGCCCTGACGGAGTCCCGCGTCCCGGCGGTCCTCCAGCCGGAGGCGGAGATCCTGGCGTCCCAGGTGGCGCGAGCCCTGCGCGACCACCTGCGCGGCAGGTGAGGAACCGGTGGGGCCCGGCCGGGCGCGCCAGACCGAGCCTTCCGCGCCACGTCGCTCAGGCCGGCGTCTTCACCCCGAATTCCACCTCCGCCGTCGGCACCGTCCCCGCGGTCCGGCCGGGCGCGGTCTGGTACTGCCAATACATGTTCGTGTGCGCGATGACCTGCCCCGGCGGCGGAGCCCCGTACGCCGACAAATCCTCCGTCGTGTGCGCATCCGCCACCAGCGTGACGTCGTACCCCCGCGTCAGCGCACCGTGCAGCGTCGACCGGATGCACGCGTCCGTCTGCGCCCCCGCCACCACCAGCCCGCCGATGCCACGCGCCGACAGAATCTCCTCGAGATCCGTGTCCTCGAACGAATCCCCGTACAGCTTGTGCACTAGCGGTTCGTCCTCGCGCCGCACCAGCTCCGGCACGTACTCCCACGTCGAACTGCCGCGTGGCAGCTCGTCGCTCGTGTGCTGGACCCACACCACCTCGGTGCCGGCCGCGCGGGCGCGGTCCACCAGAGTGACGATGTTGGCGAGGACGTTCGAACGGTCGTGTGCCGTCGCCATCACGCCGTTCTGCACGTCGATGACGAGGAGCGCGGTGTGGGGCCGGCCGGTCAGAGTGGTCATGGGCGCACCCTAGCCGCCGGCACCGACAGTTTCCGGCGGCGAACTCAGGGCGCCCCGCCGATGTGCTTGGCCGACACCGCCGTCCAGACGGCGTCGAAGTTCTCGTAACGGTCGCCGCCGGGCAGGCCGCCGAGGGAGCCGAGCACCGAGTCGCCGCCGCCCGCCGCCGCCGCGCGGCGCAGGAGCTCGTCGCGGCCGCAGGGGTACTCGGTCTCGGACAGGTGCTGTTCGAGGCTGGTCCGGTCCGGATCGGGCATCGCACACCTCCTGATCGTTTGCTTCCCCGGCGCTTACCCGGTCCGTCCGGCCGGGAAACTCAGCCGACGACGATCGTGTGCGCCGACCGCGGCTCCAGGTGCCCGATCACCGGGTGGCCCGGCAGCTCGCCGGCGACCAGCAGCCCCCCGGACGTCTGCGCGTCCGCCAGCAGCAGCGCCTCGTCCTCGGAGATCCGGGACAGGTCCGCGTGCGGGCGGACCCAGTCGAGGTTGCGCCGCGTCCCGCCGCTGACGTACCCGTCGCGCAGGGCCTCCCGCGCCCCCTCGAGGTACGGCACCGCCGCCGGGTCCAGCCGCGCGGTGACGCCGCTCGCGCGCGCCAGCTTGTGCAGGTGCCCCAGCAGGCCGAAGCCCGTCACGTCGGTGGCGCAGGTGACCCCGGCGGCCAGCGCGGCCCGGGACGCCGGGGCGTTCAACGTCGTCATCGCGTCGATCGCCTGCTCGAACCGCTCGCCGGTCGCCTTGTGCCGCGAGTTGAGCACGCCGACCCCCAGCGGCTTCGTGAGCGTCAGCGGCAGGCCGGCGCGGCCGGCGTCGTTGCGCAGCAGCCGCGCGGGGTCGGCGACGCCGGTGACGGCCAGGCCGTACTTCGGCTCCGGATCGTCGATGCTGTGCCCGCCGGCCAGGTGGCACCCCGCTTCGCCGCAGACGTCGAGGCCGCCGCGCAGGACCTCGGCGGCGAGCTCGAACGGCAGCGTCTCCCGCGGCCAGCCGAGCAGGTTGACCGCCACCACCGGCGTGCCGCCCATGGCGTAGACGTCGGACAGCGCGTTGGCCGCGGCGATCCGGCCCCAGTCGTAGGCGTCGTCGACGACCGGGGTGAAGAAGTCGGTGGTGGCGATGAGCGCGGTGTCGCCGGAGATCCGGACCGCGGCCGCGTCGTCGCCGCTCTCGAGCCCGACGAGCAGCTCGCCCGGCGGGTCCGTCGGCGAGGCGCCGGTGAGGCCGGCCACGGCCGCTTCGAGTTCGCCGGGCGGGATCTTGCACGCGCAGCCGCCGCCGTGCGCGTACTGCGTCAGTCGGTAACCCACGGGTTCATCGTGCCCGCCCGCCGCAACCTTGGCAGGATGACCCCCATGGTGCAGGGAGGCGTATCCGGCCTGGTGACCGGCGCGGTCTTCAAAACCGTCGAACGGCAGGTTCTGCCGCTGGCGGGTTCGATTCCCGTCCGCCTCCGCCATGCCTGACCCGCGCCGCGCGATCCCGCGGACCGACGCGGTCCTGGCCGAGCCCCGGATCGCCAAGGCCGCCGGCGCGCTCGGCCGGGACCTGGTCAAAGCCGTGGTCAACGACGTCCAGCGGGCGGCGCGGGCCGGGGAGCTCGCCCCGGACGACGTCGTCGACATCGTGCTGGCCCGGCTCCCGGCGGGCGCGTCCTCGCTGCGGCCGGTCATCAACGCGACCGGCGTCGTCGTGCACACCAACCTCGGCCGGGCGCCGCTCTCGGCGGCCGCGCTGGACGCCCTCGTCGCGGCCGGCGGCGCCACCGACGTCGAATTCGACCTGGCGACGGGCAGCCGCGCCCGCCGCGGCCGCGGCGCCCTCGCCGCGCTGGCCGCCGCCGTCCCGGACGCCGGCGCGGTGCACGTGGTGAACAACAACGCGGCCGCGCTCCTGCTCTGCGCGCTCGCGCTGGCCCCCGGCCGCGAGATCGTCGTCAGCCGCGGCGAGCTGGTCGAGATCGGGGACGGCTTCCGCCTCCCGGACCTGCTGGAATCGGCGGGCGCGCGGCTGCGCGAGGTCGGCACCACGAACCGGACGTCGGCCGGCGACTACGCCGCCGCGATCGGCCCGGACACCGGGTTCGTGCTGAAGGTGCACCCGTCGAACTACCGCGTCACCGGGTTCACCTCCGAAGCCACGCTCGGCGAGCTGGCCGGGCTCGGCGTGCCGCTGGTCGCCGACATCGGCTCCGGCCTGCTCGCCCCGCACCCGCTGCTGCCGGCCGAGCCCGACGCGGCGAGCGCGCTGCGGGCGGGCGCCACGGTCGTCACGGCCAGCGGCGACAAGCTGCTCGGCGGCCCGCAGGCCGGTCTGCTGCTCGGTGACGCGGCCGTCGTCGAACGGCTGCGGCGGCACCCCGCCGCGCGCGCCCTGCGCGTCGACAAGCTCACCCTCGCCGCCCTCGAAGCGACCCTGCGCGGACCCGAACCGCCCGTGCGTGAGGCCCTCGCCGCGCCGGTCGAGCACCTCAGGGACCGCGCCGACGCCCTGGTCAGAGCCCTGAACGAGGTCGACGTGCACGTCGTCGAATCGGTCTCGGCCGTCGGCGGCGGGGGCGCGCCCGGCGTCGAACTGCCCAGCGTCGCGCTGAGCCTGCCCGCCCGGTACGCGGCCGCGCTGCGGGCGGGCCGGCCCGCGGTGGCCGGCCGGGTCGTCAAGGACCGCTGCCTGCTCGACCTGCGGACCGTGCGGCCGGAAGAGGACGCGCAGCTGCGGGAAGCCGTCCGCCGATGCGGGTGATCGTCACCGCCGGGCACGTCGACCACGGGAAGTCCACGCTCGTGCGGCGGCTGACCGGGATGGAACCGGACCGGTGGGCCGAGGAACGCCGCCGCGGCCTCACCATCGACCTCGGCTTCGCGTGGACCCGGATCGGCGACGAGGACGTCGCGTTCGTGGACGTGCCCGGCCACGAGCGGTTCGTGCCCAACATGCTCGCCGGTGCCGGACCGGCGCCGGCGGTGCTGTTCGTCGTCGCCGCCGACGAGGGCTGGATGCCGCAGTCGGCCGAGCACCTCGCGGCCCTGGACGCGTTCGGCGTCCGCCGCGGCCTGCTGGTCGTCACGAAGGCCGACCGCGCCGACCCGGCGGCCGCGACGGCGCTCGCGCTGGAGGAGATCGCCAGGACGTCGTTGGGTGACGTGCCGAGCGTGGCCGTCAGCGGCACCACCGGCGCCGGCCTCGACGGGCTGCGCACGGCGATTTCCGCACTGACCGCCGGCCTGCCGGTGCCCGATCCGGACGCCGACGTCCGGCTGTGGATCGACCGCGCCTTCACGGTTTCGGGCGCGGGCACGGTCGTCACCGGCACCCTGGGCGCCGGCACGATCGCCGTGGGGGACGAGCTGCGGCTGGGGGCGTCGCGGGTGAAAGTCCGCGGCCTGCAGGCGCTGGGCGAACCGCGCGAACGGATCGCCGCGGTGGCCCGGGTGGCGGTGAACCTGCGCGGCACCGCCCGGGGCGACGTCCGGCGCGGCGACGTCCTGCTCACCCCCGGCCGGTGGCGCACCACGGCGGAGTTCGACGTCCGCCTGCGCGGCGCGGCCGCCGGGGACCTGCACCGCGAACTCGTCCTGCACCTGGGCACGGCGGCCGTGCCGGTCCGCGTCCGTCCACTCGGGACGGACACCGCGCGGCTCGCGACGGCGACCGCGCTGCCGCTGCGCGTCGGCGACCGCGGCCTGGTGCGCGACCCCGGCGAGCACCGGATCGCCGCCGGGTTCGACGTCCTCGACGTCGACCCGCCCGCGCTGTCCCGCCGCGGCGCGGCGCGGGCCCGGGGCCACGAGCTGGCCGAACCGGACCTGGCCCGGACGTACTTGCGCCGCACCGGTTTCGTGCGCGCGGAGGACTTCACGGCGATGGGGCTGCCGGAGACGGGGGAGCGGCTGGGCGAGTGGTGTGCCGATCCCGGGCGGTTCGCCGCGTTGCGCGCGCAGGCGGCCGAGATCGTGGGCGCGTGGGACAGCACGGCCGCGGGCGTGCCGGTGGAGGCGTTGCGGCAGCGGCTCGGGCTGCCCGCCCCGGAGCTGGTCGTGCCCGTGCTGCGGGGCACCGGCTTCGAAGTCGCGGCGGGGCTCGTCCGCCGTCCGGGCGCGGGACTCGCCCCGGCCGTCGAACAGGCCGTCGACGTGGTGGTGAAACGGCTCGTCGAGCATCCCTTCCGCGCGCCCGAAGCCGACGAACTGCGGTCGCTGGGCCTCGGCCGGCGGGAGCTGGCCGCGGCGGTCCGGCTGGGCCGGCTGACCGCGGTCGCCGACGGCGTCGTGCTCGGCCCGGACGCGGACGAGCAGGCGGTGGCGCAGCTGCGCCGGCTGCCGCAGCCGTTCACGGTTTCGGCGGCGCGCCGCGCCCTCGACAGCACCCGGCGGGTGATGATCCCCCTGCTGGAACGCCTCGACGCGGCCGGCCGGACCGAGCCACTCGGCGACGGCACCCGCCGGACGACCGGCTAGCTCCGGCGTTCCGCGACGAGCGACTGCGTCCCGATGACGCCCAGGAGTGCCAGCCGGTCGGCGTCGTCGGTGCCCGGCTCGGCGGTGTAGACCATGATGCGCAGGTCGCTGCCGGCGACGCTGAGGACGTCGCAGTCCAGGGTCAGCGCGCCGACGTCGGGGTGGTCGATGGTCTTGCGGGCGGCTTCGTGCCGTCCGACGGCGCCCGAGTCCCACAGCTCGGCGAAGCGGGTGCTGCGGCGCCGGAGGTCGGCGATGAGCGACCGCAGGTCGCGGTCGGCGGGGTACTGGCCGGCGGTGCGGCGCAGGTCAGCCACCAGCGCCGCCTCCAGGGCGCCGCGCGACTCGGGCGTGTACCGCACGCGGCTGCCCGCGCCGAGGAAGTTGCGCCGGACGCCGTTGAGGTCGTCGCCGTGCCGTTCCCCCATCAGGGCCGTGTAGAGCGGGTTGGCGAGCAGCTGGTTCCAGGCGGCGTCGAAGACGGCGACCGGCGTGCCGGCCAGCCGGTCCAGCATGCGGTGGACGCTCGGCGTGATGTGCCGCGGCACCGTGCCGGGCCCCGGCGCGGCGAGCCCGGCCAGCCGGAAGAGGTGGGCCCGTTCCTCCTGCGGCAGGCGCAGCGCGCGGGCCAGCGCCTCGACGACCTGGGCCGACGGGGTGGTGGCGCGGCCCTGTTCGAGCCGGATGACGTAGTCGGCGGAGATGCCGGCCAGCTGCGCCAGCTCCTCGCGGCGCAGCCCGGCGGCGCGCCGGCGTCCGCCCGCGGGCAGGCCGACCGACTGCGGGGTGACGTGATCACGCCAGTGCCGCAGGGCCGTGCCGAGTCCGGTGGACGCCATGCCTCCGATTGTGCCGACCGGACGGCCGGTTGTCCTGGTACTGCCGTTCCCAGGAAAACCGGACCACTTCCCGGACCTGCCGGACAGGCCGATGGTGGAGGGAGACCGAAAGGAACGAACAGCCATGAACCAGCTCGCCCTCGTCACCGGCGCCACCTCCGGCATCGGCCGGGCCTTCGCCGAACGCCTCGCCGCCGACGGCTACGACCTCATATTCACCGGCCGCCGCGCGGACCGCCTCGAGGAGTTCGCCGCCGCCCATCCCGGCGTGAAGGTCCGGACGGTGACCGCGGACCTGTCCACCGACGACGGCGTCGAGGCCATCGCCGCGATCTGCGCCGCGGAGCCGTTGACGATGCTCGTCAACAACGCCGGTGTCGCCCACTACATGCCGCTGGCCGAGCTGCCCACGGAGAAGGCCCGCGAACTCGTCCACGTCAAGGTCGCCGCCCCCACCATGCTCACCCGCGCCGCCGTCGCGGGCATGCAGGAACGCGGCGAGGGGAAGATCGTCAACGTGGCCGGGATGATCGCGTTCAGTGGCCCCGCCGACTCGACCGTCATGCCCCGCCGGGCCGTCTACGCCGGCTCGCTGGCCTACCTCGTCGCGCTGTCCCAGATCCTGAGCGCCGAACTCGAAGGAACCGGCGTGCGGGTGCAGGTGCTGTGCCCGGGCGTGGTCGCCACCGAGTTCCACGAGCGCCAGGGCCTCGACCTGAGCGCCGTGCCGCGGATGTCCGCCGACGACGTCGTCACGGCCAGCCTGCGCGGCTTCGAGCTCGGCGAAGTCGTCACCGCTCCCGGAGTCGAGGACGCGAGCCTGCTGGACGCCGTGTTCCAGGCCGACCTCGCCGCTTTCGGCGGGCAGCGGCCGGAACTCGCCTCCCGCTACCGCTGACCGGGCTGCCCCGGACATGCCGATGCCGCACCCCGGGGTCCGGGGCGCGGCATCGGGAGCCGGAGGTCAGTCCTTGTTCGTGACGCCCTTGACGGCGTCCTTGACCTTCTCCCCGGCCTGCTTCAGCGAGCCCTTGGCCTGGTCGGTCTTGCCCTCGGCCTGCCACTGCTCGTTGCCCGTGGCGTCGCCGACGGCCTCCTTGGCCCGGCCCTTGAGCTCTTCGCCCTTGTTTTCCAGCTTGTCGTTCATCGAGTGCACCTTCCGTCGCGGCGACATTTCCGGATCGGCCAGTCGCCAAAAGGGCCTTGACTCCGGGTTACCCACTGGTTCCGGCGCTACACATCGGCCGGCAGATGACCGCCCATCCGTTCGATCCGCTGGATCGCCGGCTCCGCGAGGACGCCGTGCACGATCACCGAAACGGCGATGGCGAGTGCCCCGACGCGCCACAGGACGTCCTGCTGCGGGACGGGCTGCCGGTCGAGGGCGTAGGCCAGGTAGAAGAGCGTGCCGATGCCGCGGACGCCGAAGAACGCGATCGCCGCCGTCGCCGGCCGTCCGGGCGACGGCGCGCCGAGCAGCGACAGCCAGCCGATCAGCGGGCGGACCACCAGCACCGCGATGACCGCGATCAGCACCTCCAGGGGACGCAGGCCGCGCAGCAGGCCGTCGCCGATCGCCAGGCCCAGCCCGAGCAGGGCGATCGGGACGAACAGCCGTTCCAGCTGGTGGCCGAACGCGTGCAGGACGCCGTGGTAGTCGTGTTCGCGCTCCTGCGTGCGCACCGAGACGGCCGCGACGAAGACGGCGACGAACCCGTTGCCGTGGCCCGCTTCCGCGAGCGCGTAGGGCACGAAGGCGAGGGCGAGCAGGACCAGCCCGTCGGCGTACTCGGCCAGCCGCAGCCGGTCCGACGGCGTCCGGAAGATCGCCCAGCCCAGCACCCGCCCGGTGACCAGGCCGGCCACGACGCCGACGACCAGCGGCAGCAGCAGCTCCACCAGCACCCAGGACAGGTCCAGGCTCGGCTCGTGGCCCACCAGCGCCAGGCCGAGCAGGACGAACGGCATGGTCAGGCCGTCGTTGAGCCCCGCTTCGGTGGTCAGGGTGAACCGGATCTCGTTGTCCCTGGCCAGTTCCGGCTCGACGTCGGGGTGCGGGACGCCGATGTCGCCCGCCAGCACCGGGTCCGTCGGCGCCAACGCCGCGGCCAGCAGCAGCGCCACCCCGGGCGCGAGCGCGAGCCACCAGTAGCCGAGCACGGCGATCGCCAGGATCGACAGCGGCATGGTCACGCCCAGCAACCGCCACGTCGAGCCCCACCGGCGCAGGCCGAACGGGCGGTCCACCGACAGGCCCGCCCCGGCGAGCGCGACCAGGATGCCCAGCTGCGTGAAGGACTCCACGCCGTGCAGGTGGGCGGCGGGGTCGCTCCAGCCGTCGCCGTAGGGCGCGGGCAGCGGCAGCAGGCCGAGCACGATCCCGGCCAGCAGCATCACCAGCGGCACCGAGAACGGCCGGTCGGCGACCAGCTTCGGGACGATCGCCGCGGCGAGCGCCAGCAGGCCCGCCACCCCGAACAACACCGTCAACGACGACAATGAAACTCCTCCTGCCCGCTCGTCCCCGCCGCACCGCGATCGGCCGGGCACCCGGGAGCCGGGTAGCGTGGCCGGGGAGAGGCGCGCCCGGCCCGGATTCCCGGCGCGCGAGCGGCGAAACCGACGAGGAGGCCGCGGTGACGGCGACGAACGGGGCGGGGGCGCCGTGCCGGTTCTGCGGCAGGCGGCGCGACCCCCGGGTGCCCGGCCGGAACGGGCCGATCTGCGTGGACTGCGTCCGCGCCGGCCTGCGGATCGCCCGTGACGGCGCGGACCGGGAAACCCCGGCGGGTGACGTGCTGGCGGCGGTGACGTCGCCGCTGGCCGCGGTCTGCGACTTCTGCGGCCGCCGCGAGCGCCGGACGTTCCTCGGCCTCCGGCGTCCGCTGCTGCGCGTCGACTGCGCCGCGCGGGACGCGGTGATCTGCGTGGACTGCCTCGACCACGCCGGCGACGTGCTGAACGTCGCCCTGCGCGGCTGACGTTCCCCCGCCCAGCCGACCCTCCAGGTACGCGAGCCGACCGTTCCGGTACACGGAAGTCGCGTGATCGCGCCCGGAACTCGCGTGATCCAAGGGGCATCTCGCGTGATTGGAGGGTCATCTCGCGTGTCTGGAGGGTCATCTCGCGTGTCTGGGGGGTCGGGTCGCCCGGTGGGGTTACGGCGTTTCCGGGCGGGCTTGCCCGGGTAGCCGGGCGCCATGACGTCCACTCAGGAGCACCGCACGCGTCCGGAGACCGCTTCGGTGGCCGAGACTCTGCGTGTCGCGGTCGAAGTGGCGCTGCCGACGCTGGCCGGCGGGGTGATCAAACGCCGTCCGGCGGCGATGGCGGTGGCCGGGAAACTGCAGTTCGACCGCCCCGCCGTGCGCCTGCTGCGCCGGTTGCGCGACCGTCACTACGGGCGCCCGCTCCGGCTGCGCGTGCCCGGGCGGTCGGTGGAGCTGGTGCTGTCCGGTGCGGACGTCAAGCGCGTGCTGGCCGGCGCGCCGACGCCGTTCAGTCCGTCCACAGTGGAGAAACGCGCCGCGCTGAGCCACTTCCAGCCGCACGGCGTCCTGATTTCCGGCGCGGCCGACCGCCCGGCCCGCCGCCGGTTCACCGAGGCTGTGCTGCAGCCCGGCCGTCCGCTGCACGAGCTGGCGGAACCGTTCGCCGACGCCGTCGCCCAGGAGGCGGCCGTCCTGCGGAGCTCGGCCATGCTCGACTGGGACACGTTCAACGTCGCCTGGTGGCGGGTCGTCCGCCGGGTCGTGCTCGGCTCGGCCGCCCGCGACGACACCACCCTGACCGACCAGCTCGAACGCCTGCGGCTCGACGCGAACTGGGCGTACCTGCACCCGAAGCGCACGCAGCTGCGCGAGGAGTTCCGGCGGCGGCTGACCGGGCACCTGGACCGCGCCGAGCCCGGCAGCCTGGCCGCCGTGATCGCCGCCACCGAGGACAACGCCACCGCTGCCGACCAGGTGGCGCACTGGCTGTTCGCGTTCGACGCGGCGGGGATGGCGACGTTCCGGACGCTGGCCCTGCTGGCGAGCCACCCGGCGGAGCAGGAGCGTGCCCGCACCGAGCCGGACGGGCAGCTGAGCTTCCTGCGCGCGTGCGTGCTGGAGTCGGTCCGGCTCTGGCCGACGACGCCGATGATCCTGCGGGAGACGACGGAGGAGACGTCGTGGGGCCCGGCGGGCACGACCGTGCTGATCTTCACGCCGTTCTTCCACCGCGACCCGGCCCTGCCGTACGCCGACCGGTTCGAGCCGGACCTGTGGCTCGACGGCCGGGCGGCGGAGAACCCGGCGCTGGTCCCGTTCAGCGCGGGCCCGGCGATCTGCCCGGGCCGCGACCTGGTGCAGTTCTGCGCCGGCACGATGCTGGCGAACCTGCTGCGCGACCACCGGTTCGAGCAGGCGTCGGGCCCGGTCCTGTCCCCGGACCGCCCGTTGCCGGCGACCCTGGACAACTTCCACTTGAAGCTCGCGCTCGCCGGCTGAGCCGGTGCCGCCGCCGGATCAGCGGCGGCACCGGCTCGCCGGTCACGCCGGAGCCGTGAACACGTACGAACCCGCAGGCACGAAGTACGTCCCCGGCGCCGATGGCACCGCCTCCGCGGGTGTGGTCACCCCCGCGGGCCGGGACGTCGGCACCACGACCGTCGCCGACGCACCGGCCGGGACCGTCACCCGCAGCGTCACCACCCCGTTCGCCACCGACCAGTCGCTGACGGCGCCGCCGTACGGCGTCTCGTACGCCGACTTCGCCGACGTCAGACCTCCGCCCGGCACCGGCGCGATCCGCAGCGACGCGTAGCCGGGGGCGGCCGGGGCGAGCCCGCCCACCGAGCGGTACAGGAAGTCGCCCACCGAACCGAGGCCGTAGTGGTTGAACGAGTTCATCCCCGGGTCGTTGAACGAGCCGTCCGGCTTGATGCCGTCCCAGCGCTCCCAGATCGTCGTCGCGCCGTGGCCGATCATGTAGCCCCAGCCCGGGAAATCGGGCTGCAGCAGCACGCGGTAAGCGACGTCGGCGTGGCCGTGCGCTGCCAGCACCGGCAGCAGGTTCTCGACCCCGAGGAACCCGACGCTCAGGTGCCCGCCCGCCGCCGCGACGCGGGCCGCGAGCTTGTCCGCCGCCGGCTGGACCTGGGTCGCCGGGAGCAGGCCGAACGCCAGGGCCAGGACGTATCCGGCCTGGGAGTCCGATCCGATCGTGCCGTCGGCCGCCACGAACCGCCGGGTGAACGCGGCCGCGACCTGGTCGGCGAGCGTCCCGTACGTCGCTGCTTCCGCACCGTGCCCGGTGGCCGCCGCCATCCGGGACACCAGCCGCGACGACCAGGCGAAGAACGCCGTCGAGATCAGGTCCTGCGCCGTGTTGTCGTTGACGTTGAGCCAGTCCCCGTAGGTCTGGTGGTCGCGGATCAGGTCGGCGCCAGAGGTCGAGCGCAGGTACTCGACCCACCGGACCATCGCGGCGAAGTGCTCCTGGATGACGCCGGTGTCGCCGTAGCGCTGCCACAGCGTGTACGGCACGATGACGCCCGCGTCGCCCCAGCCCGCCGTGCCCGAACCGCCCAGCACGCCCGGGGCGACGTCGGTGAACGACCCGTCGTCGTGCTGGGCGTCGGTCAGGTCGTCGCTGAACTTGCCGAGGAAGTTCGCGACGTCGAGGTTGAACGTCGACGTCCCGGCGAAGATCCCGATGTCACCGGTCCAGCCGAGCCGCTCGTCGCGCTGCGGGCAGTCGCTCGGCACCGACAGCATGTTGGCGCGCTCGCCCCACAGGATGTTGTGCTGCAGCTGGTTCACCAGCGCGTTCGACGTCGTGAAGGTGCCGGTCTGCGCGCCGGAGGTCCACATCGCACGCCCGGTGAGGGTCGCGGCCGTCGGGGCGGACGGCAGCCCGGTCAGCTCGACGTACCGGTAGCCGTGCACGGTGAACCGCGGTTCGTACGTTTCCGGGCCGCCGGTGCCCGCGAGGGTGAACCGGTCGGTGGCCTGGGCCGCGCGGAGGTTGGCGGTGTAGATCGTGCCGTCGGGGTTGAGCACCTCGGCGTGCCGCATGGTCACCGTCGTCCCGGCGGGCCCGGTCACCGACAACCGGTTCCAGCCGCTGAAGTTCTGGCCCAGGTCGGCCACCCACACCCCGGGCTTCGGCTGGGTCCAGGCGACCGGCTTGAACTCCTGCTGCACCGTGACGCCGTTGTCCACTTGGGACACCAGGTTCGGCCGGTCGCCGGTGCGCACGCGCGCGGCCGGCCAGCCGCGGTCGTCGAAGCCGGGCCGGTCCCAGCCGGTGGCGAGCCGGGCGTCGTAGGTTTCGCCCTGGTAGAGGTCGTCGGCGCGGATCGGGCCGTCGCCGGCCTTCCAGGTGCCGTCGGTCGCGACGGTGGTGCTCGTGCCGTCGGTGAACGTCAGCCGCAGCTGGGCGGAGTACCACGGTTCGGTGCCGTACTTCTGGCTCCCGGCGATGCCGATGCTGCCGGCGTACCAGCCGTTGCCGACCACCGCGCCGAGGACGTTCTCGCCGGCGCGGATCTGCCCGGTGACGTCGGAAACCCGGTACTGCAGGCGTTTCGTGTAGTCGGTCCAGCCGGGGGCGAGCACTTCGGAGCCGACCTTGACGCCGTTGAGGTGGGTTTCCTGCAGCCCCAGCGCGGTCGTCAGCAGCCGCGCGCTCGCGACCGGTTTCGTGACGGTGAAGCTCTTGCGCAGCTGGGGAGCGGGGGCGCTCACCGAGACGTTCGCGCCCCAGGGCCCGGTGCCGTAGGTGGCCGTCGCCCGCGCGGCGGGCCAGGAACTGTCGTCGAAGGCGCGCTGCTGCCAGCCGTCCGGGCCGCTCTGGCTCGCCTTCCACGTCCCGTCGGTGACCAGCGACGGTCCACCTTGGACGGTCAGCTTCGCGATCGTCCCGGCCGGGCTCTGGGTGGTGTTCTCCGTGCTGATCGCGACGGTGTTCGCCCCGGCCGTCAGCAGGTTGCCGACCTCGACGACCGCGGCCGTCTTCCAGGAGTCGGCGACCCGCGGCGAGTCGCTGACGCGGGTGCCGTTCACCCACACAGTCGCGGTGTCGTCCCCGGTCACCACCAGCGTGGCCTTCGCGGGCGCCGTGGCGAGGTCCAGGGCCCGGCGGAAGAACCGGGTCGACGGCGGCACGCCCCCGGCGGGATCGCCTTCGGGGAACCAGATCCAGCTCGCCCCGGCGAGGTCCGGCCCGGCCGTGGCGCGGCCGAGGAACGCGCCGGTCCACTCGGCCGCCCGGATGGCGGTTTCGAAGCGCTGCACCGGGCTCCAGCCGGACATCCGGCCCTGGCTGTCCCAGACGCGGACGCGCCAGGTGTAGGCGGTGAGGGAGGCGAGCGCCGGGCCGCCGTAGGCGACGTCGGCCTGCTGCGCCGAGGCGACGCGGCCGCTGTCCCAGACGTCCGTGCCGCCGGCGGACACCACGAGCTGGTACGCCGACTGCCGTTGCCCGGTCGCCGGCGACGTCAGTTTCCAGCCGAACCGCGGCTGCGCCGGGTCGACGCCGAGCGGGTTCACCCGGTTCGCGACGGTGGCGCTCGCGACCGACAGCGGTGACGCCGGCGCGGGGTCCGGGGTGGCGACGCCGGTGCCCCACGGCGCGGTCCCGTAGGCACCGAGGTCCGCGGCGGCGGCCCAGCCGCCGTCGGAGAACCCGGGCTGTTCCCAGCCTTCCGGCGCGGTCGTCGCGCTCTTCCAGGCGGTGCCGGTGGTGAGGTCGGTGGTGCCCGCCGCGGTCTTGACCTGCAGCCGTCCGATCAGGCCGGCCGGGCCGCCGGCGTTGCGGACGGCGACGGCGAGGGTGTTGACGCCGGGGACCAGCGCGGGCCGCAGCTCCACCGGCAGCGCCGTCCGCCACGAGTCCGTGGTCCGGGCCGAGGAGGCCAGCGGGGTGCCGTTGAGCCAGACGTCGGCGGTGTCGTCGCCGGTGAGGACGAGCCGGGCGTCGCTGACCGCGCCGGCGGGGACGGTGAACGTCGTGCGGAAGTACCGGGTCCCGGCCGGCGCGGCGACCCGGGCGTCGCCTTCCGGGTACCAGATCCAGTGCGCTCCGGCAAGGCCGGGTGGCGGCGCGGCGCCGGCCGGGGGAGCCGCGGCGGCCGAGAGGGCCAGGATCGCGGCGAGGGTCGTGGTCGTGGCGCGCCAAAGCTTCGAGGGCAGCATGCAGGCTCCCTTGCGGCGGGGACGTGCGCCGGGGCTTAGAACGTTTCAACCCCGGCGTGCCTGGTGACTGTAATGAGAAGCTCACGCAGGGGCAATACTCCACTGGTACTCATGACCACCCGCCGCAGTGGTCCTAAATCGTTTCAGGTCGTCGCAGCCGGACGACGACGGTGACGGCCGCCGCGCCCAGCAGAACCAGCGCGATCGGCAGCGCCGTCGGCAGCCAAGGCCAGGCGCGGCCTTCGAAGACGACGTCGTCGGTGGGCAGCTCCAGCACCTTCGCCGTCCAGCGGGCGGTCGCCACGTCGGTGCGGCGGGACAGCGCGCTCACCGCGGTGTCGTAGGCGAAGCCGGGCCGGTCGTGGACGTACTCGGGGGCCGGGCCGCCGGGTGGCGGCGTGACCCCGCGCGTCGCGCCGGGCACGAGCAGCCGGTCGAGCTCCGGTGCGGCGGCGAGGGCGGCCCGGGGCAGGAACGTCAGCCCGTGCCGCGACCGGATCGGGCCGCCGTCGGTGCTCACGGAAAGCGTGCGCGAGGACAGCGACTGGCCCTCGGTGTCGAACACCGACGCGAGCTCGAGCTCGCCGACGCCGTCGGTGAGCAGCACGCCGGTTTCGTCGGGGTTCCAGCGGAACCCGGCGTTGACGATCGCGGCCGCGTCCGGCATCCCGGACGGCGGTGTCACCGGTACCGCGGTGCCGTACCGGCGCCAGCCGATCGCCGCCGCGGCCTCGGCCGCCACCGGGCGCCCGGCCAGCCGTTCGACCCAGTGCAGCGTGCCGTCGATGCCGGAGAGGATCCCGGCGGTGGTGACGACGGCGCCGTCGTCGACGAACCGCTGCCCGCGGACCCAGTGCACGGCGGGGTAGTCGGCGGCGAACGCTTCGAGCTTCAGCCAGTGCGCGGTGGCCGGCCGCCCGTCCAGCAGCCCGGCGGAGGCGAGCACGCCGCCGCCGTTGCAGACGCTCAGCAGCTTCGAGCCGCGGGCGGCCTGCGCCCGCAGCCACGTCTTGACCGGCTCGGTGGACGCCTCGCCGAGGTCCGGGAGCGCGGGCACGACGACGAGGTCCGGCGCCCGCGCGCCGAGCCGGGCGGCGAGGCCGTCGAAATCGAAGTCCGGCACCAGGTCCAGCCCGCCGGTCAGCGGCTTCGGCTCGCGGTGCGGCGCGACCGTGTAGACGTTGAACCGCCCGGTCGTGGCCAGGATTTCGTAGGGAGCGAGTGCGTCGGAGACGACGGCACCGCGGTCGCCGATGACGACCACCGCGGTCGGCTTGCCCGGGTCGTAGGGGACCGGAGCGGCGGCGGGGACCGGCCGCGGCGGGCCGGCGGCGTAGAGGGCGTCGAACGCCGCGAGCGCGGAGACGGTCGCGCCGGCGGCGGGAACCAGTAGCACGGCGATCACCGCGGCGAGGGCGAAAGCGAGGCGCTTCAGCATGATCAGTGCCAGTACTCGGCGCGGCGCCACACCATGGCGGCGAGCATCAGCGGGAACATGAGCACGTGCCCGGCCACCATCAGCGTGGTCCCCGAGATCGCGCCGAGCCAGTACGGCACGAGCAGCGCCGCGAACGGCAGGGACATCGCCGCGGCCATCTCGGCGATCCGCGGCCAGGAGTGACGGCGCAGGAGCATCGCGAGCACCATCGCCACGGTCATGTCGGTGGCCATCACGAGCGCGCCGACGTCGGGGCGCTCGATGGACGGCCACAGCGGGCCGAGCGCCACCATGCCGATGATCATCGCGGCGACCATCTCGGCGTAGTGGCCGGTGAACCGGGCGAGCTTGCGGGTGGTGGTCCGGGTGGTCGGTCCGGTGGTGGTCATGGTTCCCTCCAGGTGTTCCTGGACGAGAATCCCGCCCGGCGCCCGTGCTGCCAGGTGCCGGAAGTCATGACCGGGGTCATGGTCTAAAGCAGGCCGAGGTCCCTCGCCCGCAGCGCGGCCTGGGTGCGGTCGCGGGCCCCGAGCTTGCCCAGCACGTTCGTCACGTGGTTCTTGACCGTGCCTTCGGCGAGGAACAGCGCCCCGGCGATCTCGCGGTTGCTGCGGCCGCCGGCGAGCAGCCGCAGGACATCGAGTTCGCGCTCCGACAACGGCACGACCAGCGGCTGAGGCCGCGGCGACGGGGTGTCCGGCAGCTGGGCGAACCGCGCGAGGACTTTGGCCGCCACCGACGGCTGCAGCACCGACTCCCCGCGGGCGGCGGCCAGCACCGCCTCCACCAGACGCGCCGACGAGACGTCCTTCAGCAGGTAGCCGACTGCGCCGGCGCGAAGGGCGGCGAAGACGTCTTCGTCGTCGTCGAAGGTGGTCAGCGCGATGACCCGGACGCCCGCGTGCTCCGCGCGCAGCCGCCGGGTCGCGGCGACGCCGTCGAGGACCGGCATGCGCAGGTCCATCAGGACGACGTCCGGTGCCAGCGAAGCGGCTTCGCGCAGGGCCTCGTCGCCGTTCCCGGCCTCGCCGACGACGTCGATGCCGTCGTGGGTGGCCAGCAGGGTGGCGAGGGCTTCGCGGAAGAGGGCCTGGTCGTCGACCAGCAGCACGCGGACCGGCGTCATCCGGGGATCTCCATGCTCAGGGCGCTGCCCCGGCCGGATGCCGAGGTGAAGGTGAGAGTGCCGCCGAGGTGCCCGGCGCGTTCCCGGAGCCCGATCAGGCCGAAGCCGGTCGACGCGGTGCCGTCGCTGCCCGCGCCGTCGTCGCGGACCGCCACCCGGACGGCCGACGCGGTGTAGGCGAGGTCGACGTCCGCCTGATCGGCGCCGGCGTGCTTGCGGACGTTCGTCAGGCCCTCTTGCGCGGCCCGGAAGAGCGCTTCCCGCTGCTCGTCCGGCAGGGGACGTTCGGTGCCGGACACGGTGAGCCGCACCGCGATCCCGGCCGTTTCCGCGAGGGCTTTCAGGGCCTCCGGCAGGGGCGGCACCGGACGCGGTTCGCGCAACGCCTTCACCGAGCGGCGCACTTCGGAGAGCGCGGTTTCGGCCTGGTCCTGGGCTTTCGCCAGCACTTCGTCGGCCTTGCGCGGATCCGTCGGCAGGACCGCCCGCGCGGCCTTCACCTGCATCTGGACGACGGTGAGCGAATGCCCGAGGCCATCGTGGATGTCGCGCGCGACCCGGTTGCGCTCCTGCGCCGTCGCGAGCCGCTCCGCCTGGGCGGTGTAGTCGCGCAGCTTCGCGTGCGCGTCGGCGAGTTCGGCGCGCGATCGCTGTTCCCGCAGCAGTAGTTCGGTGATGATCGCCGCGAACAGCACCGACATCAGCGTCCCGATGCCTTCGCGCAGCCCGTCGCCCAGCGACATCCCGAGGTGCACCAGCGGGATCACGGCGATGACGAGCGCGATCGCGGGCCGTGGCAGGCGCAGCAGCACGCACTGGCTGACCAGCACGACGAGGAACAGCGTCGCCCCGACCCCGGCGTCCATCGTGAAGAGCACGAAGGCGAGCGGAAGCTGGACGACGACGTAGACCACGCCCCAGCGGAGCCGGCCGCCCACCCAGGCGAAGCCGGCCGTGGCGAGCAACGCGAACACCGCGGCGAGCACCAGGGCGAGCACGGGTTCCCCGGCACCGAGGACCCCGAGCCCGAACGAGAGGAAGGCGCCGCAGGTCAGCGCCCCGAGGGCCCGGTTCATGCGGTCACTGTGGGGGCTGCGGCGCCGGCGGTCAACCACGAAAGCGTTCACACGGCCGTTCGACACCCCGGCGCTTACGCTGGGAGCGACGGCCAAGCCGATTCGGGGGTTTGACATCGATGTCAGTGCTTTGGGGCGTGTCCTTCGACGCCACTCCGCTGTCCGGGGTCGTGGTGGAGTTCCTCAAGACCGCACGTCGCTTCGCCACTCGCGGGCACCGCGTCCACCTGGACCTCGGCTACGACATCAAGGCCGACAAGGACGCGTTCTTCCGGCCCTACCGCGACGAAGCGCAGCTGCTGCCGGACTGGGTCACGCTCGACCGCGTCGAACGCGTCGAACAGATCCGCGGCTACGACCGGGGTTTCGTCGAGCACGTCCTGCGCGAAGTCATCCAGGGCGGGGACGGGACCCTGCGTCCGGAGATCGACCGGATCGCCGGCGAGCTGGCGGACCGGATCGTCGCCACCTGGGAACGCCTCGGCGTCACGATGGTGATGGTGGAGAACGGCACCCTGCCCGAGAACATCGCCTACACCGAGGCGCTGTACGCCGCGATCGACCGCTACGGCGCGCGCCACCGGCTCGGCCGGTTCGTGTTCTGGCGCGACCACGACCTGATGTGGCAGAGCGAACCGGGCATCGCCAAGTACGGCCGGTTCCCGTACCCCGGCGTCCCCGCGCCGCGGAACTCCCCGCACATCCACTACTTCGCCCTGCACGAGCAGGCGCTGGCGCGGACGCTGGAGTGGGTGCCGGGCCTGGCGAACATCGACGTCCTGCCCAACAGTTTCGCCATCGCCCCGGCGCGGATCGACGAACGCAACGCGGCTTTCCGGCGTGACCACGGCATTCCCGAGGACGTCCCGCTGCTGGCGCGGATCACCCGGATCATCCCGCAGAAGCGCATCGACCGGGACCTCCACCTGCTCGCGCTGCTGCCGGACGCGTGGCTGTTCGTCGCCGGCGACACCGGCGAGACGCCGGCCGAGCACGCCCGGCTCGTCGAGCTCGCGACGCGGCTCGGCGTGCGGGAGCGCGTGGTGTTCGGTGGCTGGCTGACCCCGTACGACACCGCCGTTCCCGGCCGGTACTCCGTGCGCGACCTGCTCGCGCACGCGACCGTCGTGTCGTTCCTGACCTCCTACGACTACGAGAGCTACGGCAACCCGGTCAGCGAGGCCATCGCGTCCGGGACGCCGTACGTGACCAGCGGGTACGAGCTGTACGACGTCGTCTACGGCAGCTTCCGGGCCCCGGTGCTCGACATCCGGGCCCGCGACCTGCCGGACGCGGCGTTCGCCCGCGAAGTCGCCGAGCTGATCACCGACGAAGGGAAACGGGCCGAAGTGGTGCGGGCGAATTCGGAACTCGGGCAGGCGCGGTTCGGTGCGCGGGTCGTCGACGACCTGGTCGACCGGCTGTACCCGCCGCCGATGGGGGCGGCGACGCGGCTGAGCGTCGTCCTGCCGGTGTACAACGAAGCCGCGAACCTGCCGGAGGTGCTGCGGACGCTGCACGACCAGCGCGACGGCGACGCGCCGCTGGACAAGGGCCGGTACGAGGTCGTGCTCGTCGACAACAACTCCACCGACGACACCGTGGCCGTCGCCCGCGCGTTCGCGGCCGCCCACCCGGACCTGGCCCTGCACGTCATCCACGAGCCGGAGCAGGGCGTTTCGTGCGCGCGGCGGGCGGGGATGGACTTCGCCGCGGCGCGCAGCCGGAACCGGCCCGACAGCGACCCGGGGGAGCGGTTCTACCTCGTGTCCGCCGACGCGGACTGCCGCGTCGACCCGCACTGGCTGAGCGAGCTGTTCGCCGCGATGGAGTCGAGCAAGGCCGCCATCGGCGTCTGCGACTACTACTACAACGCCGATCACTTCACCGGGCGGCCGCGGTTGTGGGACGCGATCCAGCGGACGCTGCGGTGCCGTGCCGTCACCTTCGCGCTCTTCGGCGGCTTCCCCGACGGCAAGGGCTTCGCCGTCGAACGCGACGCCTACGAGCGCGCCGGTGGCATCGAGATCTTCTACCAGCTGCAGGACGGGAAGTTCGTCAACCACCTCTCCGACGACTGGGACTTCGGGATCAAAGTCGCCAGCGGCGGCGACGCGATCACCTACGCCCCGCGCTCGCGCGTCGAGATCAACCCGCGGCGCGTCGACCACGCCATCGACGAGGTCATCGCCGGCCGGGCCTACGGTTCGGACGGCATCATCGTCATGCGCGACATCCGGCCGTCGGCGCCGCCCGTCCCGGTGGACCTCACCGAAGCCAAGGCGAAGCAGGCGTGGGAGTTCTCCATCAAGGACTTCACGCCGAAGAACACCATCCTGCCGGTGCTGCTGACCCCCGCGCTGCTGGAGGACGACGCCGTCATCGCGTTCTTCGGCGCCGGCCTGGCCGAGCGGCTGGCGCGGCGGATCGCCGAGATCCGGCACGAGATGCGCGTCGTCGACTTCACCCCGATCCACGCCTACAAGACGCCGTCCTACCGGCTGTACTTCGAGTTCGCCGGCGAGCTGTTCGCGTGCCTCCGGCGGCACGTCGGCGCAGACATCGGGGAGCCGCCGCCGCTGCCGCCGTGCCTGGCGGAGGTGCCGGCGGCGCGGTTCGCGGAGTTCGTCCGCTACTACTGCGAGGACCGCGAGTCGGGCGAGGCCCACAACTACTTCGGCAACGGAGGGGTGTTCTGATGACCCTGGGCTACGAAGCGGCGATCGGTTCGCTGCACACGATCGACCCCGCGTGGCCGCGACCCGCGGTGCTCGACGTCCTCGAAGCGCCCGAGAACCGGCACCTCCTGGACTTCGTGCAGGAGGACCCGTTCGGGGCGCACGTGTTCCCCGGCAACACCCCCGGCACGCCGTCGGGCTTCCTGGCCGACCTGGACGCGCAGCTGGCTTCCTCGGGGCCGATCCACCTGTGGTCCTACATCCCGACGTGCGCCTACCGCTGCCGCTTCTGCCAGTACCCGGTGGTGCTGGTGAAGGGGAAGATGGAGAAGGCGGCGGACTGGGTCGACCTCAACATCGCCGAAGCGCAGCTGTGGCTGGACGCCGTGCCCCACCTGCGTGGCGCCGAAGTCGGCGAGTTCAACGTCTTCGGCGGCACGCCCTCGCTGCTGCCGGAGCCGGAGATCCGGCGGCTGCTGGACTTCTACCGCGCCAACTTCGGGTTCACCGCCGGAACGACGATCCGGTTCGAGGGCGACCCCAGCACGTTCACCCCGGCCAAGCTGGAGCTGCTGCGGGAACTGGGCTGCACCAAGCTGTCCAGCGGGGTCCAGTCGTTCGACGACCACGTGCTGAAGCTGTGCGGCCGCGAGCACACGGCGTCGATGTGCGTCGACTTCGTCCGCAACGCCACCGCGGCGGGCTTCGAGTGGGTGAGCATCGACCTGATGTACGGCCTGCTCGACCAGAGCCTCGACAGCGTCCGCCGCGACCTCGACATCGTGCTGGAGAACGAGGTCACGGCGGTGGTGTGCACGAAGCTGCACCTGGCGTCCTACAGCGACACCCGCACCGGCGTCACCGGCGAGAAGCCCGCGGCGTGGCAGCTGCCGTCCTACCGCGACAAGCTGGTGCGCGACGGCCACCGCTGGCCCACGCTCGGCGAGCAGTACCAGATGCGCGAGCTGCTGACCGAAGGGCTGCGCGCAGCGGGCTACACCGAGCACCCGACGATGTACTTCGCGCGCGACGGCCTCGGGCCCGAGAAGTGGAAGTCCATCATGGTCGACCAGGACAAGCAGGAAGCCGAGGTGGCGATCGGGCTCGGCGGCAGTTCGAGCTGCCGCGCGTCCGAGGCGATCACCGACGTCAACTCCCGCCGCTACACCGAAACCGTGCTCTCCGGCCGGATCCCGCTGGGATCGGCGACGCGGTTCACGCCCGAGGCGCAGGAAGCCCGCGCGGTCAAGATGGCGCTGACGACGTTGCAGCCGCTGCGGGACTCCCTGCACCGCGCCCGGTTCCCGGGCCGCTCGCTGTTCGCGGAGCCGTGGCTGGGCAAGTTCCGTTCGCTGGCTGAGCGTGGCCTCGTCCGGCTGGGGCCGGACGTCGTCGAGCTGACCCCGGCGGGGGAGGTGCTCGTCGAGGCGATCATCACCACCGAAATCTGAAGATCACTGCATCGGGTGACACAAGCCTCGCGGGGACCGGGCACGGCGGGCAGCATGGATCACGGACCTGTTCCTACCGTGATCGGAGCCCGGATGAACCGAACCGTGGCGGGACAGCGGCTGTCGGGCGCGCTCGCGCTCGTGGTGCTCGCGGCGGTGGTGACCGCGCCGGCGGCCCGAGCCGACTACTCCCTGGCGGACGCGAACTACGCGGGCACGCAGATCGTCCGCCACGAAGGCGTCCAGGGGAGTCCGCGCGCCGACGTCGTGCCCGAGCAGACACTCGGGCACGACGTCAGCGGGCACCAGGGGCCGATCGACTGGCCGGCCACGGCCGCGGCGGGGGCGAAGTTCAGCTACGTCAAGGCGACCGAGGGCACCGGGTTCGTCAACCCGCAGTTCGGCCAGCAGTACGACGGCGCGCACGCGGCCGGCATCATCCGCGGCGCGTACCACTTCGCCCGCCCGGACGTCTCGGGCGGCGCCGAGCAGGCGGAGTACTTCATCGCCAACGGCGGCGGCTGGCAGGGCGACGGCACCACCCTGCCCGGCGCCCTGGACATCGAGTACAACCCCTACGGCGACGTCTGCTACGGCAAGAACGCGGCCGACATGACGACGTGGATCGCGGACTTCACGCGCACGTACCTGGCGAAAGTCAAGCGCAGCGCGCTGATCTACACGAGCACGGCGTGGTGGAAGCAGTGCACCGGCAATACCGGCCGGTTCGGCGACACGAATCCGCTGTGGCTGGCGCGGTACGCCCCGGCGATCGGCGAGCTGCCCGCGGGCTGGGACAAGCAGAGCATCTGGCAGTTCGCCCGGACCGGCGGGCTGCCGGGCGACCAGAACTACTACAACGGCCCGCTCGGCCGGGTCCAGGCATTGGCCAAGGGCTAGCAACTCCCGCGCAGGTCGGGCCACGGCGGCCGGCGCACCATGGCGATCCCGGCGAGGGTGGCGGCGGCCAGCCCGATGCCGACCCCCAGCAGCGCGACGCGCGTGGCGTCGACCGCCGGTGACCACTGGGCGTGGCCGTCACGGACCGCGAACACCCCGACCGGCCGGTGGACCGGGATCACCGTGGTGCCGTCCGGGGCGTCGTACGGATCGCCGAAGAGGCGTGGTTCGGTCATGTCCGCCATCGAACTGGAATCCGCCGCCGCTGACAAGATCGGACAAACCCCTGTCGCTTCCGTGACCGGCTGCTTACGATCGGCTGCGAGATCTTCGTCGTTCGTCCTTTGTGGACCCGGGAGGCGCCGTGCGCAGGATCGCCCTTCTCACCGCCGTGGCCGCGGCCGTCTTCGCCTTCGCGCCGGGGGCCGCCGGGGCGGGGCACGCCTGGTTCACGTCGTGGGCGCAGTCGCAGGACGGCCGGGCCGACGCGGCCGTCAGCGGCCAGTCGTTGCGCATGATCACCCACCTCAGCCAGGGCGGCGACGCGGTCCGCGTCCGGTTCCAGAACACCTTCGGCACCGGGCCGCTGACCATCGGCCACGCCACGGCCGGGCCGAGCGCGGGCGGCGCCGCCGTGACGTTCTCGCGTGACCTGACCTTCGCGGGCCGTCCCGCGGTCACGATCCCGGCGGGCGGCGAGGTCTGGAGCGACGAGACCAGGCTCGCGACGCGGCCGGACTCCGACCTCGCGGTGAGCATGTCGGTGGAGGGCACCGCGGTGCCCGGCCGCCATGGCGCGGCGCTGCGGGACAACTACCTCACGCCGCCGGGCTCGGGCGACCACACCGGCGATGCCCGAGGTGACGCGTTCACGGCCACGGTGGACTCGACGTACGTCGTCAGCGCCGTGGACGTGCACAACGCGGCCTTGCGGGGCGTCGTCGTCCCGTTCGGCAGCTCGGTCGTCGACGGCATCGGCAGCACCAACTGCGGTCCGGGCTGCACCGAGCCGGGCACGAACCGGCGCTGGACCGACGACCTGGCGCGGCGGCTGGTCGCGTCGTCGGTCCCGCTCGCGGTGGCCAACGCCGGCGTCTCGGGCACGACGAGCGCCCCGTCGTGCCCGGGGATGCCGCCGTCGGTCGCCGGCCTGGACGCGTCGAGCCGGCTGGACCGCGACGTCCTGGCGCTGCACGGCGTCACCGCGGTCATCTACTACTACGGCACCAACGACCTGGCGTACGGCTGCGACGCGGCGACGATCCTGGACAGCTACCGCGCGGTGTTCGCGCGCCTGCAGGCGGCGGGGATCTCGGTGTACGTCACGCCGAGCACGCCCCGCCCGGGGTACGGCGACGAGGCGAACCTGGCCCGGCACGAGATCGCGCTGTTCGTCAAGCGCTGGAACACCTGCGGCGGCACGTGTTCGGGTGTGGTGGACTTCGACACGGTGCTGGCGGACCCGCTGAAGCCGAACAGCATCCTCCCGGCGTACGACAACGGCGACGGCATCCACGCGAACGCCGCCGGCCAGCAGGCCCTCGCGGACTTCGTCTCGCTCCCGATGCTCGCCCGATCCGGGCCGGTTCTCCACACGATGGGGTGACCGGGCGAGTCGGAACGGCGGGACTGTGCCCGCGGGTCCGCAGAGTACGTCGCGTGATGAACGAGTCGATGGACGACGCCGGGTGCTGCCTGCTGTCGGTGGCCTGGAACGTCGCCCCGCTGGCCGAAGGAGCGCCCGGCTCCCGGCGAGCCGACCTCCGGCGGACGGTGGCGTCGGTGTGCCGCAAGGCCGGCCACGGCGCACGCGACTGGGCCGCGCGCCACGGGACGGGCACCGAGATCGAGTACCGGCCGTTCCTGCAGCTGGCCGACGTCGCTTACGAGATCGCGACGCTGTTGTTGCTGGTGGAGGACTTCCTGGTGCCGGACCTGGAGCGCGAGCACCGCCGCTGGGCGGAGATCGAGGAGCTGACGACCCGCCTGACCGAGCTGGCCGAGTGGACGTCGGCGTTTCTCTCCTCGGACGCGCACCTACGTCTGTGATCCGGGCGTCCTTGCCCGGGCGGGCGGGATCGCCCCGCTGGCCACCCCCGCCGTGGGTTGGGGCCCGTCCGCGGCCGGCTGGTGCTGGCGAGGTGGTCAGGGTGGGGCAGACGGCCGGCCCGTCCAGCGTCGCACCGCGCTGGAGATCTACGACTCGCACAAGAACTGGGGCGGGCTGAACCTCGCGGAGGAGGAGGCGGCCTACCGAACCGCCACGCGGCGGCCGGGTGGCTGCGTGACCGCTACGGGCGTGTTTTGACGCCCACCCCGGCGTAGAGGCCGTCTTCCTCGGGATCGACAACGGCGGCCAGCCGGTCCGGCCGCCAGTTCGCGGAGGTGGTGAGCCCGGGTTCGACGAGCTCGAAGCCGCCGAAGAGGGCGAGCACTTCGTCTTTCGTCCGCGGGTAGATGTGATCCTGGGTCGAGCGCATGGTCTCGGCCACCCGCGGGTCGCGCAGGACGGCGAAGTCGTTGGTGAGGTGGGTGAGCGCGAGGTAGCTGCCCGGCGCGAGGGCGTCCCGGTAGGCGGCGAAGACACCGCGCACTTCGGGGAGGTAGTGCCCGAGGGTGATGGCGAGCAGCCCGACGGGCCGGCCGAGATCGAGCAGCTTCCTGACCGGTTCGGACTTCAGAACGGCTTCGACGTTCGTGGCATCGGCTTCGAGGGCCTCGGCATACGGGTTGTCCTTGAGCAGCATGACGCTGTGCGCGACGGCAACGGGTTCGTAGTCGACGTAGACGACTTTGGCTTCCGGATCGACCTCTTGCGCGACTTCGTGGACGTTGCCGACGGTCGGGATACCGGAGCCGAGATCGAGGAACTGCCGTACACCCTGCTCGAGCATGAACCGCACGACGCGCCGGAGGAAGGCCCGGTTCCGCCGGGCAACACCGGCCACGTGAGGCTGGATGGCCTCGAGTTTCCGGGCGACGTCCCGATCGGGAGCGAGGTTGTGGGCCCCGCCGAGCAGGTAGTCGTAGATCCGGGCGGCACTGGGCCGCGAGAGATCGGCGCCGGGCGGAATCCAGTCGGCATCGTCTTGATCGGTCACGGGCGTCCCCTCCCTCTCACCGGCTGAAGACTTTACCGGTTCCTGGCTCTTACCTTCGAGGCCATGGGGTAGGGCTGGGTCGTCGTGTACGCCGCTTTCGTGTTCCAGGCCGCGGTCCTGAGCGTCGCGAGGGACGGGGCTCGGACGAAGCCGCCGACGGGGTGGATGTTGGTCAGGACTTGGCTTGTGCTGTTGGCGGTGCCGAAGCGTCCCCGGAAACGACGAAAGCCACGCTCACCTGCGTGAACGTGGCTTGTCCGTCGGGCTGACAGGATTTGAACCTGCGACCCCTTGACCCCCAGTCAAGTGCGCTACCAAACTGCGCCACAGCCCGGACCCGCACTGCCTGAGTGCGTGAAAGTACTTTAGCGTGCCCGCCGAACCCCTCTGCAACCAGGGTCCCCAGTCTCCCTGACCTGCGGAAACGCGCCAGGGAGACTCAGGCCCAAGATCACGCCGGGTTCGCTGCGTGCGTCAGGGTCTGCCATGCCACGAACAGGTTGTTCGAGCCCGCCGGGCGCTGGCGCTCTGTCAACGTCTGCGTGTTGGCCATCGCGGTGCCCATGCGCGTGTTCAGGGCGTTGAAGCCCACCTCCGTCACCGGACCGAGGCCCAGGTTCAGGTGCCCTCCGCACAGCCATGACGGCGCCGGCGTGCCCAGCTGGTACTTCGACTGGAAGCCCAGCGCCTGCCGCAGCCGCGTCCCGACGTCCGTCGAGTACACGTCCTCGTCCTGGATGTGGAGCGTCTCCGCCACGTCCGCTATTGCGGCTATGCCGTAGCCCGTGTGGGTGAAGTCGCGGCAGGTTTCCTGGGTCAGGCCGTCCACGAATGTCGATTGGCCCTGCCAGTAGTTCACGATCTGCGTGCGGGAGGAGAGGCCGCTGCCGGGGACCGTCTTCGGCAATGCTCCGTCGGAAGTCAGGTAGACGTAGGCCGCGACGCGGTTGCGGTATCTGGTCACCGCCTTGTCGTAGCTTGCCTTGTCCTCCAGGAACACCGAGGTTCCCACCGCGGCCTCCATCATGGACAGTTCCCAGTTTCCGTTGCTGTTGCTGCCGTTGATCACTTCGGTCAAATAGACATTGCGCAGCATCGTCGCGAAACGGCCGGAGTTCGGCCAGCTCGAGTACGTGTACTTGATGAGCTCCGCCGCGCGGGGCCACGACGAGCCCGCCCAGCCCGTTTGCAGTGGTGCGTTGCTGTTCGTGTGGCTCGTGATCACCGCCGACCACGCGTCCATCAGCGCGATCGCCTTCTGCGCGTAACGGGCGTCGCCCGAGATGTACCAGATCAGTGCGTCCGTGTACGCCGCGATTGCGTCTTCGCGCTCGTCCGTGCAGCCGTTGTTCGGGTTCGAATACGGACCGCACTCCACCACCGCGCGCGGTTTCGGTGTGCGGGAAAGGGATGCGTACGAGCTCGACCGGGCCTGGTCGTACGCCGCCTTCCAGGGCTGGGCTCCCGCGTTCACCTTGGCCTTGACGAAGTCCAGCTGCGGGCGGCTCACCAGCACCCCCGGGTGGGTGAACGCTGCCGGGGCCGGGGTGGCGGTCAAACCCAGGAGCAGGGGAACCAACGCGAAGACCGTGCGGATACGGGACATGGCTCTCCTCGAGACGACGGTGCGCGCGGGCTCAGTGTCTTGGTCCAGACCATCGCGGGTCAAGTGGCAGAAACGCGCTCAGCCCGCTGAACGAGAACCTGTTCAGCGGGCTGAACGCGCTCTCTCAGCCGAGCCCGGCGCTCACCGCGTTCATCAACGCGCCGGTGTCGCCCGACATCTCCCAGGCCATCACGCCGAGCAGCCCGCGCGACTTCAGCCACGTCGTCTTCAGCCCGATCGACCACGCGTCGTCGAACGTCCACCACTGGCCGCCGTTGCCCGTGTAGCACGACGTCGCCACCGCGGCCGTGTCGTGGTGGACCGTGCAGCCCGGCACGCTCGCCACCAGGTTCGCGTACCCGCGGGTGCCCGCTTCCTCGGCGAACTGGCCCGGCGCCGCGCCGGTGGCGGACTGCCACTCGCCGCTCTTGCCGCCGTCGGCCACGCCCTGCCAGCCGCGGCCGTAAAACGCCAGGCCGAGCGTCAGCCGCCGCGGGTCGACGCCCGCGTTCGTGTACGCGTTGATCGCCGCTTCGGCGCTGAAGCGGAACGGGTACGGGTCGTCCGCGTCGGCGTACAGGTTGCCCTGGTGGCCGGTGCGGTTCGGCTCCCACGAGTTGTCGCTGCCCGAACCGTGGAAGTCGTACCCCTGCACGTTCGCCACGTCCAGGGAGCTGAAGACGCGAGACAAGTCCCAGCCTGCCGCGACCTTGGCCGGGTCGGCCGGGGTGAACGCGTGCAGCTGGTACCGCTTGCCGGTCGTCGCGCCGTACGCGTCGAGCTGCGTGCGGAACTCGGCCAGCAGCGCGGTCAGGTTCGCCTTGTCGTTCGGGCTCCAGTGGTTGCCCGGGTGCCCGTCGCCGCTGGCCGGCCACTCCCAGTCGAGGTCGATGCCGTCGAAGATGCCGGCCGCCGTGCCCGGGCCGCCCGCGCCGCCGTAGGCCGCGATGTTGCCCTTCAGCCAGGTGTCCACACAGGACGAGACGAACTTCTTGCGCGACGCGTCCGTGGCGGCGACGTCGGAGAAGTACTTCGAGTACGTCCAGCCGCCCAGCGACACCAGCACCTTCAGGTTCGGGTGCTTCGCCTTGAGCTTCTTGAGCTGGTTGAAGTTGCCGCGCAACGCTTCCCAGCCCGTGTCGGCCACGCCGTCGACCGACTGCGCCGCCGAGAACGGCCGCGAGTAGTCCGCCTCGGCGTCGCCGGCGCCGTCACCCTGGTTCGGGTCCTCGGGGTTCGCCGTGGTGCCCTTCGTGACGCCGGAAAGGCAGGTCAGGTTCACCGGGTCGATGTTCTCGAACGCGTACAGCAGGTGCGTCAGCTTCGACGCCGCACCCGAAGTCTCCAGGTTCTTCACGAAGTACTGGCGCCCGTAAATGCCCCACTGCACGAAGTAGCCGACTTTCGCGTAGCCCGACACGATGTCGCCGGTCTTCGCGGTGACGGCCGTGCTGGGCGCCGACACGTTGTCGTAGCCATCGCGCGCCCGGACCGTGAACGTGTAGGAAGTGGATGGTGCCAGCCCGGTCACCACGGCGGAGGTCGTCGTCACCGTCGTGGCCAAAGTGGACCCGCGGTAGACGTCGTAGCTCACGACGCCGGTGTTGTCGGTCGACGCGGTCCACGCCAGGGACACGCTGCCCGAGTCGGCGGCGGTCGAGCGCAGCCCGGCCGGCGCCGACGGCGCTTGGGTGTCGTCGGCC
The DNA here is from genome assembly GCF_040682815.1 of Amycolatopsis sp. NPDC051102. Taxonomy (NCBI): domain Bacteria; kingdom Bacillati; phylum Actinomycetota; class Actinomycetes; order Pseudonocardiales; family Pseudonocardiaceae; genus Amycolatopsis; species Amycolatopsis sp. NPDC051102. The sequence goes on from NZ_JBFBBT010000001.1 coordinate 1,117,738, forward strand.
GGGTTGTTGGTCGTGACGGCCAGCGCGGCGCTCGCCGGGGACGTGGTGCCCTTGGCGTCCTTCGCCTTCACCGTGAACGAGTACGCCGTGCCCGGCGTGAGCCCGGAAATCGTCGCGCTCGTACCGGTCACCGACGTGGCCAGGGACGTGCCCTGGTAGACGTCGTACCCGGTCACCGGGAGCGAGCCGGCCGCCGACGCGTCCCAGGCCAGCGCGGCCGTCTTGGTCGTCTTCGCGACCAGGCGCAGGTTCGGCGGCGCGCCCGGTGGCGTGTCCGGTGAACCGTCGCAGTTGGCGTTGTCGACGCGGCACTGCGCCGGGGTCGCGGCCGCGCTGAGCCGGAACGTCGGGCTGTAGGGGTAGGTCGTGCGGCCCGGCGCCAGCGTCGCGATGTAGTAGGCGGGCGTCAGCGTGACCTGGGTGCCGTTCTGGGTCACGGTGCCGTTTTCGCCGGTCGAAGCGGTGACGCCGGCGGGCAGCGTGAAGGTGATGGCCCAGTTGCTCACCGACGCCGTGCTGGTGTTGGCGACGGTGTACGTGCCGGTGGTGCCGCTCATCGCCAGGGTGGCGGTCAGCGAACCGGCTGCGGCAGCGGGTGGCGCGAGCGCCGCGGTGCCACCGGCTGCGATCAGCAAGGCGGCGAGCGCGGAGCGTAGTCGTGCGGGAGTGCGTCTCATGGCGGTTCTCCAAGCGGCACGAGGCGGGGACGAGGTGGTCTAGACCACATCGAATGTAACCCGGCCCGGCGAGAACCGCGCACGCCCGAACGGCGGAAACCGCTGTCCGAACGGACTGTTAACGTCCTGAGAACGTCGCTTTCCCCGGCCCGTCGGCCAAGAACGACTTCACGGCGTTGCGGAGATCTTCGGTTTCGAAGAGCTCCGCGGCGATCGTCGTGATGTGCGCGTTCGCCTCCGGTACGCCGCCGGCGGAGAAGTGGTCGAGGACGCGCTTGGTCGCCGCGTGGGCGCGGGTCGGGCCCTCGGCCAGCCGCCGGGCGAAAGCGCGGGCGGCGTCGTCGAAGCCCTCGTCCGGCAGTACGCGGTTGACGACGTTCCAGCGCTCCAGCGTCGCGGCGTCGTAGGTGTCGCCGGTCATGACGAACTCCTTCGCGCGCCCGACGCCGGCCCGGGCCGCGAGCCGCTGGGTGCCGCCCATGGTCGGCGTCAGCCCGACGACCTTCTCGACCAGCCCGAACTTCGCGCGCGTGGCGGCGAGGATGACGTCGCAGGCCACCGCGACCTCGAACGCCCAGGTCAGGCACAGGCCGTGCGCGGCGAAGACGGTCGGGAACGGCAGCGCCGCGATCCGGTCCGGCACCGCCAGCATCTCGTCGAACAGCACCTTCGCCTCGGCGGGCGAGCCCTGGGCGTCGAACAGCGAGACGTCGACGCCGCCGCTGACGATCTTGCCCTCCGCGCGGATCAGCAGCGCCCGCGCGGGTTGGGCCTCCAGCTCGCCGATCGCCGAGGCGAGCGCGGACTGCAGCGAAGCCGTGTAGAGGTTCAACGGCGGAGCGTCGACGGTCAGGACGGCGAGCCCGCCGTCACGATCGAGGCGGACCTGCTCAGTCATGCTCACCCTGCTTCTTCGGCTTCGACGATCTCGTCCCAATACTGCTGGGCCTCCGGGCGCCAGTCGAGGTGTTTGTGATGGAACAGTTCGGCGGCTTTCGTCCCGCTCCACTTCGCCGGCAGGAGCTCGGCGGGCAGCTGCGGGTCGAGGAACGGGAACCGCCGCCACTCGTGGACGAGCTCGGTCTGCGCCCGCAGCACCGCGCGGCCGCCGGTCGGGTGCAGGCCGGTGAACCGGTCGATGAAGTCCTCGTAGCGGTCCTTCAGCTCGGTCAGGTCCCAGGACCGGGCGACCATGGACTCCTGCTCGCCGACCTCGCCGTACGCGGCGGTGAACGACATCGCCTGCGCGTCGAGCCCCAGTTCGCTGACGATCTGCTGGGCCTCGCGCTGGCGGGACAGGTCCGGGCTCACCCACACGCCGGCCACCGGCGAGCCGAAGCCCGCCCAGGTCAGCCGCGTGCGCAGCCGGTGCCGCAGGTCGCGCTTGGCCTCCGGGACGGACACGATGAGCATCAGCCACTGCCCGTTCCAGCGGCGTTCCTCGCGGCCGAAGGCGTAGATCCGGTCGGCGCCCTCGGTCAGCAGACGGCGTCCGGGCGGCGTCAGCGACCAGCGCACGCGGCGCCCGACGCGTTCGGAGACCACCCAGCCCTCGGCGGCGGAGCGGGCCAGCGCCTGCCGCGCCGACTTCTCCTCGATGTCGAGCATGCCCAGCACCTCGACGAGCATCGACGTCCAGACCGGCTTGTCCCGCGGCAGCGCGTACTCGCCGAGCACGGTCATCAGCAGCGACCGCGCGCTGGCGTGACTGACCTCCCGGCGCCGGCTCACCGTGGGCCGGGGCGCGGACGACCGGCCTTCCCTCGGCTTCGGCCTGCGGCCGAGGGTGACCGGGGGAGCGGGCTCGCCCATGCTGTTCACCGACCTCACTGCGCTGCGGGACTGACAACCGAACAGGGTACCCACAGGGAGTGATCAAAGCGCCACGGGACACACACAGCCGGTGGTTTTGACCTTGATCTGACAGTTCACCACGGGGCCGTAGACTCGGCTACCTCATGAGCGCAACACTCGTCGCGAAGGACCTGGCCGCGGGCCACGGTGACCGCATCCTCTTCTCCGGCCTGGATCTCGTCGTCGCCCCGGGGGACGTCGTCGGCCTGGTCGGCGTCAACGGCGCCGGCAAGTCGACCCTCCTGCGGACGCTGGCCGGCCTCGCGAAACCGGACAGCGGCGAGATCCGGCTGAACCCGCCGTCCGCGACGGTCGGGCACCTGCCGCAGGAGCCGGACCGCCGGGAAGGCGAGTCGGTCCGGGCCTTTCTGGCGCGCCGCACCGGCGTCTCGGCCTCGCAGGCCGAGCTCGACGCGGCGACCGAAGCGCTCACCGCGGGCACGGCGGGAGCGGACGACCAGTACGCGGCGGCGCTCGACCGCTGGCTCGCCCTCGGCGGCGCCGACCTCGACGACCGGGCCGCCGAAGTGGCCGCTGACCTGGGCTTGGCGGTGGATCTGGAGCAGCCGATGACGTCGCTGTCGGGCGGCCAGGCGGCGCGGGCGGGGCTCGCCTCGCTGCTGCTGAGCCGCTACGACGTCTTCCTGCTCGACGAGCCGACCAACGACCTGGACCTGGACGGGCTGGCCCGGCTGGAGCGGTTCGTCTCCGGCCTGCGGGCGGCGACGGTACTGGTCAGCCACGACCGCGAGTTCCTCGCCCGGACGGTGGACCGCGTCGTCGAACTGGACCTGGCGCAGCAGCAGGTGAACGTCTACGGCGGCGGGTACGAGGCGTACCTCGAGGAGCGCGAAGTCGCCCGGCGGCACGCGCGCGAGGACTACGAGGAGTTCGCCGACACGAAGGCTTCGCTGGAGGCACGCGGGCGCATGCAGCGGGCGTGGATGGAGAAGGGCGTCAAGAACGCCCGCCGGAAGCAGCCCGACAACGACAAGTCGGCGCGTAAGTTTCGCAGCGAGGCCACCGAGAAGCAGGCGTCGAAGGCGCGGCAGACCGACCGGATGATCGAACGGCTGGAGGTCGTCGAGGAGCCGCGCAAGGAGTGGGAGCTGCGGATGGAGATCGCCGCGGCGCCGCGGGCGGGCGCGGTGGTCGCGACGCTGCGGGGTGCGGTGGTCCGCCGGGGCGGGTTCACGCTGGGACCGGTGGACCTGCAGATCGACTGGGCGGACAAGGTCGCCATCACGGGGGCGAACGGATCGGGCAAGTCCACCCTGCTGGCGGCCCTGCTCGGGCGGGTCGAGCTTTCCGAAGGGGCTTCGGCGCTGGGGCCGGGGGTGGTGGTCGGCGAGGTCGACCAGGCTCGGCGGCTGTTCCTCGGTGACGTCCCGCTGGCTTCGGCGTTCGCGCGGGAGGTGCCGGAGCTGGCGGACGCCGACGTCCGGACGCTGCTGGCGAAGTTCGGCCTGAAGGCGGCGCACGTGCTGCGGTCGGCGGCGACGCTTTCGCCGGGGGAGCGGACGCGGGCGGCGTTGGCGTTGCTGCAGGCCCGGGGCGTGAACCTGCTGGTGCTGGACGAGCCGACGAACCACCTGGACCTGCCGGCGATCGAGCAGCTCGAGGCGGCGCTGGACCGGTATCCGGGGACTTTGCTGCTGGTGACGCACGACCGTCGGATGCTCGACGCCGTCCAGGTGACCCGGCGGTTCGAGGTGGACGGGGGCAAGGTCCGCGAGGTGTGACGGCTGCGTCGGTGAGCGGTGCTCTCGGTTGAGATCGGCGCTCGCTGTCGCGGGAGAGCGGCGCTCTCCGACGCGAGCACCGCCCACACGGTGCGAGTGATCACTGCTCTCCCGCGAGAGCGCTGCTCACCCCTTCGTCGCCCCTCCCGTCAGACCCTTGACGAACTGCTTCTGCAGCGCCAGGTAGAAGATCAACACCGGCAGCGTCGCCAAGAACATCAGCGCGAACACGCTGCCGAGGTCCGCCTGGTACTGGCCGATGGACCGGTAGATGCCCGTCGTGATCGTCGTGCCCTGGCTGGGGCCGAGGATGATCAGCGGGTCGATGAAGTCGTTCCAGATCCACACGCCCAAGAAGATGAGCACCGAGGCCGTGGCCGGGCGCAGCAGCGGGAACACCACGCGCCAGAACACCTGCATGCGGCTTGCGCCGTCGAGGAGGGCCGCTTCCTCCAGCTCCACCGGTACTCCCCGGATGAAGCCCGAGAACACGAACACGCCGAACGGCACGTAGTACCCGACGTTGAACAGGATCAGCCCCTGAAGCGTCGCCATCAGGTGGGTGACACGAAGGACGTCGGTGATCGGGATGAGGATCACCTGCGGCGGGATCATCAGGCCGGCCAGCAAGACCAGCGTCAGGACCTTCGTCCACCGCTTGCCCGAGCGCGCCAGGTAGTGGCCCAGCATCGCCGACAACACGGTGAGCACGAGGATCGACAGCACCGTCACCACGATGCTGTTGGTCAGGCTCACCCAGAACAGGCCGTCCGGGCGGGTCAGCACCGCGTGGATGTTCGCCAGCGTCGGCGGCAGCGGCAGGGACGCCGGCTCCTTCGCGATCAGCTCGCCCTGCTTGAAGACGTTCGCCAGCACCAGGTACAACGGCACGAAGAACACCGCGCTGACCAACACGGCCACCGCGGGCCGGGCCCAGGAGCGGGTCACAGATCCACCTCCCGGCGCCGGAGGAAGTTGAGCACCACCGTCGTCACGACCGCGACGATCACCAGCATCAGCACCGCCATCGCCGACGCGTAGCCGACGTGGTTCGAGTCGAAGCCCGTCTGGAGGACGTCGAACGCGATCGTCGCGGTGGCGCCGGAACCCGGGCCGCCGTTGGTGATCACCTTGACGTAGTCGTAGGTCTTGAACGCCGAAATGAGCAGCACGACCGTGTTGATCGTCAACGCCGGCGCCAGCAGCGGCCAGGTGACCGCGCGGAACCGGCGCAGCGGACCCGCGCCGTCGATCTCCGCGGCTTCCAGCAGCTCGGCCGGCACGCCCTGAAGGCCGGCCAGGTAGACCACGACGCAGAACCCGAGCATCTGCCAGCACACGATCGACGCGACCGAGTACAGCGCGATGTCCGGATCGGACAGCCAGCCCGGCGGGTGTGCCACACCGAGCGCACGCAGCAGGTCGTTCAGCGGCCCCCGGTCGTCCAGCAGGCGCGACCAGACGATCGAGACCACGACCGAACTGAGGATCACCGGCGTGAAGAACACGCTCCGCAACGCGTTGTACAGCCAGCCTTTCCGGTCCAGCAGCAGCGCCACGCCCAAGCCGAGCACGTTGGGGACGATCACCACGATCAGCGTCAGGATCGTCGTGACCGCCAGCGCGGTGAGAAACTGCTCGTCGGTGAACAGCAGCCGGTAGTTGTCGAACCCGACGAACTTCACCGGCGGGTTGAACGGGTTGTAGTTCGTCAGGCTGTAGCCGAAGCTGATCAGGATCGGCGCCATCACGAAGCACAGGTACACCAGCACGCCCGGCGCGCCGAATGACGCGAAGTGCGCCACCCGCGGCAGGATCGGCCGGCGCCTGCGACCACGGGGAACGCGGGTGCGGGGCGGGGCGGGGCGGGAAACGACGGCGGTCAAGGACGTCAGCCCGCTTTCGCCCACTCGGTGTCCAGGAACGCGCACGCGTCGGCCACGGATTTGCGGCCCGTGATCACGTCCTGGGCGGCCTGGTCGACCTTGTCCTTCATCCCGGGCAGCAGCCCGTCGTCCGCGGTCTCCCAGCGGAACGCGTGCACCACGGCGTTTTGCTGCACCGCCTGCGTGTACAGGTCGTAGCCGGCCTTGAAGGTGGCGCCGACGCCGGACGGCGGGGTGTAGTCCTTGATCGCCGGGAACAGGCCGTCGGCCTTCACCGAGGCGTCCAGCTGGTCCTTGTCGAGCTGGAAGCCGAGCGCGAACTTCCGTGCCGCGTCGAGGTTCTTGGCCTTGGCGTTCACGATCATGCCGCCGCCGGTGTAGGCCGGGACGACGAGCTTGCCGTCCTCGGTGGGGAAGTTGAACACGCCCACCTCGAAGTCGTGCTTCTTCGAGTCGGCGTTGGCGGAGAACCAGTTGCCCATCGGGTACATCGCGCTCTGGCCGTCGAGGAACGCCTGCTCGGTCGCCGCGTAGTCGCGGGACACGCTGGTCTTGTCCACGTACCCCTTCGCCGCGAGGTTGGCGAGCTTCGCGAACGCGTGCTGGAAGGCGGGGTCGGCGAACTTCACCTTGCCCTGACGCCGTTGCGTCAGCCAGTCCGGCATCGTGTTGTAGACCTCGGTGCTGACCAGTCCGGAAAGGATCATCGACGACGGGAAGCCGTCCTTGCCGCCGCCGATCGTGAACGGCGCGTAGCCCTTGTCCTTCAGCTTGCCGGCGTCGGCGACCAGTTCGTCCCAGGTCTTCGGGGTCGCCGCGATGCCCGCGTCGGCGAACATCTTCTTGTTGTAGTAGATCGGCGGGATGGTCTGGGTGTTGGCCGGCAGCTGGTAGTACTTGCCGTTGACCGGGTTGGCCTGCGGGAACTGGAAGTCCTTCAGCTCGTCCGGGGTCCACGCGTAGAGGTTGCCGGCCTCCGCGAAGCCGGCCGAGTCGACGGCGATCATCACGTCGGGGAACTGGCCGGACTGCAGGAGCTGCTTCGCGTACGACGTCCGCCCGTCGGCGGTCGGCGCGACGAGCTTCTTGACCTTGATCCCCGGGTTCTTGTCCGTGACACGCTTGATCGCGGCGTCCCAGTAGGCCGGGGTGAGGTTCGGGGTTTCGAACGTCAGGAAGGTGATCTCCGCGTCGCCGCCGCTGCCGCCGGTGTTCGACCCGACCGAGCACGCGCTCACCGCCAGGAGCGCCGCTGCTCCCAGCGCCAGGGACCTTCTCATGTCCAGCCACCTTCCTCGACCCACCATATGTGATGTATGACGCATTTGATCGGACGTATTCGACGATGTCAAGCGCCAGGCGGCCGCGAAGGCGGGTAAAAACCGAGATAGATCAGATCTTTATTCGATCGAGTCGGATGACGGCGCTGGCGAAGTCTCCGGCCGGCAGGTCGACGGCGAACCCGTGGGCGAGCAGCACCGCCCCGCTGTGCGTACGGCCGGAGGCCGGGTCGAGGTAGCGCGCGGCCGGGTCGAGCCCGTCGAGCCGCAGCGGCCGCGCCGGCGCGTTGAAGTGCGCGGCCTGCCGGTAGGCGAAGACGACCGTCCGGTGGGCCAGGACGTACTGCACCGCGGTGACGCCGTCGTCGACGGGCGGCCGCAGCCGGTACAGCGCGCCGTGCTGCACCACGGGCCGGATGTCCTTGTACAGGGCCACGAGCTCCCGGGCGAGCTCAAGGTCGTCCTCGGGCCAGCTCACGATGTCGCCGCCGAGGCCGAGCACGCCGGCCATGGCGACGTGGAACCGGAACCGCAGCGGGACCGACCGCGCGGTCACGAAGTTCGGGTTGTCGGTGACCCACGCCGACATCGCGCGGGCCGGGTAGAGCTGGCCGTAGCCGTGCTGGATCCGCAGCCGGTCGAGGGCGTCGGTGTTGTCGGAGGTCCAGACCTGGTCGGTGCGGGCGAGCACGCCGAGGTCGATCCGCCCGCCGCCGCCGGCGCACGACTCGATCCGCAGGCCGGGGTGATCCGCGCGCAGCCGGTCGAGCAGCGCGTACACCGCGCGGGTGTGCTCGACCCACAGCCGGTCCGGGTCGGCTTCGCCCGGCCAGCCCGCTTCACTGAACGGCCGGTTCATGTCCCACTTGAGGAAGTCGACGCCGTGCTCGCCGACGAGCCGGTCGAGCCAGTCGTGCGCCCACGCGGCGACGTCCGGGCGGGCGAAGTTGAGCACCAGCTGCCGCCGCAGCTCCGACCGGCGCCGGTGCGGGTGGTGCAGCACCCAGTCCGGGTGCGCGCGGTAGAGGTCGCTGTCGGGGTTGACCATCTCCGGCTCGACCCAGATGCCGAACTGCATGCCGAGCCCGTGCACCGCTTCGACCAGCGGTTTCAGCCCGTCGGGGAAACGCGTGCGGTTGACGTGCCAGTCGCCGAGACCGGCGTGGTCGCCGGTGCGGGCACCGAACCAGCCGTCGTCCATGACGAACAGTTCGACGCCGAGCGCGGCGGCCCGCTCGGCGAGGGCGTGCTGCCCGGCCTCGGTGACGTCGAACCCCGTGGCCTCCCACGAGTTGTAGAGCACCGGACGCAGCTCGCCCGGGTGCGGCAGGACGTGCGCCCGCACGTAGGCGTGCCACGCGCGGCTCGCGGCGCCGAACCCGCCGCCGGTGTACAGCCCGGCGGAAACCGGGGTGATCAGCGGACGTCCGGGCCCGACGCGGTGGACGACGCCGTTCTGACCGAAGCCGCTGCTCACCGTCAGACGGCCGGTCGAAGCGCGGGTGGTGGTCAGCCGCCACGACCCGCTCCAGGCCAGCGCGACGCCGTAGACCTCGCCGTGGCGCTCGGTCGCCGTGCCGTCGTCCACCATCACCCACGGGTTGGCGTGGTGGCTGGTGATCCCGCGACGGCTGCCGAAGACGGTCTCGCCGTGAGGCGCAACCTCGCGCCGCAGCAGCGTTTCCGCTGCCCAGCGGCCGGTGACGTGGCTGAGCCGGTAGTCCTCGAACACCGGCAGCGCCCAGGTGGCGGAGTCGGCGCGGATGACTTCGACGTCGGTGTCCGCGGTCAGCTCGGTCCAGCGTTCGAGGACGTCGCCGCGCAGCCGGTAGTGCAGGGCGATCCGCAGCGGGTAGTGCCGGTCGGTGAAGCGCAGGATCAGGTGCCCGGCGGTGATTGCGTCGTCCTCGTACCGCCATTCGAGCGCCCGCGTCCCGTCGGCGAACCGCACCTGCAGCGCGGGGGTCCAGTACGAAGTGCCGCCGTCGGCGGCGAGCTCGGCGAGGCCCTCGTTCGGGTCGTTGAAGCCGTCCCACCAGGGAAGCGATTTCCCGATCAGCTCGACGACGGAGGTCGCGGGCAGTGCCGGCCCCCAATAGAGGTGGACCGGGCAATCCTCCTCGTCGAGCCGCAGCGCGTAGGTGCTCGTTTCCCCGGTGAGGACCCAGGTGCGGTGGTCGTCGAGGAAGCTGATCCCGGCCATGCGGGACATCCTGCTCACCGGCGCGGCCGGAGCCAAGGGATGTCCCGGTCATCGGTCACTGCCCGAACGTGATGCTCGCGGGGCCGTTCGAGTGGTTCTCAATAATCGATATTGGTGCAATCAGGTGGTCGGCGTAACAATAAGTGAGATCGGAAAGATTCGAGGGGTGGCGACGTGGCGGTGACGCCGTCGTCAACGAGGGGAGATCGCCGTGTCGGTGGACAGCAGTTTGCGGAATGGACAAGCGGAACCGGTGGCGGTCGACGTCGACTGCCCGTGCCTGCCCGATCTCATCAAGGCCAAGCAGGCCGGGCAGCCGAAGTTCGCGGCGATGCGAGCGGCCTACGAAAGCCCGGGAAAGATCCTGGAGGAGTATTACGCGCTCAATTTCCGGGCGGCGATCCTGCTCGTCGCCGTCAAGGAGCAGACCGGGGCGGACGGCGACGCGGAGCGGAACGTCCTCAGGATGAGGCTGTATTACGACGCGCGCGAGAGCACGCCGGAGGTCGACGACGTCTTCCGGGCGGCTCGCCGGGTCGAGCGGAAGTACTCGGTCCTGCTGGAGGGGAAGCCGCAGGAAATCCTGGTACGCGGCATCCACGCCACGGCCGCCGTCCTCCTGGGCGTGCTCGACGCGATGGTGGATTCGCCGGACCGGACCGAGCGGGTGCAGGCCGCGGCCGCGTCGGCCCAGAAGGAGCTCCGCCAGATCGAGCAGAACGCGCGTGACGTCGCTTTGGACCGCGCGCTCGCCCGCTATCTCGGTGGTCTCGCCGCGGGTTTCGTCCTGGCTGTCGCCGCGGTGATCGCCCTGACGTTCGTGCCCATGAAGGCGGAAATCGGCCCCACGCTGATCACCTGCCTGGCTTCCGGTGCCATCGGCGCGATCCTGAGCGTCATGATCCGCACAGCGGACCGGCAGAAATTGAGTATGGGCCTCGCCCAGGGCGGCCGCGTGGCTTTTCTGTCCGGGTTCTTCCGGCTGATCATCGGCGCCGTGTTCGGCGCGGCGATGTTCGTTCTGGTCAGTGCCGGATTCCTGCCGATCGCGGTTCCCGGTTCGGCGGACAAGGTCACGTTCTTCTTCGCCGGGCTCGCGTTCCTCGCCGGGTTCAGCGAACGCTGGGCGCAGGACACGATCGTCCGCACCCTGCCCGGCGCCGCCGACCAGCACGCGGTCGTGCCGGCGCCGGGCAAGGACGGCTGAGGCGTCACGGGCGGTCGGTCAGGTACCCGCCCATCGTCTTGAAGTACTCGGCCGCGGGCAGGTCGGTCCCGTCGGCGGTCCGGACGCGCTCGACGAGCAGCCCGGGGGATTGCCCGCGGCGCGCGTCCGGACCGGCGACGATCACCACGCCCTCGCCTTCGCGGATGAAGATCCGGCCCGGCGTGCCGCCGTAGTTGCCCTGGGACACCGACGCCTTCGTGATCCGCAGCTCCTGGCCGCGGTGGTAGGCGAACGCGTTCGGGTACGGGTCGGACAGCGCGCGCACGAACCGTTCGAGGTCCGCGGGCGGCAGCGTCCAGTCGATCAGGCTGTCCCGCTTGGCGCGCTTGTGGAAGAAGCTGGCCTTCGCCCGGTCCTGCGGCACGGGCGTGTAGCCGGTCTCGATCAGTGAGATGGCTTCGGCGGTGATCGGCGCGATCAGGTCGACCGTGCGGTGGAAGAGGTCGGTCGTGGTGTCGGCCGGCCCGACCGGGATCGTGCGCTGCAGCACGATGTCGCCCGCGTCGAGCTCGCCGTCCATCATGTGGGCGGTGACGCCGACTTCCGGCTCGCCGTTGATCATCGCCCAGATGAGCGGCGAGAAGCCCGCGTACGCCGGCAGCAGCGAGTCGTGGATGTTGAGGGTGCCGTGCCGCGGCAGCTCGAAGATCTCCGGTGGCAGCCAGGTGCGCCAGTTGTTCGCCACGATCAGGTCCAGGTCGGCCGCCTTGAGCTCGGCCAGCAGCTCGGCGTCGTCGGGCCGGTTGCGCAGGAGCACCGGGATCCCGTGCGCGGAAGCGAGGTCGGCGACCGAGTCGGCCCAGATCCGCTCGTAGGCGTGGTCGCTCTTCGGGTGCGTGATCACGAGGGCGACCTCGTGGCCGGCGTCGATGAGCGCCTGGAGGGTCCGGTGCCCCCAGGTCTGGTAGCCGAACATCGCCACGCGCATTTCGAGAGTGCCTTTCGTGATCGGGGGACGAACATCACCACGAACGTACTAGGCGAGGCTCGCCTAAGTTAGGTTAGGGTTCCCTGAACCGTACCGGAGCGCGCGAGGGAGCAACATGACTGCAGAGGTCCCGATCTACGACATCGTCGGCGTGGGCTTCGGGCCGTCGAACCTCGCGCTGGCGATCGCCCTCGCCGAGCACAACGCCGGCGCGGGGGAGCCGGTGACCGCGCACTTCCTCGAGCGCCAGCCCCGGTTCGGCTGGCACCGCGGGATGCTGATCGACACCGCCACGATGCAGGTGTCGTTCCTGAAGGACCTGGTCACCATGCGGAACCCGACCAGCGAGTTCAGCTTCCTCAACTACCTGCACGCGGCCGGCCGGCTGGTCGACTTCATCAACCACAAGAACCTCTTCCCGCTGCGGGTCGAGTTCCACGACTACTTCGAGTGGGCGGCCGCGAAGGTCGACGACGTCGTCTCCTACGGCACCGAGGTGGTCGCCGTGAAGCCGGTGTACGACGGTGCCGAGGTGGCCTACTTCGACGTCGAGGCATCGGACGGTTCGGTCCTGCGGGCCCGCAACCTCGTCGTGGGCACCGGGTTGCGGCCGCAGCTGCCCGAGGGCGTCACCGCCGGGCCGCGGATCTGGCACAACAGCGAGCTGTTGTTCCGCGTGGACGCCCTGCGCGACGCCGACCCGAAGCGGTTCGTGGTGGTCGGCGCCGGGCAGAGCGCGGCCGAGGTCGCCGCGTTGCTGCACGACGAGTTCCCGCGCGCCGAAGTGTGCGCGGTGTTCGCGCGCTACGGCTACAGCCCGGCCGACGACAGCTCGTTCGCGAACCGGATCTTCGACCCCGACGCGGTCGACCAGTTCTACCGCGCGGGCGAGCCGGTGAAGGACCGCCTGATGCGCTACCACGGCGCGACGAACTACTCGGCCGTCGACATCGACCTGATCGACGAGCTGTACCGGCGGGTCTACCGCGAGAAGGTCCTGGGCGTGGAACGGTTGCGGCTGTTCAACGTCTCGCGTCCGGCCGAGGTGACGGACGCGGGCGCGGTGACGGTCGAGTCCCTGACGACGGGGGAACGCACGGTCCTGGCCGCCGACGCGGTCGTCTACGCGACGGGCTACCGGCCGGCGGACCCGACGCCGCTGCTCGGCGAGCTGGCCCCGGGCTGCCTGCGCGACGAGGCCGGGCGCCTGCGCATCGAGCGCGACTACCGGATCACGACGGACTTCCCGCTGCGCGGCGGGATCTACCTGCAGGGCGGCACCGAGCACACGCACGGCATCACGTCGTCGCTGCTGTCGAACACCGCGGTGCGGGTGGGGGAGATCCTGCAGTCCGTTGTGGACCGCCGCGTGGTCGCGGAGCCCGTGGGGGAGTACGCGGTCAGCGGTCGTTGACCTGCCACACCGCGGTGACGTCGGCGAGATGCGTCGAGCGCACGATCAGAGCCGGACCGGGGAGAGTTCGCTCGAGCCGGTCCAGCTCTCCGTCATCAGGCTCCGGATCCTCGCCGAGCCGATCGAAGGTGTCATCGGGTGCCGCCGACAGCGCGTACAGCCTGTCGTCCACGTCGTCTTCGGGCCGCCGCACCGCGATGACCTTGTACTTCCAGCACGACACGGGGTCGGCCAGCCGCAGGTAACCCTCGATCGGCCCGTCGTACCAGTCGAGTACGAGGACACGGTCGATGCGGAGGTCCGCCGGCGGAGTCCGCAGCACGCGCTCGACGACGTCGTCCATGCCGGTCAGCCCGCCGTGATCTGCTCGCGGAGGATGTCGCTGTGGCCGGTGTGGCGGGCGAACTCCTCGATCAGGAACAAGTAGATGAACCGCAGGCTGACCTCGCCGACGACCGGGTGGGTCCACTGGTCGTCGAGCGAGTGACCCGCCGCGATCTCGCGGGAGCGCGCACTCGTGCGTTCGTATTCGGCGATCACGTCGGCCACCGTTTCGTCGTCGGCCACCGCGAAACTCGCGTCCCCGGGGGTCGACGGGCCGTCGATCTCCGCCTCGTCGAGGCCGGCCACCAGCCACTGGAACCAGCGGCGCTCGGCGACGGCCGCGTGCTTGACCAGGGCGATCGGCGTGGTCAGGGACGAGACCAGCCGCCGCCGGGCGTCGGCTTCCGACAGGCCGCGCGCGTTCTCGACGAGGGCGAGCCGGTTGCGGTCGAGCATGGCTTCGAGCAGCTCACGCTCGGCGCCGACGGTCTTTTCGGGCAGCGCATACATGGGTCCAGCTTGCCGGAAACTCAGCCCTGGTGCACCGGTGCCGGGTGGTGGCGGCTGATCGGGATCACCATCGGCGTCCCGCTCACCGGGTCCGGGGTCACCTGGCAGCGGACGTCGAAGACCTCGTCGACCAGCTCCTCGGTGATCACCGACGCCGGCTCGCCGGAAGCCACCACGCGGCCCGCCTTCATCGCGATCACGTGGTCGGCGTAGCGGCACGCCTGCGGGAGGTCGTGCAGCACCATCACCACCGTCCGGCCTTCGCCGCGGTTGAGGTCGACGACCAGGTCCAGCACGTCGATCTGGTGCGCCAGGTCCAGGTACGTCGTCGGCTCGTCGAGCAGCAGCACCGGCGTGCCCTGGGCGACGGCCATCGCGATCCACGCGCGCTGCCGCTGGCCGCCGGAGAGCTCGTCCACCGGGCGGTCGGCCAGGTCGGCCAGCGACGTCGCCTCCAGGGCCGCGCGGACCGCGTCTTCGTCCGATGTGGACCACTGCCGCCACCAGCTCTGGTGCGGGGCGCGGCCGCGGCCGACGAGGTCGGCCACCGTCATGCCCTCCGGCGCCACCGGCGACTGCGGGAGGATGCCGAGCTGCCGGGCGACCTGGCGGGTGGGCAGGTCGTGGATCGAACGGCCGTCGAGGTACACCCCGCCCGCCTTCGGCGTGAGCAGCCGGGCCAGCGTGCGCAGCAGCGTCGACTTCCCGCACGCGTTCGCCCCGACGATCGCGGTGATCTTGCCGGCCGGGATGTCGAGGTCGAGGCCGTCGATGACGACCCGGTCGTCGTAGGCGACGCGCAGGTCCTGCACGCGCAGGGACGGTGTCATCTTCTTCAGCCTCCGGAGCCGGATCGGTTGGCCCTGGCCAGCAGCCAGAGCAGCAGCGGGGCGCCGAGCGCGCCGGTCACGATGCCGACCGGCAACGGCGACGCCGTGAGGGAACGGGCCAGGATGTCGCTGCCCAGCACGACGACCGCGCCGGTGAGCGCGGACGCCGTCAGCGGCGGGGACGCCTGGCGCGCCAGGCGTTGCGCGATCTGCGGCGCGGTCAGCGCGACGAACGAGACCGGGCCCGCGGACGCCGTCGCGAAGGCGACCAGCCCGGCGCCGGACAGCAGCAGCCCCAGCCGCACCGGTTGCACCGGCGTGCCGAGCCCGGCCGCCACGTCGTCGCCGAGCAGCAGCGTGCGCATCCACCGGGACAGGGCCAGCACGAGCGGCAGCAGCACCGCCAGCGCGCACGCCAGCGGGACGACGTGCTCCCAGCCGCGGTTGGCGAGGTTGCCCACCAGCCAGCCGATCGACGCCTGGGCCTCGGTGATCTGCGCGCGGCTGAGCAGGTAGTCGGTCAGGCTGGTGCACATCGCGAAGATCCCGATGCCCACCAGGATGATCCGGTAGCCGGTGGTGCCGCGCCGCCACGCGAGGACGTACACGAGCAGGCCGGTCAGCAGCCCGCCCAGCAGGCCCAGCGTGGTGGTGCCGAGGCCGCCGCCGAAGCCGAACGAGATCCCGGCGACGACGGCGGTGGCCGCGCCCGCGTTGATGCCGATCATGTCCGGGCTGGCCAGCGGGTTGCGCGTGATGGTCTGGAACACCGCGCCGGACGCGCCGAACGCGAGCCCGGCGAGCAACCCGGTCAGCGCCCGCGGCAGCCGCAGCTCCTGCACGATGTAGCCGGTGCCGCTGTCGCCGCCGCCGAACACCGCGGACAGGACGTCGGACACGCTCAGCGGGACGTCCCCGATCGTCATGCCCCAGCAGAACAACGCGAACGCCAGCGCGGCGAGGACGACCGAGACGGCCAGCAGGCGGAGCCGGATCCGGCCGGACACCGCGGGTTTCGCGAGGCGGAAGGTGACGCGGTCGCGCCGCACCTGCAGCAGGCTCATCAGGACTCCACCAGCTTGCGGCGGCGGACCAGGTAGATGAAGAAGGGGGCGCCGAGGAAGGCGACGATCACCCCGGCGCGGACCTCGCCGGGCCGGGCCATGACACGGCCGAGGATGTCGGCGGCGAGCAGCAGGCACGGCGCCAGGACGGCGGTGTAGGGCAGCAGCCAGCGGTGGTCGGGCCCGATGACGAACCGCACGGCGTGCGGGACGATCAGGCCGAGGAACACGATCGGCCCGGCCACCGCGACGGAAGCGCCGGTCAGCAGCGTGACGGCCAGCGCGCCGCGCAGCCGCAGCGGGCCGAGGCGCCGTCCGAGCGCGACCGCGACGTCGTCGCCGAGCGCGAGGCTGTTCAGCGCGGGCCCGCTCGCGATCGCCAGCACCACGCCGGCGAGCAGGAACGGCAGGACCCGCAGCAGCGAGCCGCTGTCGACGCCGGCGAGCGAACCGGCCGACCAGAACCGGAACCGGTTGAGCGCCACCGGGTCCGAGAGCACCATCGCGCTGGTGAACGAGCCGAGCAGTGCCGTGACCGCCGCACCCGCGAGGGCGAGCTTGACCGGGCTCGAACCGTTGCGGCCGCGGGTGCCGAGGAAGTAGACGACCGCGGTCGCGGCGAGCGCACCGGCGAAGGCGAACCAGACGTAGCCGTAGAGGGAGCCGACGCCGAGCACGGTGATCGAGAAGACGATGGCGAACGCGGCTCCGGCGCTGATCCCGAGCAGGCCCGGGTCGGCCAGGGGATTGCGGGTCAGCGCCTGCATGACGGTGCCGGCCAGGCCGAGCGCGGCGCCGACCAGCACGGCCAGCAGGGTCCGCGGGATCCGGACACTGTGGATGATCACCGCGTCGGCCGAGCCGTCGTCGTGCCAGAGCACCTGCCAGACGGCGCCGAACGAAATCTCCTTGGACCCCAGCCAGATGCTCAGCAGGCACAGGAAAACGAGGACAGCGAGGGCGGCCAGCAGCCCCAGTGCCCGGCCCGTGTGTGGCGGGCGTCGCTTGAGAGCGATCCCTCCGGGGTCTGTTCGCACCGCACCTCCGACTGGTACTGATTTAGGTAAGGCTAACCGATGGTACAGGAGTGCGTTCCTCACCATCCGTT
Organism: Amycolatopsis sp. NPDC051102; assembly: GCF_040682815.1. Taxonomy (NCBI): domain Bacteria; kingdom Bacillati; phylum Actinomycetota; class Actinomycetes; order Pseudonocardiales; family Pseudonocardiaceae; genus Amycolatopsis; species Amycolatopsis sp. NPDC051102. The sequence continues at coordinate 1,134,786 of NZ_JBFBBT010000001.1, forward strand.
TGTTAGGGTCGCCTAAGTTTGCACCTCGGTTCGGGGTGCTGTGAGCAGCGGGAGGCTGGTCTACCGGTGAGTAACGGTGACGCTGTGCAGCAGGTGTCGGCGCTCGGGTTCTGGCGTGACCGCCTCGCCTCGGCGCCGAAGGAGCTGCCGCTGCCGATCGACCGGCCGTACCCGGCCGAGCCCGTCGCCCCGGAGGTGCTCGCCCGGCCGTGGCCCGAGGCCGACGAGCTGACCCTGCTGGCGGCGTTCACGGTGCTGCTGTCCCGGTATGCGGGAACTTCTGATGTGGTGCTCGGGATCGGCGCGCTGGTGCCGCTCCGGGTGGATCTGGGTGGCTCGCCGGGGTTCGGCGAAGTGGTCGCACGCGTCCGCGAGGCCCGGGAAGAAGCGCTGGCCCACCAGGTTCCGCTCGGCGACCTGGTCGCCGAGCTGCAGCCCGAACCGGCTCGCGGGGGATCGGTCCTGGTCAACGTGGGGTTCGGCGCCGAGACCGATTTGCCGCTCGACCTGAACCTGACGCTCGGCGGTGACACTCTCGTGGTGCGGTACCGCGCGGACGTCCTCGACGAATCCACTGTGGACCGGATGCTGGACCACCTGGAATGTCTCCTGGCCGATGCGCTGGACCGTCCACAGTGGCCGGTGTCCCGGCTCGACGTCGTGCCTGCGGGAGAACTGCACCGGATTCTCGAGGAGTGGAACGACACCGACCTCGCGACGCCGCTGTCGACGCTGCCGGAACTGTTCGCCGCCCGCGTCCGCGAACACCCGGACGCCGTGGCGCTCGTCTTCGAGGACACCGAACTCACCTACGCCGAACTCGACGCCCGCGCGAACCGGCTCGCCCACCTCCTCATCGGGCGTGGCGCCGGGCCGGAACAGGTCGTCGCGCTCGCCGTGCCGCGCTCGATCGAGATGATCGTCGCCGAGCTGGCCGTCCTCAAGGCCGGCGCCGCCTACCTGCCGCTGGACCAGGACTACCCGGCCGAGCGGATCGCGTTCATGGTGGCCGACGCCCGCCCGGTCTGCGTCGTCACCACGGGTGACCTCGCCGACCGCTTCGACGGCGAGGTTCTGCGGCTCGACGAAATCTCGTGGGACCCGGCGCCGGACCCGGCCGCGGCGATCGTCCCGGCCAACGCCGCCTACGTCATCTACACGTCCGGATCCACGGGACGGCCCAAGGGCGTCGTGGTCTCGCACGCGGGCGTGGCGAAGCTGGTCGCGACGCAGTCCGAACGGTTCGGGGTGGGTCCGCACAGCCGGGTGCTGCAGTTCGCGTCGCCGAGTTTCGACGTCGCGTTCTGGGACCTGTGCCTCGGCCTGCTTTCGGGCGGCCGCCTGGTGATCGTCCCGGCCGAGCGGCGGGTGCCCGGCCCCGAACTGGCCGGCTACGCGCACGCCCACGGCGTCGACTTCATGATCCTGCCGCCCGCCCTGCTCGCCGAGTTCCCGGACGACTGCGATCTGCCTCGCAACAGCGTGCTGCTGGCCGGGACCGAGCGGGTGTCGCCGGAACTGGTGCGCCGGTGGGCGCCGGGGCGGCGGATGTTCAACGCCTACGGCCCGACCGAGGCCACGACCAACTCCACGCTCGGCCTGTGCGACCCGGAGATCGCGCCCGGCTCGGCCGTGCCGATCGGCGTCCCGGACCCCGGCACCCGCGCGTACGTCCTCGACGCGCACCTGGCGCCGGTCCCGATCGGCGTCGTCGGCGAGCTGTACCTCGCCGGATCCGGGCTCGCGCGCGGCTATCTCGGACGGCCCGGGTTGACGGCCGAGCGGTTCGTGGCGGACCCGTTCGGCTCCGGTGGGCGGTTGTATCGGACCGGTGACCTGGTCAAATGGCTGCCGGACGGCCGGCTGGTGTTCCTGGGCCGGGCCGACGACCAGGTCAAGATCCGTGGCTACCGGATCGAGCTGGGCGAGATCGAATCCGTCCTCGCCGAACACCCTCGTGTCGGACAGTCGGTCGTCGTCGCGCAGGACGGGCAGCTGATCGCCTACGCCGTGCCGGTGCCCGACCGCGACCCGGTGGCCGAGCGGGGCCACGTCGACGAATGGCACGACGTCCACGAGGAGATGCTCGCCGGCTCCCACGGCATCGAGGAGAACTTCGCGGGCTGGAACTCCAGCTACGACGGCTCGGAAATCCCCCTCGGCGAGATGCGCGAGTGGCACGCGGCGACGATCGAGCGGATCCGGGCACTCCGGCCGAGGCGCGTCCTGGAGATCGGCGTCGGCAGCGGGCTGATCCTCTCGCGGATCGCCCCGGACGCCGAAACGTACTGGGGCGTCGACCTTTCCGAGAGCGCCATCGAGAACGTCCGGCGCGAAGTCGCCGCCGTGCCCGAACTGGCGGGCAAGGTGCACCTGGCCGCGCGGCCCGCCCACGACCTGGGCGCACTGCCGGACTTCGACACGGTGATCATCAACTCCGTCGCGCAGTACTTCCCGAGCGCCGGCTACCTCGCCGAAGTCGTGAAGACCGCCGCGGACGTCCTCGCTCCGGGCGGGACGATCTTCCTCGGCGACATCCGCAACCTGCGTTCCCTGCGCGCGTTCCGGACCGCCGTCGAGCTGCACCGCGGCCGCACCGACGTTGCCGCGGTCGACCAGGCGATCGCCCGCGAAGGCGAACTCGTGCTCGACCCGGACTTCTTCCCGGCGCTGGCCCGCGGCCTGGCCGGCTTCGACGACGTCGACCTGTGGGTGAAACGCGGCACCGCGCACAACGAGCTGACCCGGCACCGCTACGACGTCGTGCTGCGGAAGGCGCCCCGGCCCGAGCCGGGCGAGGAGCAGGTCGTCGCGTTCGGCGACCTCGGGGCGGTGGAACGGTTCCTGGCCGCCGAGACGCCGGCGCGGCTGCGCGTCACCGGGATCCCGGACGCGCGGCTGGCCGGGGAGCTGGCCGCGGTCCGCGCCTTGGACAGCGGCGACGCCGAGGCGGCGCTGACGGCCCTCGACCGCCGCGACGGCGTCGACCCGGAAGCCCTGCAGCGGCTCGGCGAGCGCGCCGGCTACCGCGTGGCGGTCACCCTGGCGCCCGACGGCGGTGAGCTGGAAGCCGTCTTCTCGAGGGGGGAAGACGGCCCGGCCTACCGTCCGGTCCGGCCGGCGGGCACACCGGGGTCGTACGCCAACAGCCCCGCGGCCCGGCGCGAAACCGGTGCGCTGGTGGCGTCGCTGCGCGCGCACGTCCGCGACCGGCTGCCGCAGTACATGGTGCCCTCGGCGTTCGTCGTCCTGGACAAGTTGCCGGTGCTGGCCTCGGGCAAGCTCGACCGCAAGGCCCTGCCGAGCCCGGAGCGGTTCGCCGCCGGTCCCGGCCGTGCGCCGCGCAACCCCGTCGAGCAGCTGCTGTGCGAGATGTTCGCCGACGTCCTCGACCTCCCGCAGGCCGGCCCGGACGACGACTTCTTCGCCCTGGGCGGGCACTCGCTGCTGGCCACCCGGCTGATCCAGCGGATCCGGGCGGCCGTCGGCGCCGAGGTGCCGGTGCGCGCGGTGTTCGACGCGCCGACGCCGGCCGCGCTCGCCGACGTCCTGGCCGGCGCGGTCACCGGCACCGAGCGGCGGCCGCTCGTACGCGTCACCGAACGGCCCGAGCGGCTGCCGCTGTCGTTCGCGCAGCAGCGGCTGTGGTTCCTGCACGGCCTCGAAGGCGGCTCGGCGACCTACAACGTCCCGCTCGTCATGCGGCTTTCGGGCGAGCTGGACGTCGCCGCCCTGCGGTCGGCGCTCAACGACGTCCTGGACCGGCACGAAGCTCTGCGGACGGTCTTCCCGGTCGTCGACGGCGTCCCGTACCAGCAGGTCCTGCCCGAAGGGACCGTCGAGCTCACCGTCCGCACAGTGTCCGATGTGGACACCGAAGTGGACACTCTCGTGCGCGGCGTGTTCGACCTGGGCGCCGGGGTGCCGGTGCGCGCGGAACTGCTCACCGACGGCCCGCGGCGGCACGTGCTGGTCCTGGTCGTGCACCACATCGCCGCCGACGGCTGGTCGCTGTCCCCGCTGTGGCGAGACATCGCGACGGCCTACCGCGCCCGCCTGCGGGGCGAAACTCCACAGTGGACGCCGCTGCCGGTGCAGTACGCGGACTACACGCTCTGGCAACGCGACCTCCTGGCCACCGAAGAGGCGGCCCAGCTCGGCTATTGGCGCGAGACACTCGACGGCCTGCCCGACCGGATCCCGCTGCCGCTCGACCGGCCGCACCCGCCGGTGTCGGCCTACCGCGGCGGCTTCTTCACCTTCGCCTGGGACGCGGGGCTCCAGGCCGGGCTCACCGACCTCGCGCGCGCCTGCGGGGCCAGCCCGTTCATGGTCGTGCACGCCGGCCTGACGGCCCTGCTGTCCCGCCTCGGCGCGGGCACCGACATCCCGATCGGCACCCCGATCGCCGGCCGCACCGACCCGGCCCTGGACGACCTCGTCGGCTTCTTCGTGAACACGCTGGTCCTGCGCGTCGACACCGGCGGCGACCCGTCGTTCCGCGAGCTCGTGGCCCGGGTGCGCGAGCGCAGCCTCGACGCGTACGCCCACCAGGACGTCCCGTTCGAGCGGCTCGTGGAAGCGCTCAACCCGGCTCGGTCGTTGGCGCACCACCCGCTGTTCCAGACCATGCTCGCCTGGCAGAACACCCCCGGCGCCGGCGTCGAGCTGCCCGGCTTGACCGTGACCGGACAGCCGGTCGGCACCGGCACGGCCAAGTTCGACCTCTGGTTCTCCTTCACCGAGCGGGCCGACGGTCTGCACGGCCAGGCCGAGTTCAACGCCGAGGTGTTCGACCGGGCCACCGTGACCGGCCTCCTCGACCGCCTGGAAGCCCTGCTCCGCCAGGTCGTCCAGGCCCCGGACCGCCGCCTCGGCTCCCTCGACGTGCTCACCCCGGCCGAGCGTGACGGGCTCGAAAAGACCTGGTCAGGTGCCATCCGGGAGGTCCCCGCGGTCACCGTGCCGGGGCTGTTCGCCGCCCAGGTCGCCCGGACGCCGGACCACCCGGCCCTGGTCTTCGAGGACGAGGAACTCACCTACGCCGAGCTGGACGCCGTCTCCAACCGCCTCGCCCGGGTGCTGGCGGAGCGCGGTGCCGGGCCCGAGCGCGTGGTCGCGCTGGCGTTGCCGCGGTCGACGCATCTGGTCACCGCCATCGTCGCGGTCCTCAAGACGGGGGCGGCCTACCTGCCGCTCGACCCGGGCTACCCGGCCGAGCGCATCGCTTTCATGCTCGAAGACGCGGCCCCGGCGCTGGTGCTGGCGACCGCGGAGACCGCCGTCCCGGGCGCGCTGCTGCTGGACGACCCGGCCACCCTCGCCGGCGTCTCGGACGCGCCCCTGGAGGTCGCGCTCCGGCCGGAAAACCCGGCGTACGTCATCTACACGTCCGGTTCGACGGGCCGGCCGAAGGGCGTCGTCGTCCCGCACGCCGGGATCGTCAACCGGCTGCTCTGGATGCAGGCCGAGTACGGCCTCACCGGCGACGACCGCGTGCTGCAGAAGACGCCGTCCAGCTTCGACGTGTCGGTGTGGGAGTTCCTCTGGCCGCTGCTCACCGGCGCGACCGAGGTCCTGGCCCGGCCCGACGGCCACAAGGATCCCGCCTACCTCGCCCGGCTGATCCGCGACCGCGGCATCACGACCGTCCACTTCGTCCCGTCGATGCTCCAGGTGTTCCTGCAGGAACCGGCCGCGGGGGAGTGCACCGGCCTGCGCCGGGTGCTGTGCAGCGGCGAAGCCCTGCCCCTCGACGCCGTCGCCCGGTTCGGCCAGGTCCTGGGCGCCGAGCTGCACAACCTCTACGGCCCGACCGAAGCCTCGGTGGACGTCACCTCGTGGCGGACGTCCATGGAGGACAGTTCCGTCCCGATCGGACTTCCGGTGTGGAACACCCGGACCTACGTGCTCGACGCCGCCCTGCGTCCGGTGCCGCCCGGCACCCCCGGCGAGCTGTACCTCGCCGGGGTCCAGTTGGCGCGCGGCTACCTCGGCCGGCCCGGGTTGACCGCGGAGCGGTTCGTCGCCGACCCGTTCGGCGCGCCCGGCTCCCGGATGTACCGCACCGGCGACCTGGCCCGCTGCCGGCCCGACGGCGTCCTCGAGTTCCTCGGCCGCGGCGACGAGCAGATCAAGATCCGCGGCTTCCGCGTCGAGCCCGGCGAGATCGCCGCGACGCTGTCCGCGCACGACGACGTCGCCCACGCCGTGGTCGTCGCCCGCGAAGACCGCCCCGGCGACGTCCGCCTGGTCGGGTACGTCGTGCCCGCCGACACCGCCGGTTCGGCCGAAGAAGAGACCGCGCAGGTCGGCGAATGGCGCGAACTGTACGACTCGATGTACTCGGGCGACGACGACGAATTCGCCGGCTGGAACTCCAGCTACACCGGCGAACCGATCCCGCGCGACGAGATGCGCGAGTGGCGCGACGCCATCGTCACGCGCATCCGTGAGCTGCGGCCGCGGCGGGTGCTCGAAATCGGCGTCGGCAGCGGTCTGCTGCTGACCGAGCTGGCCCCGCACTGCGAGGCGTACTGGGGCACGGACTTCTCCGCCGAGGTCATCACTTCCCTGGGCGAGCGTGTCACGGCCGACCCCGTGCTCGCCGGACGCGTCGAGCTGCGCACCGGCGACGCTGCCGACGTCACCGGTCTGCCGCCGGGGTTCTTCGACACCATCGTGCTCAACTCCGTCGTCCAGTACTTCCCGAGCGGGACGTACCTCCTGGACGTCGTGCGCAAGGCCCTGGACCTGCTGGCGCCGGGCGGGTCGCTGTTCGTCGGCGACGTCCGGGACCTGCGGCAGGTCCGGGCGTTCCACACGGCTGTGGCGCAGGCGCGCGGCGGCGACGTCGAACAGCGGCTGCTGCGGGAGAAGGAACTGCTCGTCGCGCCGGAGTTCTTCGCCGGTCTCGACGGCGTGGCGGCGGACATCCGGGTCAAGCGCGGCCGGGCGGTCAACGAGCTCACCCGGTTCCGCTACGACGTCGTCCTGCGCCGGGGGAACGCCGAGCCGCTCCCGGTCGAGACGCTGACGTGGGGCACCGATGTGTCCACTGTGGACGACGTGGCCGCTCGGCGCCGCGACAACCTGCGCGTCGAGGGCGTCCCGAACGGACGGCTCACCGAAGGCGTGGACCCCGAAGACTGGTACGAACTGGGTGCGGTCGTCACCTGGTCGGCCACCGGCGACGGCTCGGTCGACGTCCTGTTCACCAGCGGTGACCCGGCCGGCGCGTTCCGGCCCGGCACCGGGCCACTGCTGTCCTACACCGGCAACCCGCGGCGCTCGCGCCGGAGCACCGCCCTGCCCGCGGACCTGCGCGCCCTGGCCGCCGAACGGCTGCCGGAGCACATGGTGCCCTCGGCGATCGTCGTGCTCGACGCGCTTCCCGTGACGGCCAACGGCAAGCTGGACCACCGTGCCCTGCCCGCCCCCGACCCGGTGGCACCCGTTTCCGATCGCGAGCCGCGCACCCCGGTCGAACGGCAGCTGTGCGAGCTGTTCGCCGACGTCCTCGGCCTGCCGCGGGTCGGCCCGGACGACAGCTTCTTCGCCCTCGGCGGCCATTCGCTGCTGGCCACCCGGCTGATCGCCCGCGTCCGCGCCGCCCTGCACGCCGAGCTCGAGGTGCGGTCGGTCTTCGAGACGCCGACCCCGGCCGGCCTGGCCGCGGTGCTCGCCACCGCCCGCGGGACCGCGCGGCCGCCGCTGGTCGCCACCCGCCGTCCGGACTTCCTGCCGCTGTCCGGCGCGCAGCAGCGGCTGTGGTTCCTGCACCACCTCGAAGGACCGTCGGCCACCTACAACGTCCCGCTCGTCATGCGGCTGGAGGGTGATCTCGACGTCGACGCGCTGCGGCTGGCGCTGTCCGATGTGGTCGCCCGGCACGAGGCCCTGCGCACCCGGTTCCCGCAGCGGGACGGCGTGCCCTACCAGGACATCCTCCCGGCCGGAGAAGCCCAGCTTCCGGTGCGCGAGGTCGACGAGCTCGGCGCGGCCCTGACCGGGCTCGTCCGCGGCTCGTTCGACCTGGAACGGCACGCGCCGATGCGCGCCGAACTGCTGCGGCTGGGCGCGCGGGAGCACGTCTTCGCGCTGGTGTTCCACCACATCGCCTCCGACGGGTGGTCGATGGCTCCGCTGTGGCGGGACATCGCCACGGCCTACGCCGCCCGGCGTGCCGGTGAAGCTCCACAGTGGACGAAACTGCCGGTGCAGTACGCGGATTACACGCTGTGGCAGCAGGAACTGCTCGGCCACGAGGACGACCCCGACAGCGTGCTGAGCACGCAGCTGGACTACTGGCGGGACACCCTGGACGGCCTGCCGGACCGGATCGAGCTGCCGCTGGACCGGCCGCACCCGTCAGCCGCGACCTTCCGCGGTGAGCTGCACACCTTCACCTGGGACGCCGGGCTGCACGCCCGGCTGGCCGAACTGGCCCGCGAGAGCGGCGCCAGCGTGTTCATGGTCGTGCACGCGGCGCTGGCGGCACTGCTCACCCGGCTGGGCGCGGGCACCGACGTCCCGATCGGCTCGCCGATCGCCGGCCGCACCGACCCGGCGCTCGACGACCTCGTCGGCTTCTTCGTCAACACCCTGGTCCTGCGCGTGGACACCGGCGGCGAGCCGACGTTCCGCGAACTGCTCGCCCGGGTCCGCGAGCGCAACCTCGACGCGTACGCCCACCAGGACGTCCCGTTCGAGCGCCTGGTCGAGGTGCTCAACCCGGCGCGGTCGCTGTCGTACCACCCGCTGTTCCAGGTCATGCTCGCCGGCCAGAACAACGCCCGCGCCGAGGTGACCCTGCCCGGCCTGGCCGTCACCGAGGTCCCGGTGACCACCGGGACGTCGAAGTTCGACCTCTCGATCTCGCTGACCGAACGCGACGCCGGGATCGACGGCGTGCTGGAGTTCAACGCCGACGTCTTCGACCACCCGGGCGCGCACGCGATCCTCCGCCGGCTCGAAGTGCTGCTGCGCGCCGCGGTGGCCGAGCCCGACCGTCCGGTTGGCGCCCTGGACCTCCTGGCCGGGGACGAGCGCGCCCGCGTGCTCACCGAGTGGGCGGGTTCCCCGGATCCGGCGGGCACCGAAACGTTCCCCGGGATGTTCGCCCGGCGCGTCGCCGAAGCGCCCGGCGCGGTGGCGCTCGTGTTCGAGGACGTCGAGCTCACCTACGCCGAGGTGGACGCCCGCGCCAACCGGCTCGCGCACCTGCTGCTCGAGCGCGGCGCCGGGCCGGAACGGGTGGTCGCGCTGGCCGTGCCGCGCTCGGTGGAGATGATCGTCGCCGAGCTGGCGGTGCTCAAGGCCGGTGCCGCGTACCTGCCGATCGACGTCGACTACCCGGGCGACCGGATCGCCTACATGGTCGACGACGCGGCACCGGTGTGCGTGGTGACGACCGCGGACATCGAGGCGAAGCTGCCCGCGTCCCTGCCGCGGGTGCTCTTGGAAGACCCGGCTCTGGCGCGGATGTCCACTGAGGACCCGTCGGTGGTGGTCCGGCCGGAGAACGCGGCTTACGTGATCTACACGTCCGGCTCGTCCGGACGGCCGAAGGGCGTCGTCCTCCAGCACTCGGGCGTTGCGAAGCTGGTTGCCACCCAGGTCGAACGGTTCGGGGTGGGTCCGCACAGCCGGGTGCTGCAGTTCGCGTCGCCGAGTTTCGACGTCGCGTTCTGGGACCTGTGCCTCGGCCTGCTTTCGGGCGGCTGCCTGGTCGTCGTCCCGGCCGAGCGGCGGGTCGCGGGCCCGGCGTTGACCGAGTACGCGCACGCGCACGGCGTCGACTTCATGATCCTGCCGCCGGCGCTGCTCGACGCCCTGCCGGAGGACTGCGATCTGCCACGGGACAGCGTGCTGCTGGCGGGGACGGAACGGGTGTCGCCGGAGCTGGTGCGGCGGTGGGCGCCGGGGCGGCGGATGTTCAACGCTTACGGCCCGACCGAAGCGACCACCAACTCGACCCTCGGCGAGAGCGACCCGGCCGAGCTGGCGGACGCGACGGTCGTCCCGATCGGCATTCCCGACCCCGGTACCCGGGCCTACGTGCTCGACGCCGGGCTGCGGCCGGTGCCGCCCGGCGTGGTGGGGGAGCTGTACCTCGCCGGATCCGGGCTGGCCCGCGGCTATCTCGGACGGCCGGGGTTGACGGCCGAGCGGTTCGTGGCGGACCCGTTCGGCTCCGGTGGGCGGTTGTATCGGACCGGTGACCTGGTCAAGTGGCTGCCGGACGGCCGGCTGGTGTTCCTGGGCCGGGCCGACGACCAGGTCAAGATCCGGGGCTACCGGATCGAGCTGGGCGAGATCGAGTCCGTCCTCGCCGAACACCCGGCCGTCGGCCAGTCCGTGGTCGTCGCCCAGGACGGGCGGCTCATCGCCTACGCCGTGCCGTCGGCCGGTCGGGACGAGGAAGCGGAACTGGAGCACGTCGGCGAGTGGCGTGAGCTGCACGAGAACGTCTTCACCGAAGCCGCGTCCGGCGGGCTGGAAGAGAACTTCACCGGCTGGAACTCCAGCTACGACGGCTCCGAAATCCCCCGCGACGAGATGCGCGAGTGGCACGCGGCGACGATCGACCGGATCCGCTCGCTGCGGCCCAAGCGCGTGCTGGAGATCGGTGTCGGCAGCGGCCTGATCCTCTCGCGCATCGCCCCCGACGCCGAGGAGTACTGGGGCGTCGACCTGTCGGAGAAGGCCATCGCCAACCTGCGGCGCGAACTCGCGGCGACGCCGTTCGCGAGCAAGGTCCACCTGGCCGCGCGGCCCGCCCACGACCTGGGCGAGCTGCCGGGCTTCGACACGGTGATCATCAATTCGGTCGCCCAGTACTTCCCGAGCGTCGGCTACCTCGCCGAAGTCGTGAAGACGGCCGCGGCGCACGTCCGGCCGGGCGGTGCCGTCTTCCTCGGCGACATCCGCAACCTCCGTTCGCTGCGGGCGTTTCGGACGGCGACGGAGCTGCGCCACGGCCGCCGCACGGTTGCCGCGGTGGACCAGGCGATCGCCCGTGAAGGCGAGCTGATCCTGGACCCCGGCTTCTTCCCCGCACTGGCCCGTGAACTCGACGGCTTCGGCGACGTAGACCTGTGGGTCAAGCGGGGCCACGCGCACAACGAGCTGACCCGGCACCGCTACGACGTCGTGCTGCGGAAGGCCCCGAAGCCCGCCGAGGTCACCGAGCAGGTCGTGCCCTTCCGATCCGTCGGCGAACTGGACCGGCTCCTGACCGCGCGCCCGGCCCGGCTGCGCGTGACCGGCGTGCCCGACGCCAGGCTGTCCGGGGAACTCGCCGCCGTCGCCGCGCTGGCGGTGGGCGACGCCGAGACGGCACTGTCGGCGTTGGACGAGCGGTCCGGAGTGGACCCCGAGGCCCTGCACGAACTCGGCGAGCGCCACGGTTATCGCGTGTACGCGACCCTCGCCGCGGACGAGGGCGCGCTGGAAGCGGTGTTCACCACGGGTGAGCCCGTCCGGATCCACCGCGGCCGCCCGGCGCGGGTCGCGCCGGCAGCGCTGGGCAACCACCCGGCCGGGCAGCGGGACACGAACGCGCTGGTGACGGCGCTGCGGGCGCACGTGCGCGACCGGCTGCCGCAGTACATGGTGCCGTCGGCGTTCGTGCTCCTGGACCGGTTGCCGCTGCTGGCTTCCGGCAAGCTGGACCGCCGGGCGCTGCCGAGCCCGGACCGGCAGGCGGCGTCCGCCGGCCGGGCCCCGCGGACGCCGGTCGAAGAAGTCCTGTGCGGACTCTTCGCCGAGGTCCTCGACACGGCGTCGGCCGGCGTCGACGACGACTTCTTCGCCCTCGGCGGGCACTCCCTGCTGGCGACCCGGCTGGTCGCGCGGCTGCGCGCGGTGTTCGGCGTCGAGCTGCAGGTGCGGTCGGTGTTCGAGACGCCGACGGTGGCGGGGCTGGCCGCGCTGTTGTCCACATCGGACTCGTCCGCCGCGCGGCCGGCGCTGGTGCGCGCCGAGCCGCGGCCGGCGGTGCTGCCGTTGTCGTTCGCCCAGCAGCGCCTGTGGTTCCTGTACCGCCTCGAAGGGCCGTCGGCGACCTACAACATGCCGACGGCGGTCCGGCTGACCGGCGACCTCGACGTCGACGCGCTGCGCACGGCACTGTCCGATGTGGTCGAGCGGCACGAAGCCCTGCGCACGGTGTTCCCCGAGACCGACGGGGAAGCCCGGCAGCTCGTGCTCGACGACGTCACGATCCCGCTGCCGGTCGGCACGGTCACCGAAACGACCCTCGCCGACGCGGTGTCCGAGGCCGCCGGCACTGTGTTCGAGCTGGCGTCGGAGATCCCGCTGCGGGCCACGCTGCTCCGCCTGGGAGCCCACGAGCACGTCCTCGTGCTCGTGTTCCACCACATCGCGTCCGACGGCTGGTCGACCGCCCCGCTGTGGCGGGACCTGGCGACCGCCTACACCGCCCGCCGGGCCGGCGAGAATCCCCAGTGGACTCCGCTGCCGGTGCAGTACGCCGACTACACGCTGTGGCAGCGGGACGTCCTCGGCGAGCCGGTCATCGAGCCGCAGCTGGCCTACTGGCGTGAGGCGCTGGCGGGCCTGCCCGAGCGCATCGAGCTGCCCACCGACCGGCCGCACCCGGCGGAGGCGTCCTACCGCGGCGAGCAGTTCGCCTTCGGCTGGGACGCGCAGCTCCACAGTGGACTCGTCGAGCTGGCCCGCGCGTGCGGAGCCAGCGTGTTCATGGTCGTGCACGCCGGGCTCACCGCGGTGCTCACCCGGCTCGGCGTGGGCACCGACATCCCGCTCGGCACGTCCATCGCCGGCCGCACCGACGCCGCGCTCGACGACCTCGTCGGCTTCTTCGTCAACACCCTCGTGCTGCGCGTGGACACCGGCGGCGACCCGTCGTTCCGCGACCTGGTGGCCCGGGTGCGGGACCGCAGCCTCGACGCCTACGCCCACCAGGACGTGCCGTTCGAGCGCCTGGTCGAAGCGCTGAACCCGGTCCGGTCGCCGGCGTACCACCCGCTGTTCCAGACGATGCTCGCGTGGCAGAACAACGCCGTCGCCGACATCACCCTGCCGGGCCTGACCGTCGCGGAGGAACCGGTCCGCACCGGCACCGCGCGGGCCGACCTGACGTTCTTCGTCGGCGAGCGGCCTGGGCACCAGGCCGGGATCCACGGCACCGCGGAGTACAACAGCGACGTCTTCGACCGCGGGAGCGTCGAGACGATCCTGGAACGGCTCCGGACGCTCCTGGCCGCCGTCGTCGCCGACCCGGACACCCGGATCGGCGCCGTCGACCTGCTCACCGGCGCCGAACACGAGCAGCTCGCCGCGGCCCCCGCGACACCGCTGCCCGCGGAGACGGCCGCCGGACTCTTCTCGGCGCAGGTCGCGCGGACGCCGGACGCGCTCGCCTTGGTGTTCGGCTCGGAGCGGCTCACCTACGCCGAGCTGGACGCGCGAGCGACGGCGCTGGCCCGGGCGTTGCTCGCGCGGGGCGCGGGGCCGGAACGGGTGGTCGCGGTCGCGCTGCCGCGGTCGGCCGACCTGGTCGTCGCGCTCCTGGCGGTGCTCAAGACCGGCGCCGCCTACCTGCCCCTGGACCTGAACCACCCGGCCGGCCGCATCGAGCTGATGCTCACCGACGCGGCGCCGCACCTCGTCGTCGCCGAGGACGGCTTCGGGGACCGGCTGGTCCGGCCCGGCGACACCGGGCCGGCACCGGCCTGGCCGTCGATCCGCCCGGACCACCCGGCGTACGTCATCTTCACGTCGGGCTCGACCGGCCGCCCGAAGGCGGTCGCCGGCACCCAGCGCGCCCTGGCCAACCGGCTGCACTGGGGTCAGGACGTCGCTCGGGGCGTGCGCCTCGCCAAGAGCGCGCTGACGTTCATCGACGGCTCGACCGAACTGCTCGGCGGCCTCGTCGCGGGCGACCCGGTGGTCCTCGCCGATGACGCGACGGCCGCCGACCCGGGCGCGCTGGCCGAGCTCGTGCGGACGTCGGGCGCGCAAGTGCTGACCGTGGTGCCGAGCCTGCTGGACACCTTCGCCGAAGACGCCCCGGCCGGCGCGTTCGGCTCGGTGAGCACGTGGATCACCAGCGGTGAACCGCTTTCCGCCGCCCTCGCCGAGAAGGTCGCCGCCCGCTGGCCGTCGGCGAAGCTGGTCAACCTCTACGGCTGTTCGGAAGTCGCCGGCGACAGCCTGGCGCAGGTCTGCGGCCCGGTGGCCATCGGGCGGCCGATCGCGAACACCCGTGCGTACGTCCTCGATGCGGCGCTGCGGCCGGTGCCGCCCGGCGTCCGCGGCGAGCTATACCTCGCCGGCGCGGGAGTCGCCCGGGGTTACCTCGGCCGGCCGGCGCTCACCGCCGAACGGTTCGTCGCCTCGCCGTTCGAGCCGGGGGAGCGGATGTACCGGACCGGCGACCTCGTCCGCCGCCGCGCCGACGGGGCCCTGGACTTCCTCGGCCGCGCCGACCAGCAGCTCAAGATCCGCGGGTTCCGCGTCGAGCCGGGCGAGGTGGAAGCCGCGCTGACGGCCGGCGCTTCGGTGGCGCGCGCCGCCGTGATCGCCCGGGAGAACCGGCTGATCGCCTACGTGGCGCCGTCGGGTGACCCGGTCGCGCTGCGGGCGTCGCTCGCCGCGCGGCTGCCGGAGTACCTGGTGCCGTCGGCGATCGTCGTGCTGCCCGAGCTGCCGGTGAACGCCAACGGCAAGCTCGACCGCGCCGCCCTGCCGGACCCGCAGGTGCGCGCATCCGGCCGCGGCCCGCGGACCCCGGCCCAACAGGCGTTGTGCGAACTGTTCGCCGACGTCCTCGGCGTGCCGGCGGTCGGCCCGGACGACGGGTTCTTCGCGCTCGGCGGGCACTCGCTCCTGGCGACGCGGCTGGTCAGCCGGATCCGCGCGCTGCTCGGCGTGGAGGTGCCGATCCGGGCGGTGTTCGACGCGCCGACCCCGGCCCGCCTCGCCGAGCTCCTGGACCCGGGCCGGCGCAGCCGTCCGGCGCTGGTCCCGGCCGCGCGGCCGGCCGTCCTGCCGCTGTCGTTCGCGCAGCAGCGGCTGTGGTTCCTCGACCGCCTGGACGGGCCCGCCGCGACCTACAACATCCCGTGGGCGTGGGAACTCACCGGCCCGGTCGACGTCGTCGCGCTGCGGGCCGCGCTCGGCGACGTCGTGGCGCGGCACGAGATCCTCCGGACGCTGCTGGTCGAGGAGCAGGGCACGCCGCGGCAGGTCGTGCTCGACCACGCGCGCCCGGTGCTGGTCACCGAGACCGTCGCCGAGGCGGACCTCGGCGAGCGCGTCACCGCCGCCGCGTCGTACTGCTTCGCCCTCGACGCCGAGATCCCGATCCGGGCGACGCTGCTCTCGGCCGGCCCCGACCGGCACGTGTTCGTGCTGCTGGTGCACCACGTCGCCGGAGACGGCTGGTCGCTGCCGCCGCTCAAGCGGGACCTGGACACCGCGTACGCGGCCCGGCTCCGCGGCGAAAGTCCACGGTGGACGCCGTTGCCGGTGCAGTACGCGGACTACACGCTGTGGCAGCGGGAGCTGTTCGGCCGGGCCGACGACCCCGGGAGCCTGCTCGGCCGGCAGGCGGCGTTCTGGCGGGACACCCTCGCCGGCCTGCCCGACGAGCTGGCCCTCCCGGCGGACCGGCCACGCCCGGCGCGGTCGACCAACCGGGGCGGCGCCGTGCCGTTCACCGTGCCCGCTTCCGTCCACCGAGGACTGCGGGAGCTGGCCCACCGGAGCAGCACCAGCACGTTCATGGTCCTGCAGGCGACGCTCGCGGCGCTGCTGACCCGGCTCGGCGCGGGCACCGACATCCCGCTGGGCACGCCGGTGGCCGGCCGCACCGACCACGCACTGGAGGACCTCGCCGGGTTCTTCGTCAACACCCTCGTCCTGCGCACCGACACCGGCGGCGACCCGACGTTCCGCGAGCTCCTGGCCCGCGTCCGGGAAGCCGACCTGGCCGCGTACGCCCACCAGGACCTGCCGTTCGAGCACCTCGTCGAACTGCTCAACCCACCCCGGTCGCTGGCCCGGCACCCGCTGTTCCAGGTGATGCTCGCGGTCTACCACTCGGGTTCGGAGCCGGAACGGCTGCTCGGCCTGGACGCGGCCTACCGGGACACCGGGCTGCGGCAGGCGAAGTTCGACCTGTCGTTCGACCTGGTCGAGACGGCCGAAGGCATCGAGGGCGACCTCGAGTTCAGCCTCGACCTCTTCGACGAGCCCACGGCGCGGACGCTCACCGAACGCCTGGTTCGGCTCATGACGGCCGTCGTCGCGGACCCGGACCGGCCGCTGAGCCGGCTCGACGTCCTCGATCCGCGCGAGCGTGACCGGATCCTGCACGACTGGGGCACCGGAGCACCGCTGACGCTGGCGGCGCCGACGGTCGTGGACCGGCTGGCCGCCCAGGTGGCGGCGACACCGGACGCGATCGCGCTGAGCGACGCGGACTCGAGCGTCACGTTCGCGGAGTTCGCCGCGCGCACCGACCGCCTCGCCCGCTGGCTGGCTTCCCGGGGTGCCGGTCCGGAGAAGGTCGTGGCGCTGGTGCTGCCCCGATCGGCAGCCGTCGTCGAGGCGATCTTCGGCGTGTTCAAGACGGGCGCGGCCTACCTGCCGGTGGACCCGGACCAGCCGGCGGACCGGATCGCGGCGATCCTCGCCGACGCCGGGGCCGCACTGGTGCTCACCAGCCGTTCGCTGCCCTTCGTCGTCCCCGGCGCGCTGTTCGTCGAAGACGTCGTGGACAGCTCCGCGGTGCTCACCCCGCCGTCGCCCGCGAACCCGGCGTACGTGCTCTACACGTCGGGGTCCACGGGCAAGCCGAAGGGCGTGGTCGTCCCGCACTCCGGGCTGGTGAACCTGTTCCACAGCCACCGCGAGACGCTCTACCGGCCGGCGGTCGCCGCGGCGGGCGGGCGGCGGCTGCGCGTCGGGCACGCGTGGGCGTTCTTCTTCGACGCCTCCTGGCAGCCGCAGCTGTGGCTGCTCGACGGGCACGAGGTGCACGTCGTCGACGACGACACCCGCCGTGATCCGGACCGGCTGGCGGCGGTGGTGCGCGACCGCGGGCTCGACTTCCTCGAGCTCACGCCGTCGCACTTCGCCCAGCTGGCCGCGGCCGGCGTGGTCGCGGACGGCCGGTGCGCCCTCGGCGTGGTCGGCGTCGGCGGTGAAGCCGTGTCGCAGACGCTGTGGGAGACGTTGTCGTCGATGCCGGGCACGGAGGCGTACAACCTCTACGGCCCGACCGAGGCCACTGTGGACGCTCTGGTCGGCCGCTTCGGCGACGCCGACCGGCCGGTGATCGGGCGTCCGGTGCACAACACGCGGGCCTACGTCCTCGACGGCGGCCTCTCGCCGGTCCCGGCCGGCGTGCCGGGCGAGCTGTACCTGGCCGGCGCCGGGCTGGCCCGCGGCTACCACGGGCGGCCGGCGCTCACCGCGGAGCGGTTCGTCGCCTCGCCGTTCGAACCGGGGGAGCGGATGTACCGCACCGGCGACCTCGTGCGGTGGCGGCCCGGCGGGCAGCTCGAATACCTCGGGCGCACCGACGACCAGGTCAAGATCCGCGGATTCCGGATCGAACCGGGCGAGATCGAGACGGCCCTGACCCGGCACGACGACGTCTCGCAGGCGCTGGTCGTGGTCCGCGAAGACCGCGGCAAGCGGCTCGTCGCCTACACGACCCCGGCGACCGCGGATCCCGTGCGGCTGCGGGAGTTCCTCGCCCGGTCGCTGCCGGAGTACATGGTGCCGGCCGCGATCGTCCCGCTGGCGGCGTTCCCCGTGACGGCCAACGGGAAGCTGGACAAGGCGGCGCTGCCGGCGCCCGAGTTCGAAACCCGGGGCCGGGCGCCGGAGACGCCGCTCGAGAAGGCCCTCTGCGAGATCTTCGCGGAGGTGCTGGACGTCGCCGTCGTCGGCGCCGACGACGACCTGTTCACCCTCGGCGGCCACTCGATGCTGCTCGTGGTCCTGCGCAACCGGATCACCGAACGGCTCGGGACCGAGCTGCCCATCGCCGAGTTCTTCCGCACCCCCACCGCGGCGGGCCTCGCCGCGCTGTTGACCCGAGACACGGAGTAGACGTGCACCGCACCCTGATGAACGCCAAGATCCACCGCGCCACCGTCACCCAGGCCGACCTGCACTACGTCGGCTCGCTGACCATCGACGCCGACCTGATGGCCGCCGCGGACATCGTCGAGGGCGAACGGGTCCAGGTCGTCGACATCACCAACGGCGCCCGGCTGGAGACCTACGCCATCACCGGCGAGCCGGGCTCCGGCGTCATCGGCGTCAACGGCGCGGCCGCGCACCTGGTGCATCCCGGCGACCTCGTCATCATCATCACCTACGCGCAGGTCCACGAATCCGAGCGGGCCGGCCACCGGCCGCGGGTGGTGCACGTCGACGGCGACAACCGGCAGGTCCACTTGGGACACGACCCGGCCGAGCCGGTGCCGGGCGCGGAAGCGCAGCTGTCGGGCCGTGGGCGTTGACACAGTTGCTTTTGGGAGGCTGCCCTAAATAAGGTCTGCCTATCCTAAAGTCCTGCGAGAGGTGCTCATGTCCGTGTTCCAAGGCGCTGCCGGGCTCAGCCGGCGTGGATTCCTGATCGGGGCGGGTGGCGTCGCCGCCGCCGCGGCCCTCACCGCGTGCGGCAGCGGCGGCGACAAGCCGGCCGCCGGCGCGTCCGGCCCGTGGGAGTTCACCGACGACCGCGGCCAGAAGGCGGCGCGCGACCAGCGTCCGGCACGGGTGGTGGCCTACGCCAGCTCGGCCGCGGCGCTGTGGGACTACGGCGTCCGCCCGGCCGGCGTGTTCGGCCCGCAGAAGACGGCCGACGGCGGCAAGGAGATCCAGGCCGGCAACATCGACCTGAACGCCGTCACCTCGATCGGCAACGCCTGGGACGACTTCAGCATGGAGAAGTTCGCCGCGCTCAAGCCGGACCTGGTCGTCACCGGCCTGACCGGCACCAAGCCCACGGACATGTGGGTGCTCACCGGCGACCTCGGGCCGAAGGTGCAGCAGGTCGCGCCGGTCGTCGCGCTCTCGGAGTACAAGGTCACGCTGCCCAAGGTGATCGAGCGTTACGCGCAGCTGGCCGTCGCCCTGGGCGGCGACGCGAATTCGGCGACGATGAAGCAGGCCAAGGACGACTTCGACAAGGCGTCCGAGGACCTGCGCGCGGCGGCGAAGGAGAAGGCCGGCCTGAAGGTCCTGGTGCTCTACGGCGACAAGGACGGCCTGTACATCGCGAAGCCGGAGTTCTTCGCCGACCTCGCCTACTACCGCGAGCTGGGCCTGGACATCGTCTCCGGCGGCGGCAGCGAGGACTACTGGGAGCAGCTGTCCTGGGAGCAGGCGGGCAAGTACCCGGCGGACCTGATCCTGACCGACTCGCGCTCGTACGCGCTGCCGCGCGCCCAGATGACGCAGTTCCCGACGTGGAACCAGCTGCCCGCGGTCAAGGCGAACCAGCTCGGCGACTGGTCGGCCGAGCCGCGCTTCAACCACCTGCTCGCCACGCCGGTCATCCGGAAGCTGACCGCGCTGGTCAAGGGTGCCCGCACGGACATCACCGCCTGAGGAGGCCCGCGATGACCAACCCGTTCGAAGACCCCGCCGGGACGTACCTGGTCCTGGTGAACGCCGAGAACCAGCACAGCCTGTGGCCGGAGGCCACGGACGTCCCGGCCGGCTGGACGGTCACCTTCGGCCCCGCCCCCCGCCAGGCCTGCCTGGACCACGTGGAAGCGAACTGGACGGACATGCGCCCCAAGTCCCTGGCCGACGCCATGGACACCTGACCCACCTCCAGCACGACACGCCGGGAGCCCATGGCTCCCGGCGTGTCGTCTTTCCAGTCACGCGAGCCGACCCTCCGATCACGCGAACTGACCGCCTGGGTACGCGAGATGCCCCTCCAGACACGCGAGATGCCCCTCCAGACACGCGAGATGCCCCTCCAATCACACGACTTTCGTGTACCGGAACGGACGACTCGCGTGTCTGGAGGGTCGACTCGCGTGATTGACGGGACGACACGGTCAGGCGCGCTGGCCGGACCAGGCCGCCCACAGCTTGGCGTACTGGCCGCCCGCGGCGACGAGGTCGTCGTGGGTTCCGGACTCGACCACCGCGCCCGCGTCCAGGACCACGATGCGGTCCGACGCCGCCGCCTGGGTCAGGCGGTGGGCGACCACCAGGGCCGTGCGTCCTTCGAGGGCCGCCGCGGCCGCCGACTCCAGGACGCGTGATCCCGCGCTGCCCGCCTCGGCCGTGGCCTCGTCGAGGATCGCGATCGGCGGGTCGGCCAGCACCAGCCGGGCGAGCGCCAGCTGCTGCGCCTGCGTCACCGTCAGCTGGTGACCGCCTTCGCCGACGACCGTCGCGAGCCCGTCCGGCAGGGACGAAACCCACGGCAGCGCACCCACCTTGGCCAGCGCGGCCCGCAGTTCGGCGTCGGTCGCCGACGGGCGGGCCAGCCGCAGGTCGTCGGCCAGCGGGCCGGCGAAGACGTGGACCTCCTGGCTGATCAGCCCGACCGTCCGGCGCGTCGCGGCCGGCCCCAGTTCGTCCAGTGACACGCCGCCGAGGACGACCGAACCCGTTGCGGGACGGTGGATCCCGGCGATCAGCTTGGCCAGCGTCGTCTTCCCGGCGCCGCTCGCGCCGACCAGCGCCACCCGCTCACCCGGCGCGACACCGAGGTCGACGTCCCGCAGCACCGGGTGACCGTCCACATAGGAGTAACCGAGCTCCGCCGTCTTCACCGACGCGTCGACCGGCCGCGCCGGCCGTGCGGGCGACGCCTCGGCGGGCAGGTCGGCGACGCCGATCAGCCGCGCCAGGCTGGCCGTGGCCGCCTGGGCGTCGTCGACCAGCGCCAGCGCGGTCGTGATCGGCCCGAACAGGCTGTGGAAGTACAGCGCCGCCGCCGTCGCGACGCCGACCGTCACCGCGTCCGTCCCGACCAGCAGGAACCCCGTCGCCAGCACGGCCGACAGCCCGACGAACTCCGCGAGGTTCAGCCGCGCGTAGAACCGCGTCACCAGCCGGATGCCGCGCAGCGCCAGGGAAACGGCGGCGTCGGACCGCTCGCGCACCCGCGCAAGGTGGGTGTCCGCCAGCCGGAACGCTCGAACCGTCTTCGCGCCGCCGACGGTGTCCAGCAACTGCTGCTGTTGCGCCCCGACGGCTTCGCGCTGCGCGGCGTACAACGGCTTCGCGCGCGGCACGTACCAGCGCACAGTCCACAGCTGGATCGGCACGGCCAGCAACGCGGCCGGCAGGAACCGCCAGTCCAGCACGGCCAAGGCACCGAACGTCAGCACGACCGTCAGCACCGACCGGCCCAGCTCGGGCAGCGCCTGCCGGACACCTTCGGCGACGACCGAGACGTCGTTCGTCACGCGGGCGGTGAGGTCGCCGGACCCGGCGCGTTCGAGCTGCTCCAGCGGCAGGCCGAGGGCGCGCTCGACGAAGCGTTCGCGCAGCTCGGCCAGGATCGTCTCACCCAGCCGCGCCACCAGCGACACCCCGATCGCGGTGGCCACCGCCTGCGCCACCGCGACGAGCACCAGCCCCGCCACCGGCGTCACCAGCTCGCCCGCCGGCCGGCGCGTGGCGACCAGGTCGACGACCCGGCCGAGCAGCGGCGCGGTGAGCAGGCCGATCGCGGTGGCCGCGACGAGCGTCGTGAACGCGGCGGCCGCGCGGCCCTTCTGCCGGCCGGCCAGTTCACCGACGACGGCGCGGATCCGGCGGCCGTCGGCCACGGGGAGGAGTTCGCGGGTCATGACAGCACCGCCGCTCGGTAGTCGGGACGGCCGGCCAGCTCGGCGTGACTGCCTTCGCCCGTCACGCGCCCGTCGTCGAGCAGGACGACGCGGTCGGCCGCGGCCAGCAGCGCCGGGCTGGTGGTGACGAGGATCGTGGTGCGGCCCCGCCGCAGTTCGGCCAGGCCCGCGGCGATCCGGGCCTCGGTGACCGTGTCGACGGCGGTCGTCGGGTCGTGCAGCACGAGCACCGGCGCGTCGGCGGCGAGCGCCCGCGCGAGGGCCACCCGCTGACGCTGCCCGCCCGACAGCGACCGCCCGCGTTCGGTGACGGCGGTCGCGGTGCCGTCGGGCAGCGCGCTCGCCACCTCGTCGACGGCGGCCGCGGCCATCGCCTCGGCGGCCAGGGGACCGGATGTCACGTTTTCCGCGACCGTTCCGGCGAAGAGGTCCGCGTCGTGCGCGGCGACCAGCACCACCTCGCGGACCCGTCCGGGGTCCACAGTGGATAGATCCACCGAGTCGACCGACACCGAGCCGCCCGCGGGATCGGCGGCCCGGCCGAGGCAGTCCAGCAGGTCCGTCGCGGCGGCCGGATCAGTCGCGACGACACCCAGCAGCTCGCCCGGCTGGGCCTCGAAAGCGACGTCACGCAGGGCGCCGCGGCTCAGCGCGGACAGCTTGACGTGTCCGGCCGCCGGGGCCGGCAGCGTGGCGTCCCCGGCGCCGACGGCGGGAGGCGCGTCGAGGACTTCGGCGATGCGCGCGGCCGAGGCCCGGCCCTGCGCGAGTTCGCCGTTGACCCACGAGAAGATCGAGAACGGCGTGATCAGGTACTGCGCGAGCCCGACCGCGGCCACCAGGTCGCCGACGCTGATCTCGCCCGCCGCGGCGAGGTTGCCGCCGACCAGCGCGACCACGGCGATGAAGATCCCGGTGAGCGCGAGCAGCGCGCCGTTGTGCCAGGCCTGGGCGCGGGCCGCGCGCAGCGTCGCCCGCAGCGAGTCCTGGCTGGTCCGGCGGTAGCGGTCGACGGCGGCGCGTTCGGCGCCGACGCCCTTGAGCACCCGCAGCCCGGCGACGAGGTCGGTGGCGATGCCGGAGGCGAACGCCGAGCGCTCCTGCTCGGCCTCGCTGCGGCGCTCCAGTGGCTTGCCGATCAAGTGCGCCAGGTACAGCATCGGCGGCGTGCCGAGCAGCACGAGCAGGCCGAGCGGCAGCGACATGGTGAGCAGCGCGACCGCGCTGACCAGGAGCCCGGCCAGGCCGGCGACGCCGAACGGCAGCACGCCGTTGACCGTGCCGACCCGCTTCGCGTCCGACGTCGCGATGCTCACCAGCTCGCCCGCGAGGGTGCCGGACTCCGCGACGCCGCCTGGGTGCAGGACCCGGCGGCCGAGGTCGAGGCGCAGGTCGTGGGCCGCGCGTTCGGCGGCGCGCTCGCCGAAGCGGGCACCGAGGCGGTAGCTGGTCGACAGCGCGGCGAAGAGCACGCCCAGCACCGCCAGCCAGAGGAGCAGCGTGCTGACCGAGCCGTTCGCGACGGCCTGGTCGATGACCACGCCGATCACCACCGGCACCAGTGCCTCGCCGCCTTGGTGGCCCGCGGTCAGCAGCGCCGCCGACGCCACCGATCGTCGTTGCCCGGCGATCGACCGGCGGAGGACCTGCCGTCCCGTCGTGCTCACCCGCGCCTCCCTGTCCAGAGCTGGGATAGGTAAGGCTAGTCTAAGTAAAGAAGTTACGGGATTGCGGTCGGCTTCGTCTCAGTCCGCGGTTCGGTCGCCGGTTCGCCGAACCGGGCCAGCGCGAGCGCGGCCAGCACGGCGAGCGCGAACCCGGCGACGGCGACGACCGCGAAGCCCGGCCGGGTGCGGTCGCCGAGGACCAGCACGCCCACCAGCGACGGGAACACTGTCTCGCCGAGCACCATCATCGCGGTCGAGGTGGTGACGCTCCCGCGCTGCAGCGCCGTCGCGTAGAACAGCATGGCCAGCCCGCCGGCGACCGCCACGGTGTAGGTCGCGGGATCGGTGAGCAGGTCCAGCGGCGCGAGACTGGGGATGATCCGGCCGGCGATCGCGACGACGCCGAAGCACAGCCCGGCGACGAGCCCGAGCGCCGGCGTCCGGATCCGGCGGCTCGCCTTGCCCGCGACGATCCCGGCCACGCCCAGCACGGCCACCGCGCCGATCAGGGTGAACCGGAACCCGAGCCCGACCGGGTCGGACCCTTCGCTCTCGGCGGCGGCGCCCAGCAGCGCGAGCCCGGCGCACACGACGGCGACGGCGCCCCATTCCCGCCGGCCGAGCCGCACGCCGAGGAACCGCGCGGCCACGGCCGTGACGGCGAGGCTCGCGGCCAGCGCGGCCTGGACGACGAACAGCGGCAGGACGTGCAGGGCGGCGATCTGCGCGACGAACCCGAGGACGTCGAGGGAGAGCCCGAGCACGAACTTCCACTGGCCGAGCACGCGGACCAGCAGTTTCGGGTCGACGCCGTCAGCCCCGGTGTCCGTGGCCTTCGCGGCGACGGACTGCATCACCGAAGCCACGCCGTACGCGCATGCCGCGCCCAAAGCGCAGAGCAGTCCCCACCACATGCGGGTCACTCTATTTCGCCGCCGTTTTCGTCGGACCGGTGCGGTAGGTTGCGGCCATGTCGAACACGAGTTCGAAGACGTACCGTCGCTGGCCGGCGCCCCTGGCCGGCGACGAGCTGCGCCTGCAGCTGGAGTTCCTCCAGTTCCTCCGCGCGACGGCGGTGAACAAGCTGGCCGGGCTGCCGCGCGAGCAGGCGGTGGCGACGCTGCTGCCGACGTCGCCGCGGATGAGCGCGCTGGGCGTGGTGAAGCACCTGACGGCGGTCGAGCGCTGGTGGCTGTGCATCGAGGCGGGCGGGGCGGACCTGCCGTCGCTGTGGGCGGGCAGCCCCGACCCGAGCTGGGACGTGACGGCGGAGGACACCCCGGCTTCGGTGGTGGCGGCGTACAAGGCGGAGTGGGCGCGGGTGGAGAAGGCCCTGCGCGGATTGACCCCGGACGACCGCACGCGGCGGCGGTCGGAGTTCACCGTGCGGTGGGTGGTGGCGCACGTCGTGCAGGAGACCGCGCGGCACGTCGGGCACCTGGACGTGCTGCGGGAGCTGGCGGACGGGGAGGTGGGTGAGTGACGGAGGAGTGAGGGGCTTCAGCCTGGAAAACCGGATGACACGGGCCGTTACCCTGGATTCGTGGCCGTCGTTGCGGGGTACCGCCGATTTACCGGCCCCCTGGCCCCTCGTGGGTGCCAGCGGGGTTCCGGTGCCATGTCCGCGGCCGGCGCTGCCTGAACCAGCGCCGCCGAGCGTCCGCCTTCGCCGGCGGACGCCGAGCCGATGCCGCGCGGGCCGAGACCGTGCCGGGCGTCCGGGCCAGGGGGAGAGCCGTCCCCACACCCGCCCGCTCAGCTCCGGAGGTCTCGTCATGCCCGAACCGCTCACCCCCGCCCAGCTCGCCCACGCCCTCGCCGTCCGGGATCTCACCGATCGCGCGGCCGGGCCGCATGCCATCCAGCTCGTCGTCGAACGGGCCGTCGAAGCACTCGCCGACCGGTGGTCCTGCGCCGTCCGGTGGTGGCCCGGCGAGCGGATCGTCACCGTCGCCGACAACTACGACCACCTCGGCTACGACCCCGCCGACGTCACGCGCGACGCCCGCTACACCCGGTACGTCGACCAGGACCACGTCCTGCGCAGCCACTCCACCGCCATGGTCCCCGCGGCCCTGCGCAGCCTCGCCGAAAGCCCGGTCGACGACGTCCTGCTCGTCTGTCCCGGTGTCGTCTACCGCCGCGACAGCATCGACCGGCTGCACAGCGGCACTCCGCACCAGCTCGACCTCTGGCGCCTCACCCGCGGCCGGACCACCACCCGGGCCGACCTCGAAGACATGGTCGCCGCGCTCGTCCCCGGGCGGAACCGGCGGCTCGAAACCCGGCGGCATCCGTACACCGTGGACGGTGCGCAGCTCGACGTCGAGCACGACGGCCGCTGGGTCGAAGTCGCCGAGTGCGGGCTGGCCCATCCCGCCGTGCTCGAGTGCGCCGGGCTCGACGGGACGTGGTCCGGGCTCGCGCTCGGGATGGGGCTCGACCGGATGCTCATGCTGCTCAAGGGCATCCCGGACATCCGCCTGCTGCGCTCGGCCGAGCCGGCCGTCGCCGCGCAGATGACGGACCTCGCGCCCTACCGGCCCGTGTCCGCCCTGCCGCCCGTGCGCCGCGACCTCTCGATCGCCGTCGCCGCCGACGACCGGGCCGAAGACCTCGGCGACCGCGTCCGGGACGCCCTCGGCGACGACGCCGACGTCGTCGAGTCGGTCGAGATCCGGCAGGAGACGCCGGGCGCGGAGCTGCCGCCGCCGGCACTGGCCCGGCTCGGTGCCCGCCGGGACCAGAAGAACCTCCTCGTCCGGCTCGTGCTCCGCCCGCTCGACCGGACGCTGTCCGACCACGAGGCGAACGTCCTGAGAGACCGCGTGTACGCCGCGTTGCACCAGGGAGACGTCCACCAGTGGGCCGGCTCAGGCTTGCAGGCCCCGGATCGCGAGCGCGGCGAAGCGCCGGGAAGCCGCGACGCGCGCCGCCGGTGAGGTGCCCTGGAGGCCGCTGTTTGCCATGAGGACCAGGATCACGTCGTCCAGTTCGACGTCGGGGCGCAGGTGGCCGGCTTCGCGGGCGCGGCGCGTCAGCTTCGCGATCGACTGCACCGCCCGCTCACGGTCCGCCGCGAAGTCCAGTGCGTGCGGGAACTCCGCCGTGAACGCGGCGGTGAAGCCCCGGTCACGGGCGTGCAGCTCGCACAGCTGCTCGATCGTCGAGGTGAAGCCGCGCCACGGATCGGGGTCGGCGAGTCCTTCGTCGACGATCGCGTAGCACGCGCGCATCTGGCCGGCGAACGCCTCGGTGGCCAGCGTCTCCTTGGTCGGGAAATGGCGATACAGGGTCGCCGGGCCGACACCGGCGTGCCGGGCGATCCGCCGCATCGGCACCGCCAGGCCGTCGGCGGCGAACACCGCGCGCGCCGCCTCGAGGATGCGGTCGCGGTTGTCGCGGGCGTCGGACCGCCGGAGGTGAGGCAAAACCTCGGTCACTCCCTCACTTTAGCCAACCGGACGGGGGCGTCCGTTAGCGTCCGCTGCCGACGATCGGAGGAACGGTGAAAGCAGTGGCAGTGCAGGAGTTCGGCGGCCCCGGCGGCCTGGCGGTGGTCGACCGGCCGGTCCCGGAGCCGGCCGCCGGGCAGCTGCTGATCAGGACCGAGGCCATCGGCGTCGGCGGGGTCGACGTCCTGATCCGCAGCGGCGCGCTCGCGGCGTACGGCTTCGAGACCGGTCACGTCCTGGGCGGCGAGATCGCCGGGACGGTGGCCGGAACCGGCGACGGCGTCGACGCCTCCTGGCTCGGGAAGCGCGTCTGGGCTTTCGCGGACGTCGGCGGGGGTTACGCCGAGCAGGCGGTCGTCCCGGCGGCGACGCTCGTCCCGCTGCCGGAGGCCCTGTCGCCCGTCGACGCCGTGACGCTCGGCAGCTCCGGCATGGTCGCCCGCTTCGGCCTGCGCCACGCTCAGTTCGCGCCCGGCGAGTCGCTGCTGATCCGCGGCGCGGCCGGCGGCATCGGCATCATGGCCGTCCAGCTGGCGGCCCGCGGCGGCGCCGAAAGGATTGCGGTGACGACGTCCTCGGCCGAGCGCGGCGAGCGGCTGCGCGAGCTGGGCGCGACCCATGTCCTGGGACGCGAAGGCGACGGCGCCGGGGACTTCGACGTGATCCTCGACGTCGTGGCGGGCCCGGGCCTCCCGGCGTTCTTCGGCAAGCTCGAACCGAACGGGCGCCTGGTGGCGGTCGGCGCGGTGGCCGGCGACCCGCCCGCCACGTTCGGCCAGGCGCTGTTCTCGGCGTTCCGCAAGTCGATGTCGTTCGCGACCTTCAGCGCGAGCACGGTGCCCATGGCCGAGCGCACCGCCGCGACGGCCGAGCTCTTCACCGGCGACCTGCGGGCGGTCGTGCACGAGGTCCTCCCGCTGGAGCAGGCCGAACTGGCGCACCGGAAGCTCGACGCGGGCGAGGTGTTCGGCCGGATCGTGCTCACCACCCCGGCGTACCGCCCGTAGGGTGTCCGGCATGACTGATCGGCTCTACTTCCGGCAGCTGCTCGCCGGGCGTGACTTCGCCGTCGGGGATCCCGTCGCGACGCAGATGGTGAACTTCGCCTACCTCATCGGCGACCGCGAGACCGGGGACGCCGTCATCGTCGATCCCGCCTACGCCGTGCGGGACCTGCTGGACGTCCTCGCGCAGGACGGCATGCGGCTCACCGGGGTGCTCGCGACCCACCACCACCCCGACCACGTCGGCGGTGAGATGCTCGGCTTCTCGCTGCCCGGGATCGCCGAGCTGCTCGCCGTCGAACAGGTGCCGATCCACGTCAACGGGGCCGAGACCGAGTGGGTCCGGCGGGTCACCGGCGTGTCCGGGACCGACCTGCGCGCCCACGACCACGACGACGTCCTCGAGGTCGGGGCCATTCCGATCCGGCTGCTGCACACGCCCGGGCACACGCCGGGCAGCCAGTGCTTCCTCGTCGAGGACAAGCTCGTCTCGGGCGACACGCTGTTCCTCGAAGGCTGTGGCCGCACCGATTTCCCGGGCGGGGACGCCGAGGAGATCTACCGCAGCCTGCAGGCCCTCGCCGGGCTGCCCGGTGACCCGGTCGTCTACCCCGGGCACCAGTACTCGGCCGAGCCGTCGGCCGCGCTGTCCGACGTCAAGCGCACCAACTTCGTCTACCGGCCGCGCTCGCTCGACGAGTGGAAGGTCATGTTCGGCGGCTGAGCCAAGCCGAGCCAAGTGCGTTCCACGGGGTGAAACGCGGGATGTTCACGGAGTGGGCGCGGATTGACTTCGGTTCCCACGCACCGGAAAGTCGGCCACGCAATCGGAAGAACATCCCCGTCCCCGGGAGAAATCCGTGTCGATTTCCACCACGGGCGTGCTGGCGCACGTCCGGAAACGCGCCGCCGAGCCGCCGCGCAAAGCCGTGCGGCGGCTCGATCTCCGGCGCTGGATCAGCCCGGTGGTGCTGCTCGCCGCCTGGCAGCTCGCCAGCGCCACCGGCGTCCTGCCGCCCGACAAGCTCAGTGCCCCGTGGACGGTCGTGCAGGCGGGCCTCGAATCCGCGCGCAGCGGCGAGCTCGGGTCCGCGTTCGCGGTCTCGCTCGGCCGCGTCGGCGCCGGGTTCGCGCTCGGCGTGGTGGCCGGCATCCTGCTCGGCATCGTCTCCGGGCTGTCCCGCTGGGGCGAGGCGCTGGTCGACCCGCCGGTGCAGATGCTGCGCACCCTGCCGTTCCTCGGCCTGATCCCGCTGTTCATCCTGTGGTTCGGGATCGGCGAGGAGACGAAGATCGTGCTGGTCGCCCTCGGCGTGGCCTTCCCGCTCTACCTCAACGTCCACTCGGGAATCCGCGGCGCCGACCCCGCCCTCGTCGAAGCCTCGCGGGCGCTGGGGTTCAGCCGCGCGGAACGGCTCTGGCACGTCGTCCTGCCCGGCGCGCTGCCGCAGGCGCTCGTCGGGCTGCGGCAGTCCCTGGGCCTGGCCTGGCTCGCGCTGATCGTCGGTGAGACGGTCAACGCCGACGCCGGCGTCGGCTACCTCATCAACAACGCGCGGGAGTTCCTGCGCACCGACGTCGTGGTCGTCGGCCTCGTCCTGTACGCCCTGCTCGGCCTGGTCACCGACGCGCTGGTCCGGCTGCTCGAACGGAAGGTGCTGCGGTGGCGAACCCGGTAGCCGAGGTCCGCGGCCTGACCCGGCGGTTCGGTGACCGGACCGTGCTCAGTGGACTCGACCTGACCGTCGAACGCGGCGAGTTCGTCGCGCTGCTGGGCCGCAGCGGCTCCGGCAAGTCGACGCTCCTGCGCATCCTGGCCGGCCTCGACGGCGACGTCGAAGGCACCGCCGAAGTCACCGGCACCGTCTCGGTGGCGTTCCAGCAGCCCCGGCTGCTGCCGTGGCGGAAGGTCTGGCGCAACGTCGTCCTCGGCCTGCACCAGGACGGCGTCACGAAGTCCCGCAACCGCGCGCTGGCCGAGAAGGCGCTCGCCGAGGTCCACCTGGCCGGGCACGCCGACGACTGGCCGCTCACGCTGTCCGGTGGCGAGGCCCAGCGCGTGTCGCTGGCCCGCGCGCTGGTCCGCGAACCCGGCCTGCTGCTGCTCGACGAGCCGTTCGGCGCCCTCGACGCGCTCACCCGGATCGCGATGCACGGCCTGGTGCTCGACCTCTGGCGGCGGCACCGGCCGGGCGTGCTGCTGGTGACCCACGATGTCGACGAGGCTCTGCGCCTGGCCGACCGGGTCCTGGTGCTCGACGGCGGCCGGATCGTGGCCGCCCACCGGCCGCGCGAAACCGAGGACCACGACGACCTCCGCCGCCGCGTGCTGGCCGACCTGGGAGTGACCGAAGATGCAGTGGCGTAGGGGAGTACTGGCCGTCACGGCGGCCCTCGTGGTGTCGGCCTGCGGCACCGCAACCGGGGAAGCTCCGGTACCGGCCGCGGTGAGCGGGGCCGACCTGGCGAAGGTGACGCTCAAGGTCGGCGACCAGAAGGGCGGGGTGAAGTCCCTGCTCACCGCGGCGAACCTGCTGCAGGGCACGCCGTACAAGATCGAATGGGCGACGTTCACCTCGGGCCCGCCGCTGCTGGAAGCCGCCTCGGCCGGCGCGATCGACACCGGGCGTGTCGGCAACACGCCGCCGATCTTCGCGGCCGCGGCGAAGGCGAAGATCAAGGTGATCAGCGTTTCGCGCAGCAACGTCGAGCGCGAAGCCGTCCTCGTCCCGCCGGATTCGCCGCTGCAGAACGCCGCGGCCCTGAAGGGCAAGACGATCGGCGTCGCGAAAGGCACCTCGGCGCACGGGCAGCTGCTGAACACGCTGCACAACAACGGACTGTCCACCAAGGACGTCAAGCTGAGCTTCCTGCAGCCGTCCGAGGCGTACGCCGCGTTCACCCAGCACACCATCGACGCCTGGGCGATCTGGGACCCCTACACCGCGCAGGCGCAGCTCGAAGCGCACGCGCGCGTGCTGGCCGACGGCCGGGGCGCGTCGAACGGCCTGGCCTTCCTGACCGCGAGCACGGCCGCGCTCGCCGATCCGGGCCGGAACTCCGCCCTGCGGGACTTCGCAGTCCGCGTGGTCAAGGCACAGAAGTGGGCCGACACGCACCGCGAAGCGTGGGCGCAGGCGTGGGCCAAGGAGACCGGGCTCAAGATCGAGGTCGCGCGCAAGGCCGTCGAGGCGGGCCGTGACCTGCCGATCGTGCTCGACGACGGCGCGGTGGCGTCCGAGCAGCAGCTCGCGGACGCTTTCACCGACGAGAAGACGCTGCCGGGGAAGGTGGACTTCGCCGCCTTCGTCGACCGGCGGTTCGGTCCCGACCTGGACCAGGCGAGGAGCAACGGATGAGCATCGAGCTGCACTGGTTCCTGCCCACCAGCGGGGACGGCCGCACGATCGTGGAACGCTTCCACGCGAACAAGTCCGCGGGGCCGTCGGCCCAGCGGCAGCCCGACCTGGACTACCTGACCCAGGTGGCCCGCGCGGCCGAGCGGCAGGGCTTCGAAGGCGTCCTGACCCCGACCGGCACGTGGTGCGAGGACGCGTGGCTCACCACGGCCGCGCTGATCAGCCGGACGAACCGGCTGAAGTTCCTGGTCGCGTTCCGCCCCGGCGTCATCTCGCCGACCCTGGCGGCCCAGATGGCGGGGACGTTCCAGCGCCTGTCAGGCGGCCGGGTGCTGCTCAACATCGTCACCGGCGGCGACGCGGTCGAGCAGCGCCGCTTCGGCGACTGGCACGACCACGACGCCCGCTACGCCCGCACCGACGAGTTCCTGACCATCGTGCGCGGGGTCTGGTCCGGCGAGCCGTTCACCTTCGAAGGCGAGCACCTGCGGGTCGAAGGCGCGACGACCCTCTCCGCGCCGGACCCGGTCCCGCCGATCTACTTCGGCGGCTCGTCACCGGCCGCGCTGCCGGTCGCGGCGCGGCACGCCGACGTCTACCTGACCTGGGGCGAACCGCCCGCGCAGGTCGCGGAGAAGATCGGCAGGGTCCGTGAGCTGGCCGGTGACCGGCCGATCCGGTTCGGCGTCCGGCTGCACACCATCTCCCGCGACACCTCGGCCGAAGCCTGGGCCGAGGCGCAGAAGCTCCTGGACGCGCTGAGCCCGGACCAGGTCGCCAAGGCCCAGGCGCAGCTGGCCGCGAGCGAGTCGGTGGGGCAGCAGCGGATGGTCGCCCTGCACGGCGGCCGCACCGACGGCGGTGTCCGCGGCCTGGAGATCCACCCGCACCTCTGGGCCGGAGTGGGCCTGGTCCGCGGCGGCGCCGGCACGGCCCTGGTCGGCAGCCACGAGGAGGTCGCGGACCTGATCGAGGAGTACCACAGCGTCGGCGTGAGCGAGTTCGTGCTGTCGGGCTACCCGCACCTCGAGGAGGCGTACTGGTTCGGCGACGGCGTCCGGCCCGAGCTGGCGCGCCGCGGGCTGCTCAAGGAGTACTAGCCCCAGCGCGTCGAGGCGTAGACGACGATGTTGTCGCGGTAGGAGCGTTTCGCCGCGTCGAAGCTGCCGCCGCAGGTGATCAGCCGCAGCGCGCTGCCCGGCGCGGGCCCGTAGACGGCGTCGGTCGGGAACGCGTCCTTCGGGTAGCGCTGGACGGCGTCCACCACGAACCGGGTCTCCTGGCCGTCGGAACGCGCGACGAACACCGGGTCGCCGTCGCGCAGGTCGCGCAGCCGGAAGAACGGTGCCGGCCCCGACCGGGAGTCGACGTGCGCGGCGATCACCGCCGGGCCCGGGTCGCCCGGCACCGGGCCGGCGGCGTACCAGCCGACGTCCTCGAACCGCGCGGGCGCTTCCAGCTGGTGCCCGGCGCCCAGCCCGAGCGGGACGAGCGTCGCCGCGTCGACGCCGATGGCGGGGATCCGCAGCCGCACCGGGCGCACGCCGGCCGAGGCGGGCAGCGGCTGCGGCCCGCTCGCCACCGGAGACCCGGGAGACACCGGAGACACCGACGGCGACGGCGGGACGACCGGCGGCGCGGCCGCCGAGCAGCCCGCGGCCAGCACCGCCACGACGAGCAGCGCGCCGAGGTCAGCGCGCACGAGCCGCCCGGCACCCCACCAGCAGCGCGGCCAGCAGCCCGGCCGCCGCCGCGAACGCCGGCCAAAGGGGCGCGGGTGCGGTGCCGCCGCCCCCGGTCTCGACGCCGAGCTTCGGCGGCTCGGGCAGGGACGCGCCGTCGGGGATCGGGTTCGCCTTCAGCGTCCCGGCGTTCTCGGTGATAAGCAGCGTCGTGGACGACCCGGCCTTGACGTCGACGTCGGCGGCCGACTTGACCGAGCCACCGCTCAGCTGCAGCGGCCACCGTCCTTCCGGGACGTCCACATAGGACGACGTCTGGCCGTAGGCCGCGTCCTTGGCGAGCGTGACGCCCTGCGGGCCCGCCACGGTGACCGGCGCGATCGCCGCCGATCCCTGGACGACCCGGACGCGGCCCTTGCCGGCGGCGGGCGGGGTGAGGTCGTCGGTGACCAGGTCGCCCTTGAGCGTGCCGCCCGGGCCGTTGGTGAAGACCAGCAGCGAGTAGGCGGTGCGCTCGGCGACGTCGATCGTCGCCGACAACGCCGGCGGGGTGACCGGCGCGGCGTCGGCGGGCCGCATCGACAGCGTGTACTTGCCCGGGTCGAGCGACGAGTAGGGCGTGACAGCGCCGTAGCCCGCCTTACGGATCACGACCTTCTCGGCTTGGCCGAAGGGCGCGAAGTAGATGTCCACCGGCGGCACCTTGGGCGACAGGTGGCCGACCCGGATCCAGCCGACGCCCGGGCCGGGGGCGGTCGCCGCCTCGGCCGTCACCGGCGTCAGCGCGACGGACAGGAGGGCTGCGGCGGCCAGCCCGCCGGGTCTGCGGAGGAAAGTGCGCATGGGAGGGCCTTTCACCGTCAGGGGGAGGAGAACGGGACCAGCAGTCCCGGGGGTGCGAACAGCGGGTAGGTGACGAGCACGCCGTCCGCGGTCCGGGTGACCGAGGACGGCCGGAACAGATCGCGCTGGCCGGCGTAGAACGCGGCCGCGCCTTCCTCGTCGCCGGCCAGCAGCACCCGTCGGCGCGGCTGCCCGGCGGGGTCTTCGCCGGGGACGGCGGGGAACGCCGCGACGCCGACCGGCTGCAGCGCCGCGAGCGCGGCGATCGTCGCGATCAGCCGCGGGTCGACGCGGCCCGCGCGCAGCACGGCGACGGCGTCCGGGGCGCAGGTGATCCGGGCCGACGCCGCCAGCGCCTCACCCGCGTGGGTGCGGGCCGACTCCTCCGACGACGCGGCCGGGTCGGCGGCCGGCAGGCCGAGCCTGGACACGGTGACCTGCCGGTCGCCGGTGCCGAACACCGCGGTCGTCCCGGCGCCGGCGAGCGCGGCACCGAGGGCCGGATAACGGCTCGGGAGGTCCGTGGTGCCGGCGGTGAACACGGCCCAGCCGGCGGCCGGGCAGCCGGACGCGCACGCGGCGGGCGGGACGAGCATCCCGGTCGGCCAGCCGGCCTTGGCGAACTCGGCCCAGGCGCCGTCGTCGACGAGCACGCGCGCGCCGGAAGCGTTGGCGCGCAACCAGTCCTGGGCTTCAACGAGTGGGCCGCCGCGGTTCGTGGCCGGTCGCAGGGCGGGGTAGCCGTAGATCCAGCCGGCGGCGACCACGGCGACGAGGACGCCCGTGGCCAGTACCGTCCCGGGCCCGCGGCCGGCGTTGCCCCGATGCGCCGGGACATGTTGCCGCGCCACGGCTTGGACGACCGCGGCGAACAGCAGCGGCGTGAGGGGCACCAGCAGCGCGAGCACGGCCGTGTCCGGCACTCCGGGCACGAGCAGGGCCGCGACGAGCAGCAGGCCGGACACCGCGAACGGCCGCAGGGCGGCGACGGCGAGCGCGGCCACCAGCGCGACGGTCGAGAGCACCGCCCACGCCGGATCGAGGGCGACCCAGGTGGCGACCGACGGCGGGCTCGAGGCCGCCAGGTGCGGCCGCAGCGCCGCGGCCGCCGGACCGAACGCGAGGCCCAGCCCGAGGTTGAGCAGCACCGCCACCAGCGCCGCGCGGGCGGGCGCGCGCCGCACCAGCAGCCAGCCCGCCGCGGGCAGGAACAGCAGCGCCAGCGGGGAGGTGAGCACCGCCGCGAGCAGGCAGACCGCGGCCAGGGCGTCGTGCCGGATCCGGGCGCCGGGCCGGGTGATGAGCACCAGTGCGCCGAGGACCCACACGACCGCCAGGTGCTCGACGACGACCAGCCGCTGCAGGCCCAGCGCCAGCGGTGACGCCGCGAGCAGCAGCACCGCGGCCGCCGACGCCCACCGCGTCAGGCCGAGCCGGCGCGCCAGCAGCCACAGCAGCACGACGCCGAGCACCGCGGCCACGAGCATGGTTTCGCGGACCGCCACGAGCGCCGTCGCGGACCGGCCGAAGGCGTCGGACAGCATCGTGTACGCCGAAAGCTGCCACCAGCCGAACGGGCTGACCCCGGCGCCGCCGGCATCGGTGAACGACGTGAGGTGCCCGAGCGCGTAGGCGTGGGCGACGTTCGCGGCCTCGGCGGGCAGGGCCGGCGCCGGCGCGGCGAGGTACAGCACGCGCAGACCGCCGGCCAGCGCCAGCAGCGCCAGCACGATGTCGAGCGACAGCAACCGGTGCGCGGCCGGGACGGCGGTGCCCGCCGGTTCGGGAAGCGTCGCGGGGGAGCCGCCCGGGTCGGTCGTCTCCCGGCTGTGCTGGGCCATTGGACGGATCGTAGCCCCTCCCGATCAGCGGTCCAGCCCGGGAGGAGCACGTCAGCCGGACGGCCCAGTCGCCGGAAAAGCGTTGCCCGGCAAGATTATTTCCCACCGCGCGGGGCGGTTCCGGAGAGTGTCCGGGTCAGCGCGAGCGCTACCGTCCGGACGGCCGGGGCGACCCGCTCGGTCCGCATCCGGTTGGCCCAGCCGGAAATCGACACCGCCGCCACCGCGACCCCGCCGGCGTCGAGCAGCGGGCTGGCCGCGCACACCACGCCGACACCGGATTCCTCGCGCTCCAAGGCGATGCCCTCCTCCCGCACCCGGGTGAGCTGGCGGCGCAGCAGGCCCGGCGCGGTGATCGTGCGCGCGCTCATCCGCGGCAGGCCGGCGTCGATCACCTGGTCCACCACCGATTCCGGGGAGAACGCGAGGATCGCCTTGCCGACGCCGGTGGCGTGCGCGGGGAACCGGCCGCCGATGCGCGACGGCAGCGTCGGCGCGTCCGGGCCGCGCAGCACGTCCAGGTACACGACTTCGGTGCCTTCGAGGATCGCGAGGTGGACGGTGTTGCGGGTGGCCTCGCGCAGGTCGGCCAGGTACGGCCGGGCGGCTTCGACCAGCCCACGGCGCGGCGAGGCCAGTTGGCCGATTTCGAACAACCGCAGCCCGAGCCGCACCGCGCCGGCTTCGCGTTCGAGCAGCCCGGTGCCGGCCAGGTGGCCGACGAGCCGGTGCACGGTCGTCTTCGCCAGACCGGTCCGGCGGGCCAGTTCGGAGACGCCGAGGGTCTCGTCACCCGGCCGGAAGGCTTCGAGGAGCGCGGCGACCCGGGCCGCGACGAGGCCGTCGCCGCTCGCGCCGTCGTTCCGCCCAGCGGTACGCATGGGTTGAGTGTGCCCGATCCGCCGCGGGACTGTCACGAGGTCGGCAGAGAGGTGAAGCTAGTGGCCGTCGGCGCCCAGGACGAGTTTCACGCAGTGCGCGACGAGCCGCTCGCGCGAAACCTTCAGCGACCCGTCGAGGTAGGCGATGAAGACGTTGCTCAGCGCGCCGACCAGCCCGACGGCGACCATCCGGCGCTCGGTCTCGTCGCCGCGGGACAGCTGTTCGCCGACGAGCGCGGCGAACACCGGCAGCAGGTGCAGGCCCCGGCGGGTCAGCGCGGGGTCGGTCAGCGGCGCGAGCAGCAGGATCCGGCCCTTGCGGGGGTCGTCGACGATCAGCTCGACGAACGCGCGCACGGCGTTCTCCGCCCGCGACACGGGGGTGGGGGCGTCCCGCACGGCGTCCACGAGCGCCTGCCGCGCCTCTTCGCCGACGTGCTCGTAGACCGCCGCGACCAGCTCCTCGCGGTCGGCGAAGCTCTCGTAGAAGTAGCGCTCGGTCAGCTTCGCGTGCCGGCACACCGCGCGGACGCTCGTCCCGGCCGACCCTTCGGTGCCCAGCAGGTCCAGGCCGGCGGCCACGAGCTGCCCGCGCCGGAGCGCCTTCCGGTCGTCCAGCGTCGTGCCCGCCCACGTGCGGCCCGGCATGGCGGCTCCTCGGTTGACTACAACTGTTGTCAGATCCTAGCCTGACAACAGCCGTAGTCAGTTCCGGACTCGACGAGGAGCCGCCGATGAACCCCGAGCCGCTGGGTCCCGACTCGCTGACGTGGAAGTACTTCGGCGACTGGCGCGGCCTGCTGATCGGCCTGTGGGCCGGGTCGATGCAGAACATGCACCCCGGCCTCGGCGCCGGCGTCGAGCAGCACTCGCGGTTCTTCGAAGAACGCTGGCAGCGGCTGTTCCGCTCGCTCTACCCGATCGGCGGGGTGGTCTACGACGGCCCCCGCGCCCACCGGACCGCCCTCGAAGTCCGCGGCTACCACGACCGCATCAAGGGCGTCGACGCGCGAGGCCGCCGCTACCACGCGCTCGACCCGGACACCTACTACTGGGCGCACGCGACCTTCTTCGTCAGCACGATCCTCATCGCCGACCACTTCATGGGCGGGATCGGCGAGGCCGAGAAGCGGCAGCTGTTCGACGAGCACGTGCAGTGGTGGCGGATGTACGACATGAGCATGCGGCCGGTGCCGGAGAGCTGGGAGGACTTCCAGCGTTACTGGAAGCACATGTGCACCGAGGTCCTCGAAGACAACAAGGCCACCAGGGACGTCCTCGACATCCGCGGGCTCGGCAAGCCGCCGTTCCTGCCCTGGCTGCCGGACGCGCTGTGGCGGCCGGTCCAGCGGGTGATCGCCCGCAACTTCGTCTGGCTGACGATCGGCCTCTACGACCGCGAGATCCGCGACCTGCTCGGCTTCCGCTGGACCGAGCGCGACGCGCGGCGGCACCGGCGGTTCGGCAAGCTGGTCAACGCGGTCTTCGAGCTCGTCCCGCACGACCGCCGCTACCACCCGCGTGCGCGCGCCGGCTGGCGCCGCGAGCGTGGCGAGGTGGCTGCGGACGCGCCGTTGGTCGAGACTCCACCCAGGAACCTGCCGCCGCTGTCCGAGCGGGGCAAACCCGAGCACTACGCGCCGAACGTCTAGGAGGCTTTCGTGAAGCTGGGATTCCACATCGGGTACTGGCAGAGCGGCCCGACCCCGGGTGCGCTGGAAGCCGTCCTCAAGGCCGAGGAGCTCGGCTTCGACTCGGTGTGGACGGCGGAGGCGTACGGCTCGGACGCGTTCACGCCGCTGGCCTGGTACGGCGCTTCCACCAGCCGGATCCGGCTCGGCACCAACATCGTCCAGATGGCCGCGCGCACCCCGACGGCGACGGCGATGAGCGCGCTGACCATGGACCACCTCTCCGGCGGCCGGATGGTGCTCGGGCTCGGCGCGTCCGGCCCGCAGGTCGTCGAGGGCTGGTACGGCCAGCCGTACCCGAAGCCGCTGGCCCGCACGCGCGAGTACGTCGACATCGTCCGGCAGGTGATCGCCCGCGAGGCACCGGTGACCCTGGACGGCGACCACTTCCAGCTGCCGCTCAAGGGCGGCACCGGGCTCGGCAAGCCACTGAAGCCGACGGTGCACCCGCTGCGCAAGGAGATCCCGATCCACCTGGCCGCGGAGGGCCCGAAGAACGTCGCACTGGCCGCCGAGATCGCCGACGGCTGGCTGCCGCTGTTCTTCTCCCCGAAGAGCAACGGCTTCTACAAGGCCGCGCTCGAAGAAGGCTTCGCGCGGCCGGGCGCGCGGCACACCCTGGACACCTTCGAGGTGCCGTGCTCGCTGCCGGTGATCGTGCACGACGACGTCGAGGAGGCCGCGAGCTGGATCAAGCCGTCGCTGGCGTTGTACATCGGCGGGATGGGCGCGAAGAGCGTGAACTTCCACCACGACGTCTTCGCGCGGCTCGGCTACGAGGACGTCGCCGACAAGGTGCAGGAGCTGTACCTGGCCGGCCGCAAGGAGGAGGCCACGGCGGCGATCCCGACGTCGCTGGTGGAGGACACCTCGCTGATCGGGCCGCCGGCGAAGATCCGCGACGAGCTGCAGGCGTGGGAGGAGACGGTGGTGACGCAGCTGCTGCTGCGGGGCGACGCCGCGACGCTGGAGAAGATCGCCCGCGCGCTCGGCTAG
Source organism: Amycolatopsis sp. NPDC051102 (assembly GCF_040682815.1). Classification (NCBI taxonomy): domain Bacteria; kingdom Bacillati; phylum Actinomycetota; class Actinomycetes; order Pseudonocardiales; family Pseudonocardiaceae; genus Amycolatopsis; species Amycolatopsis sp. NPDC051102. Next base: position 1,174,041 of record NZ_JBFBBT010000001.1, read on the forward strand.
GGCGGGCCCCGTCGTGGCCTTGGTCACGGCGATGGCACGATTCCCCTCGACCACTACCGGGTGCCCGCCGAGATCGAATACTCATGGCGTGCACCCGGTACGCCTTCGAGGAGGACCATGGCGACGCTGTCCGGCCGGACGAGGTTCCGCTATTCGCTCGGCTCGTTCGTCACCGGGTCCTTCGGCACGGTCCCCGGCCTGGTCCTGGTCAAGTACCTGACCGACACGATGGCCGTGCCCGCGGGCTGGGCCGCCGCGATCGTGTTCGTGCCGAAGGCCTGGGACGTGCTGTTCAACCCGGTCGCCGGCCGGCTGTCCGACGCCGACCTGCTCAAGACCGGCAGCCGGCGGCGGTTCCTGCTGATCGGCGGCATCGGCGTGGCGATCCTCTTCGCGGCGATGTTCGCCCACCCCGGGTTCGGGAACCCGCTGCCGGACGCGCTGTACGTGGCGCTCATGTTCGCCGCCTGCGCCACGGCGTACGCGCTGTTCCAGGTGCCGTTCAACGCGCTGCCCGCCGAACTGACCGAGTCGGCGACCGAGCGCACGAAACTCACCAGCGTCCGCATCGGCGTGCTGGCCGTGACGATCCTGATCTGCGGCGGCGGCGCGCCCGCCATCAGCACCGGCATCGGCGGGGTCGCCGGCTACCGGGTCATGGCCGTCGTCATCGGGCTGATCGTGCTGGCCGCGACGCTGCTGGTGTACTTCGGGCTCAAGGACGCGCCGGTCGGCTCGCTGCGGCCGAACACGGTGAACCTCAAGGAGCTGGTGCGTACGCTGGCCGGCTGGCGGCCGTTCCGCTGGCTGCTCGGCACCTACTTCATCCAGGCACTCGGCATCGGCACGGTGCTCGCGGCGATCCCGTTCTTCGCCCAGCGCATCCTCGGCAGCGAGGGCTACGGCACGATCCTGTTCGTCATCTTCGTCGGCCCCGCGCTGATCACCATGCCGCTGTGGCCGCGGCTGGGCGACCGCGTCGGCAAGCTCAACGGCTTCCGCCTGGCCACCGCGGCCTTCGCGGTCGGGCTGCTCGGGCTGGTCTTCGCCCAGTCGATCCCGCTGTTCGTGTCGTTCGTCTTCGTGGCGCTGTGCGGGGTCGGGTACGCGGGGATTTCGGTGTTCCCGCTGGCCATCCTGCCGGACCTGATCACGGCGGAGGAGGAGCGCACCGGCGAGACCCGCGCCGGGATCGCGGCGGGCGTGTGGACCGCGGGGGAGACCCTCGGGCTCGCCTTCGGCGGCGGCCTGTGGGCGCTGATCCTGGCGTTCGGCGGGTACGTGTCCAGCACGGACGCCACCGCGTTCCAGCCGCACAGCGCGATCGTGGCGATCCTCGTCGGGGCGTCGATCATCCCCGGCGTGCTGATCGCACTGGCCCTGCCGTTGCTGCGGCGCTCGGTCCTGGAGCCGCGGCGTGAACTCGCCTGAGGACGTCCTCGCGCGGCTGCGGGAGCTGCGCGCGGGCGACCTGCCGACGCACGGCGGCCGCACGCTGGCCTACGTCTACGACAGCGGGCTGTCCGAAGTGGACGCACTGGGCGCGGCCGCGCACGCGCTGGCGTCGTCGGCCAACGGCCTGGACCCGACGGCGTTCCCGAGCCTGCTGCGGATGGAGAACGACCTCGTCGCCGCGGCGGCTTCGTTGCTCGGCGACGTCCCGGGCGTGGTCGGTTCGGTGACGTCGGGTGGCACGGAGTCGTGCCTGCTGGCGGTGCTCGCGGCCCGGGACGCCCACCCGGAGATCGCCTTGCCTTCGATGGTCCTCCCGACGACCGCGCACGCGGCGTTCCACAAGGCGGCGCACCTGTTCGGGCTGCGGCGCATCGACGTCCCGGTCGATCCGGTGACCTTCCGCGCCGACCCGGCGGCGATGGCCGCGGCGATCGACGACTCGACGGTCCTGGTCGTGGCGAGCGCGCCCTCGTACGCCCACGGCGTGCTCGACCCGATCCCGGAAATCGCGGCGGCCGCCGCGGCGCGGGGCGTCCGGATGCACGTCGACGCCTGCATCGGCGGCTGGGTGCTGCCGTACTTCGCCCGCCTCGGCGCGGACGTCCCCCCGTTCGGCTTCTGCGTGCCCGGCGTCACGAGCATTTCGGTGGACCTGCACAAGTACGCCTACTGTCCCAAGGGGACATCGGTGCTGCTGCACGCCTCGCCGGAGTTGCGGCGCACGCACTACTTCGCGAGCGCCGGCTGGCCGGGCTACACGATGCTGAACACGACGATCCAGAGCACCCGCTCCGGCGGACCACTGGCGGCGGCGTGGGCGGTGGTCAACCACCTCGGTCCCGACGGCTACCTCAAGCTGGCGTCCGCCGCGCGGGAGGCGGTGTCCCGGATCCGTTCGGGCGTCGAGGAAATCCCCGGCCTGCGAGTGTTGGGCGACCCGGTTTCGACGCTGATCGCGTTCACCGGCGACGACGGCTTCGACCTGTTCACGGTGGCCGACGAGATGAAGACCCGCGGCTGGTACGTCCAGCCGCAGTTCGCTCACCTGTCGTCCCCGGCGAACCTCCACCTGACTGTGACCGCGGCCAACCACGGCAGCGAGAAGGAGTTCCTGACCGACCTCGCGGCGTCGGTGGACGCGGCTCGCGAGGCGGGTCCGGTGGTCGTCGACCCGGCCTTGGCCGAGTTCGTCGCCGCGTTGGATCCGGAAACGCTGACGTCGGAGCAGTTCGCGGGCCTCCTCGCGGCGGCCGGCCTCGGCGGCGCGGCCGGCCTCCCGGACCGGATGGCCCCGATCAACGCGCTCCTCGCCACGGCACCGGCGCCGTTGCGGGAGCGGCTGCTGCTGGAGTTCCTGGGCGCCCTCTACACACCCTCGTGAGTGGTAAGGCGCGTTCTAACCCGCCTTACCACTCACGACCGCTTACTGGTTCCGCGAAGCGAGACCGGCGGGGGCGGACTTGACGGCCGCGTGGATCGCGTCCGCCAGGGCCAGTGCGTCCTCTTCCGTGAGTTCGAGAGCCACCCGCGCCGAGGCGCCCAGGCCGGGGTTGCGGAAGTCGATGTTCACCGTGTGCGCGTACGGCGCGTGGACCGGGTGGTCGACGTACACGGTGCCCTCGTTCAGCCGGAACCAGCCGCGGGCGCCCTTGCCGCTGCCCTCGAGCGCGAACTTCTCCGTCAGGTAAGTGCACATGAGCGGGTCCTCTCAGGCGGTGAGCGTGCGGGCGTAGAAGTCGAAGATGCGTTCCCAGCCGTCCTTGGCGGCTTCCGGGCGGTAGCTCGGGCGGTCGACGGCGAAGAACGCGTGGCCGGCGCCCGCGTACGTGTGGAACTCGTGCTCCTTGCCGTGTTTCTCCAGCTCGGCCGCCAGCACGGCCACCTCGTCCGGTCCCGGGTACTGGTCGTCGGCGCCGAAGATGCCCAGCAGCGGGCAGGACAGCTGCGGGGTCAGGCCGAGCAGCGGCTTCATCGTCATCCCCATGCCCGCCGGCGGGTCGTTGACGACGAACGCGCCGTAGCAGTCGACCGCCGCGTCGAGGTCCAGGGAACAGCCCGCGAGGAACGCCTGGCGGCCGCCCGAGCAGTAGCCGATGACCCCGACGCGGCCGTTGGCGTTTTCCAGCGCGCGGAGGTAGTCCGCCGCGCCCGAGACGTCGCCGACCAGGCGGTCGTCGGGGACGCCACCGGCCGCGCGGACCGTCGCGGCCGCGTCGTCCGGGTCCGCGCCCGGCGCTTCGCGGGTGTACAGGTTCGGGCAGAGCGCGTTGTAGCCCCCGACGGCGAAGCGGCGCACGATCTCCTTCGTCGCCGCGTCGTAGCCGGGCATGTGGTGGATCACCACGACGCCGCCGCGCGGGGTCTCGTCGGTCGGCTTGGCCAGGTAGGCCTCGAGCTCGTCCCCGCCGTGGCCGGTGATGGTGACGGTCCCGGCGACGATCTCGTCGGTCATCGGTTCTCCTTCGCTGGTTCGGGCGGGTGGACGTACCGCTTGCCGCGGGACGCGGACGCGACCGCGGCCACCACCGCCATCACGGCGGCCGCGGTCAACACGACCGCCAGGCCGTGGTGGAACGGGCCGGAGACGAGCCGGGGGAAGAACTCGCCGCCGGTGAGGGCCGTCCGGTCGGCCGGGGAGAGGCCGGCCAGGACGTCCGGGCCGAGCAGGTGCCCGACCGGGTTGCTGCCGAGGAACGCGGCGAACAGCGTGCTGACCGGCGGCAGCTGCGCGACGCCGTCGGCGACCGGCGCCGGGACGCCGTGGGCCTGCAGCCCGCCGGTGAGCGTCTGCGGCAGCGACGAGGCCAGCCCGGCGATCATCAGCGAGAAGAACACGCCGATGGACAACGACGTGCCGGAGTTCTGGAACGTCGCCCGCATGCCGGAGGCGACCCCGCGCTGCTCGGTGGGGACGCTGCTCATGATCGCCGAGGTGTTCGGCGCGGCGAACATGCCCTGGCCGATCCCGCTCAGGACGAGCAGGGCCGCGAATGCCGGGTACGAGAAGTCGACCGGCAGCGCCAGCAGGCCGAAGAACGCCACCGCGACCAGGAGCAGGCCGCCGGTGGCCAGCGGCCGGGCCCCGAACCGGTCGGAGAGGTACCCCGACACCGGCCCGGCGACCAGGAACCCGACGGTCAGCGGCAGCATGTGGATACCCGCCCACAGCGGCGTCTGCTCGTAGTCGTAGCCGTGCAGGGGCAGCCAGATCCCCTGCAGCCAGATGATGAGCATGAACTGCATGCCACCACGGGCGACCGAAGTCAGCAACGCGGCGATGTTGCCGGCGGCGAAGGCCCGGATCTTGAACAGGCTCAGCTGGAACATCGGCGCGGCGACGCGCGTCTCGATGACACCGAACAGGACGAGCAGCAGCACGCCGGCGCCGATCCCGCCGAGCACCCAGGGGTTGCCCCAGCCGGTGGCGGCGCCGCCGTAGGGCTGGATGCCGTAGGTGATCGCCGCCAGGACCAGCGCGGTCCCGGCCGCGAAGGTGACGTTGCCGCCCCAGTCGACCTTCGCGCGCTGCGGTGTCCCGACTTCGCGGAGGCTGCGGATCGACCAGATGGTGCCCAGCAGGCCGAACGGCACGCTCACCCAGAACACCGCGCGCCAGTCGATCTCGGCCAGCAGCCCGCCGACGACCAGGCCGAGGAACTGCCCGGCCAGCGCGGTGATCTGGTTGACGCCCAGCGCCATCCCGCGCTGGTGCGCCGGGAAGGCGTCGGTGAGGATGGCCGCGGAGTTCGCCGTCAGCATCGACCCGCCGACGGCCTGCACGATCCGCCAGCCGATGAGCCACAGCGCCCCGCTGCCGCCGTGGAACGGGTCGAACGACAGCGCCACCGACGCGGCGCTGAACACGACGAACCCGACGTTGTACATCTTGACCCGGCCGAACATGTCGCCGAGCCGCCCGAGCGTCACCACCAGCACGGCCTGCACCAGCAGGTAGCCGAGGATCATCCAGAGCAGGTAGCCGATGTTGCCGGGCGCGAGGGGATCGAGGCCGATGCCGCGGAAGATCGCCGGCAGCGAGATGATCACGATCGAGCCGTCGAGCGCGGACATCAGCACGCCGAGCGTGGTGTTGGACAGCGCGACCCACTTGTAGCTCACAGGCGGTCCGCCAGCCGCTCGATGAGCGGGATGGCCGCGACCAGCTCGCGCTGCTCGGCCTCGCTGAACTGCTCGGCGAGCGCGGCCGCCATCTGCCGGGTGGTCGCCGAACGGCGGTCGGTGAGCAGCTTGACGCCGGTCTCGGTGACCGACATGAGCACCTTCCGGCCGTCGGAGTCGTCCTTGCGCCGTTCGACGAGCCCGCGCTCGACCAGCCCGGCGAGCGTGACGCCCATGGCCTGCGGCTTCACCCGTTCGAGGTCGGCGAGGCAACCGGGGGTGGCCGGGCCCTCGCGGTCGAGCCGGGACAGGACCGAGCGCTCGGGCAACGTCAGTTCGCCGACGACGTAGCCCTGTCGCAGCCGCCGGATCAGCCGGCCGAGCGCGACGCGCAGGTCGGTGCTCGCCTGGAGGAGTTCCTCGTCCGTCACGATAGTCAACCTAGACTGATAAACCTGGGTTGATCAACCCGGACGGAACGGCCGCTATCGGGTGAGCCGGGACCTTTCGCCCGCGGCAGGCCGCCTACGCGGAATGGACGTGGACCGGCTCCCACGCCGGGAACGGGTCCGGTCCGCTCGCCTCGCCGAGGCAGTCCCGCAGCGCGGCGAGCAGGGCGTCCCCGGCGAGGTCGACGCCGATGAACACCAGCTCCTGCCGCGGTGCCGCCGCGACGCCCTGGGGCTCGAACCGCGCCACCGTGCCCGCCTGCGACCACAGCCCGCTCACGCCGGGCCGGGACGCCAGCGCGAAGAACCCCTTGGACCGCAGCACCGTCCCGAACTCGCCGGAGTCCAGCCGCCGGGTCACGAAGTCCCACAGCGCCGCCGGGTCGAACGCCCGGGAAGCCCGGAACACCACGCTGGAGATGCCGTACTCCTCGGTCTCCGGCACGTGGTCGCCGTTCAGCTCGGCCACCCAGCCCGGCGCCTCCCGCGCCCGGACCGGGTCGTAGCGGCCGGTCCCGAACACCCGCTCCGGCGGCACCTTCCCGAAGCGGCCCGTGACGACGTCGGCGGCCGGGTTGAGCCGCCGCAGCGTCGCCACGAGCCGGTCGGCCTCGGCCGAAGGGACCAGGTCCGTCTTATTCAGCAGCAGCACGTCGGCGAACTCGATCTGGTCCACCAGCAGATCGCTGACCGTCCGCTCGTCGCCTTCGTACTGGTCCAGCCGCCGCTCGGCCAGCGAGTCACCCGCGGCCAGTTCCCGGGCGAAGTTCGCCGCGTCCACCACGGTCACCATCGTGTCGAGGTGGGCCACCGGCTCCAGGAACGTGAAGGTGGCGGCGACCGGCATCGGCTCGGAGATCCCGCTCGACTCGATGAGCACGTGGTCGAACCGGCCGTCCGCGCACAGCGCCGCCACCTCTTCGAGCAGATCCTCCCGCAGGGTGCAGCAGATGCACCCGTTGGTCAGCTCGACCAGCCGCTCCTGTGAGCGGACCAGCGCGGCGTCGATGTTGACCTCGCTCATGTCGTTGACGATCACCGCCACCCGCCGGCCGGACCGGCCGGCGAGGATGTGGTTGAGCAGGGTCGTCTTGCCCGCGCCGAGGAAGCCGGACAGCACGGTGACCGGGACCGTCACGAGTGGAAGTGCCGCATCAGCCGGCGGGGGACCAGCCGGACCTGCCCGTCGACCTTGATCGGCACCAGGTCCACCGCGGCGGCCTTCCACTGCGCCCGCCGGGACCGCGTGGTGCTGCGGGACTTCTTGCGCTTCGGGACGGCCATCAGCGGGTGCCCCGCTTCCCGTAGCGGCGGTGGAACTTCTCGACCTGGCCGGCGCTGTCCATGATCCGCTGCGTGCCCGTCCAGAACGGGTGCGACCACGAGCTGATGTCGACCACCACGAGCGGGTAGCGGTGGCCGTCGGACCACTCGATCGTCCGGTCGGAGGTGATCGTCGAGCGGGTCAGGAAGGCGTCGCCGGTGGACGAGTCCTGGAACACCACGGGGTGGTAGGCGGGGTGGATGCCGTTCTTCATCGGTCTTCCTTTCGGTTCGCCGCGGTCGCGTCGTGCCGCGCCGGGTCGGGTTCGGTGTCTTCGCACGGCTCTTCGTGCCAGTCGCCGAACGGATCGGGGTAGCGCGCCCACGCCTCGGGTCCTGCCGCGAGTTCGTCGTCGGTGAGTAAAGCGCCGCGCAGGGCCGCGTCGATCTCCTCGGGCGTTGTCTGGTCCGTCACCACGACCAGTTCCTGCGCGCGGTCGCCGTACACCGGGTCCCAGCGCAGGGACGCCAGCGTCCGGCGTTCGGGGGAGACGTCCGTCCACTCAGGACCGTCGGGGGACGCCAGCCACGGCCCGGCGTGGCCGAGGCCCAGCCCGCCGCCCGCCGACTCGATCCAGAACGCGACGTCGGGCTGGCTGGCCACCCAGGCGCGCCCGCGGGTGCGGACGACGCCGTCGAGGAGGACGTCGAGCGCGTCGTGCAGCCGCCCGGGGTGGAACGGCCGCCGCGCGGTGAAGGTCAGCAGCCCGATGCCGCAGTCGGTGTGCAGCGGCGGCTCGCCGCGCAGCAGGGCGCCGTGCAGGTCGGTGACCTCGCCGCGGCGGGCGTCCGCCGGGACCGCGTCGAGGACGCGGTGGCCGTCGATTCGTGCCAGCTCGACCCGCGGGATCGATGGCGCCACCCGGTCGAGCACCGCGGACGCCTTCGCGGCGCTCCACGCATCGGTGGCCGCGCCGGCCAGCACGAGGACGTCGGCGGACTCGACCTGCGCCAGCGCGACCTGGGCGACGGTCCGCTCGTCCTCGGGGCTGCCCTGCAGGTTCCGGTCGGCCAGCTCGTCGTCGCCGGTCGCGTCGGCGAGGAAGCTCGCGCAGTCGACGACGGTGAGGACGGCCCGCAGGTCGACGTCCTCGCGCACCGGGTGGTCGCCGACCAGGACGTTGGCGATCGCCCAGCTGACCGGCTCGGGCTCCATGGCCTCGTCGAGCCGGACGACGATCCGGGTCACCTCCGGGCGCCGGGCCAGCCGCCGCAGCAGCGGGAGCAGGTCCTCCCGCAGGGTGCAGGACACGCAGCCGTGCGCCAGTTCCAGCACGGTCTCCTCGTCGCGCTCGCCGAGCTGGAGCCGGCGCCGGACGACACCCGAGTGGATCTCGCGCAGGTCGTGGTGGACGACGGCGGTGCCCGGCTCGGCGGCTCGCAGCAGTTCGGCGAGCGTGGCGTTCGGTCCGGGCGCGAGACCGCTGACGAGGACGAGCGGGACGCGGGGGTGAGGGGTCACTGCGGCTCCAGGAATACGGGCGGGGTACGGTGCGTAGAGTAGATGAAAACGAAAACCACTATCAACTCGGGAGGGTCCTTGTCCGCCGTGTGCCAGGTCACCGGCCGCAAGCCGGGCTACGGCAAGCAGGTTTCGCATTCCCACCGCCGCACGTCCCGGCGGTGGGAGCCGAACCTGCAGAACCGCCGGTACTTCGTGCCCGGTGAAGGCCGCTGGGTGCGGCTGCGCGTCTCCGCGAAGGGCATGAAGACGATCGACAAACGCGGCATCGACGCCGTCGTCGCCGAGCTGAAGGCGAAGGGGGTGAAGCTGTAATGGCGAAGAGCACCGACGTCCGGCCGATCATCAAGCTGCGGTCCACCGCGGGCACCGGCTACACGTACGTGACCAAGAAGAACCGCCGGAACGACCCGGACCGGATGGTCCTGCGCAAGTACGACCCCGTGGCGCGCAAGCACGTCGAGTTCAAGGAAGAGCGCTGATGGCCAAGAAGTCGAAGATCGCGAAGAACGAGCAGCGGAAGGTCGTCGCCGCGCGGTACGTCGAACGCCGTCGCGCGCTCAAGGCCGTGATCGCCGCGCCCGGGTCGTCGCCGCAGGAGAAGGCCGAGGCCGTCGTCGCGCTGCAGAAGCTGCCGCGGGACGCGAGCCGGACCCGGATCCGCAACCGGGACGTCTCGGACGGGCGGCCACGCGGCTACCTGCGGAAGTTCGGCCTGTCGCGGGTGAAGATGCGGCAGGCCGCGCATCGCGGCGAGCTGCCCGGCGTCGCGAAGTCGAGCTGGTGAGCCGGATGCCGAAGCCGCACCGCGACCGCCCCGCCAAGCGCAAGGTGAACCCGCTGCACGCCGGCAAGATCACCCACGTCGACTGGAAGGACACCGAACTGCTGCGGAAGTTCATCTCCGACCGCGGCAAGATCCGGGCCCGCCGCGTGACTGGATTGACGCCGCAGCAACAGAAACAGGTCGCCACGGCGATCAAGAACGCGCGCGAGATGGCCCTGCTGCCGTACCCGTCGGCGGGGCGCGCGAGCTGAAAATTCGGATGCGCCGGGGCCGGGCGGCGCGCGATCATGGGCGCACGAAAGGGGGCGTCGCAGGAGGATGTCCTGACACACCAGGAGGTCCACGCTGCACGCCCAGCTCACGGTCACGCCCGCCCGGCTGCCCGAAGTCCTGCTCACCACCGCCGTCGTCCGGCCGGTGTTCCTCTGGGGCGCGCCCGGCATCGGGAAGTCCTCGCTGGTGCGGGACTTCGCGGCGGCGCTCGGGCTCGACTGCGTGTCGCTGCTCGGCACCCAGCTCGCGCCCGAGGACCTGATCGGCGTCCCGCAGATCGTGGACGGCCGCAGCCGGTTCTGCCCGCCGGAGCAGATCGCGCGCGACGAGCCGTACTGCCTGTTCCTCGACGAGCTGAACGCGGCCGCGCCCGACGTCCAGAAGGCGTTCTACTCGCTGATCCTCGACCGCCGCATCGGCTCCTACGAGCTGCCGGCGGGCTCGGTCGTGATCGGCGCCGGCAACCGCGCCACCGACCAGGCCCTCGCCCGGCCGATGGCCTCGGCCCTGGTCAACCGCCTGGTGCACGTCCACCTGCGCGCGGCGCCGGGCGACTGGCTGGTGTGGGCGGCCGGGAACGGCATCCACCCGTGGGTGATCGAGTACCTCACCCAGCGCCCGGACCACCTCTGGAGCCCACCGCCGAAGACCGAAGAGCCGTTCTCGACGCCGCGGTCCTGGCACATGCTGTCGGACCTGCTCCACTCCGCCGGCGACCCGGCCGACGACGAGACGGTCGCCCTGCTGGCGTACGCGACGCTCACGCCGGCCCACGCGGGCGCGTTCCGCGCGTACCTCAAGGTGGCCCGGCACGCCTTCGACCTGGAGGCGATCCTCAAGGGCGACGCGCGCTGGCCCGCCGAGCCGGCCGACCGGGATCTGCTCTACTTCCTCGCCGAGACGTTCCGTGCCCGGCTGGTCAAGGACCTGCCCGCGGACAAGCGGCACGCGTCGCCGGCCGTGCGCCAGTTCGCCTTCCGGGCGAAGAGCCTGCTCGTCGAGCTGGCCGAAGTCTCCCTCGAGATGGCGCAGCTGGTCATCGCCGACGACGAGGCGGGCAACCCGCGGCTCCCGTCGTGGTTCCTGGTCGAAGCGGCCCGCGACCTGCCGCGGCTGGTGGCGGCGCGCACGTGAGCAACGCCCGCGTCGAAGCCAAGCGCCGGGAGGGGCGCGCGAAGGCGATCCTCGGCGGCTGGGAGCTGAGCCGCTCGCACACCGTCCTCGCCCACCTCGCCCGCGGCGCCAGCCTGAGCCCGGAGAGCCTGACCGGCGTGGACAGCTGGGCCGTCGTCAACGGCCGCGGGCTGATCATCCCGAACCGCGCCCGCGATGCCGAGCCCGCCGAATGGGCCTGGGTTTTCGCGCACCTGCTGCTGCACTTGGGCCTCGGCCACCTCGACGACGACCAGCTCGACGACGTGGAGTTCGACGATGTCTACGGCGCCGCGTGCTGCGTGGCCGTCCACCGGTTCGCCGAGGCGGTCCACGTCGGGACGCCCGTCGTCGAGGTGCCGGAGCTGCCGGGCACCGACGAGCGCGCGCTGACCCACAGGTGGCAGGAGACCGGCGTCCCGGCGCCGTTCGCGCGGCTGGGCGTCGGCGGCCCCGGGTCGTGCCTGCGGCTCCCGCCGCCGATGTCCCGCTGGCAGGTGCACTACCACGGGAAGCCGGAGCCGTGGACCGAGCGGTTCGCCCGCGGCCTGATCGCCTCGGCCACCGAGGCCATGGAACGCGCCGCCGACGCGCGCGGCCAGACCCGCCACCGCCGGGCGATGGGGGAGTGGGACCGGGCCGTGTCCTGGTTCGTTTCGTCGTTCCCGCTGCTCGGCGCGGTCGCGGCCGGGTTCACCCTGGTCGTCGACGCCGACGTGGCCCGGGCGTGGGACATCTCCCTCGCGGCCGTCGACGCCGAGCACGGCGAGATCTACGTCAACCCGGCCGCCGCGCTGAGTGCCGAGGAATGGCGGTTCGTGCTGGCCCACGAGATGCTGCACGCGGCGCTGCGGCACGACCGCCGCGCGCTGGGCCGCGACCCGTACCTGTGGAACGTCGCCTGCGACTACGTGATCAACGGCTGGCTGGTCGCCATGGGCGTCGGCGAGCTGCCCCACGGCGTCCTGCACGACCAGCAGCTGACCGGGATGTCCGCGGAGTCGGTGTACGACACGCTGACGACCGACATCCGCCGCGGCCGCAAGCTGCTGACCCTGGGCTCGCGCGAGACCGGCGACGTCCTGGGCGACTGGCTGTCCGAACCGGACGCGGCGCAGCGCCGGTCGTCGAAGCGGGCCGAGGCGAAGCCGCTGCCGTGGCGCGAGGGCGACCGGGCCGGCGGAGTCGACCTCGACGAGTTCTACCGCCGGGCGCTGACCCAGGGGCTCGAGTACCACCACGCCCAGGGCCGCGGGCTGCTGCCGGCCGGGCTGGAGCAGGAAATCCGGGCCCTGGACCACCCGCCGCTGCCGTGGGACGCGCAGCTGGCCCGCTGGTTCGACGAGCACGTCCGGGTGGAGCTGCCGGTGCGCAGCTACGCGCGGGCCTCGCGGCGCCAGTCGGCGACGCCGGACATCCCGCGGCCGGGCCGCGTCCGCCCGGAGCGGCTCGAACGGCGCGTCACGTTCGGCGTCGTGCTGGACACGTCGGGGTCGATGAACGCCGAGCTGCTGGGCAAGGCCCTGGGCGCGATCGCGTCGTACGCGCTGGCCCGGGACGTCCCGGCGGCTCGGGTGGTGTTCTGCGACGCCGTCGCCTACGACGCCGGCTACCTCGCGGTGGAGGACATCGCGGGCCGCGTCAAGGTGCGCGGGCGTGGCGGGACGATCCTGCAGCCCGGCGTCGACCTGCTGCAGCGCGCGGCCGACTTCCCGCCCGACGGGCCGATCCTGATCATCACCGACGCCGCGTGCGACCACGTCCGGCCCCGTCGCGAGCACGCGTACCTCGTGCCGCGGGGCGCGCGGCTGCCGTTCGTGGCCCGCGGGCCGGTGTTCCGCGTGGCATGACCCACGCTGGGCTGGCGCACGGGTGAACCCCCAATAAACTCCCGCCCATGGACGACCCGCACTACCTCTCCGGCCTCCAGCTCACCGGCCGCCGCGTCGTGATGTTCGGCGGCGGTTCCGTGGCCCAACGCCGGCTGCCCCGCCTCATCGGCGCGGGGGCCCGCGTCGAACTGGTGTCGCCGCACACGACGCCGTCGGTGCAGGGGATGGTGGACGCGGGCGAGCTCGTCTGGCACGAACGCCGTTACGAGCCCGGTGACCTCCGCGCGGCCTGGTACGCGCTGGCCTGCACGAACGACCCCGAGGTCAACGCGGCGATCTGCGCCGAAGCCGAGCGGGAGCGGGTGTTCTGCGTCCGCGCCGACGAGGGCGAGTCGGGCTCGGCCGTCACCCCGGCGTCGGGGCGGCACGGCGGCCTGCTGTTCGGCGTCCTCTCCGGCGGCGAGCCGCTGCGCTCGGCCGCGGTCCGCGACTCGATGCTCGACGGCCTGCACAACGGCACGATCGAGGACGGCCGTCAGCCGCACCCCGAGGGCACGCTGCCCGGGGTGGCGCTGGTCGGCGGCGGTCCGGGCGACCCGGAGCTGATCACGGTCCGCGGCCGGCGCCTGCTGTCGCGCGCGGACGTCGTCGTCGTGGACCGGCTGGCTCCCCGCGAGCTGCTCGACGAGCTCGCGCCCGAGGTCGAGATCGTCGACGCGGCGAAGATCCCGTACGGCCGCGCGGCCAGCCAGGACGTGATCAACAGCACCCTGATCGAGCGCGCCAAGGAGGGCAAGTTCGTCGTCCGCCTCAAGGGCGGCGACCCGTACCTGTTCGGCCGCGGCTTCGAGGAGGTGCTGGCCTGCGCGGAGGCGGGCGTCCCCGTGACGATGGTCCCGGGCATCACGAGCGCCTTCGCGGTCCCGGCGGCCGCCGACGTCCCGGTGACCCACCGCGGCGTGGCCCACGAGGTCGTCGTGGTCTCCGGCCACGTCGCCCCCGGCGACGACCGGTCCCTGGTGGACTGGGAGCTGCTGGCTCGGATGCGCGGCACGATCGTGCTGATGATGGGCGTGGAGCGGCTCCCGCAGTTCGCGAAGGCCCTCCTGGACGGCGGCCGCCCGGCGGACACCCCGGTGGCGATCGTCGAGGACGGCACGATGCGCACCCAGCGCGCCCTCCGGTCCACATTGGACACAGTGGTCACGGACGCGGCGGCCGCGGGCGTCCGCCCGCCCGCGGTGATCGTGATCGGCCCGGTGGCCGGCCTCGCCCCGGTGTCCTGAGTCAACACACGTGATTGAGGAGCCAACACACGTGATTGAGGAGTCGACACGCGTGATCAGAGGGTCGACACGACCAGACTTCGGGCGGACGTCGTGTCGACCCTTCAATCACGCGAGTTGGCGTTCCAATCACGCGAGTTGGCGTCCCGATCACGGGGGCGCGAGACGGTGGGCGGTGGTGAGGATGGCGTCGGCGACTTCGGGCAACGGGCGGGTGCCGTCGATGATCGTCCCGCCGGGGTGCCGGTAGGCGTTGACGTCGAGCGCCGCGGCCAGCTCCTCCGGGTGCTTGCCGAAGGAGTTCGTGGTGCGGGTCAGGAGCCGGTGGCGGAGCGTGTCGTCGTCGATGACCAGGCAGACCACGAGGTCGAAGAGGTCGGCCACGTCGCCGGCGTTTTCCGGGCAGCCGCAGAAGAACGCGATCTCGTCGCGCGCGCCGGCCGCCAGGGCTTCGACCTTCGTCCGGTCGATCCGCCACCCGAAGCGGTCGAGCCAGCCCGCCGGCACCGGGTCGGGCGGATCGGTGACGACCTGCCCGCTCGTCCGGTCCGCCCACTGGTGGTAGCCCTCTTTGTCCGCGTCGACCGCGTGCTCGCCCCGGTCCTTCAGGAGTGCGCAGACCGCCGACTTGCCGGCTCCGGAGTTGCCGGTCACCCACACCAAAGGCATGGGCGAAGCATCTCAGTCCTCGTAGCAGCTCGCGGCGAAATCCCGGATCGCGTCCGACAGCCGGGTCGGGTCGAGCCGGAGCTCGACCGGGCTGCGGGCCTGGACGAACTCCGCGTCCGGCATGTCGACCGCCAGGGTGTCCGCGTCGCCGAACGGGTGGATCGGGTCGCCCTGGTGGCCGATCACCAGCGCGCGCGTCGAGATCTTGCGGCGCACCGACTTCGGCGGGGCGATCCGGCCGAACAGGACCCCGTGCAGCAGCGCCGCCATCGGGCCGGGCGCTGGGACAGCGTGTCCGTGACGACGTCGACCCACTGGTTGCCGTGCGGGACCATCGATGCCGCCAGCGCCACCGCCTGCACCGTGAACGGCAGGAACCGGGCCGCCATCAGCAGCGGGGCGAAGGTGACCAGCCCGGCGACGATCGCGTTGTCCAGCACCGGCATCTCGACGATCAGCCCCCGGGCCCGGGATGGCGCCGAGACCGCGACTTCCAGCGAGACGTTCGCGCCGAGTGACGTCCCGCCGATCACGGCGGACGAAACCTCGAGGTGGTCCAGCAGGGCCAGGGTCTGCTCGGCGAACGACGGCATCGAGTACAGCCACGACTCGGTCGGCCGGTCGGAGTCGCCGTGGCCGAGCAGGTCGAGGGTGATCACCCGGAAGCCCGCGCGGGCCAGCCGGCGCGCCAGCGGCGCGTGCATCCGGCGGGTCAGCATGATGCCGTGGGTGAGGACGACGACCTTGTCGCCGCTGCCGAACTCGGTGTACCAGAGGCGGTGGCCTTCGTGGTCGAACGAGCCGGTCAGCTCGATCGGGCGGGACGCCCGCCGGATGGGGGCGGGCGGCGGTTCGGGCTGGATCGCGGTCGCGCTGGCCGGGCTCATGTCCCACCGTCCTCCCCGGTTCGTGGTGTGAGTCCCTTTCAGGAAAGCATCCCCCGACCCCGTTGGCACAGTGACGCGCGGGTCAATTGACAAGGTGCCAATGGCGGGTCGCCGCGGGCATGGGTCAAGATGACCCCATGACCGCTACTGCTGACAGTCTGCCCGACCTCGTCTCCCTGAAGGTCGACGTCGACGGCCCTGTGGCCGAAGTGACGCTTCTCGGCCCGTCGAAGGGCAACGCGATGGGCCCGGACTTCTGGCGCGAGCTGCCGCTGGTGTTCCGCACGCTGGACGCCGACCCGCAGGTCAGGGCCGTGGTACTGACCGGCAGTGGCGCGCACTTCTCCTACGGTCTCGACCTGCCCGCGATGATGGGCGACTGGGCGCCGATGCTGGGCGGGGACAACCTGGCCGGTCCGCGGACGGCGTTCCTCGACCAGGTCCGGTCGCTGCAGGCGGCGGTCAGCTCGATCGCGGAATGCCGCAAACCGGTCGTCGCGGCCGTGTCCGGCTGGTGCATCGGCGGCGGGGTCGACGTCGTCGCGGCCGCCGACGTCCGCCTGGCCAGCGCCGACGCCAAGTTCAGCGTCCGCGAGGTGCGCGTCGCCATCGTCGCCGACCTCGGCAGCCTGCAGCGGCTCGCCTCGATCATCGGCGAGGGGCATCTGCGCGAGCTCGCCCTCACCGGCAAGGACGTCGACGCCGCCCGCGCCGAGAAGATCGGCCTGGTCAACGACGTCTACGAAGACCAGGAAGCCCTGCTGAAGGCCGCGCGGGAACTCGCCGGCGAGATCGCTGCGAATCCGCCGCTGGTGGTGCAGGGTACGAAGCAGGTACTGGCGGCGAACACCGAGCGCCAGGTCGCCGACGGCCTCCGGTACGTCGCCGCCTGGAACTCGGCGTTCCTGCCCAGCAAGGACCTCGGCGAGGCGGTCCAAGCGTTCATGGAGCGCCGCAAGCCGGAGTTCAAGGGCGAATAGACCCCGTCGGCCTGTGAAGAATGGAGAGGCTTTCGTGACCGCTTCGGAGGTTCACCACGCGTTCCGGGTGGCGCGGGACTACCTGCAGACCCACCGCGAGGACTACGACACCGCGTACCGCGACTTCGCCTGGCCGGAGTTCGACGAGTTCAACTGGGCGATCGACTGGTTCGACGTCGTCGCGCACGACCCCGACAACGCCGAGCGGTACGCGCTGTGGATCGTCGAGGAGGACGGCCGCGAGAACCGCTGGACCTACCCGGAGATGTCCGGCCGGTCCAACCAGGTCGCCAACTGGCTGCGCGGCCTCGGCGTCCGCCGCGGCGACCGGCTGATCCTCATGCTGGGCAACCAGGGCGAGCTGTGGGAGACCATCCTCGCGGCGATCAAGCTCGGCGCGGTGATCATCCCGGCGTCGACGCTGCTGGGCCCGGCCGACCTGACCGACCGCGTCGAGCGCGGCGCGGCCAAGCACGTCGTGGTCCGCTCGGTGGACGCGCCGAAGTTCGACGGCGTCGAGGGTGCCTACACGCGGATCGCGGTGGGAGAGCCGGTCGAGGGCTGGCACGCCTACTCGGCGGCGTTCGCCGAGTCGCCGGAGTTCACCCCGGACGGCCCGACGAAGGCCACCGACCCGCTGCTGCTCTACTTCACCTCCGGCACGACGGCGAAGCCGAAGCTGGTGCAGCACACGCACGTCTCCTACCCCGTGGGGCACCTGTCCACGATGTACTGGATCGGGCTGGAGCCCGGCGACGTCCACCTGAACATCTCCTCGCCCGGCTGGGCGAAGCACGCGTGGAGCAACTTCTTCGCGCCGTGGAACGCCGAAGCGACGGTGTTCCTCTACAACTACAGCCGGTTCGACGCGAGCGCGCTGATGGCCCAGATGGACCGGTGCGGCGTCACCAGCTTCTGCGCCCCGCCGACGGTCTGGCGGATGCTCATCCAGGCCGACCTGACGGCCCTGAAGACGCCGCCGCGCAAGGTCGTCGGCGCGGGGGAGCCGCTCAACCCCGAGGTGATCGACCAGGTCGAGAAGGCGTGGGGCGTCACCATCCGCGACGGCTTCGGCCAGACCGAAAGCAGCGTCCAGATCGCGAACACGCCGGGCCAGGACGTCGTGCCGGGGTCGATGGGCCGCCCGCTGCCCGGCTTCGTGGTGGCGCTGGTCGACCCGGTCAGCGGCGAGCGCGCGACGGAAGGCGAGATCTGCCTGGACCTCGCGCACCGCCCGGTGGGCCTGATGACCGGCTACGCGGACGACGACGAGCGGACGTCGGCGGCGTTCGCCGGCGGCTTCTACCACACGGGTGACGTCGGATCGATCGACGAACGCGGCTACATCACCTACGTCGGGCGCACGGACGACGTGTTCAAGGCGTCGGACTACCGGATCTCGCCGTTCGAGCTGGAGAGCGTCCTGATCGAGCACGAGGCGGTGGCGGAGGCGGCGGTGGTGCCGGCCCCCGACCCGATCCGGCTCGCGGTGCCCAAGGCGTACGTCGTGCTGGCGGCCGGCTTCGAACCGGACGCCGCGACCGCGCGGTCGATCCTGGCCCACTGCCGCGAGCACCTGGCGCCGTACAAGCGGATCCGGCGCCTGGAGTTCGCGGAGCTGCCGAAGACGATCTCGGGCAAGATCCGGCGCGTCGAGCTGCGCGGCCGCGAGAACGACCCGAAGCGCGGCGAAGGGACCGAGTACCGCGAAGAGGACTTCCCGGACCTCAAGTCCTGACGGACGTCAGCCGCGGATGCCTTCGACCTGCCGCCCGTCCTCCGTCGAGCACGCGGTCACCGGGTCGTTCGCGCCGCTGCCGCACGTCCACTCGTCGAGCACGATCGGGCCCGGGCCGTCGGCGTCGTTCGCCTCGGCCGGGGTCAGCTTCGCGAAATAGTCCTTCAGCAGCTTGCTCGCCGCGGCGCAGTCGACCTTCCCGTGCGCGACGACCGCCGTCTTCGCGCCGCCCGCGCCGGCGACGTCGCCGCACGGGACGCCGGGCGCCGTCGAGGCGGCCGCCGCGGCCGCGGCGGGCACGGGCGCGCCGGAGGAGGAGGGCGTGGCGGGCGCCGGGGCGCCGCCGCAGCCGGCGAGGGCGGCGGTCGCGGCGACGAGCAGCAGGGGGTACGCGAGAGTCTTCATGGGCCCTTCAGGAGCGGACGGGACGGGATCTCACTCGGACGGCACGACGGCGGCGAACACCGTCTGCTCACCCTTGGTGCAGGTGGTGCCGCCCTGCGCGGCCGGCGGCCCGGAGGCGCACAGCCAGCCGTCGACGGTCTCGTTCACCGCGTCGTTCGAGCCGGCGCCCTGGCGCCCGGCGATCTTGCGGTGGAAGTCGCCGACGAGCTTCGTCGCGGCGGCGCAGGTGACCCCGGCGGAGCCGCTGTCGAACACGTAGAGTGTCAGCCCGCTGGCGGCGGTCACCGTCCCGCAGGACCCCGGCACCGACGGCGGCGGCCCGGACGGCTTGGAGGCCGGAGCGGGCGTGGCCGAGCCGTCCGTGGCGGCGGGCGCGGGCGGCGGGGTGCCGGCCGGCGTCGTCGCGGCGGCGGGGGAGGTCGAGGCGGGCGCGGCCGGGGGCGCCTGCGCGGCCGGGGCGCCGGAGCAGGCCGCGAGCACGGGCAGGGCGAGGCAGGCCACGAGCCACGTCTTCGTGGTGGTCGGGTGGGGCACCGCGATCCTCCTCCCCGGCTGGCTGGCCCGGTCATTCTGGCCCATCCGGGCCGGGGCCCCGCGGATCGACGCGCCCACGGGTGTGCCGGAGATTACTCCAGCGGGGTGGCGCCCCGGTCCGGTGGCCACCGAATTGGTGTCCACAATGGACAATTAACATTCCGTTCACGCTCCGAAACCTCCCGCTGCGATCAAGAATCGATCGGTCTAATTCCGGCCGTGACCGTTAACAACCCGGCTCCGGTCGCCGAAGATCTTGGTGGAGGCCAGCGAGCTTCCCGTCCCCGAAACCCGTCCCGGAAACCGTGAGAGCGATGAACGCCGACGCTGTGACCAGCACCGAAGACCCGTCCAGTCCGCCGACCGTCCCGAGCACCGTGGTCTGGTGCTGCGGCCGCCCGTACGTCCTCGAGGGCCGCGCCGGCCGAGCCCGCTGGATGGGCACCGACTTCCGCGGCCGCCCCGAGTCGCTGACCAGCGCGGAGCTGCAGCGCCGCGGCTGGAGCCACCGCCGGGCGAGCTGAGACCGGCCGGGGCGTGTGGGGTGAGGCCGGGCCGGGGGGTTGGTGGGCGGATGCCGCCGCCAGGCCCGGCCACCCGCCCCGGCTGCGGCAGGCGCAAGCGGGGCGGACGTCCGGCCCTCTGCACGAGTGCACGGCCGCTCCGGCGGCGCGGCCGCAGAGCGGGCCGCGCCGACCCCGGCCCACCCCACCCGGCCCCGGCTGCGGCAGGCGCCGGCGGCCCGGCCCCGCAGCAGAAGTGCATGACCGCTCCGGCGGCGCGGTCGCAGAGCCGGCCCCACCTGGCTGCGGCAGGCGCCGACGGCCTGGCCCCGCAGCAGAAGCGCATGGCCGCTCCGGCGGCGCGGTCGCAAAGGCGGCCGCGCCGGTCCGGCCCGGCAGGCGGGATGCCCGTCACCCTCCGCCACCGAGCCCGGCCACCCGCACCGCCCCGCGACCGGCCCCGTCCCCGGCACCGCACCACCGGGCGCCCCGGCGCCTCTCCGCTGTTTAATGGCCCGGTGAGCACAGCCGCCCCCGAACCCGCCGCTCCGGCGGACGCCGCCGAGCCTTCCCTGCTGCGGCAGGCGCTCAACGTCCCCAACATGCTGTCCCTGCTGCGGCTGGCCGGTGTGCCGGTGTTCCTCTGGCTGCTGCTCGGCCCGGAGGAAGACGGCTGGGCGCTCGCGCTGCTCGTGTTCAGCGCCCTGACCGACTGGCTCGACGGCAAGCTCGCCCGCTGGCTCAACCAGATGTCACGGCTCGGGCAGCTGCTCGACCCCGCCGCCGACCGGCTCTACATCCTCGCCACCCTGATCGCCTTCCTCGTGCGCGGCATCATCCCGTGGTGGGTCGTGGTCCCGCTCGTGCTGCGGGAGGCCGTGCTCGGCGTCTGCGTCTTGACGCTGCGCCGCCGCGGGTTCGCGCCGCCCGAAGTCACCTACATCGGCAAGGGCGCCACCTTCGTCCTGATGTACGCCTTCCCGTTCCTGCTGCTCGCGCAGGGTGGCTCGGACGTCGCCGCGGTCGCTCGGCCGATCGGGTACGCCTTCACGATCTGGGGTGCCGTCCTCTACGTCTGGTCCGGTGTGCTGTACGTCGTGCAGGCGCGCAACGCCCTGCGGGGTGTGAAGCACGACTGAGCGCGACGCTTCCGCCGGGGCGTGGCGGGCGGCTGGGCCGTGTGGGTGTAAGACTTCGCGCAGCATGTTTCGCCAGTGAGGGCATGAAAGGGGACCGGCGGTGTCCGCTCCTGAAGAGCTTCGCTACACCGAGGACCACGAGTGGGTCGCCACCCGCGAGGAGACGCTCGTCCGCGTCGGCATCACCGAGTACGCGCAGGACCAGCTCGGCGACGTCGTGTTCGTCGACCTGCCCGAGGTCGGCAGGCAGGTGAGCGCGGGCGACGTCTTCGGCGAGGTCGAGTCGACCAAGAGCGTCTCCGAGCTGTTCGCGCCGGTCGACGGGGAGGTCGTCGCGGTCAACGACGCCGTCGCCGACTCGCCCGAGCTGATCAACAGCGACCCCTACGGCGAGGGTTGGCTGATCGAGATCCGGCTCGACGACCCGGCCGGCCTCGAAGCCCTGCTCGAAGCCGAGGCGTACGACGCGCTGACCAAGGGCTGACGCCCGCTCCGCCGGTTCGGGGAGCCGGGGCTCGGAGAATCGATCAGGCACGGTACGTTGGCAGCTACACGTTCTTGAGTACTAGGCATCACAGCATGTGTGGAGGAGAGCTCAGGTGAGCACGAACGACGGGCCCGGCGGCGTTCCCCCGGAGCAGTCTCCGGAGCGGACCTCTGTCTTCCGGGCCGACTTCCTGGCCGAAGCCGAAGGCCACGAGTCCGCCCCGGCCCCGGAGGCCCCGGTCCAGGGTGTCGACGCCCTGCCCCCGGGTTCGGCCCTGCTGGTCGTGAAGCGCGGGCCGAACGCGGGGTCGCGGTTCCTGCTCGACCGCGACACCACCAGCGCCGGGCGGCACCCGGACAGCGACATCTTCCTCGACGACGTCACGGTCTCCCGCCGGCACGCCGAATTCCGGCGTGAGGGCGGCGAGTTCGTCGTCATCGACGTCGGCAGCCTCAACGGCACCTACGTCAACCGCGAGCCGGTCGACCAGGCCGTGCTCGCCGGCGGCGACGAGGTGCAGATCGGGAAGTTCCGCCTGGTCTTCCTGACCGGCCCGGGGCACGGGGGCCAGGGGGCGCAGTGACGGCGGCCGGACGGCCACAACGTGACGGGTTGAGCATCGGGGCCGTTCTCGCGCAGCTGCGCGGCGACTTCCCCGATGTCACCATCTCCAAGATCCGGTTCCTCGAAGCCGAAGGCCTGGTCACCCCGGGCCGGACGGCTTCGGGATACCGGCAGTTCGCCGCGGCGGACGTGGAGCGTCTCAGGTTCGTCCTGGCCGCCCAGCGGGACCACTACCTCCCGTTGAAGGTCATCAAGGAACAGCTGGACGCGGCGGACTCCGGCAACGGGCCCGCCGCGGCCCTGCCCCGCCCGCCGCGCCGGCTGGTGCCCATCGACGCACCGGCGGAGAACGTCGGCCTGCCCGTGGCGGAGGACTTCGCCACCGGCAAGGAGCTGCGCCTGACCCAGGAGGAACTCCTGGAGCAGGCGGGCATCGACGCGGGCGCGCTGGCCGAGCTGCAGCAGTACGGCCTGGTCCGGCCCGGCCCCGCCGGGTTCTTCGACCCGGACGCGGTGCTGGTCGCGCGGACGGTGAAGGCGATGACCGAATTCGGGATCGAACCGAGACACCTGCGCGCCTTCCGCGCCGCGGCCGACCGCGAGGTCGGGCTGCTGGAGCAGATCGTGACGCCGGTGTACCGGCATCGTGACCCGGAGGCCAAGTCCCGGGCCGACGAGGTGGTGCGGGAGCTCGCGGCGCTGTCCGTGACCCTGCACACGCTGCTCGTCAAGGCCGGAATCCGTGGCGTCTCCGGGTGTTGATCGATAACGGGGCAGTGAGATCCTCTTTGCGGTCCCATGTCAATGACTGAATGTTCGGCACCGCATGCCGTACCGTGAAGGCACGGGTTTGCGGCAGGCGAACCGAGAGAGTCCGGACAGCGAGCACAGCGCACGGATGACGGGTAGCGTCGACAGTGGCGGCGCGGAACCGTTTCGGCGCTGCAGCCCGTGTGCACGAGAGGGAGGCGAAGCCCGATGAGCGAAATGCGCGTCGTCGGTGTGCGGGTCGAGCTGCCCGCGAATCAGCCGATCTTGTTGCTGCGGGAGACCGAGGGTGAACGGTACCTGCCGATCTGGATCGGCTCGGTCGAAGCCACCGCCATCGCCTTGGAGCAGCAGGGGGTCCGGCCGGCCCGCCCGCTCACGCATGACCTGCTGAAAGAGGTCATCGGAGCACTCGGCCGGGAACTCGAGCAGGTCGTCATCACCGACCTCAAGGAAGGCACGTTCTTCGCGGAACTCGTCTTCGACGGCGACATCCGGGTGTCCGCCCGGCCGAGCGACTCGGTCGCGCTGGCCCTGCGGATCGGGGTCCCCATCCACGCCGTGGACTCGGTGCTGGAGGAAGCGGGCCTGATCATCCCGGACGAGCAGGAAGACGAAGTCGAGAAGTTCCGCGAGTTCCTCGACTCGGTTTCCCCGGAAGACTTCCGCGGAGCGGATACCTGAGAACTTGCCTTGACGTGGACGTCAACGTCTAGCGTCGGGGGCATGCGGATCGGAGAACTTGCGCAGCGCACGGGTACCACCACCCGTGCGCTGCGGTTTTACGAGGACCAAGGCCTCCTCGCGGCCCGGCGCTCGGCGAACGGCTACCGCGAGTACGACGAGGACGACCTCCAGCTCGTCAAGGAGATCCAGACCCTCCAGACGGTCGGCCTGACCCTGGAGGAGACACGCCCGTTCGTCGAGTGCCTGCGCAGCGGCCACGAGACCGGCGACTCCTGCGCGAGCTCCATCGAGGTCTACCGGCGCAAGCTCGAAGAAGCCGATGCGCTCCTCGCCCGCCTGGGCGGCATCCGCGGCGAGCTGGCCGCGAAACTCGCCGGCGCGCTGGCCCGGCAGGCGCCCGATCCGTGTGTCGTGCCCGATTCCCCGCGCCCCTGAAGGAGCCCTGCCGTGTCCGAAGTCCTCGAAGTCACCGACAGCACGTTCGCCGAGGTCCTCGGCAGTGACGTCCCCGTGCTGGTCGAGTTCTGGGCCACCTGGTGCGGCCCCTGCCGGATGGTCGGCCCGGTGCTGGCGCAGCTGGCCGCCGAGCGGGACGGCGAGCTCGCCGTCCGCAAGATCAACGCCGACGAGAACCCGGAGACCACCCGCTCCTACCAGGTCATGTCCCTGCCGACGATGATCCTCTTCCGCGGCGGCGAGCCGGTCGAGACGATCGTCGGCGCGTTCCCGAAGGCCCGCATCGAAGAGCGGCTCGACCGGGCCCTCACGGCGCCGTCGCTTTGACGAACGTGTCCGCCACCTCGCGCCCGTACGTTTCGAGATCCAGCGAAGGGTCGGCCGCGTAGGCTGCGGCGACGCCGTCGATGGCCTGCGCGATCGACATCGCCATCACCTCGGGCGTGAAGGTGCCGAACACGCCCTCGGCCTGGCCCTGCTTGAGCTGGCGGGCCAGTCCGTGCACGCGCAGGTCGTCGACCAGCACCTTCGTCATCACCCAGCCGTCGGCGTCGTCGGCGTTCGCGGCCAGCTCCGTCAGCGCCCGGACGCACTCCGGGTACGCCCGCAGGAACGCGATCGACGTCTCGATGTGCGCCCGCAGGTAGCCGGGCCGGTCGGCCGGGTCGAGGCCGCCGCCGGTGCGTTCGGTGAGGAACTGGTGCTTGGTCTCGACGACCGTGCTGAGCACGGCCTGCATCAGGCCGGCCTTGTTCGTGAAGTGGTACGAGATGAGCCGGGTGCTGCTGAGCCCGGCCCGCTCCTTGATCTTGGCGAACGTCGTCCGGCGGTAGCCGAGATCGGTGAGGACGCCGATGGTCGCGCCGATGATCTGCGCCCGGCGCGCGGCTTCGGTGACGGTGAGCCCCAGATCCGCCATCAGGGCGGTGTTTACCTGCATGAGTAAAAAGTTACTCAGCTGAGTAAATTCCGTCAAGGAGTTTGAACCACGCCGTAGGGGGTACGGCGAACGGCTCAAACGCTCATCCGACCGTTGAGCGTTGCCGCGCGTCGCGTTGACCGGTGTTCTCCTGGCGCTTACCTTCGAAGAAGAGAAATCGCCACGGTGTGATTCACGGTCTGGGGCCGGACCGTGGCGGTTGATCTCCGGCGGGTCCCGCTCCTGGGACTCCTCCGGCTGTCATTCGCCGGCCGCCAGGTCGGGCGAGGGGAGGCTTGCGTGGTCGAGGCTGGTTCCGAGAAGCAGCCTGTCGAGGTCGCGACTGGTGAGCAGGGGGAACTGTTCCCCGACAACTCGCTGCCCGACGAGCTGGTGGGCTACCGGGGTCCGGCGGCGTGCCAGATCGCCGGCATCACCTACCGGCAGCTCGACTACTGGGCCCGGACCAAACTGGTCGCGCCCAGCATCCGCACCGCGCACGGCTCCGGCTCGCAGCGGCTGTACTCGTTCAAGGACATCCTGGTCCTCAAGGTCGTCAAGCGGCTGCTGGACACCGGCGTCTCCCTCCAGAACATCCGGGTGGCGGTCGACCACCTGCGCGTCCGCGGCGTCCGCGACCTGGCCCGGGTGACGCTGTTCTCCGACGGCACGACGGTGTACGAGTGCACCTCGCCGGAAGAGATCGTCGACCTCCTCCAGGGCGGCCAGGGCGTCTTCGGCATCGCGGTCAGCGGCGCGATGCAGGAGATCAGCGGCACCATCCACGAGTTCCCGGCCGAACGCGCCGACGGCGGCATCGTCGAGACCCACGAACCCGACGAACTCACCCAGCGCCGCAACGCCCGCAAGACCGGTTGATCACCACCGCAGCGGGCAGAGTAAGGTTCACCGTGCGGTCGACGAATCCGCGCGGGAGAGTCCGAGCCACACCTTGAGCTCGGCGCCGAAGGAGCAATTCCTCCCCGGGAACCTCTCAGGCACCCTGGACCGCGCGGACGAGACGCCTCTGGAAAGCGGGTCGTCAGGACACACCCTGATGGCCCCGCCGACGGTGCAAGCCCGGCTCAACCTGCGGGCGAAACTCTCAGGCGCCCCTCGGGGTCAGACAGAGCGGGGAGGGTTCCTCCGGGTTCGCGCGAGCCTGCTCCGGGCTTGGAGCCCGTCTGCTCGCGGAAAGCGCTCGCTTGAGCCCTTCGCCGTGTCCTCTGGGGGTGCAACCCCCAGACCCCGCCCGGGGGCTCCGCCCCCGGACCCCCGGCGTGGTCGCCTCCCGCTCGTCCGTCCGTTCTAGAGTCGGTTGAGTAAAGCTCGCTGTCCCCAGGAGGCCATCGTGGATCCGTCACTCGCCTCCCTGGAACAGGGCATTCCCTTCGCCGACCGGCACATCGGGCCCGGTCCCGAAGACCTTCGGCACATCCTCGACGTCATCGGCGTCGCCTCCCTCGACGAACTCGCCGAACGGGCCGTCCCGGAGTCGCTTCGCCGCTCCGCGCAGCCGCTCGAGCTGCCGGCCGCCGCCTCCGAAGCGCAGGCCCTCGCCGAACTGCGGGCGCTTGCCGCGCGGAACCGGCCCATGGCGCAGATGATCGGGCTCGGTTACCACGACACCGTCACCCCGCCCGTCATCCGGCGCAACGTGCTCGAGAACCCGGCCTGGTACACCGCCTACACGCCGTACCAGCCCGAAATCTCCCAAGGACGCCTGGAAGCGCTGCTCAACTTCCAGACCATGATCGCCGACCTGACCGCGCTGCCCGTCGCCAACGCCTCCCTGCTCGACGAGGCCACCGCGGCCGCCGAGGCGATGACCCTCGTGCGCCGGGCCGGGAAGACCACGTCCACCCGGTTCGTCGTCGATGCCGACACCCTGCCGCAGACCCTCGCCGTGCTGCGCACCCGGGCCGAACCGCTGGGGATCGAGCTCGTCGTCGAGGACCTTTCCCAAGGGCTGACCGGGCTCGGGCTCGGCGGGGACTTCTTCGGCATCCTGCTGTCCTACCCGGGCGCGTCCGGTGCCGTCCGCGAGCTCGACCTCACCATCGGCGAGGCGAAGAAGCACGGGGCCGCCGTGATCGTCGCCGCCGACCCGCTCGCCCTCACCCTGCTGCGGCCGCCGGGGGAGCTCGGGGCCGACGTCGCCGTCGGGTCGACGCAGCGGTTCGGCGTCCCGCTCGGCTTCGGCGGCCCGCACGCCGCCTACCTCGCCGTCCGGCGCGGCCTGGAACGGCAGCTGCCCGGGCGGCTGGTCGGCGTCTCCCGGGACGCCGACGGCAACCCGGCCCTCCGCCTCGCCCTGCAGACGCGCGAGCAGCACATCCGCCGCGAGAAGGCGACGTCGAACATCTGCACCGCCCAGGTCCTGCTCGCGGTGATGGCGTCGATGTACGCGGTGTACCACGGGCCCGACGGGCTGCGCCGGATCGCGCTGCGGACCCACCGGATGGCCACCGTGCTCGCCGCCGGCCTCGCCGAAGGCGGCATCGACGTCGGGCACGGCGAGTTCTTCGACACCGTCACCGCGGCCGTGCCCGGCCGGGCCGCCGCGGTCGTCGCGGCGGCACGCGACCTCGGCGTGAATCTCCGGCACGTCGACGACGACCACGTCGGCGCCGCCTGCGACGAGACCACGACCCGCGAACGGCTTTCGCTGGTGTGGAAGGCGTTCGGCGTCTCGGTATCCGATGTGGACGGACTCGACGCGGACACCGCGGACGCGCTCCCGGCCCCGCTGCGGCGCACCAGCGAGTTCCTGACGCACCCGGTGTTCCACGCGCACCGGTCGGAAACCGCGATGCTGCGGTACCTGCGGGCGCTGGCCGACAAGGACGTCGCCCTCGACCGCAGCATGATCCCGCTCGGCTCCTGCACGATGAAACTGAACGCCACCGCCGAGATGGAACCGGTGACCTGGCCCGAATTCGCCGGGCTGCACCCCTTCGCGCCCGCCGGGGACGCCGCCGGCCTGCTGGACGTCGTGGCCGATCTCGGCACCTGGCTCGCGCGGATCACCGGCTACGACGCGGTTTCCCTGCAGCCCAACGCCGGCAGCCAGGGCGAGTTCGCGGGCCTGCTCGCCATCCGCGCCTACCACCGCGCCCGCGGCGAGCACGCCCGGGACGTCTGCCTCATCCCGGCCAGCGCCCACGGCACCAACGCGGCCAGCGCCGTGATGGCGGGCATGCGGGTGGTCGTCGTCCGGTGCGACGACGACGGCAACATCGACCTCGCGCACCTGAAGTCCACTGTGGACGAGCACCGGGCGGACCTCGCGGCCGTCATGCTGACCTACCCGTCGACGCACGGCGTCTACGAGGACACCGTCGGCGAGGTGTGCGCGGCGGTGCACGACGCGGGCGGCCAGGTCTACGTCGACGGCGCCAACCTCAACGCGCTGATCGGCGTCGCCCAGTACGGCCGGTTCGGCGCCGACGTCTCGCACCTCAACCTGCACAAGACGTTCTGCATCCCGCACGGGGGCGGCGGGCCCGGCGTCGGCCCCATCGGCGTCCGCGCGCACCTCGCGCCGTTCCTGCCGAACCACCCGCTGCAGCCGGCGGCCGGCCCCGCCACCGGCGTCGGCCCGGTCAGCGCGGCGCCGTGGGGCAGCGCGTCGATCCTGCCGATCTCGTGGGCCTACGTCCGGATGATGGGCGCCGAGGGCCTCCGCCGGGCGACGCTCGTCGCGGTGGCCAACGCCAACTACGTCGCCCGCCGCCTGGCCGGCCACTACCCGGTGCTGTACGCCGGCCGGGAAGGCCTGGTGGCGCACGAATGCATCCTCGACCTCCGGCCGCTGACGAAGGCCACCGGCGTCACCGTGGACGACGTCGCGAAGCGGCTGGCGGACTACGGGCTGCACGCGCCGACGATGTCCTTCCCCGTCGCCGGGACGCTGATGGTGGAGCCGACGGAGAGCGAGGACCTCGCCGAGCTCGACCGCTTCTGCGCCGCGATGATCGCGATCCGCGGCGAGATCGGCAAGGTCGCGACGGGGGAGTGGCCCCTCGAGGAGTCGCCGCTGCGGCAGGCACCGCACACCGCGCGGTGCGTCACCGGCGAATGGCGCCGGCCGTACAGCCGCGAGACGGCGGTGTTCCCCGCGGGACCGGGCGCGCCGAAGATCTGGCCGCCGGTCCGGCGCATCGACGGCGCGGCCGGCGACCGGAACCTCGTCTGCTCCTGCCCGCCCCCGGAGGCCTTCGCGACCGGTCACAGGAACGGCGGGTAGGTTGACGCCCATGGTGAGTGGGCACGCTCCTGATCGGACGTCCGTGGTCGTGACCGGCGGCAGCGGCTTCATCGGCCGGGCCGTCGTCCGCGCCCTCCGGGACCGGGGCGTGCCGGTCACCGTCGTCGACCGGGTCCCGTTCCCCGAAGACCTCGACGGCGTGCGCGTCGTCGGCGGGGACCTGCGCGAGGCGGCCGTCCGCGAGGAAGCCGTGACACGCGAGACGGCCGGAATCGTGCACCTGGCCGCGCTGACGTCGGTGCTGAAGTCGGTCGAGCTGCCCGAGGACACCTTCGCCGACAACGTCCTCGTCACCCAGGAACTCCTGGAACTGGCGCGCCGGCGGGAGGTGCCGAAGTTCCTGCTCGCTTCGACCAACGCCGTGATCGGCAACGTCGGCTCCGCGACCATCACCCCGGACCTGCCGCTGCGCCCGCTGACGCCCTACGGCGCGACGAAGGCGGCGTGCGAGATGCTGCTGTCGGGGTACGCCGGGGCGTACGGCCTGACGACGTGTGCGTTGCGGTTCACCAACGTCTACGGCCCGGGAATGTCCCACAAGGACAGTTTCGTGCCGCGGATGATGCGGGCCGCGCTGACCGGCAGCGGGGTCAAGGTCTACGGCGACGGCCGCCAGCGCCGCGACCTCGTGCACGTCGACGACGTCGTCCGCGCGGTCCTGCTGGCCCTCGACAGCGGCTACACCGGCCGGGCGATCGTCGGCGCCGGGCGCTCGGTGTCCGTGCTGGAGATGGTCGAAGCCGTGCGCGAAGTGACCGGCGCCGAGCTGCCGGTCGAGCACGTCGAAGCCCCGGCCGGGGAGATGCCCGCGGTGGTCGTCGACGTTTCGGCCAGCGCGGAGACCATCGGCTACCGGCCGGAGGTGTCGCTGACCGACGGCCTGGCGACGGCGTGGAAGTACTTCTCCGGCCTCGCCACGCCGTGACACCGTTTTTCCGGCGCCACTGGCCGCTCCTCCTGCTCCTCGTCCCGGCGATCACGCTCCGGGTATTGACCTGGCTGGCCTACCGGCCCGCGCTGCTGTTCATCGATTCCTTCCGCTACATCGACAACCTGCACGCCTTGCGCGCCGACCAGCTCGACCCGATCGGCTACGACCTCGTGCTGCGGCCGCTGCTCGCCGTCGGCGGCCTGGCCTGGGTCGCGGCGGTGCAGCACGTCGGTGGCGTGCTGATCGCGATCGGCGTCTACGGGCTGGTCCTGCGGCTGGGCGGGCGCCCGTGGGTGGCCGCGCTCGCCGCGGCGCCGGTGCTGCTCGACGCGTACCAGCTGCAGATCGAGCAGAACATCATGTCCGAGGTGACGTTCGAGGCCGTCCTCCTCGGGCTGCTGTGGCTGCTGCTCGGCTGGGGCACCCCGGGCTGGAAACGCGCCGGCGCCGCCGGCCTGCTGCTGGGGTTCGGCGTGCTGACGCGGCTGGTCGGCATCTCACTGGCGCTGCCGCTGCTGGTGTTCCTGGTCGTCGCCGGGGGAGCCTGGCGGCACTGGGCGGGCTGGCGCCGGGCCGGCGTCGGCCTCCTGGGCCTGCTCGTCGTGCTCCTGCCGTATTCGGCGCGCGTGCACGCCGAGACCGGGAAGTGGGGACTGACCGGGCCGTCCGGGAACATGCTCTACGGCCGGACCGCCGCCGTCGCCGACTGCGCCAACCTCCACCTGGCCCCGGAGCTGCAGGTGTTCTGCCCGGCCGAGCCCCGCGAAACGCGCCTGGTGGACAACTACACCCACGCCGACCTCGACCCGAACTGGCCGGGTCCGCTGCCCCCGGGCGCGGACAAGGCGGCGCTGGCCCACCAGTTCGCGATCGCCGTCCTGAAGGCCCAGCCCGGTGACGTCGCCGACGCGGTCCTGACCGACTTCGGCAAGAGCTTCGCCTGGACGCGCGAACAGGACCCGACGGACGTCCCGCTGAACCGGTGGCAGTTCCAGCTCAGCTACCCGCAGTGGGCCGACCAGCCCCTGATCGACCTGGTCACGCTGCAGAACGACGGCGTCGTCGCGCACGTCGACCAGCCACTGGCGAAGATCCTTCGCGACTACCAGCTCGGCGGCGGCTACGTGTCCGGCGCGGTGCTCGGCATCGGCGCGCTGCTGGGCCTGCTGACGGTGGTCCGGCGCAAGAAGCCGCTCGACCGGGCCCGGGCGGGGGCGCTGCTGGCGGCGTCGAGCGGGCTCGTGCTGCTCTTCGCCTCGGCGGTGTTCCAGTTCTCCTGGCGTTACCAGATCCCGGCGCTGGTGCTGCTGCCGCTGGCCGGAGCGCTCGGCTTCACGACGTTGACGTCCGCGAGCCGGAAGCGCCTCGCCGCCTTCCCCGACGACGTCGACCAGGGCGCGCTCGACGACTTCCGTGGCCGCCACCCGGCACTGGAACTGGCGCCGCTGACCGTCGTCATCGCCGCCTACAACGAAGCCGGCGGCATCGGCGAAGTCCTCGAAAAGATGCCGGACGAATGCCTCGGGATGCCGGTGGACGTCCTGGTCGTCGTCGACGGCGGCACCGACGACACGGCCGCGATCGCCCAGGCGCACGGCGCGTACGTCTGCGTCGCGCCCCGCAACCGCGGCCAGGGTGCCGCGCTGCGGCTGGGCTACCACCTCGCGGCCGAGGCCGGCGCCGAATACGTCGTGACGACCGACGCCGACGGCCAGTACGACAACAGCGAGCTCGAAGCGCTCGTCCGCCCGGTCGTCGAGGGCACCGCCGACTTCGTCACCGGGTCCCGGCGGCTCGGGCACGAAGAGGCCGACAGCCGCGTCCGGTGGCTCGGCGTGCGGGTCTTCGCGGTCCTGGCGTCGGTGCTGACGGCCCGGCGGATCACCGACACGTCGTTCGGGTTCCGCGCGATGCGGGCGGAGCTGGCCTGCGCGGTCCCGCTCAACGAGCCGCAGTACCAGTCGTCGGAGCTCATGCTCGGCGTGACCGCGCGCGGCGCCCGCGTCCTGGAGCTGCCGATGAGCATGCGGCTGCGCAAAGCGGGCAAGAGCAAGAAGGGCGGCAGCCTCGTCTACGGCGCCAACTACGCCCGCGTCATGACCGGGACGTGGTGGCGGGGGTACGTGCTGCGCCGCGGCCGAACACGAGCCGGTCGAGCAGGGCGAACTTGACGGCGAACACCAGCGCGTAACTCCCGACGTACGCGCCGTCGACCAGCACGACCCACCACAGGTGCGGCAGGTCCAGGCGGGTCAGCAGCGAACCCGCCAGCGTCGTCAGGCCGATCGACGCGAGCCCGCCGAGCCCGATGACGGCCAGGTAGGGCAGCAGCTCGCGGCGCACCCGCGGCCGCCCGGTGCGGCCCCACACCCAGCGCCGGGTGACCAGGAAGTTCAGCACGGCGCCGGCCGCCCAGGCCAGCGTGCTCGCCAGCGCCGGTACCCCGCCGGCGGCGAGCGCGGCCAGCAGCACGACCTGGCTGAGGACCGTGGCCGCGACCGACGTCGTGGCGGCGCGCGCCAGCCGGGCCCAGCCGCGGCGGCGGGTCTTCTCCGCCGTGCGGGGCCGCACGCCGTTGGTTACGGTCGTCATGCCCCCATCCTCCCCGTGGGCCGGTCGCGCCGCCGTCCGACCCCCGCACGCATAGGAGATTCACAGGTCTTTGCCAGGTCCTCATCAGCACCTGATCTATAACGTTCGGGTTCTTGCAAGCTCCGCTCCTCCGCGGGATCGGCGTGCTTGTGGCGTAAACGAGCAGGAAAGGCGGCACAATGCGTGTGCTGGTTCTCGGCGGTGACGGATATCTGGGCTGGCCGACCGCGTTGCACCTATCGGACAAAGGCCACGAGGTGGCCGTTCTCGACAATTTCGCGCGGCGCGGGTACGACGCCGAACTCGGTGTCGAAAGCTTGGTCCCGATCGAGTCCCTGGCCGATCGCATCGCCACCTGGCGCGAGGTCTCCGGCCGGACGATCACCAGCTACGAAGGTGACCTCCTCGACGCGGAGTTCCTGTTCGGGGCGGTGCGCGACTTCGCGCCGGACGCCGTCGTCCACTACGCCGAGCAGCGGTCGGCGCCCTATTCCATGATCGACCGCGAGCACGCGGTGTACACGCAGCACAACAATGTGGTCGGCACGCTGAACCTGCTCTACGCGATCGCGGAGATCGATCCGGCGATCCACCTGGTCAAACTGGGCACGATGGGCGAATACGGCACGCCGAACATCGACATCGAAGAGGGCTGGCTCGAACTCGAGCACAACGGGCGCACCGACCGCGTGCTGTTCCCGAAACGGCCGGGTTCCTTCTACCACCTGACGAAGGTCCACGATTCGCACAACATCGAATTCACCTGCCGCGCGTGGGGACTGCGCGCCACGGACCTCAACCAGGGCATCGTCTACGGCCAGCAGACGCCGCAGACGGCGCTGGACCCGCGGCTGGCGACCCGGTTCGACTACGACGCGGTGTTCGGCACGGTGCTCAACCGGTTCGTCATCCAGGCGGTGCTGGGCCAGCCGCTGACGGTGTACGGCAAGGGCGCGCAGACCCGCGGCCTGATCGACATCCGCGACACCGTGGAGTGCATCCGCCTGGCCGTCGAGCACCCGGCGGCGCCGGGCGAGTTCCGGGTGTTCAACCAGATGACCGAAAGCATGCCGGTGGCCGGCATCGCCGAGCTGGTGGCCGACCGGTTCCCCGGCCCGGTGCAGATCGAGCAGCTGGAGAACCCGCGCACCGAGGCGCCGGAGCACTACTACAACGTGAAGCACACCGGGCTCGTCGGGCTGGGCCTGGAGCCGCACCTGCTGTCGGACACGCTGATCGAGTCCATGTTCGACATCGTGGGCGCCAACAAGCACCGGGTGAACCCGGAGAAGCTGCGCCCGACCGTGCGCTGGCGGGGCGCGCTGAAGGCCTAGCGCCGTCGGGGGCTCCCGTGGCCGGGAGCCCCCGACGGTTTCAGCCGGGCAGCTTGTCGAGGAAGCCGTGCACCTTCGCGATCCGGCCGTCCTCGAACTCGACGACGTCGAACCCGATGGCGACCGGCTCGGCACCCGGCGTGCCGAGGTACCACTGGAACCGCGCGAGGTCGTGGTGGGCGTCGGGGTCGGCGGGCAGGCTGAAGGTGAGCCCGCCGAACTGCTGCTGCGCCCCGGCGACGAACTGGTCGATCCCGTCGTGCCCGGCGACGGCGCCGAGCGGGTCGGTGTAGCCGGCGTCGGCGGTGAAGACGTCGGCGATCAGGGCCCGCCGCTTGCCGGCATCGGTCTCGTTCCAGACGGCGATGTACTGCTCGACGAGGCCACGGACGTCGGTCATGGTGATTCCTTTCGTTGGGGGACAACGGTTTCGCCGTCGTCCTGCGCTGAGACCGACTTTGGCGGACGCGCGGCGGCGCGTCGATTACGCAGGAGGTAATGCCGGGGCGGCGAAATCCGGTGGTGCCGCGAGGCCCGGCCCGCGACACTCGCCGGGTGGAGGAAGATCCGGACGACGCGTGGCACGCCAAGCCGGGACCGGCGGATCCCGGGCTGGTGCGCGAGGTGGTCGCCGCGGCCCGCGCCGAACGGCCGGCCGCGCCGCTGGAGCGGGTGGCCGTCGCCGCCTACGAAGCCGGCGTCACACCCCTCGGCCTGATGCGGGCCTGCTACGCGGCCCAGGACACGGTCGTCGCCGAGTCGCCGGCGGGCGAGGATGATCCGGCCTGGGAAGCTCTGGCGGACTTGATGGACCGGCTCACCGGCTTCTGCCCGCCCGGCGCGCACATCGAGCCATTACCCCGGAAGTAATGGCAGCACCGCCGTGATCGCCGTAGCGTCGCGAGCGTGACGACCATGGTGCAGGCGCGGCAGCGGCCCGTCGGGGAGCTGCTGCGGGAATGGCGGGACCGGCGCCGGATCAGCCAGCTCGATCTGGCGATCTCGGCGGACATCTCGACCCGCCACCTCAGTTTCGTGGAGACCGGCCGGTCCAAGCCGAGCCGGGACATGGTGCTGCGGCTCGGCGAGCACCTCGACGTCCCGCTGCGGGAGCGCAACCGGCTGCTGCTCGCCGCCGGGTACGCGCCCGCCTACACCGAGACCGCGCTGGGGGACCCCGGGATGGACGCCGTCCGCCGGGCCGTCCGGCAGCTGCTCACAAGCCACGACCCCTATCCCGCCGCCGTCGTCGACCGGAACTGGAACCTGGTCGACGCCAACGCCGGCATCGGGCTCTTCGTCGCCGGTGTCGCGCCCGAGCTGACCACCAACGTGCTGCGCGCGACCCTGCACCACGACGGCATGGCCCCGCACATCCTCAACCTGGGGGAGTGGCGGGCCCACCTGCTCGGCCGGCTGCGGCGGCAGGTGGGCCAGACCGCGGACGCCGGGCTCGCCGAGCTCCTCGACGAGCTGCGCGGGTACCCGTGCGACCAGCAGGTGCCCGAGGTCGAAGTTCCCGGCCCGGGCGACATCTTCGTGCCGCTGAAGTTCCGCCACGAGGGCACCGACCTGACGTTCTTCAGCACCGTCGCCACGTTCGGCACGCCGCTGGACGTCACCGTGGCCGAGCTGGTGATCGAGTCGTTCTTCCCGGCCGACCCGGTGACGGCGGCGTACCTGCGCGAGCGGGGCGCCGCGGTGGGATGATGGGGGTCCGCGCAGCATCCGAAGTGAGGATCACCGGTTGATGGCCGTCCCGCCTTCGCTCGCCCTGTCCGACGGAGTCCGCATCCCCCAGCTGCTGTTCGGCGTCGCGGGCCTGTCCGCGGCCGAAACCGGCCGGGCCGTCCGCATCGCCCTCGACACCGGCTACCGCGGCATCGACACCACGCCCGGGACCGAAGCCGAGGTCGGCGCGGTGCTCGCCGCGGCGGACGTGCGGCGCGAAGAGCTGTTCATCAGCGTGCACGTGCCCGCGCAGGGCTACGACACCGCCCGCCGCGCGGCCGACCAGGCGCTGGCGGCGCTGCAGCTCGAGCAGGCCGACCTGTGCCTGCTCGACGGCACCCAGGGCGCCTTCAGCGAC
This sequence comes from Amycolatopsis sp. NPDC051102, assembly GCF_040682815.1. Classification (NCBI taxonomy): domain Bacteria; kingdom Bacillati; phylum Actinomycetota; class Actinomycetes; order Pseudonocardiales; family Pseudonocardiaceae; genus Amycolatopsis; species Amycolatopsis sp. NPDC051102. The sequence goes on from NZ_JBFBBT010000001.1 coordinate 1,210,131, forward strand.
ACTTGGCGCGCGCTGAGCCGGTTGCGCGCCGACGGGCGGATCCGAGCGGTCGGTGTGGCCGGGTTCGGCGTCTCCGAGCTGCGCCGGCTGATCGACGCGACCGGCGCGGTGCCCGCGGTCAACCAGGTCGAGCTGCACCCGTGGCTGCAGCAGCTCCCGCTGCGCGAGTTCCACACCGCGCACGGCATCGTGACGGTGGCGTCCAGCCCGGCGGCGAACACGGCGTTGCTGTCCGACGAGACGGTGACCGCGCTGGCGGCGAAGTACGGCAAGGCACCGGCGCAGATCGTGCTCCGCTGGCACCTGCAGAACGACACGGTCGCCGTGGCGGCCTCGGCCACGACGACCCGCATCCGCGAGAACTTCGGCATCTTCGACTTCGAGCTGGCCGACGACGACGTCGCCGTGGTGGCCGAGCTCGACAACGGGACCCGCGTGTAGGCCGGTCCGGGCGACACCGATGCCGTCCAGCAGCGGCACCAGCTGCGGGTTGTCACCGGTTCGGCCCGGCGTGAGCAGGAACCGCATCGGCAGACCACGCCCGTCCACTGCGAGGTGGATCTTTGTGCTCAGCCCGCCGCGGGACCGGCCGAGTCCTTCCCCGTCGACGGCGAGGACCTCGACTCGGTCGCTGCATCCCTTTTCCGGGCGACCAACCACGTCGGCAATCCCACCGGACCGCAGCTGGATCACTTACAGGACAGCTCCTAGGCGGACTTGATCCCGGCGGCGACGAAGTCGGCCTGCTGCGCGGGCTGCTCCAGGTACTCGCGGAACGTCTGGGCGGCGCGCAGCGCGGTGTCGTCGATGCCGGAGCCGGCGAGCCCGATGAACGGGTAGTCCGCCGAGCGCGCGTTCGCCACCGACTGGGCCGGCGAGCCGATCATCTCCGGCTTCTTGGTGGTCAGCTCGCTCACCCAGTACGACGACTCGGGCAGCCAGGCGGCCGGGAGGCCGCCGATGGAGTCGAGGTTGGACCGGCCGACCAGCGCGTCGAGCACCTGCGCGGACGGCTTGGCTTCGATCTTGATGTGCACGCACTGGCCGTGGACGACGGTGGCGGCCTGGTTCCACCGGTCGGCGGCCGCGGTGATCGGCTTCTGCACACTCGGGGTGACGACGATCCGCATCTGCGCGGTCCCGCCGTCACAGCTGGCGGCCTGGGCTTCGGCGCGGCTGTTGAGCTCGTTGTCGGCCCAGTTCCAGCCGACGATGCCGAGCCCGATCAGCGCGGCCAGCACCATGCAGGCGATCGGCCAGGTGGCGATCCGCCGTCGCGGGGCCTTCTTGCCGACGATCCGGTGCGACCCGGTGGCGTCGCCCTTGCCGAGAACGCGGTGCGAACCGGTCCCTTCGCTGCGCCCGGCCCGGTTCGGCCCGGTGCTGTCCCCACGGCCGGCGCGCTGCGGGCCGGTGCTGTCGCTGCGCTCGGGGGTCCGCAGGGCAACGGTGTCGCCGGCGGCGTCGCCGGGAGTGTCGTCGTCGCGGTCGAGGGTGCGGGCGCCGGGGACGTCGTCCTGCCGCGTGATGACCTCGGTCCGCTCGGCGGGGGACTCGGGCGGCCGGGCGGTCCGCTTGCCGCGCCGTCCGGAGCGCGCGGGGGCCTCGGGGCCGATGGCGGGGTAGGCGGTGGTGACCTCGGCACTGGTGACGGCGGAGGGGCCGCGGTGGCCCGCGCGGGTGGCGGTGTCGGCCCCCGCGGTGGCGTAGGCGGTGCCGGGCACCTCGGTGCGGGCGCCGGTGGTTTCGGCGCGGCCGGGCACGTCGGTGCGGGTCGCGACGGGGTAGGAACCGGAAGCTTCACCGCGGCGGCCGGTGCGGGTGGCGGGGTCGGCGCTCGCGTAAGCACCGGAGGCTTCACCCCGACGGGTGATGCCGGGCACCTCGGTACGCCCGGCCACGGGGTACGAGCCGGAAGCTTCACCACGGCGTCCGCCGCGGGCCGGTTCGCCGTGGCCCGGGACCGGGTGGACCCCTGAAGCCTCACCTCGGCGAGGAGCGCGTGTCGCGGTGGGCTCGGCCGGTACCGGGTACGCGCCGGACGTCTCGCCACGACGGGGGGCGCGGGCCGGCTGGCCCGGTCCCGCCACCGGGTACGACCCGGATGCCTCACCCCGCCGGCCGGCCGGCCGGGGGCCGCCGTGCTCGGGCGGGAACCCCGGTGCCTCGGCCCCTTCCGTGAAGAAGGCCGAACCGGACGAGTCGCGGGCCGCGCGGCCGGCGATCCCGAAGGCGTCGGAGATGGAGCTGCGCCCCGGGGTGCGGAAGGCACCGGATGCCTCGCTGCGGCCCTCGGCGGGCACGCGTGGCGTGCGGTCCTGAGGGTGCGGCACCGGCTCCTCGTCCCGGTAGTGTCGCCCCATCCGTCATCCTTTCGGGGTGAGCGCATGTCAAGCACGCGCTGCTATGCAATCAAACCGTTATCACCCTAACAGGTGAGTATCGGTGAGAGAATAATCTGACTCACAGTGGGCCGTGATCAGGGTCTGCTGCCCTGACCAGGCGATGGCAATGCGCAATCAGGCGATAACGCAGCGGCGCCGCCCGGCGGGCGAACTCCGCTTGGGCCCTGGCGTATTCGGCCCGGCCCGCCGCCGTCTCGATCCGCACCGGCGAGTAGCCCAGCGCGGCCAGGTCGTACGGGCTCGCCCGCATGTCCAGGGTCCGGATCTCGACCGCCAGCTCGAAGCAGTCCGCCACCAGCTCCGCCGGCACGAACGGGTCGAGCTTGTACGCCCATTTGAACAGATCCATGTTCGCGTGCAGGCACCCCGGCTGCTCGAGTGCGATCTGCGTCTCGCGGGACGGCGTCAGCTCGTTGCGCGGCCGCGCGGAGTCCGTGAAGAACCGGAACGCGTCGAAGTGCCCGCACCGGATGTCGAGGGACTCGACGACCGCGTCGGTGCCCGCGGAGCCGAGCCGCAGCGGCACCTGGTTGTGCCGCACCGAATCCGCCGGCTCGCGGTAGACCATCGCCCACTCGTGCAGCCCGAAGCAGCTCAGCCGGGGCGCGCGGGACGCCGTCGCGGTCAGCAGGCCGAGGACGAACTCGGCCGTCCGCACCTTGCCTTCGCCGAAGCCCGCTGGGTCGAGCAGGACGCCGTCGGGCGTCGAGACGTACCCCTTGCGGTCGAGGAAGCGCCGCGCCGCGGGCCCGGCGAGCGCGACGCCGGGCCCGGGCTGCCACCGTTCGAGGTGCGAGGGCCGGTACGAGTAGTAGGTGAACAGGAAGTCCAGCACCGGGTGCTTCTCGCCGCGCGCCCGCCGCTCCTGGTGCGGCTGGGTCCACCGGCGCATCCGCGCGACGTGCGCCGCCTCCCGGGCCAGCCAGTCCGGCTCGGGGAGCACCTCGACGCCGGTCACGCGCCCACGTGGGTGCCGTCGCGCACCGTTCCCACGTACTCCTCGACGAGGTCTTCGAGCGCGACGACGCCGACGGCGTTCCCGCTCGCGTCGAGCGCCCGCGCGAGGTGGCTGCGCTCCTTGCGCATCGCCGAAAGCGCGACGTCGAGCCGGGCGTCGGCGCGCAGTTCGGTGAGCGCGCGCGTCTTCGAGGCGGGCACCGTCGTCCCCGGGTCCTGCCCGGCGAGGTCGAGGATGTCCTTGACGTGGATGTAGCCGGTGAGGCGCCCGTCGTCGGTGCACACCGGGAACCGCGAGAACCCGGTGGAGGAGACGGCCTTCTCGACCTCGCCGACGGTCGGCCCGCAGGGGAGCGTGGTCAGCTCGGCGGTGGGCACCAGCACGTCCGCGACCGTCTTCTGCACCGACGACAGCGTCTGGGCGAGCCGCTGGTGCTCGGACTGGTCGAGCAGGCCCTCGCGGCGTGACTCGCTGAGCAGCTCGGCCAGCTCGTCGGAGGTGTAGGCCGTCTCCAGCTCGTCCTTCGGCTCGACGCGGACCGCGCGCAGCAGCGAGTTGGCCACGAAGTTCAGCAGCCAGATGAACGGCCGGGCCAGCTTGACCCAGCCCACGTGCGCCGGCACCAGCCACAGCGCGAGCCGCTCGGGCTCGGCGATGGCGAGGTTCTTCGGCACCATCTCGCCGATCAGCACGTGCGCCACGGTGATGAACGCCAGCGCGATGGCGAACGAAATGGGGTGCAGCAGCGCTTCGGGCAGGCCCAGCAGGTCGAAGGCCGCCGACAGCCGGTGCGCGATGGCGGGCTCGCCGAGCCGGCCGAGCAGCAGCGAGCAGATGGTGATGCCCAGCTGCGCGCCGGCCAGCATCAGCGACACGTGCTTGCTCGCGTTGATGACGATCTGCGCGCGTGTCTTGCCCTGTTCCAGAAGCGCCTCGAGCCTGTCCCGCCGCGAGGAGATCAGGGTGAACTCCGCGCCGACGAAGAAGGCGTTGGCCAGCAGCAGGACCACGACGAGGGCGATGTTCAGCCAGTCGCTCACGAGGCCACCTCCGGTTCCGGAGCCGCTTCCGCGGCCGCTTCCGGGGCTGTGCGGACCGGGGCGACTTCGACCTCGGCGATCCGGCGCTTGTCCATCGTGGTCACGGTGAGCAGCCAGCCGTCGACCTCGGTGGCGTCGCCCTCGGCGGGGATCTTGCCCAGGCGCTCGAGGATCAGCCCGGCGATGGTTTCGTAGTCGCCGTCGGGCATCCGGAACCCGGTGACGCCGGTGACCTCGTCGGCGCGCAGCTGCCCGGACACCAGCCAGCTGTCCGCGCCGACCTGCTGGGACGCCGGCGCCTCGCGCTCGTCGTGTTCGTCGCGGACGTCGCCGATGATCTCCTCGACGACGTCCTCCAGGGTCACCAGCCCGGCCGTGCCGCCGTACTCGTCGACGACGATGGCCAGCTGGAAGCGGGAATCGCGCAGGCGCAGCAGCAGGTCGTCACCGGGCAGCGACTCGGGCACGGTCGGCACCGGCCGCATGACCGAGCCGATCGGCACGGCGGCCCGGTCGGCGGCGGGCACGGCGAACGCCTGCTTGACGTGCACGGCGCCGCGGACGTCGTCGAGGTCCTCGGCGTGCACCGGGAACCGCGAGAACCCGGTGCGGAGGGAGAGTTCGATGAGGTCTTCGACGGTGTCGTCGACGGCGAGGGATTCCAGCTGCACGCGCGGGGTCATCAGCTCCTCCGCGGTGCGCTCGCCGAACCGCAGCGAGCGGTCGAGCAGCTCGGCGGTGGAGGTGTCGAGCGTGCCGCTCTCGGCGCTGGACCGCACGATCGAGCCGAGTTCCTGCGGCGAGCGCGCGGATCGCAGCTCTTCCTGCGGTTCGACGCCGAACTTGCGTACGAGGAAGTTCGCGCTGTTGTTCATCAGCGTGATGAGCCAGCGGAACAGCGCGGAGAACCGCGAGTGGTAGCCGGCGACCGCGCGGGCGGTCGGCAGCGGCCGGGCGATCGCGAGGTTCTTCGGCACCATCTCGCCGAGGATCATCGACAGCGACGTGGCGATGATCAGGGCGAGCACGATGGACGCGCCCGCGGCGAACCCGGCCGGCAGCCCGACGGCGGTGAGCAGCGGCCGGACGAGCTCGCCGATCAGCGGCTCGGCCAGGTACCCGGTGATCAGCGTGGTGAGGGTGATCGCGACCTGGGCGCCGGAGAGCTGGAAGGACAGCGTCCGGTGCGCCTTCTGGACGGTCACCGCGCGGCGGTCGCCGACCTGGCGGACGTTGGCGTCGACGGTGCTGCGTTCCAGCGCGGTCAGCGAGAACTCCGCGGCGACGGCGAGGCCGGTGCCGACCGTCAGCAGCACGAAGAGGAGGACCCCGAGCACGGCGAAGAGGATCTGGATCATTCCGCACCCGCCCGGGAGGCGGGGGGCGAACCTATCGGACAGCCGGGTCGGTCACCCGGCCCGGTACTGTCACCGGGTGACTGCGCTGCGCGCACGAAACGGTCACTCCTAGCAAGAAATCGGCGTGTACTGCGGATATGGGGACAATCTTAACGTGTCTCCGGTGTCCGCCGCTGACGTCCGGGGTGTGTCGGAGCGCTCACCCGGCGCCGGGCCGGTGCCGGCGCACCGTTTCTTCGACGAGGTCGAGCACGGGCCCCAGGCCGGCGGCGGGCAGTCCCATGGCCAGGTGCGAGACGAGCCCTTCGAGGACGAGCTCGAGGAAGGCGGTGAGGACGTCGACATCGACGTCGTCACGCAGGTTCCCGGCCTCCCGCTGGCGCAGCAGGCGCAGCCGCGTGGCAGTGGTCAGCTGCTCGGACCGTTCGGCCCAGCGGGCCCGGAACTCGGGATCGGTGCGCAGCCGCCTGCTCACCTCCAGGCGCGTCCCGAGCCAGTCGGCGGGATGGTCGCCCCCGGCGAGCAGGTCGCGCATGACCTGCACGAGACCCTGTTCGGCGACGACGTCGGCCATCCGCAGGGCATCGTCCTCGGCGAGGGCGAGGAAAAGCGATTCCTTGTCGCGGAAGTGGTGGAAGATGGCCCCCCGCGAGAGACCGGTGGCTTCCTCCAGGCGCCGGACTGTGGCACCTTCATAGCCGTAGCGCGCGAAGCAGACGCGCGAGCCGTCGAGGATCTGGCGCCGGCGTGCGTCGAGGTGATCCTGGCTTACGCGTGGCATCCTGAAATCCTGGCACCGAGGACCGGCATCTCGCAATCCGTACGTACGTACTGTGACCCGGAGTGCGCGGGAACCGGCCGCCCGTCCCCACCGTCCGAACGTTGCGGCGTTTCGCTGACACGAAGTGAGACGGTTGGCTAAGGTTTGCCCCATCACGGTGGGTGAACTGAGGGGAAGGTGCGGCGTGATCATCGGTGAGGCCGGAGCGGCGGCACAGGCGCTGTGGGGCGACGTCTTCGACACCCCGGGCCGCGTCTACGGCGGCGGCAAGGGCGGCCAGTTCAAGATGGACCCCGAAGAGCTCGCCGCGGTGATCGGCCAGTGGGAAGACCTGGTCGACAAGATCGTCGACGACGGGCAGAAGATCCGCGAGCTGGCGGCATTGAGCACCGTGGCGCCGGGCAAGGACCCGGCCAGTGGGAATTTCGCCTCGACCAGCTCCGATTCGATCATCGCCCTGCTCACCCAGAACGACTCCATGCGCAAGTACGCGCAGGACTACATCAAGAAACTGAAAGAAGCGCAGTCGAAGACCCAGGTCACCGACCAGGACCTGTCCGACACCTTCAAGGCATAGGTGAGCCGAACTTGTTCCGAAGCAAACTGGGTGTCCTGGCGATTCTCGTGACCGTGTCCGCGGGGCTCGCGGCCGCGTGCACCACGACGACCGGAGGCACGGCGTCCCCGTCGGCGGCGGGATCGTCGTCGGCGACCGGCGAGCCGTCGGCGGATCCGGAAGTCCCGAAGGTTTCCGTCCCGCTCGACGCGAGCAAGTACGTCGCCGACACGTGCGCGATGGTGCCGAAGGACGTGCTGGCGTCGCTGGGGATGCCCGAGACGGGCACCTTCCAGCCGAAGGGCGACACGCTGTTCACCAAGGCGGGGCCGAACTGCTCCTGGAAGATCCGCGGCCAGGGCACCGGGGTGCTGGTGTCACTGGGCACCGGGAGCCGTGACGAGGGGGCGGGTGGCCTGGCGGGGATCTACCGTGGCTACGCCGACAAGATCTACATCAGGTTCCTGGAGCGCGCTCCGGACGTCGAGGGATACCCGGCGGTCTATTGGGGGCCGCTGGACGAGCGGCCGATGGGGTCCTGCGGCATCGGCGTCGGCATCGCCGATGATCTCACTTTCGACGTGTACGCCCAGGGCTACCAGGGGGCGGACGACTCCTGCGCGGCGGCCACCCAGGTGGCGACCAGCGTGATCAAGACACTCAAGGGGGCATGACGAGTGGACGGCAAGCAGATCTACGACAACTTCAGACAGGGCGACACCTCCGGGCTGCAGCAGATGGCGCAGACCGTGCAGGAGCTGTCCGACGCTTACCTGGAGCGGGGCGCGAGCATCAAGGCGCTCCAGTCACGAATGGTGGAGTCGTGGAGCGGTGACGCCGCGGACGCCGCGAACGCGGGCGCGGGACCGATGGAACGCGCTTTCCACGACAGTTCGGCGCCGCTCGACGTGACCTCCGCGTCCGTCAAGACGCAGGCTGCCGTCTTCGAAGACTCCAGCAACACCGTCGTCGAGGTGCCGCCGAAGCCGGACAAGCCCAACCCGTGGACCACCGGCCTCAAGGCCGCCATCCCCATCGCCGGGCCGTTCATGGCCAAGGACGACATCGACAACTACCAAGAGGGCATGGCGCGGTACAACGCCGCGAACGAAACCAACGTCCGCGTGATGGACCAGTACAGCAACGCCACCAACAGCACCAGGGCCGCGCTGCCCACCGACTACGGCGTGCTCGAGTCCGACGGCGCCACCATCTCCGTGAACACCCCGGACGGCCCCGGCCGGATCGACGAACCCACCGACCGCGGCAAGTGGCTGCCCGGGAACCCCGGCGGCGGCTCCGGCGATGACGGCCGCACGTCGACCACCGGCTTCGATCCCGGGCAGACCGGCGGCGGGGACAAGCCCGGCGGGACCGGCGGCACGGGAGGCACAGGCGGCACCGGTGGCACCGGCGGCACCGGTGGCACCGGAGGCACCGGAGGAACAGGCGGCACCGGGAGCACCGGCGACGACACCCACACCACCGGCTCCGGCCGCCCGACCGTGCCCACCATCCCGACCCGGCCCGGCCAGACCACCGACCAGCCGGGCAAGACGCCACCGAACACCGGGGGCATCGACTTCTACCCCACCAACACCGGCGGTGGGCAGAACTACGGCCAGAACACCTTCAACCCCAACGACCCGAACTCCGCCACCGGCGGTCGCGGCCCCAACAGCGGCAACGCCGGCGGCCGGCTGCTCGACCCCACCGGCCGAGGCGGCACCGGCACCGGGACCGGGGCGGGCACCGGCGGGGGAGCGGGTGCCGGTGAGCGCGGCCTCGGCGGTGGCCGGGGCTCCGGCATGGGCAGCCTCGGCAACGCCGCCGCCGCGGAGGCGGCCGCCGCGCGTTCGGCCGCTGCCGGGCGGAACGGGCCCATGGGGCCCATGGGCGCCGGCGGGCGGCGCGGCGAAGGCGATGAAGACGAGGAACACCAGCGCCCGGACTTCCTGATCGAGGCGGATCCGGATGCGATCTTCGGCACCGACCAGCGGACCAGTCCGCCGGTCATCGGCGAATAACACGAGTAGGCAGGTGGACGTGGCAACAGGCCGGGTGGATGTTCCGGTCGAGGCGCTGGCCGCGCTGGCCGACCGGGAACAGGTCGGCCAGTTGCACCCCACCCTGCGTCCCGAACCGCTGTGGCTGTCGGACGCGGAGCGCGACGAAGCCGACAAGCGGATCGACGCCGCGCTCGCCGAAGCCGGGCTGGTCGACGTCCGCGGGCGGGTCGCCGTCGACTTCCTCGACTGGCTTCCGCTGCTGGTCAGCCCCGCGCGGGAGTGCTACGGCTGGGTCGGCGCCGACGGCCGGACCTACGGCGTGCTCGCCGCCGCGAAGGGGCTGCAGGCGGTTCTGGCCGTTTCCGACGGGACTCACGTCGGTGTGCAGGAAATCGACCGGAACCGGCTCGCGGAGTCGCTCGTCGAGCAGCTGCCGCCGGTCGGGCCGGGCGGGGGACACCCCCGCACCGTGCGGGTGGCGGACCTGACCGAGGCGGCCCGCCGCGGGACGGCCGCCTACCCGCTGGACCCGGCCGTCGCCGACGTCGTCAGCCTGGTGCAGCGGCCGGTGTCGGGCAGCGGGGAGCTCTACGTCGGCCGCCGTGACGAGGTCGGCCGGCACACCTGCCTGCAGCAGCCGCTCCACTACGCCGACACCGACTGGGGCCGCTACCTCAGCTACACCTCCGGCACGGGCGACGACGCCGTCATCCACATCGGCCCGGCCGGCCCGCGCGAGCTGGCCGACACGCTGGCCGAGCTGGCCGGCACCCTGGGCTGACCCGAAAAGACCGTGCGCGGCGCGCCCGGCGGGACTAATGTGACAGCGCTGTTGCATTCCGGCCGGAAGGACGCCCGATGCTGTACCCCGCGATCGAACCGTACGAACACGGCATGCTCGACGTCGGCGACGGGCACGAAATCTACTGGGAGACCTGCGGGAACCCGGCGGGCAAGCCCGCGCTCGTCGTGCACGGCGGCCCCGGTTCCGGCTGCTCGGCGAACGTCCGCCGCTTCTTCGACCCGGCGCGCTACCGGATCGTCCTGGCCGACCAGCGCGGCTGCGGCCGCAGCACGCCGCACGCCGGTGCCCCGGTCGCCAACCTGTCCGCCAACACCACCGGCCACCTGGTCGCGGACTTCGAACGGCTGCGCACCCACCTCGGCATCGAAAAGTGGCTGCTGTTCGGCGGTTCCTGGGGCTCGGTGCTGAGCCTGACCTACGCGCTGCGCCACACCGAACGCGTCAGCGAGATCGTCCTGATGGGCTTGGCGACGGACCGGTACATCGAGATCGAGATGCTCATCCGCGGTCTCGGCGCGTACTTCCCCGACGGATTCGCGAAGTTCCGCGCCGGCGTGCCGGAGGCCGAACGCGACGGCGACCTGTCCGCGGCCTACCACCGCCTCCTGATGGACCCGGACCCCGCCGTCCACCAGAAGGCCGCCGACGGCTGGTGCGCGTGGGAGGACGCGATGCTGCCGGGTGTGCCGCCGTCGGACGTCTTCGCGGACCCGGTTTACCGGCTCTGCTTCGCCCGGCTCGTCACGCACTACTTCAGCAACCGCGCGTTCCTCGAGGACGGCGAAATCCTGCGCGAGGCCGGCAAGCTCGCCGGCATCCCCGCGGTGCTGGCGCAGGGCGTGCTCGACACGAGCAACCTCGTCGGCACGCCCTGGCTGCTGCACCACGCCTGGCCGGGCAGCGAACTGGTGCTGCTGGACGACGTCGGGCACACCGTGTCGGCCGCGTCGATGCAGGAGGTCCTGATCGGCGCGACCGACCGGTTCGCGCTCAGGGGATGAGCAGGCCCGGCTCGCCTTCCGGCGTCAGCGCGGCTTCGGCGCGCCGGCCGCGGTTGGCCTCGGCCAGCCGCAGTCCGGTGAGGCGCAGGGGAAGCCGGTCCATGTTCCATTCCGCCAGCAGCAGTGCCACCTTCGCCTGCATTTCCGTGCGCAGCCGCAGGAACGAGTCGGCCGGGTCCGCGCCGACCTCGCCGAGCAGCAGCCACCACGCCCAGGCCGCCGCACCCGCGTTCGCGACGAAGTCGGGCACGACCGCGACGCCGCGGGCCGACAGCGCCGCCTCCGCTTCCGGCGTCGTCGCCGCGTTCGCCGCTTCGACGACCACCTTCGCCTTGACCACGCTCTCGTTGTCCGGACGCAGCGCGTAGGAGATCGCGGCCGGTACGAAGATGTCCGCGTCGATGCCGACGACCGTCTCGCGCGGCAGGGACCGGACCCCGGCGGGCAGCCGGGACCGGTCGACCTCGCCGAAGCGGTCACGCAGGTCCAGCAGCGCCGGGACGTCGAGGCCGGCGGGGTCGTGGAGTGTGCCCGCGGCGTCGGCCACCGCGACCACCTTCATCCCCGCTTCGTGCAGGTACCAGGCCGCGGCGCCGCCCATCGTGCCGATGCCCTGGATGGCCACGGTCGTCCCGCGCACGTCCCAGTCCCACGCCGCCGCGACGCCGAGGCAGGCCTGGGCCACGCCGTAGCCGCCGACGACGTCGCCGAGCAGCAGCCCGCCGGGCACCGGGGCGGTGAGCCCGGCCTGCACGCGGCGCAGGGTGCGCGCCGGGTCGGCCGAACGGCGGATCGCGGCGTGGTACGACTGCTCCAGCCCCAGCTCGGCGAACACCGAGTCGATCAGGTGCTGCGGCACGCCGAGGTCCTCGGCGGTCACCCAGTGGGCGTCCAGCCACGGCCGCAGGAACGCGCAGAAGCGCTTGAGGACGTCGAACGCGCGCGGGTCTTTCGGGTCGAAGTCGATGCCCCCTTTGGCCCCGCCGACCGGCAGGTTGAACGTCGCGGTCTTGTTGGCCATGCCCCGGGCCAGGTCCTCGACCTCGGACATCGTGCAGCCGGCCCGCATCCGGGTGCCGCCGGTGGCGACACCGGAGACCAGGCTGTGCACGACCAGGTAGCCGTTCGCGCCGGTGACGGGATCGGTCCACGTGAGCCGCATCAGCGGCGGGGCGGGGGTCATCGGGCCACTCACCTCCAGGGAGAGTCCGGGGCGATCTCGTGACCGCCCTCACGAGCGTGCGCCCCCGCCGGCCCGCCCGTCCATTTAACGCTCCTGCACGATCTCGTTTAAGTTTTGTGTATGGAGCTTTCGTTGCACCGCTTGCGGATGCTGCGCGAGCTGCACCGCCGGGGCACCGTGACCGCGGCGGCCGCGGCCCTGCACTACACCGCTTCGGCGGTGTCGCAGCAGCTCGCGCAGCTGGAACGTGACGTGGGCGCGAAGCTGTTCGAACGGCTCGGCCGGCGCGTCCAGCTGACCGAGCTGGGCACCCTGCTGACCGAACACGCCGAGGAGATCCTCGGCTCGGTGGAGCGCGCGACGCTCGCCCTGGAGGAGGCGCAGGAGGCGCGGACGGTCCGGCTGACCGCCGGGGTGTGGGCGTCGGTGGCCTCGGGGCTGCTGCCGACGGCCCTGACCGCGCTCGCCGGCGAGCACCCCGGCATCGAGGTCCGCACCCGCGAACTCGCCCCGGAGGACACCGCCGAAGCGGTCCGCGACGGCCGCCTCGACCTGTCGTTCGTGATCGAGTACTCCGATGCGCCGACGTCCTGGGACGCCGGGCTGGAGCGGGCCGTCGTGGCCGTCGAACGGCTGCACGCGGCGGTGCCGCGGGGTGCGGTGCCGTCGGGCTCGGCGTCCCTGGACGACCTCGCCGAGCACCCGTGGATCCTGGCCGGTGCCAAGTCGCACTTCGGCCGGGCGATGCGCACGGCATGCCAGCGCCACGGGTTCACTCCGAAGATCAACCACGAGGTCGAAGAGCAGTCGACGGCGATGGCGATGGTGGGGGCCGGGCTGGGCATCACGCTGGTCTCCGACCTCGGCCTCCGGCAGCTGCGGCCGCCGGGGATCGACGTCGTCACGCTCACCACGCCGCTGCTGCGGACGGTGTCGATCGCCTACCGGCGCACCGCCTTCCGGCGGCCCGCACTGCACCTCGTCATCGACGCCGTGCGGGCGTCCGCGGCCGAGCTCGGACTCGGTACCGAGCCCGCTTTGCCCTGATCAGCGGCTTCTTACGGAGTGGTGAACACCTCCCGGTGCGCAAGATCCGCCCTGAATTTGTCGTACCCCGCGTGTAGCGTCCGAAGGCGAGAAGTTCCCTACCCACGGAACAGGAATGGACATGCAAGCGGTGCACGATTTCCCCGAGAAGTCGGGTAGTGCGTCGAACCGCACCGCGCGGGTCCTGGCGGACCGCGCGGCCGGCGAGGCGTACGTCGCATCGGTGTGTTTCAAGCACGGGCCACCCCGCCTGACCGGCGTGGAGCTGGAGTTCACCGTGCACCATGCCGACGACCCGGCCAGACCCCTCGATCCCGACGTCCTCGCCACGGCGCTGGGTCCGCACACCCCGCGGACGCTCCGCCCCGACAGCCCCGCCTCGCCCCTCCCGGCCGGTTCGCCCGTGAGCCTCGAGCCCGGGTGCCAGGTCGAGATTTCCGCCCTTCCCCAGGCCTCCCTGCGTGAGCTCGACGCAGCCGTCACGGCCGACCTCCACCACCTGCGCGACCGCCTCGCCCGGCACGGTCTCGAGCTGGGCGAAACGGGCATCGATGCCCACCGCGCGCCCCGCCGGATCCTCCGCACGCCGCGGTACGCGGCGATGGAACGCCGGTTCGCGCCGATCGGGCCCGGTGGCCTGACGATGATGTGCAGCACCGCCGGCCTGCAGATCTGCGTCGACGCGGGGGAGCCCGAGCACTGCGCCGCGCGGTGGGCGGCCGCGCACGCGATGGGCCCGCCGCTGCTCGCCCTCTTCGCCAACTCCCGCGTCCACGCCGGCCGCGACACCGGCCACGCGTCGGCCCGGTGGCTGGCGGTGCACGACACGGAGGCGGTCCGCACGCGCACCGCGCGCGTGTCGGGCGATCCGGCCGCGGAGTGGGCCGGCCGCCTGATGGACGTCCCCCTGATGGTGCTGCCCCGTGGCGACCGGCCGTGGGACGCCCCGGAGGGGCTGACGTTCGCGGACTGGATCGAGGGCCGGGGTGCGGGCGCGCTGCTGCCGAAGCCGACGGAGGCCGACCTCGACTACCACCTGACCACGATGTTCACCCCGGTCCGCCCGCAGGGGTACCTGGAGATCCGGTACCTCGACGCGCAACCGCCGGACGAGTGGCTGGCGCCGGTGGCGCTGGTGACGGCGCTGCTGGCGCGGCCGTCCACTGTGGACAAAGTGCGGGCGATCTGCGCGCCGGTCGAGGACCGGTGGACCGAGGCGGCGCGGCGGGGACTGGCCGACGCGGAACTGGCGGCCGTCGCGGCGGCGCTGGCCGACCTCGGCTGCGCCGAGCTGGGCGCCACCGGGCTGGCGGCGGAGTCGATCACCGAGATCAGCGAGAGCGTGCAGGGGCGCGCGTACCGATCGAGGAGCGAAGCATGAGCACGGAAGCACTGGGTGACCTGAGCGCGCAGGACCTGCGTGCCCGGGCGGCCGAAGCACTGACCAGGGCGCGGGCGCGCAGCGTGGCGCTGACCGACGCCGTGGACGACGAGGACCTGGTCCGCCAGCACTCCAAGCTGATGTCGCCGCTGGTCTGGGACCTGGCGCACATCGGCGTCCAGGAGGAGCTGTGGCTGGTCCGCGACGTCGGCGGCCGGGAGCCGCTGCGGCCGGACATCGACGACATCTACGACGCCTTCCAGCACGCCCGCGCCGACCGGCCGGAGCTGCCGCTGCTGGGCCCGGCGGAGGCGCGCGCGTACGTCAAGCAGGTCCGCGAGAAGGCGTTCGACGTGCTGGAGCACGCGCCGATGGAAGGCAGGCGGCTGACCGAGCGGGCGTTCGCGTTCGGCATGATCACCCAGCACGAGCAGCAGCACGACGAGACGATGCTGGCCACCCACCAGCTGCGCAAGGGCGACCCGGTGCTGCACGCGCCGGAGCCGCCGCCCGCGCGGTCGGGTGCGCTGCCGACCGAGGTCCTGGTGCCGGGCGGTGCCTTCACGATGGGCACCTCGGCCGAGCCGTGGGCCCTGGACAACGAGCGCCCGGCGCACGAGATCGCCGTCGACGCGTTCTGGATGGACACGGTGCCGGTGACGTGCGGTGCCTACGCCGAATTCCTCGACGGCGGCGGCTACGACGACCGGCAGTGGTGGAGCCCGGCCGGCTGGGCCTACCGGCAGGACAACAGCATCACCGCGCCGAGGTTCTGGAAGCGCGAGCAGGACGGCTGGTGGCGGACCCGGTTCGGCGTGTACGAGCGGGTGCCCGCCGACGAGCCGGTCGTGCACGTCTCCTACTACGAGGCCGAGGCCTACGCGACGTGGGCCGGGCGGCGGCTGCCGACCGAGGCGGAGTGGGAGAAGGCGGCCCGGTTCGACCCGGCGACCGGCCGGTCGCGCCGGTTCCCGTGGGGTGACGAGGAGCCGGGTGCCGAGCACGCCAACCTCGGCGAGCGGCACCTGCGCCCGGCGCCCGCGGGCGCGTACCCGGCCGGTGCGTCGCCGACCGGCGTGCACCAGCTGATCGGCGACGTCTGGGAGTGGACTTCGACCGACTTCCACGGCTACCCGGGCTTCGCGCCCTTCCCGTACCGGGAGTACTCCGAAGTGTTCTTCGGCCCGGAGTACAAGGTGCTGCGCGGCGGCTCGTTCGGCACGGACTCCGCGGCGATCCGGGGCACGTTCCGCAACTGGGACTACCCGATCCGGCGGCAGATCTTCGCCGGTTTCCGCACCGCCCGCGACGCGGCCCCCGGCGAGGTGGGGTAGGCGCATGTGCCGCCACATCGGCTACCTCGGCGAGCCGCTCTCGCCCGCCGAGGCGCTCTTCCGTGCCCCGCATTCGCTGCTGGTGCAGTCCTACGCGCCGGCGGACATGCGTGGCGGCGGCTCGGTCAACGCCGACGGGTTCGGGCTGGGCTGGTACCCCGGCCCGGGCTCGCCGCCGCTGCGCCACCGGCGTTCGACTCCACTGTGGACGGACGAGACGCTGCCGCCGCTGGCCGCGGCGGTCACCTCGGGCGCGTTCGTCGCCGCGGTCCGCAACGGCACCACCGGCCTGCCGGTGACCGAGGCGGCCGCGGCGCCGTTCACCCACGGACGGTGGCTGTTCAGCCACAACGGCGTCGTGCGCGGCTATCCGGATTCGCTGGCGGAGCTGGCGAAGACCCTGCCGGTCACCGACCTGCTGACGCTGGAAGCGCCGACGGATTCGGTGGTGCTCTGGGCCCTGCTGCGGGCCCGGCTCGCCACGGGCGAGGACCCGCTGACGGCGGTGGCGGCGCTGACCGCCGCCGTCGAGGCGGCCGCGCCCGGCTCCCGGCTCAACTTCCTGCTCACCGACGGCGAAACGCTGATCGGCACGACCTGGACGCACGCGCTGTCCGTGCTGGAGACCCCGGCCGGGGTGTGGCTGGCGTCCGAACCCCTCGACGGCGACCCGCGCTGGCGGCCCGTCCCCGACCACCACGCCGTGCGCGCCACCGCCGCCGGCGTCGACCTGCTTCCCCTCACCCAGGAGACCCGATGACCGAAGTCGATCTCGACCACCACCGCTCCGGCGACGCCGTCACCGCGGAACTGCGCGCGGACGTCGTCGCCGGGCTCACCGCGGCGCAGAAGTGGCTGCCGCCCAAGTGGTTCTACGACGCCGACGGCAGCGAGCTGTTCGAGAAGATCACCCAGCTGCCGGAGTACTACCCGACCCGCAGCGAGCGCGAGGTGCTGGCCGCGCACGCCGCCGACGTCGCGGAGCTGACCGGCGCGCACACGCTCGTCGAGCTGGGCTCGGGGTCGAGCGAGAAGACCCGGCTGCTGCTGGACGCGCTGACCGCGCACGGCACGCTGGAGGCGTTCGTCCCGCTCGACGTGTCCGAATCCGCGTTGGCGGAGGCCGCCGAAGCCATCTCGAAGGACTACCCGGGCCTCGCCGTCCGCGGGGTCGTCGGCGACTTCACCCAGCACCTGGACCTCCTGCCGGACGGCCAGCCGCGGGTGGTGGCCTTCCTCGGCGGCACGATCGGCAACTTCCTGCCCGCCGAGCGCGCGACCTTCCTCCGCTCGGTCCGGGAGGTCCTCGACGAGGGGGAGTGGCTGCTGCTCGGCACCGACCTGGTCAAGGACGCGGGCATCCTCGAACGCGCCTACGACGACGCCGCCGGCGTCACCGCCGAGTTCGACAAGAACGTGCTGCGGGTGATCAACGCCCGGCTGGGCGCGAACTTCGACCTCGACGAGTTCGAGCACGTCTCGTACTGGGACGCCGAGAACGAGTGGATCGAAATGCGCCTGCGGGCGCGGCGGGCGCTGACCGTCGCGATCCCCGGCGCGGACCTCACGGTGAGCTTCGCCGCCGGCGAGCACATCCGGACCGAGATCTCGGCGAAGTTCCGGCCCGCCGGCGTCGCGGCGGAGCTGGCCGCGGCCGGGTTCGAGCTGGCGCACTGGTGGACCGACTCCCAGCAGCGGTTCGGGGTGAGCCTGGCAAGATCTGTGCGTGGCTAATCCTCTCCGGGCGCTGGCCCGGGCCGCCGGCACGAAGCCGTGGCTGATGCGCACGGCGCGGTACGTCGTGTGGGCGGACAAGAAACTGCACAAAGCGTTCGGCGGCCGGGTGAGCCTCGTGGCGCTCGCCGGGCTGCCGTCGCTGCGCCTGACGACGACGGGCCGCAAGAGCGGGCTGCCTCGCAGCACCAACCTGCTCTACTTCCCGCGCGGTGGCGACTTCGTGCTGACCGCGTCCAACTGGGGCCGCCCGAACGACCCGGCGTGGGCGCTCAACCTGCGCGCGAACCCGAAGTGCCAGGTCGCGCTGGCCGGGAAGCCGGTCGACGTGGTCGCGCGGGAGCTGCACGGCGAGGAGTACGAAGCGATGTGGCGGGAGCTGCTGGGCTTCTGGCCGGGGTACGCGATGGAGCAGCGCGAGGCCGCCCGGCCGTTGCCGGTTTTCGTCCTGACGCGGGTGGCCCGGTAAGTTCCCACCATCCGTTCGGCCGGTGCCGGGATTCACCGCTTTGTGCCAGTCTCACCCGGGTAACGCGCCGTGACGTCGTGAGCGCGCGCGGCGAATGCGTGACCCTCAGGGAGGAGACGTCTTGCCGAGATCCACACAGAGCCGGGTGCGGTCGTTCGCACTGGTGGGGGCGCTCGTGGCCGGCGTGGGACTGGCCGGGCCGGCCGGGACCGCCGCGGCGGCCGAAGACTCGGCGGTCAAGCCCGCCGTCGTCGGCGCAACTCCGGCCGTCGCCTGGGGCACCTGCTCCAGCGACACCCTCGCCGGCGTGCCCGCGGACCAGATCAAGTTCTACAGCTGCGCGCGCTACCGCGTGCCGATCGACCACGACGACGCTTCGCTGGGCACCATCGACATCGCGCTGCTCAAGCGCGCGGCCCGCACGCCCGACAAGCGCGTCGGCTCGCTGTTCCTCAACCCCGGCGGCCCCGGCGGCTCGGGCCTGACGATGCCGATCGGCGGCCAGTACTACTTCCAGCCGCCGGTGCTCGACCGCTTCGACCTCATCGGCTTCGACCCGCGCGGGGTCGGCGAGAGCAACCCGCTGCGCTGCTTCACGACGCAGGAGGACGCGGACGAGGTCTTCGGCTCCATGATCGGCGTGCCGCTGTCCCGCGCCGAAATCTCGGGCACCCTGGCCGGGTACCGCGACTACGGCCGGTTCTGCAGGAACAACGCCGGGGCGCTGCTCGACCACATGTCCACCAAGGACGTCGTGCGCGACCTCGACACGCTGCGCGCGGCGGTCGGCGACCAGAAGCTGACCTACGTCGGCTTCTCGTACGGGACGTTGATCGGCTCGACGTACACGTCGATGTTCCCGAAGCAGTCGCGGGCGATCGTGATCGACGGCAACGTCGACCCGGCGCTGCGCACCAGCGACGGCGTCGAGTACGACCGCGAGCGCGCGCAGGGCTTCGAAATCTCCCTGGACGGGTTCCTGAAGCGCTGTGACCAGGTGGGCGCGAAGTGCGCGTTCAGCGACGGCAACCCGCGGGCGAAGTTCGACGAGCTGCGGGAGTACCTGCGCAAGCAGCCGATCACCCTCCCGGGCGCCGACCCGCTCGACATCAGCGGGTTCACCGGTGGCGTGTCGAGTGCGCTGTATTCGCCGGCGCGGTTCACGAGCCTGGCCCAGGACCTGCAGGCGCTCTACACGGCGATCCACCCGGCGGGCGCGCAGGCGCAGACGCTGCAGGCCGCGCAGCTGAAGGTGATCACCGCGGGCAAGCAGGGCCTGGCCGACGAGAACCCGGACAGCCCCTACACCAGCGACGACTCGTACTTCGCCGTCAACTGCTCCGACAAGCCGTTCCGGATCCGCCAGGAGCAGGTGCCGGAGATCGCCGCGAAGTGGGAGCGCGAATCGCGCACTTTCGGCCGCTACCAGGCGTTCGCCGACACAGCGGCCTGCCCGGTGTGGCCGGCGAAGCGGCCGGACGCCTACCGCGGCCCGTGGCGCGCCAAGACCGACGTCCCGGTGGTCGTGGTCGGCAACTACTACGACCCGGCGACGCAGTACCGGTTCGCCCAGCGGATGGCGGCCGAGCTCGGCAACACCCGCCTGCTGTCGGTGGACGCGTTCGGCCACTGCATCCTGGGTGACGCCCTGGGCGTCGACAAGGCCGTGGCCGACTACCTGACCGACCTGAAGGTGCCGGCGAACGGCCAGGTGTTCCAGCCGAACGTCCAGCCGTTCGACACGCCGTAGCAGTACGAGCGACGGGCCGGGGTGACGCTGTCGCCCCGGCCCGTTCTACGTCCCCAGCAGCCGGTCCAGCACGTCCCCGGCAGCGGCCTCGGCTTCGGTGGCCGCGCTCTCGTGGTCGTCCGCCCGGGCGACCAGCAACGCGATCTCGTTCATGCCGGCGAGCAGGACGTGCGCGAAGAGGTCCACGCGCGCGGCGGGGATCCGGCCGTCGCGCCGCAGCGCCGTCTTGATGCTGCCGAGCGTGCGCACCTCGTCGAGCTCCCGCCAGCGCTGCCAGCCCAGGACCGCCGGCGCGTCGATGAGCATCACCTGCCGCACCACGGGGTCGCGGGTGCTCCGGATCCACGCGAGACACGCGGCGCGCAGCGCTTCGACCGGGTCGGTCATGCCCTCGACGGCCCGCGCCCCCTCCGCGCCGACCCGGTCGTAGACGGTGTCCAGGACCGCCGCGAACAGCGCGTCCTTGCCGGGGAAGTGGTGGTAGAGCGCGCCGCGGCTCACGTCGGCGGCACGCAGGACGGCCTCGATTGAGGTGCCGTCGTAGCCGTGCTCGGTGAAAAGGCCGGTCGCGACCGCGACGAGGTGCTCGCGGGTCGCCTGACCCCGGTCGATCTTCTTGTTCATGCGGGTCGGCAGCCTCCGTCGTTGACAAACCGACTGTCGGTCTGTTGATACTAGACCGTCAGTCGGTTTACTTCTGGAGGGACCTTAGACCATGGACTTGCGAATCTGGGACGACCAGCGCGGACGCGTGTCGACGGCGTCCGGCGACGTGAGCTACACAGACGTCGGCGAGGGGCCGGTCGCGCTCTTCGTGCACGGCGTGGGAACGAACAACCTGTTGTGGCGCAAGGTGATGGCCGAGCTGGCGGGGGAGCGCCGGTGCGTCGCGCCCGACCTGCCGGGGCACGGCGCCTCACCGGTGACGCCCGAACAGGACCTCAGCCTGAACGGGCTGGCCCGGCTGCTCGAAGACTTCTGCGAGTCGCTGGAACTCGGCGCGGTCGACCTGGTCGCCAACGACACCGGCGGCGCGGTCGCGCAGGTCTTGGCCGCGCGCCACCCCGACCGGGTCCGGACGCTCGTCCTGACCAACTGCGACACGCAGGGGAACCTGCCGCCGGAGTCGTTCCGCCCGGTCGTCGAGCTGGCCGAACGCGGGAAGCTCGCGCCGCTGCTGGTCCGGCTCGTCACGGACCCGGCGCAGGCGCGGACCGGTGCGCTGGGCGCGGGCTACGAACACCCCGGACAGCTGTCCGACGAGGTCCTGGCCGCGTTCGCGCGGCCGATCGGCGCCACGCTCGACGCGGCGCGGCAGTTCGAGCGCCTGCTGACGTCGGTCCGCGGCGAGGAACTGGACGCGATCGAGCCGCTGCTCAAGGAGTTCCGCGTGCCGACGCTGCTGGTCTGGGGGACCGGCGATCCGAACTTCGGCGTCGAGTGGGCGTACCGGTTCCGGGACGCGGTCCCCGGCGTCACCGAGGTCGTCGAGGTGCCGGGCGCGAAGCTCTTCTTCCCCGACGAACGGCCCGAAGACCTCGTCCCGCACCTGCGCCGGCACTGGGCGTAGCGCTCATCACAGGCGCCGAGGCCGGGACCTGGCGCTACAGTGGGGGAGTTGATCAACCACGAGCAACGGAAGCGAGGTGAGCGGCACATGCCAGCGGACAGTCATCGGACGGCCGGGCGCGCGCTCACCGGAGGTTTCCGGCTGGGCTGAAGTTCGGCCGCCCCCTGTCCGGCAGTGCGCGCACGCCGGAAAAGAGCCGGATCATGACCATCTTCGAAATGCTGCTGCGCGTCGGCGCCGGGGTGGGCCTGGGTGCCGTCATCGGGTTCGAGCGCCAGTTCCGCGCCCGGATGGCCGGGCTGCGCACCAACGCCCTCGTCGCCGTCGGCGCGACGCTGTTCGTGCTGCTGTCCGCGCACGGCTTCGGCGGCCTGGCGTCGAGCGGCGACGCCGATCCGACACGGGTGGCGGCGCAGATCGTCTCCGGCATCGGGTTCCTCGGTGCCGGGGTCATCATGCGTGACGGCCTCAACGTCCGCGGCCTCAACACCGCGGCGACGCTGTGGTGCTCGGCCGCGGTCGGGGCCCTCGCCGGAGCCGGCCTGTACGCGGTCGCCGCGGCCGGGACCGCCGTCGTGGTCGGGGTGAACGTCGTGCTGCGCCCGCTCGGCCGCGTCGTCGACCGCCGCCCGGACTCGGGCGACGAGACCCCGGCGCGCTACGAGTTCCAGGCGGTGACCCGCGACGAGGCCGAGGCCCACGTGCGGGCGCTGCTCGTGCAGGCGTTGACACGCACGGACTTCCGGCTGCTGTCGGTGCTGAGCACGGACCGCGAGAACCGCACGGTCGAGGTCCGCGCCGAGCTGATCGGCGACCAGCGCGACGACGCCCAGATGGAGGCGGCGGTCTCCCGGCTTTCGCTGGAGCCGTCGGTGTCCAGCGTGCGCTGGGTGGCCGTGCCGGCCTAGCAGGTGCGGAGGAATTCGCCGAGCAGCTCGTCGAACCGGGCGGGCTGCTCGGCGTTGACCTGGTGCCCCGCGCCGTCGAGGGTGACCCGGCGCGCGTGGGGTGCTTCGCGCTCGATCAGGTCCGCGACGGCGTGGATGTCGGTGGTGTCGAGGTTTCCCGTGACGACCAGGATCCGCGCCCGGAGTTCGGCGGCGCGGGTGATCGCGTGCAGTTCCGCGCCGGTGCCGAAGCTGCGGTGGCCTTTTCGCGCGTTGTCGATCAGCATGGCTGCGTAGCGCGCCCGGACGTCCGGGTCGACCTGGTCCGGCATCCGGTGCGGGCCGTCGACGAGCATGCGGAGCACGCATTCGAGGGTCAGCGCGTTGTCCTGCGCGGCGATCGCCTCGGCGAACAACCGCCATTGCTCGAGGGTGAACGGGTCTCGGTCGACCATGCCGCTGATACCCGGTGAGCTCAGCAGCAGCCCGTCGACGCGGTCCGGGTGCAGGAGCGCGAAGTCGATCGCCGTACGGCTGCCCATCGAACAGCCCACCAGCACCGCGCGGTCGATCCCCAGGGCGTCGAGCAGCCGCCGGAGGTCTTCGTGGTGGGAAAACCCGGGTAGCTGTTCTGACGATTCGCCGTGGCCGCGGGCGTCGTAGCGGACGACCCGGTGGTCCACGCTGAGCCGGGTGGCCTGCCGGTCCCAGACAGCGCTGTGGAAAGCACCCGGGTGCAGGAACACCACCGGCCGGCCGTGGCCGCGGGCCTCGTAGGACAGCCTGCCGTCACCGAGTTCGAGAAAGTCCCCCATGACCCGACGGTACCGCACGACGAAGGCCTCCCCACCTGCTCGATGGGGAGGCCTTCGGGGCAGGATCCTTACGCCTGCGTCATCTTCCGCAGCACGTACTGCAGGATGCCGCCGTTGCGGTAGTAGTCCGCCTCACCCGGGGTGTCGATGCGGACGTCCGCCTCGAACTCCACGGTGGCTCCATCATGCTTGGTCGCGGTGACGTGCACCGTGCGCGGGGTCTCGCCGTCGTTCAGCTTGGTGATGCCCGAGATGTCGAACGTCTCGGTGCCGTCGAGGCCGAGCGACGAGGCCGACTCGCCCGCCGGGAACTGCAGCGGGATGACGCCCATGCCGATCAGGTTCGAGCGGTGGATGCGCTCGAACGACTCGGTGATCACCGCGCGGACGCCCAGCAGCGAGGTGCCCTTGGCCGCCCAGTCACGCGACGAGCCCGAGCCGTACTCCTTGCCGCCCAGCACGACCAGCGGGGTGCCCGCCGCCGCGTAGTTCTGGGCCGCGTCGTAGATGAATGCCTGCGGGGCGCCCTCCTGCGTGAAGTCGCGGGTGTAGCCGCCCTGCACGTCGTCCAGGAGCTGGTTGCGCAGCCGGATGTTCGCGAACGTGCCGCGGATCATCACCTCGTGGTTGCCGCGTCGCGACCCGTAGGAGTTGAAGTCCTTCTTCTCCACGCCGTGCTCGGTCAGGTACTGCGCGGCCGGGGTGCCCGGCTTGATCGCGCCGGCGGGGGAGATGTGGTCGGTGGTGACCGAGTCGCCCAGCTTCGCCAGCACGCGCGCGCCGGTGATGTCGGTGACCGGGGCCGGCTCCGGCGTCATGCCCTCGAAGTACGGCGGCTTCCGCACGTAGGTGGACTCGAGGTCCCACTCGAAGGTCTTGCCCTCCGGGGTGGGCAGCGACTTCCAGCGCTCGCCGCCGTCGAAGACGTCCGCGTAGTCCTTGGTGAACATCTCCTGCGTGATCGCGTGGTCGATGGTCTCCTGGATCTCCTTGGCCGTCGGCCAGATGTCCTTGAGGAAGACGTCGTTGCCTTGCGCGTCCTGGCCCAGCGGCTGGTTCGCGAAGTCGAAGTCCATCGTGCCGGCCAGCGCGTAGGCGATGACCAGCGGCGGCGACGCGAGGTAGTTCATCTTCACGTCGGGGTTGATCCGGCCTTCGAAGTTCCGGTTGCCCGAGAGCACCGAGACCGCGGTGAGGTCGTTCTCCTGGATGGCCGCGGAAATCTCGTCCGAGAGCGGGCCGGAGTTGCCGATGCAGGTGGTGCAGCCGTAGCCGACCAGGTGGTAGCCCAGCTTCTCCAGGTACGGCCACAGGTTGGCCTTGGTGTAGTAGTCGGTGACGACCTGCGAGCCCGGCGCCATCGACGTCTTCACCCACGGCTTCACCGCGAGGCCCTTGTCCACGGCGTTGCGCGCGAGCAGCGCGGCGCCGAGCATGACCGACGGGTTCGAGGTGTTGGTGCACGAGGTGATCGAGGCGATCACGACGGCGCCGTGGTCGAGCACGAACTCGCCGCGGTCGGACGTCGAGACCTTGACCGGCTTGCTCGGGCGGCCGGACGCGCCGTTCGCGGCGGAGCTGGTGACGGGGGCGGCGTCGTCCTCGGCGAACGACAGCGACGGGGCGTCACTGGCCGGGAAGGACTCCTCCGAAGCCTCGTCCATCTTGGTGTGCGGCGTGGGGTCCTCGCCGTCCACGTAGTCGTGGATCGACTTGCGGAACGACGACTTCGCGTCGGTCAGCTCGATGCGGTCCTGCGGGCGCTTCGGGCCGGCGATCGACGGGACGACCGTCGACAGGTCCAGTTCGAGGTACTCGGAGTAGGCCGCCTCGCGCGACGGGTCGTGCCAGAGGCCCTGCTCCTTGGCGTACGCCTCGACCAGGGCGACCTGCTCGGCCGAGCGGCCGGTCAGCTTCAGGTAGCGGACGGTCTCCTCGTCGATCGGGAAGATCGCCGCGGTGGAGCCGAACTCCGGGCTCATGTTGCCGATGGTGGCGCGGTTGGCCAGCGGCACCTCGGCGACGCTTTCGCCGTAGAACTCGACGAACTTGCCGACGACACCGTGGCGGCGCAGCATCTCGGTGATGGTGAGCACGACGTCGGTGGCGGTGACGCCGGCCGGGATCTCGCCGGTCAGCTTGAAGCCGACGACGCGCGGGATGAGCATCGACACCGGCTGGCCCAGCATGGCCGCCTCGGCCTCGATGCCGCCGACGCCCCAGCCCAGCACGCCCAGGCCGTTGACCATGGTGGTGTGCGAGTCGGTGCCGACGCAGGAGTCGGGGTAGGCCTGGCCGCCCCGGCTCATGACCGTGCGTGCGAGGTGCTCGATGTTGACCTGGTGCACGATGCCGGTGCCCGGCGGGACGACCTTGAACTCGTCGAAGGCGCCCTGGCCCCAGCGCAGGAACTGGTAGCGCTCGCGGTTGCGCTCGTACTCGATCTCGACGTTGCGCTCGAAGGCGTCGGGGCGGCCGAAGACGTCGATGATCACCGAGTGGTCGATGACCAGCTCGGCCGGCGCGAGCGGGTTCACCTTGTCCGGGTCGCCGCCCAGGTCGGTGACCGCTTCGCGCATGGTGGCGAGGTCGACGACGCACGGCACGCCGGTGAAGTCCTGCATGATCACGCGGGCGGGCGTGAACTGGATTTCGATCGACGGGTCGGCGTTCGGGTCCCACGAGCCGAGCGCGCGGATGTGGTCGGCGGTGATGTTCGCGCCGTCCTCGGTGCGCAGCAGGTTCTCGAGCAGGATCTTCAGGCTGTAGGGCAGCCGCTCGGCGCCCTCGACCTTGTTCAGGCGGAACACCTCGTACGAGGCATCGCCGACCTTCAGCGTGTCTTTGGCGCCGAAGCTGTCCTTGCTGGCAGGTGCGGTCACGTCTAACTCCAGTGGCGTGGACTTCCGCGCCGGTGCGGCGGTCGAGTCCCGGGTCAGTTCGGTCGGGTTCGGTGGTGGCGAGTGTGGCGCACCCCCACCGTAGGACCGGATTCGGGATGCCACACCTCGCGGTGCCTCAAACAGTACGCGTGTCCTGTTTAACGGACAAGACGACACGCGGTGTGGGCTGCGCCATCTGATGCGGGGGTCCCTCAATGAGGGGAATTGGTGCCTACGTTGTGTAAGTTTCCGCTGATGCTTGTGATAGTGGTGTGACTGCAGTGACACGCGGTGTGCGCTGGTGAGCGGAGGTGGCGGTCTTGTTAGGACGGTGCGAGGGGCCGAAGGTGCCGCGCGTCCGCCGGGGACTCAGCGTGAGCACGCTCACGCTGGTGATCTTGTTCGGCGCCGGCGGCACGGGCCTCGCGGCACCCCCGCCGCCGCCCAACCCCAGCGACAGCGAGATCCAGGCCGGCAAGGCCGACGCGAACGCGAAGGCCGGCGAGGTCGGCCGGCTGACCAACCAGCTGGCCCAGGCCGAACAGAAGCTGTCGCAGCTGCAGGACGACGTCGAGCTGAAGCAGGAACAGGCCAACAAGGCCCTGGTCGACCTGCAGACCGCCCAGGACGACGCGGCGCAGGCGGAAAACGACGCCAGCTCCGCGCGGACCGAGGCGGACGCGGCCGCGGCGGCCATCGAGAAGGCGCGGGCGGACCTCAAGACGTTCGCCGCGGCGAGCTTCCAGCAGGGCAGCACCGTGGGCTCGCTCTCGGCCTACCTGAGCGCGGCCAGCCCCAAGGACATGCTCGCCCGCGCCCAGCTGCTCGACGCCGTCGGCGGTGACCGGCTCAACGCCCTCGACCGCCTCCAGCAGGCGCAGACGGAGAAGTCGAACAAGGACGCCGCGGCCCGCAAGGCCGCCGAAATCGCCCAGCAGAAGCAGGACGCGGCCCGCCGGGCGAAGAACAGTGCCGACGCCGCGCAGACCGCCGCCGAGCGGGCGCAGGACAGCCAGGCGACCCAGAACACCCAGCTCGAGAAGAACAAGTCCGACGTCGAGCAGCAGCTTTACGCCGCGCAGGCGAAGGTCGACGGGCTGCAGGGCCAGCGGCAGCGCTACCAGGACTGGCTCGCCCAGAAGCAGCGTGAGGACGAGGAACGCGCCCGCCAGGCCGCGCTCGCGTCCTCGGGCGGCGGTGGCGGTCCGTCGGGCGGAGCGCCTCCTTCGGGGCCGGCCGGCTCGTCGATCGAGGCGGTGATCGCCCGGGCGCTGTCGAAGCTCGGGATGCCGTACGCGTGGGGCGGCGGCAACGCGAGCGGCGCGACCCGCGGTATCCGCGACGGCGGTGTCGCCGACCGCTACGGCGACTACAACAAGATCGGCTTCGATTGCTCCGGCCTGATGATCTTCGCCTTCGCCGGGGTCCGGTCGCTGCCGCACTACAGCGGCTACCAGTACTCGGCGGGACGCCAGGTGCCGCTCTCCCAGATGCGCCGCGGCGACCTGCTGTTCTGGGGCGGCCCGGGCGGCATCCACCACGTCGCCCTCTACCTCGGCGGCGGCCAGATGGTCGAAGCGCCGCAGTCCGGCCTGCGGGTCCGGGTGGCCCCGGTCCGCTACGGCGGGATCATGCCGTACGCGACCCGCCTGGTCGGCTGAAAAACTCACTCGACGCCGTCGTCCCGCCACCACAAGATCACCGGGTGGACGACGAACTGAACGCGCTGCGGCGCACCCGGATGCGCTGGAACACGCCCCTGTCCGAGCCGCACGCGGACCTGCTGCTCGACCGGATGGAGCTCGCCGGGGGACACCTCGCCGACCTCGGCTGCGGCTGGGGCGAGCTGCTGCTGCGGGCCCTCGGCCGGGCGCCGGACCTGCGCGGGACGGGAATCGACACCGACGGGACGGGCCTGGCGCGGGGCAGGGCGGCGGCGTGCGAACGCGGCCTGCAGGAGCGGGTGAAGTGGGTCGAAGCCGACGCCGCGACCTGGGACGTTCCCGCCGAGCGGGCCTTCTGCATCGGCGCCGCCCACATCTTCGGCTCGACGAAGGCCGCGCTCGAAGCGCTCACCCGGGTGGTGCTGCCGTCGGGCCGGCTGCTCTACGGCGACGGGTTCTGGGCGGCGCCGCCGACCCCGGCGGCTCAGGAGATCTTCGGCCCGGACCTGCTGGCCTTGCCGGACCTGCTCGACGCTGCGGACGCCGCCGGCTGGCGCGTCCTGCACCTGAGCACGGCCGGCCAGCTGGAGTGGGACGACTTCGAGTCGACCTCGCGGGCCGGCTGGGCGGAGTGGCTGGCGGCGCACCCGGCCGACCCGCGGGCGGCTGCGGTCCGCGAGTGGCTCGACCGGCGGCTGCGCGAGTACGTCCGCGGCTACCGCGGCGTGCTGGGCTTCACCTACCTCGTCTTGGGCCGCTGAGGCCGGGCGGCCTGGGCTGTCGAGTTCGGTACCGGCGCCCTGCCCAGGTGGCGGGCTTCACCTACCTCCTCTCGGGCCGCTAGATTCCCCGGATGCGCTACGCGGGGATCGTGGTGGCCGGGGGCTCGGCCCGCAGGTTGTCCGGTGTGGACAAGCCGGCCCTGTCGGTCGGCGGCAAGCCGTTGCTGGCCCGCGCGATCCATGCGCTGGAGGGCGCCGAACGGGTGATCGCGGTCGGCCCGCGCCGGCCCGGCTTCGACGTCGTGTGGACCCGGGAACCGGTGCCCGGCACCGGGCCGGTGGCCGCGCTGGCCGCGGGCCTGCTGTTCGTGCCCGACGACGTCGGGACCGTGGTGGTGCTCGCCGCCGACCTCCCGGGCGTCCGCCGGTCCACTGTGGACCGGCTGGTGGCCGCGATCGGCGACGGTGACGGCGCGGCCCTGGTCGACGCGGCGGGGAAGCGGCAGTGGCTGCTGGGCGCGTGGCGGGTCGCCGCCCTTCGCGCGGCGCTGCCGGCAGAGGTCGACAACGCGGCCCTGCGCCGGGTCCTCGGCGGGCTGGCCGTCACGGAGGTCCCGGCGGAACGGGGCGAAGCGGACGACATCGACACGCCCGAGGACCTCGAGCGGCACCGCTGAGCCGGGTCCGCCGGTGGCGGGTCGATGACGGCGGGGATCTCACGCATCGTGGTGACCGGGAGGCCACCGCCGGGGTCCCGGCCGGGGCATCCCCGGCTCCTCTCACCCGGGCGTGCGGCAGGCCGGGCAGGTGCTTCACAGGTGCCACACCGCTGACCGTGTTGGCTGATCGCGGGGCCACGTCCGGCTGTCCGCGTGCCGGATGAGCCGGACGACCGGGGGCGCAGTACGGTCGCACCGCGTGATCACCGTCGCGGGGGCGGCGCACGAGTTTGAGGAGGCAGAGTGACCGAGCCCGGCTACGCCGAGGGCGGGAACGGGCAGCAGCCCGCGACGCCGGCCCGGGACGCCCAGTTGCTGGAGCGGACCGTGTTCGAGGTCAAGCGGATCATCGTCGGCCAGGACCGCCTGGTCGAGCGGATGCTGGTCGGCCTGCTGGCCAAGGGCCACCTGCTGCTCGAAGGCGTGCCCGGCGTGGCGAAGACGCTCGCGGTGGAGACCTTCGCCCGGGTCGTCGGCGGCTCGTTCTCCCGCGTGCAGTTCACGCCCGACCTGGTGCCCGCCGACATCCTGGGCACCCGGATCTACCGCCAGGGCGCCGAGCGCTTCGACGTCGAACTCGGCCCGGTCGTGGCGAACTTCGTGCTCGCCGACGAGATCAACCGCGCGCCCGCCAAGGTCCAATCGGCGATGCTCGAGGTGATGGCCGAGCGGCACGTGTCGATCGGCGGGCAGACGTTCCCGATGCCCGACCCGTTCCTCGTGCTGGCCACGCAGAACCCGATCGAGAACGAGGGTGTCTACCCGCTGCCGGAAGCCCAGCGCGACCGGTTCCTGTTCAAGATCCAGGTCGAGTACCCCACCGCCGAGGAAGAGCGCGAGATCATCTACCGGATGGGCGTCACCCCGCCCACCCCGCACGAGGTGCTCAGCCCGGGCGAGCTGGTCCGGCTGCAGGGCGTCGCGTCGCAGGTGTTCGTGCACCACGCGCTGGTCGACTACGTGGTCCGGCTGGTGCTGACCACCCGGACGCCGAACGAGCACGGCCTCGCCGACGTCGCCGGCTGGGTGTCCTACGGCGCTTCGCCGCGCGCGAGCCTCGGCATCATCGCCGCCGCTCGCGCGCTGGCCCTGGTCCGCGGCCGCGACTACGTGCTGCCGCAGGACGTCGTCGACGTCGTGCCGGACGTGCTGCGCCACCGGCTCGTGCTGTCCTACGACGCGCTGGCCGACGGCGTGCCGATCGACCACATCATCACGCGCGTGCTGCAGACCGTGCCGTTGCCGCAGGTCTCGGCCCGGCCGCAGGGCGGGGCCGGCCAGGGCGGCCCGGTCCCGGCGGGCGCGCCGGTCAGGTAACCCGGTGATGGCGAAGAACGACAAGGGCGAACGCCCTTCGTGGGCGCCGCCGGTCCTGCGGGGCGACCGGCTGGAGGCCGGGCTCCGCACGCTGGAGCTCGACGTCCGCCGCCGGCTCGACGGGCTGCTGCAGGGCAACCACCTCGGCCTGGTGCCGGGGCCGGGGTCCGAGCCCGGCGAGGCGCGTCCGTACCAGCCCGGCGACGACGTGCGCCGGATGGACTGGGCGGTCACCGCCCGCACCACGACCCCGCACATCCGCGAGACCGTGGCCGACCGCGAACTGGAGACGTGGTTGGTCGCCGACCTGTCGGCGAGCCTCGACTTCGGCACCGCCCTGTGCGAGAAGCGCGACCTGGTGGTCTGCGCGGTCGCGGCGGTCGCGCACCTCACCGGGGGCGGCGGCAACCGGATCGGCGCGCTGATCTCCACCGGCGCCGACACGACCCGCATCCCGGCGCGCGGCGGCTTGGCGCACGCCCGCGGGCTGGTGCGCCGGGTCGCCGAGACACCGCGCGCGGCCGAAGGCACCCGGGGCGACTTCGCCCAGGCGCTCGAAGCGCTGCGCCGCCCGCCGCGCCGGCGTGGCCTGGCCGTGGTGATTTCCGACTTCCTGGGCGAGGACTCCTGGGAGCGGCCGCTGCGGGCGCTGGGCGGGCGCCACGAACTGATCGCGATCGAAGTCCTCGACCCGCGCGACGTCGACCTGCCCGAGGTGGGCACCGTCGTGCTGGCCGACCCGGAGACAGGAAAGCAGCGCGAAGTGCACGCGTCGGCCTTGCTGCGCAAGGAGTTCGGGGCCGCGGCCCACGCCCACCGGCAGAAGGTGGCGGCCGGTCTGCGGCGCGCGGGTGCGGCGCACCTGACGCTGCGCACGGACGCCGACTGGATCGCCGACATGGTGCGGTTCGTCGTCGCCCGCAAACGCCGCTGGTCGGGGGGTGTGGCGTGAGGGAGCCTGCGACCGAACCATTCACCACTGCGCTTCCGGCTCAGGCGGCGCCGAGCGTCAGCGAGGTGTGCGCGTGAGCCTGACCGGGTTCGCTTCGCCCTGGTGGTTCCTGCTGCTGATCGCGGTGGCCGCGGTCGCGATCGGGTACGTGCTCGCGCAGCGGGCGCGCCGGAAGCGGACCATGCGGTTCGCGAACCTGGAGCTGCTGGAGAAGGTCGCGCCGAAGAGCCAGGGCTGGGTCCGGCACCTGCCCGCGGTGCTGATCGTGCTGTCCCTGCTGCTGCTCACGGTGGCGCTGGCCGGCCCGACCGCCGAGCAGAAGGTGCCGCGCAACCGGGCGACCGTGATGCTGGTGATCGACGTGTCGCTGTCGATGGAAGCCACCGACGTCCTCCCGACCCGGCTGCAGGCGGCCCAGGAAGCGGCGACCAGCTTCGCGCGGAACATGACGCCGGGGATCAACCTGGGGCTGATCTCGTTCGCGGGCACGGCGACCGTGCTGGTCAACCCGACCACCGACCGCAACGGCGTGATCAGGGCGATCGAAAACCTGAAGCTGGCCCAGTCGACGGCGACCGGCGAGGGCATCTTCGCGGCCCTGCAGTCGGTGGAGAGCTTCTCGACCGTCGTCGGCGGGGCCGACGGGCCGCCGCCGGCGCGGATCGTGCTGATGTCCGACGGCAAGCAGACGGTCCCGGAGGACCTGTACGCGGCGCGCGGCGGGTACACGGCGGCGCAGGCGGCGAAGCAGGCCGGGGTGCCGATCTCGTCGATCTCCTTCGGCACCACCCACGGTTCGGTCACCATCGACGACAAGCCGCAGCCGGTGAGCGTGGACGACGAGTCCCTGCGCGAGATCGCCCGGCTCTCCGGTGGCGAGTTCTACAAGGCGGCGAGCGCCGAAGAGCTCAAAAAGGTTTACGCGGACCTCGGCGAGCAGATCGGCTACGAGCTCAAGGACGCCGACGCGAGCAAGCCGTGGCTGGTGGCCGGCACGCTGATCCTGATGCTGGGCGCGGCGGCCAGCCTCTTCTTCGGGCAGCGGCTCCCGTGACTCAGGCTCGGCGGACGCCGTAGAGGCTTCCGCCGAGCAGGGTCACCCCGGAGAGCACGCCGCTGACGAACGGCACCCACGCCGGGGCGCTCCCGAGCAGGACGAGACCGGCGACGCCGAGCACGGTCAGGACCACGCCGACCACGAGGATCGACCGGGTCTTCCAGGCGGACGCGAGCGCGGCGAAGTGGAGCCCGACGATCGTGGCGATCCAGGCGACGTTGGCCTGGACCGGCGCGTCCAGCAGGCTCAGCACGAAGAACCCGGCGACGAGCAGCACGACCTCGCCCACGACGATGACCCGGTAGCCCGGCCCGAACACCGGCCGGTCTTCGAGCGTCGGCCGCCCGCCCGCGCGCAGGCCGAGGACGACGACGGCGGCGAGCGCGAGAACGGCGAGGGCGCGCAGCACCCAGCCGAGGGCCGCGGGAACCGGGGGACCGGAGTTGACCAGGACGAACACCGTGCCGAACGCGGCGCCGATGAGCACCCCCAGGAACTGCTGTCGCATCCGGGGAACCTACCGGACGGTGATCAAGCGCCCGCGAAGCCGTTCTGCCGCCAGGCTTCGTAGACCGTGATGGCCGCGGAGTTGGCGAGGTTCAGCGACCGGCTCGTCGGCAGCATCGGCAGCCGCACGCGGTCGGTCACCTCCGGCGCCGCCTGGACGTCGGCGGGCAGTCCCACCGACTCCGGTCCGAACATCAGCACGTCGCCCGGGGTGTAGGCGACGTCGGTGTAGAGCCGCGTCGCCGACGCGCTGAACGCGTACACCTTCGCCGGGAGCAGGGCCTGCCACGCCGCATCGAGGCCGGCGTGGACGTGCACGCGGGCCAGGTCGTGGTAGTCGAGCCCGGCGCGGCGCAGCTGCTTGTCCTCCAACGTGAAGCCGAGCGGCTCGACCAGGTGCAGCTCGCAGCCGGTGTTGGCGGCGAGGCGGATCGCGTTGCCGGTGTTGGGCGGGATTTCGGGGTGGTAGAAGAGAACGCGGAACACGGCTCAGTCCCCGAGCAGGTCCGCGTAGACCTTGCGGACCGCGTCGGGCGGCGCGGCCGGGCGCAGCGTGGCCGGGTCGATGAAGACGTACCGGATCGTCGCCGCCGCGATCGGCGTTTCGCCGCGGTGGATCTCGAAGCCGAAGATCAGCGACGTGGTGCCGAAGTGGGTCAGGTACTGCGAGACGAGCAATTCCTCGTCGTACCGGGCGGGCGCGTGGAACTTGAGGTTCGCTTCCGCGACCACGACGTCGGTGCGGTGCGCGAGGAACTCGTCGTGCGAGCCGAAGAGCGCCTTCTCCGCCTCGAAGGCGCACATGTCCACATAGGCCAGGTAGTGGGCGTTGAAGACGATGCCCTGGCCGTCGCACTCGTGGTAACGCACGCGCAGCGGCATCTCGACGATCGGGCGGCGGGGTTCGGTCACCGGGTCAATCTAGCGGTCAGCCGTGCAGCGCCCGGTAAGCGGCCGCCGCGCCCGGCTGCAGCGGCACCGGCTCCGTGCCGATCAGCGTGCGCACGTCCAGGAACTGCGTCCCGACCGCTTCCGCCGGCACCAGCGCCGTGGCGCGCTCCACGAGCAGGCGGACCACCGCCGCGGCCACGTCGTCCGGGAGCGAAGGCGCGCACACCAGCAGGTTGGCCACGCCGATCGTGCTCAGCGCGCCGACTCCGCGGTACGCGCCATCGGGCACCTGGACCTGGTCGTACACCGGTCCGTACGTCGCGCGCAGGGCCGGGACCACCGAATCCAGCGGCAGCAGCGCGATCGGGGTCGTGCGGGTGAGGTCGGCGAGCTTCGGCGTCGGCACCCCGCCCGACCACAGCATCGCGTCGATCCGGCGCCCGGCCAGCGCGCGGACCGCGTCGTCGAACAGCAGGTGCCGGGCGTCCACCGCGACACCCGCCTGCGCGAACACGCGCTCGCCGAGCTGGGCGGCGCCGGAGCCGCTCGCGCCCAGGGACACCGGGCGCCCGGCGAGGCCGGAAAGGGTGCGCACCGGTCCGTCGGCCCGGACCACGAGCTGCAGGTAGTTCTCGTAGACGCGGCCGAGCGCGAGCAGCGGCACCCGCCCGGTGAACGGCGCGTCGCCGCGGACTGCCGTCTGGGCGACGTCGGCGAGCACCAGCCCGAGGTCGGCCTGCCCGCGCCGCACCAGGTCGACGTTGGCGACGCTCGCCTCGGTCGGCACGGCGGTCGCGTGCAGCCGCGGTTCGGCGCGGCTCAGCTCGGCCGCCAGCAGTTCGGCGAAGGCCAGGTAGAACCCGCCGCGCTCGCCCGCGGCGATGGTGACTTCCCGTTCGGGACCGTCGTAGCCGGGTGCCGAACACCCGGCCAGCGCGAGGCCGAGGCCGCCGAGCAGGGCCGTGCGGCGGGTGAGCGTCATCCCGGCACCTCCTGCAGCGGCAGCGTGACGCGGGCTTCGAGCCCGTGCGGACGGGCCTGGCGCAGCTCCAGGACGCCGCCGCGGGTGCGGACCTGCTGGTGGGCGATGGCCAGCCCGAGGCCGGTGCCGCGCGGGGCGCCTTCGCCACCCGCGCGCCAGAACCGCTCGGTGGCCCGGGCCCGGTCCTCAGTGGACAGACCGGGTCCGTCGTCGGCGACGACCAGCGTGGCGGCCGCCGGGCCGGTTTCCCACCGCGTGGTGATCGTCGCGCCGCGACCGGCGTAGTGGACGGCGTTGTCGAGCAGGACGTCGAGGACCTGCGCGAGCTCACCCTCGGGGCAGCGCACGATCACCGGCTCGGCGTGGCCCGGCGGGGGCACGATTGCCGAACCGGCGTCCTCGGCGGCCGGGCGCCAGGCGTCGACGCGCTCGGCGAGCACGGACACCAGGTCGCAGGACTCGTCGGCGCCGCCGGCCGCGACGCGGGTGGCAGTGCTCTCGGCCAGCGCGAGCGCGAGCAGCCCGTCCAGCAGCTTCTCCAGCCGCTCCACCTCGGCGACGGTGGCGCGGTAGGTGGCGTCGTCGCCCTCGATGCGCCCGGCCAGGGAGTCGACGCGCAGCCGCAGCGCGGCCATCGGGTTCCGGAGCTGGTGCGAGGCGTCGGCGACCAGCCGATGCTGCTGCTCGGCCGCCTCGAGGACGGCTTCGGACATCCGGTTCACTTCGGCGGCGAGCGACCGCAGCTCCCGTGGCCCGGCGCGCTCCGGGACGTGCGCGCGGTGCCCGGCGGCCACGGCCAGCACGCCGGTCTCCAGCTCGTGCAGCGGCCGCACCATCCACCGGGCCAGCACCACCGCCAGCAGCACGAACACCACCGCGACCAGCAGGGCGCCGGCGCCGATGGTGCCCCAGCGGGTGGCGACGTCCGCGGCCGCCGCCGTCACCGACGCGCGCAGCACGACGACACCCGAAACGCGGGTGCCGGTGCCGACCGGGCGGGCGAAGTAGGCCGGTTCGGCCGACCAGGGGGAGAGGCCGTCCACGCGCGGCGCCGGCTCGTTGCGCATGGTCGCCTCGACCAGGGCGTGCACCGCCGGGTCGGCCGCGGTCAACCCGCCCGCCTGCACCAGCGGGACGCGCCGGGCATCGACGATGACGACGCCTTCGCCGTACAGCTCGGCGTAGCGCGCCGCGTCCGCGGCGAGCGCGGCCGGGTCGCGGGTGTCGACGGCCTGCTGGGCCAGCACGACGAACCGGTCGACGTCGGCGGTGCGGGAGATGACCAGCTCCTGCGTGCGCTGCTCGGCCGTCGAACCCAGCAGCGGCACGGCGAACGCGGCCACCACCGCGAGGGCGAGGGCGACCAGGACCACCAGGAGCCGGGTGCGCACGCCGGGTCAGTCCCGGCCGAGGCGGTAGCCGAAGCCGCGGATGGTGGTGAGCAGCCCCGGCCGGTCGAGCTTCGCGCGCAGCCCGGTCAGGTGGACGTCGAGCGAGCGCGACACCGCCAGGTAGGCGTCGCCCCAGACCTCGTCCATCAGCTGCTGGCGGCTGACGGCGGTGCCGGGACGGTGGGCGAGCACGGCCAGGATCTCGAACTCCTTGGTCGTCAGCGCGATGTCGTGCCCGGCGACCAGGACCCGGCGGGCGCCGAAGTCGACCTCGACGTCTTCGACGCGCACGACGTCGCCCGCGGGCGCGGTGCGGGCCACCGCGCGGCGCACGACCGCGTCCATCCGGGCCAGCAGCTCGGCCAGCCGCACCGGCTTGGTCAGGTAGTCGTCGGCGCCGAGCCGCAGCCCGCGCACCACCGACCGTTCGTCGCCGCGGGCGGTCAGCACGATGACCGGGACCGGCGAAACGGCCCGGATCTTGCGCAGCACGTCCAGGCCGTCGAGGTCGGGCAACCCGAGGTCGAGCAGGACGAGGTCGGCGGCGCGGTGGTGGTGCAGGGCGTCGGCCCCGCGGGCGACGCTGGTGACCGGATGGCCGCGCGCGTGCAGCGACTCGGCGAGCGCGCCGGCGACCCCGGCGTCGTCTTCGACGAGGAGCACGCGCACGGCCATCCCCTTCGTCAGCGCTCTTCCAGCTCGGAGGTCTTCGAGGTTTCCCGCATTGTGCCGTAGACGATCAGGGAGACCAGGACACAGCCCGCGACGTACCAGAAGAACACCGTCTCGTGCCCGGCGCTCTTCAGCGCCTGCGCGATGAGCTCCGCGGTGCCGCCGAAGATCGCCACGGTCAGCGCGTACGGCAGCCCGACGCCCAGCGCCCGGATCTTCGTCGGGAACAGCTCCGCCTTCACGATCGCGTTGATCGAGGTGTACCCGGCGACGATCACCAGCCCGGCCAGCACCAGGAAGAACGCGCCGACGGGATTGCGGGTCGAGCCCATCACCGTCATCAGCGGGACGGTGAGCAGCGTGCCGCCGATGCCGAAGAACAGCAGCAGCGGACGGCGGCCGATCCGGTCGGACAGCCGCCCGAACACCGGCTGCAGGACCGCGGCGACGAGGATCGCGCAGAACAGCACGACGGTGACCTGCCGCCGCGGGATGTGCGCGGTGTTCTCCAGGAACTTCTGGCTGTAGGTGGCGAAGGTGTAGAAGCCGACCGTGCCGCCGAGGGTCAGGCCGACGACGAGGGCGATCTCCTTGGGGTACTTGGCGAGCGTGCGCAGCGTGCCGCGGTCGCTTCCCTTGTCCTCGTCCGCTTCGCGCTGGTAGCTCGCCGACTCGTCCATCCCGCGGCGCAGCCACATCACCGTCAGCGCGGCGACCGTGCCGACGGCGAACGCGATCCGCCAGCCCCACGACGTCAGCTGCTGTTCGGTGAGCACGGCCTGCAGGATCAGCTGGAGTCCCAGGGCCAGCAGCTGGCCGCCGTAGAGCGTCACGTACTGGAAGCTCGAGTAGAAGCCGCGCTTGCCAGGAGTGGCCACTTCGGACAGGTAGGTCGCCGAGGTGGAGTACTCGCCGCCGACGGACAGGCCCTGGATGAGCCGCGCGATCAGCAGCAGGATCGGCGCGGCGATGCCGATCGTGTGGTAGCTCGGCGTGACGGCGATCAGCAGCGAGCCGCCCGCCATCAGCGTCACCGACAGCACCAGCGCGCGGCGCCGGCCGAACCGGTCGGCGAACCGGCCGAGCATCCACCCGCCCAGCGGCCGCATGAGGAACCCGACGGCGAACACCGCGGCGGTCCCGAGGAACGCGGCGGTCGTGTCCGACGTCGGGAAGAACGACTTGGCGAAGTACGTGGTGAACGCCGCATAGGCGTACCAGTCGTACCACTCGATCAAGTTGCCGATCGAGCCGCGCAGCACGTTGCCGATAACGCGGTTCTCGCTCACGCCCGCGGCTTCGGCACCGCTGATCCGGGTTGTCATCGTCGACCTCCTGTGTTGCGACTCACGGTGACCAACCAGCGGGTAACCAGCAAGGTCGGGAGGCAGTTCCTAACACCCGCTTAGGACGGTCGAGGCGAGCCCGGGCGCGGGTGCGCGACCCGGCGGCGCTGCCGATAACCTCGTGCGCGGCAGCAGCGCGAGTTCACGAAAAGGGAGAACACAGTGGGACGGTCGGTTCTGGTCACCGGGGGCAACCGGGGCATCGGTCTGGCGATCGCCCGGGACCTCGCCGCACAGGGGCACCAGGTCGCCGTCACGCACCGTGGTTCGGGTGCGCCCGAAGGGCTGTTCGGCGTGCAGGCCGACGTCACCGACACCGAGCAGGTCGACGCGGCCTTCAAGCTCGTCGAGGAGCACCAGGGCCCGGTCGAGGTGCTTGTGTCCAACGCCGGCCTGACCGACGACACGCTGCTGATGCGGATGAGCGACGAGCAGTTCGAGCGCGTCATCAACGCCAACCTGACCGGCGCCTACCGCGTCGCCAAGCGCGCCTCCCGGGGCATGCTGCGCGGCAAGTGGGGCCGGTTCGTCTTCATCTCCTCGGTCGTCGGCCTCTCCGGTTCGGCCGGCCAGGCGAACTACGCCGCGTCGAAGGCCGGCCTGGTCGGGTTCGCCCGGTCGCTGGCCCGGGAGCTCGGCTCGCGCAACATCACCGCGAACGTCGTCGCGCCCGGGTTCGTGCACACCGACATGACCGACGAGCTCCCCGAGGCGCGCAAGAAGGAGATCCTCGCGCAGGTGCCCTCCGGCCGGTACGCCGAACCGTCGGAGATCGCCGCCGCCGTGCGCTACCTGGCCTCCGACGAAGCCGGCTACGTCAACGGCGCCGTGCTGCCCGTCGACGGCGGCCTCGGCCTCGGCCACTGACGTCTTTCGACGACATCGACTTCACCCAGAACCAAGACTTGGAGGACCCGTGCCCGGACTGCTCGAAGGCAAGCGCCTGCTGATCACCGGCATCATCACCGATGCTTCGCTCGCCTTCCACGCGGCCAAGATCGCGCAGCAGGAGGGCGCGAAGGTGGTGCTGACCGGCTTCGGCCGCATGTCGCTGGTCGAACGCATCGCGAAGCGGCTGCCCGAAGAGGCGCCGGTGATCGAGCTCGACGTCACCAACCAGGAGCACCTCGACGGGCTCGCGGACAAGGTCCGCGAGCACGTCGACGGCCTCGACGGCGTGCTGCACTCGATCGGCTTCGCGCCGCAGACCTGCCTCGGCGCGCCGTTCATGGACGCGCCGGCCGAGGACGTCAAGACCGCGATCGAGATCTCGACGTACTCGTACATGTCGCTGGCGAAGGCGTGCCTGCCGCTGCTCGGCCGCGGTGCGTCGTACGTCGGCATGGACTTCGACGCGCGCGTCGCGTGGCCGGTCTACAACTGGATGGGCGTCGCGAAGGCCGGCCTGGAGTCGGTCAACCGGTACCTGGCCAAGGAGCTGGGGCCGCAGGGCATCCGCGTCAACCTGGTCAGCGCGGGCCCGATGAAGACGATGGCCGCGAAGTCCATCCCGGGCTTCGTCGACCTCGAGGACGGCTGGGGCGAGCGCGCGCCGCTCGGCTGGGACAGCACGGACCCGGACCCGGTGGCCAAGAGCGTCTGCGCGGTCCTGTCGGACTGGCTCCCCGCCACCACCGGCTCGATGATCATGGTCGACGGCGGGGTCCACTTCCTCGGCGTCTGAGAACCTCTATACGGCCACGAGCTCACGGTCGTCGCTGCGCTGGACGGCGGCGGCGACCGTGAGCGCGGCCAGTGTGGCCACGCCGAGGGCGATGCCGGTCCAGGCGACGCTCGGGAAGCCGAGCCCGGCGTCGATCGCGACGCCGCCCAGCCACGGCCCGGCGGTGTTGCCGACGTTGAACGCCGCCGTCGTGCTGGCGCCGACGAGCGTCGGCGCGTCCCCGGCGGCCTGGAAGGCGCGGAGGTTCAGCGCCGGGTTGGCACCGAACGCGGCCACGCCGAAGACGAGCACGGCCGCGATGGCCACGAACGCGTCCGTGGTCAGGGCGAGCACCAGCAGGGCCGCCAGCGCGAGCGCCAGGCAGCCGTAGAGCGTCGCGAACGGCCGCCGGTCGGCCAGCCGGCCACCCGCGCTGATCCCGATCAGCGCGCCGGCGCCGAACAGCGCCAGGACCCCGGGCACCCAGCCCTCGGGCAGGCCGTCGGTCTCGGTCAGCAACGGCGCCAGGTAGCTGAACGCGGCGAAGATCATGGCTTGCGCCAGCGCGATCACGCCGAGCGCGAGCCACACCCGGCCACGCCGGTAGAGCCGCAGTTCACCGCGGACGCTGACCGCGTCGCCGGTCGTTTCGGGCACCAGCGCCGCCACGCCGGCCACCGCCACCAGCGTCACCGCGGCCACCGCCCAGAACGCCGCGCGCCAGCCCGCGTGCTGGCCGAGGAACGTGCCCGCCGGGACGCCGGCGATGTTGGCCACGGTCAGGCCGCCGACCAGCACGGCCATCGCGCGGCCGCGCCGGGCGACGGGCACGAGGGCGATCGTGGTGGCCAGGGCGACGGCCCAGAACCCGGCGCACGCGAAGGCCGCCACCACCCGGGTCGCGAACAGGACGGCATAGCTGCCGGCGAGCGCCCCGACGACGTGCGCCGCGGCGAACACGCCCAGCAGCACCAGGAGCGTGCGGCGGCGGGGGAGCCGGAGGGTGCCGATCGCCAGCAGCGGCGCGCCGACCACCATCCCGACGGCGAACGCCGAGATCAGCAGCCCGGCGTCGGGGATGCTCACCTGCAGGTCGGCGGCCATGCCGGGGAGCAGGCCGGTGATCATGAACTCGGACGTGCCCAGCGCGAACACGCTGAGCCCGAGGACGAAGACGGCCAGGGGCATCGGTTCTCCTCCAGATTGTGTATCGATCAGTTCAAAACTGGGGCAGCATCGACGGACGTCCGGGATTCGGCGGGGTCAGCGGGCGACGATCGCCGAAAGCGCGATGTCGGCGACGGCGTGCATGCGGTCGCGGCTGGTACCGCGGCGGGCCATCACGCGCAGGCCCGAGGTGGTGCTGAGCAGGTACTCCGCCACGTCGGCGGGGTCCAGGCCGTCCCGGAGGCTGCCGTCGAGCACGCCCTCGCGGACGCACTCGGCGAACATGGCCAGATTCCGGTCGGTGTCGGCCTGCAGGGCGGCGCCCACTTCGTCGTCGGGCACCCCCAGTTCGGCCAGGGTGTTGACCACCAGGCAGCCGCGGCGGTGCTCTTCGAGGTCGTCTTCGATGGCGCTGTCGAGGACCGCGGTCAGCCGCTCGGCCGCGGTGCCCGGCCCGTCGAGAATCGCCTGGCGCTTGTCCAGCTGGGTGCTGGTGTAGTGGGCCAGCGAACGCCCGAACAGCGCTCGCTTGCTGGTGAAGGTGTTGTAGACGCTGCTGCGGCCGAGCCCGGTGGCGTCGCACAGGTCCTGCGTCGACGTCGCTTCGTAGCCGTGTTCCCAGAAGGCGTGCATCGCCTTCTCGACGGCGGCGGTCTCGTCGAACTCCCGTGGCCTGGCCATGGGGACACCGTACCAGAGTTTTGTACTGTTCGATTCATAACCGGCCCGGGTCGGCGTGCGGGCCGCCACATCGGCAAGATGACGGGGTGGGATACGACGCGTTGCTGTGGCTTTCGTTCGGCGGCCCGGAAGGGCCCGACGACGTCATGCCGTTCCTCGAGAACGTCACCAGAGGCCGCGGGGTGCCGCGCGAGCGGCTGCTGGAGGTCGCCGAGCACTACCAGCACTTCGGCGGGGTCTCGCCGATCAACAAGCTGAACCGCGACGCCATGGCGGCGGTGGAGAAGCAGCTCGCGGGCGCCGGCATGGAGCTGCCGGTGCACTTCGGCAACCGCAACTGGCACCCGATGGTCGAGGACACCCTCGCCGCGCTGACCGCGGAAGGCGCGAAGCGGATCCTGGTCTTCCCCACCAGCGCGTACGGCGGCTACTCGGCGTGCCGCCAGTACGACGAGGACATCGAGCGCGCCCGCGCGGCGGTCGGCGACGGTGCCCCCGAACTCGTGAAGATCCGCCAGTTCTTCGACCACCCGCTGTTCGTCTCGGCGGTCGCCGACGCCGTGCGCGCGGCCCACGCGTCGCTGGGCAACGAGCCGGGGATCCGCACGGTGTTCACGGCGCACTCGGTGCCGGAGAGCGCCGACCGCGCCTCGGGGCCGCCCGCGGAAGGCGGCCGCCGCTACTCGCGTCAGATCGCGGAGGCGGCCCGCTTGGTCGCCGCCGAGGCGGGCATCGCCGAGTACGACGTCGTGTGGCAGTCCCGGTCCGGGCCGCCGCAGGTGCCGTGGCTGGAGCCGGACATCGTCGACCACATCGACGCCCTGCACGCCGACGGCGTGCGCGGGGTGGTCGTGTCGCCGATCGGGTTCGTGTCCGACCACCTCGAAGTGATCTGGGACCTGGACAACGAGGCGGCGGAACGCGCGGCGGAGCACGGGATGGCGTTCGCCCGCGCGGCGACGGCGGGCAGCGACCCGCGGTTCGCGGAGCTGGTGGTGGAGCTGATCCGCGAGCACACGCACGGGGTGGCGCCGCGGAAGCTGTCAGCGTTTCCGTCCGCGGGCTGCACGGTCAACGGCGTGCCCTGCGCGATCGGCTGCTGCGAACCGGCGAAGCGCCCGGGCCGTTAGGTCCGGCGCCCCACGAGGTGGAAGGCGCGGCTGAGCCGGCGGTAGGGATCCCGCCGGCCGGCCGCGAACTCGACGGCCGCCACGCGCTCGGTTTCGGCCGGGTCCGGCCCGGCGCCGCTGAGGTCGAGCCAGTCGACGAACAGCCAGACTCCGTACCACGCAACGGGTTCCACCCCGCGGCTGCGGAGGGACTCGCTCAGCTCGGCCACCGTGTCGGCCCGCGTCGGCAGGCCCAGGACGCCGATTTCGGTGCGGGCGTCGAACGCGGCCAGGGCGTCCTCCCAGCGTCCTTCCATCGCCGGGCGCACCGCCGCGGCGTCGGCGTTGCCCGTCATGATCGAGACGAGACCGCCGGGGGCGGCGCACCGGCACAGCTGGTCGAGCACGGGCTCCGGCCGCTCCAGGTATCCGAGCACGCCGTGGCACAGGACGGCGTCGAAGCGACGGCCGCCGACTGCCTCCTCGGCGTTCGCGGCGTCGGCTTCCCGCAGCGTCACCCGGCCCTGCAGGGACGCCGGTAGCCGCTGCCGGGCTTTCGCCAGCATCGCCGCCGACGAGTCGAGCAAGGTGACGTCGTAGCCCGCGCGGGCCAGCGGGAACGACTGGTGCCCGGCACCGCCGCCGACGTCGAGCACGGAGGCCGGCGGGGCGGGCAGGTGCTCCAGGAGCTGCCGGTGCATCACGTACGTGCGCACCCGCCCCTTCACGGACGCGTAGGCACCCTCGGCGAACTCGTCGGCCACCGCCGCCCAGGTGTCGTCCGTCATCGCGGAAGGCTCAGCCTTCGCGGGCCGTCTGCTCCGCGAACACCCGCACGGCCTCGTTGACCGCCGCGCAGCGGGCCGTGCGGACCGCGTCCGACAGCGGCCGCAGCGCCTGGGCCCGCAGCGTCGACGCCGAGGCCGACAACGCGCCACCCGGGTCGTCCGACGACGCGATCGCCAGGATCGCCGCGATCTCCTCGGCGCGCTGCAGCACCCGCAGCGCGCGCCCCGGTGTGCCCGCCGGCCAGTCGACGTCCGGGCGGGACCGCAGGTGGGCCGACAGCTCCGCGCGCACGCCCGGCCGGTCCGAGGCCACGTCCAGCGTCTGCAGCGCCCCGGCGCTGGCCCGGATCGCGTCCGTCAGCCCGTGCTCGGCCTCGCCGAGCGCCAGGTACTCCGGCGTCGCCGCCGACGTCAGCGAGTAGACCGTCCAGCGGACCAGGCCTTCGGCGATCGGCTCCGGCACCAGGCCGAATCCGAAGTCGGGGAGCACCAGCGCGTCGCCCGCGCGCAACGCCGCTTCGGTGAACGGGCCGCCGCCACCGAGGCCGCGGACGTCGCCCGGGACCGGGAGCACCAGCTGCAGGGATTTCGCTCCTTGCGAACGCAGCGCCATCAGCAGCTGCACCGGGGTGGCCGCCCGGTTGAACGCCAGCGGGAGCGCGAACGCCTCGGCCGCGGCCGCGTCGGCGGCCACGACGTCGTGGGCCTCACCCCACGCGAGCAGGGCATCGAGGACATCGTCGGACGCGGCGGCCCCGTTGAGCCACGCGCTCGACCAGACGGCGAAAGTCGCACTGGGACGGCACACGACGCCCTATTTTACCGGCTCGCC
This sequence comes from Amycolatopsis sp. NPDC051102, assembly GCF_040682815.1. NCBI lineage: Bacteria > Bacillati > Actinomycetota > Actinomycetes > Pseudonocardiales > Pseudonocardiaceae > Amycolatopsis > Amycolatopsis sp. NPDC051102. The sequence continues at coordinate 1,254,556 of NZ_JBFBBT010000001.1, forward strand.
CGCGATGCCCGGAGCGCGGCCACGCTGGAGCCGCTCCACGTCGACGGGCCGCCGATCCGGCAGTAGCGTCGACCGGGTGAACGCTGTTCCAGACGCTCTTCCCCGCACCGCCGGGGCCCTGCGCGCGGCCGGGTACGAACCGCGCCCGATCGCGCAAGAGATCCACGACAACCTGCTGACCGCCCTCAAGAACGGCGAAGACGCCTGGCCCGGCATCGTCGGGTTCTCCCGCACGGTGCTGCCGCAGCTCGAGCGCGCGCTGCTGGCCGGCCACGACGTCGTCCTGCTCGGCGAGCGCGGCCAGGGCAAGACCCGCCTGCTGCGCACCCTGGCCGGCCTGCTCGACGAGTGGACGCCCGTCATCGAGGGCGCCGAGCTGGGCGAACACCCGCTGCAGCCGATCACGCCGGCGTCGATCCGGCGTGCGGCCGAGCTCGGCGACGACCTGCCGGTGGCCTGGCGCCACCGCTCCGAGCGCTACACCGAGAAGCTCGCCACGCCGGACACCTCCGTCGGCGACCTGATCGGCGACGTCGACCCGGTGAAGGTCGCCGAAGGCCGCAGCCTCGGCGACCCGGAGACGATCCACTTCGGGCTCGTCCCGCGTGCCCACCGCGGCATCGTCGCCATCAACGAGCTGCCCGACCTCGCCGAGCGCATCCAGGTCGCGCTGCTGAACGTGATGGAGGAGCGCGACATCCAGGTCCGCGGCTACACGCTGCGGCTGCCACTGGACGTCCTGCTCGTCGCGACCGCGAACCCCGAGGACTACACCAACCGCGGCCGGATCATCACGCCGCTGAAGGACCGCTTCGGCGCCGAGATCCGCACGCACTACCCGCTCGACGTCGAGGCGGAGGTCGCGGTCGTCAAGCAGGAAGCGAACCTCGTCGCCGAGGTCGGCGAGCCGCTGCTGGAAGTGCTCGCCCGGTTCGTCCGGAACCTCCGCGAGTCGACGGTGATCGACCAGCGCTCCGGCGTGTCGGCGCGGTTCGCCGTCGCCGCGGCGGAGACCGTGGCGGCCGCGGCCCTGCGGCGCTCGGCGCTGACGGGGGAGGAGCCCGCCGTGGCGCGCCCGGTCGACCTCGACGCCGTTCCGTCGGTGCTGCGCGGCAAGATCGAGTTCGAGCCCGGCGAAGAAGGCCGCGAGATCGAGCACCTCGTGCACCTGCTGCGCCTCGCGATCGCCGAAACCGCGCGTGACCGGTTCGCCGGCCTGGACCTGCGGCCGCTGGCCGACGCGGTCGGCGACGGTCACCTGGTGTCGACCGGCGAGCGCGTGCCGGGCAAGGACGTCCTCGAAGCGCTGCCGGAACTGCCGGTGCTGCACGAGGTCGCCCGGCGCGCCGGCGTCGCCGCCGACGAGCCCGCCGGGCGGATCGCGGCCGCCGTCGAACTGGCCCTCGAATCGCTGTTCCTGTCGCGAAGGCTCGCGAAGGACTCCGACGACACGACGACCGTCTACGGCCGATGACCGCGGTCCCGCTTCCCGACGGCTACTCCTACGGCCCGTGGCACGACGGGCCGGACCCGCTCGCGCCGCCGGCCGACCTGCGTGACGCGCTCGACGAGATCGGCCGGGACGTCATGGCCGGGGCGTCGCCGCGCTCCGCGCTGGAGGAGATGCTGCGGCGTGGCACCGACCGCACCGCGGGCCTCGACGAGCTGAGCCGGCGGCTCTGGCAGCGCCGCTCGCAGATCCAGCGGCGCAACAACCTGAACGGCACCCTGCAGGAGGTCCAGCGCCTGCTGCAGGAGGCCCTCGACGCCGAACGCCGTGAGCTGTTCCCGGACCCGGACGACGACGCCCGGTTCCGGGAGGCCCAGCTCGACGCGCTGCCGCCGGGCACGGCCGCGGCCGTCAACGAGCTCGCGGACTACGACTGGCGCTCGGAACAGGGCCGGGAGAACTACCAGCAGATCCGGGACCTGCTGGGCCAGGAGCTGATGGAGTCCCGGTTCCAGGGCATGAAGCAGGCCCTGCAGAACGCCGGGCCCGAGGACGTCGAGCGGATCAACGAGATGCTCGGCGACCTCAACGACCTGCTCGACGCCCACGCCCGCGGCGCTGAAGACATCCAGCAGCGCTTCGAGGACTTCATGGGCAAGCACGGCGAGTTCTTCCCGGAGAACCCGCGCACCGTCGAGGAGCTGATCGACGCGCTCGCGGAGCGGTCGGCGGCCGCGCAGCGCATGCTCAACTCGATGTCGGCCGAGCAGCGCGCCGAACTCGCCGAGCTGACCCAGCAGGCGTTCGGCGACCCGCGGCTGGCGCAGCAGCTGTCCCGGTTGGACAGTCAGCTGCAGGCGGCCCGGCCGGGCGAGGACTGGACTGGCTCCTCGCGCTTCCGCGGCAACAACCCGCTGGGCATGGGCGAAGGCGCGCAGGCCATGCAGGATCTGGCCGAGCTGGACGCGCTGGCCGAGCAGCTCGGCCAGTCCTACCCGGGCGCGCGGCTGGAGGACATCGACCTGGAGGCGCTCGAGCGCCAGCTCGGCAAGGACGCGGGTGTCGACGCCCGGCGGCTGGCCGAACTGGAGCGCGAGCTGCGCCGCCAGGGCCTGTTCGAACGGGCCGCCGACGGCTCGCTGCGGTTGTCGCCCAAGGCGTTGCGGCGCCTCGGCGAGACGGCGCTGTCCGACATCGTGAACGCGCTGCGCGGCAAGACCGGCGAACGCGAAACCGAGTCGGCGGGCGCGGCCGGCGAGCCCACCGGCGCGTCGCGGCCGTGGCGGTTCGGCGACATGCAGCCCTGGGACGTGCCGCGCACCATCCGCAACGCCGTGCTGCGCTCGGTGTCGGCGGGGGAGCGGCAGGTGCACCTCGACGTCGAGGACGTCGAGGTGGTGGAGACCGAGCACCGGACGCGCGCGGCGGTGGCGCTGCTGGTCGACACGTCGTGGTCGATGGTGTCGGAAGGGCGCTGGCTGCCGATGAAGCGCACGGCGCTCGCGCTGCACCAGCTGATCAGCACCCGCTTCCGCAACGACGCGCTGCAGCTGATCACGTTCGGCCGCTACGCGCAGTCGATGGAGCTGCCGGAGCTGGTCGGCCTGGAGGGCGCGTGGGAACAGGGCACCAACGCCCACCACGGGCTGCTGCTGGCCGGGCAGCACCTGCGGCGGCACCCGGACGCCCAGCCGGTGGTCCTGATGGTCACCGACGGCGAGCCGACGGCCCACCTGGAACCCGACGGCGAGGCGGTCTTCGACTACCCGCCCCAGCCGCGGACCCTCCACAAGACACTGTCCGAAGTGGACCGGCTGGCCAAGCTGGGTGCCTCGATTTCGGTGTTCCGCCTGGGTGACGACCCGCGCCTCACGGCGTTCGTGGACCTGATCGCCCGCCGCTCGGGCGGCCGGGTGATCGCCCCGGACCTGGACGGCCTCGGCGCCGCCGTCGTCGGCGACTACCTGCGCACCCGCCGATAGCCGTTCTGCCGCGCCGGTCGTGGGGGGGGGGGGGGGGGGGGTGATGGAGGGGCGACACACAACACCCACACC